>NZ_JBEOWP010000002.1:641097-645506 GCF_040296095.1 Micromonospora sp. NPDC002389
GCTGCGCCTGGTCCCGCGCCGCCGCCGGGACCCGCAGCAGTGCCGCGTCCGGAGTGCCGGGTCCGGCGGCGGGCCGCAGCGGCGCCCGCAGGTGGAACAAGCCGCAGTGTCAGCGGGGGGCGTCGGCGGTGGCGCGGGTGGCGGCGAAGCGGGTGGCCTGGGGGTGGAAGCCCTGGTAGTTGACGTGTGCGGCGAAGCTGAATCCGCCCTGGCAGAAGCGGTCGTTGGCGTTGCAGTACGACTGGATGCGCTTGGCGAAGCCGTTCAGTTGCCCCGCGCCCCGGGGGAAGATGCCGGAGCGTCGGCCGTCGGTGACGTTGAAGGGTTCACCGGCGGTGAAGGAGGGGTCGCCGAAGAGGAGTACGGAGGAGACCCGGGTGGCGAGGTTGGCGGGGAGTCCGGTGCGGCCGCCCAGTCGACTGCCGGTGCCGGCCAGCGCGTCGCCCATCACGTCGGCGCCCTGGGAGTAGCCCATCAGGACGAAGCGGGTGCCGGGGCACTGCGCGGCGGTCGCGGTCATCACCCGCTGCACCTCGGCGACGCCCTGTCGGACGCTGGCGACGTAGTTGCCGGAGGCGGGGTAGTCCAGCGGGGTGGTGCGGACGGTCTGCGGCAGGTCCCGGGTGATCTGCCGGGCCAGTGGCGTCAGCACGATGCCGAGGCCGGGGCGTTCGGTGGTGCCGCGTGCGCCGATGACCTCCAGGTCGGGGCAGGTGTTGCGGGGTGCCTCGGCGGCGAAGGTCATCGGGGCGATCGCCAGCCCGGCGAGGGCCACCACCCCGACCGCCGCCAGGGCCAGCAGGCGTGTCCGGCGTGTCCGACGGTGTCGTCCGCTCATCGTTCAGCTCCTTTTCCCAGGTCGACAGGGGTGCCGATGGGTACGGGAGCGGGCGGCGTACGGGTGGATCTTATGGATGTTCACACAATCTGCACTGATGGTGAACCGATCGGGGTGTCGGCGCGTGATGGAGGGGCGGTGTGGCCGAGCACGTCGGCCCGGCCACACCGCCCCGGGATCAGGCGACGGTGCAGGTCGCCCCGTTGACCGTGAAGCTGATCGGTCGGGGGTTGCTGCCGGTGTGCGTACCGTTGAAACCGATGCTTGTCGATGCGCCCGGCGCGAGAGTGCCGTTGTAGGACAGGCTGGTCGCGGTCACCGACGCGCCGGTCTGCTGGAAGGTCGCCCCCCAACCCTGACCGACCCGCTGGCTGCTGTTCGGGAAGGTGAACGCCAGGGTCCAGCCGTTGATGGTCGAGGTGCCGGTGTTCGCGATGGTGATGTTCGCGGTGAAGCCGGTGCCCCAGTCGTTGGTGCCGTAGGTGACCCGGCAGGGCATCGTCGGCAGCGGCGCCGAGGTGGTCACCGACACCTTCGCGGTGGGCGGCGAGACGTTGCCACCCGCGTCCACGGCCACCACATGGAAGCGGTACGTGGTCTGCGCGGTCAGCCCGGTCGCCGCGTACGTGGTGCCGGTGACGGTGGTGACCAGCACGTCGTCACGGTAGATCCGGTACCCGGTGACGCCCACGTTGTCGGTGGCGGCACCCCAGGTCAGGGTGGCTCCGGTCGCGGTGATCCCGGAGACGGTCACCGCGCCGGGAGCGGTCGGCGCGACGGTGTCGTCCGGGTCCGGCGGCGGGTCGGTGTCGCCGGTGGGCTCGACGCCCCACACGCGGACCCCGCCCGCGTACAACGGCACGTTGCGGTTCGGCCCGGCGGTGGCCTGGAACGACGGGTCGTTGCCGGTGTTCCAGGTGCCGCCCTCCGGCACCCCGACCTTGAACTGCACCTCCATCCGGTGCTGCGACTGACCGGCCGGCGCGATGGTCTGTCCGGTGCAGTCGACCTCCACGTACCAGAGGTCACCGCTGGCCTGCTTGGCGGTGCTCGGTGCCGGGCAGCCCTGGGTGTAGCCGGGAGTGACCTGCACCGCGCCGGTGCCATCGGGGCGGAAGTAGTAGCGGAACTTCGCGTCGGTCAACGCCCGCGCCGGGAACGCCGACTTGTTGTAGATCATCACCTTGAGGCCGGTGGCCCGGGTCTCGTTCTGCATCACCGTGGTCTCCACGGTCAGCTCGTCGATGTCGGGCCGCTCGACACCCGGGAAACCGGCCAGCGGCGTACCCCCGTACTCCTGGGAGAGCCGGGCCAGCGCGGAGGTGAAACCGGCGTTGTAGTCGGTGGCGACCTCGTTCATCACGTAGTCCGACCGGTTGTCGGTGTACGCGTCGTTCGGCGACGACGGCCCGCCGACCAGCGCGCCGAAGAGGGTGTGCCGGGTCTCGGTGGGTACGGTCATGCTGTCCCACCAGGAGCCGTGCGCGGTGCGGTGGTGCGGGTTCTTCGGCGGGTTGGTGCCGAAGCCGATCACGTAGCTGGAGTTGCGCGGGTTGTCGCCGAGCGCGTAGTTGATCTGCCGGACGGCGAAGTCGTGGTAGCGGGCCTTGCGGGTCGCGTCGGTGGTCTTGTCGCTGTAGACCAGCGCGGCGAACGCGGTGTTGGCCGCGTACCGCAGCGCGCCCCAGGAGTCGAGCACCGCCATCCCACCGGGGGAGTAGCGCACCCGTTCCCCGTTCACGCCGACGGTCCAGAAGTCCAACCACCGGTTGGCGTCGTCGACGTAGCGCTGCTTCCCGGTCAGGTTGGCCAGCAGCACGTACGCGCCGAACTGCTTGTTGTCCCAGGCCACCGTCCACTTGTAGGAGCGGGTGGTGGTCTGCGGCTCGGTGCCGAGCTTGTCGTACTCGCTCTCCGCCTTGGCCAGGTAGGTGGCGTCACCGGTGGCCCGGTACAGCCAGATCGCGCCCCACACCAGCTCGTCCTGGTAGCCGCTCCACGACCGGTAGAAGCTGGTCGCGTCGGTGATGCACTCGTGGTAGCTCTTGCGCACCGTGTCGGCGAACGTGTAGAGCTGCCGCGCGTGGGTGAGCAGCTTGTCGGCGTACGCGGCGTCGGTGGGCCGGAACACCATGGACGACGCGGCCATCGCCGCCGCCGTCTCACCCGCCAGGTCCGCGCCGCCACAGCTCGCATCGATCTTGTACGCGGGCCGCGCCATCGGCATCACCTCGGCCGGACCCCACCATTTGTGGTCGTCGTCGCCCTTGCCGACCTGCCCGTACAGCACGTTCGGCGAGGGGTGCGCCTTGACGAAGTAGTCGTTGACGAACCGCAGATTGTTCAACAGGTGGGTGAGCTGGCCCGACGCCACGTACCCGGCCCGGTACTCAACCGCGCCCCACGCCAGCATCGTCGCGCTGAACGCCATCGGGAAGCCGAACTTCACGTGGTCACCGGCGTCGTACCAGCCACCGGTGAGGTCGAGCCCCACGTCCGCGCCGTCCCGCAACGCCGAGTCGTCACGCCAGGAGACCCGGTTCCAGTCCGGCAGCTTCCCGGACTGCTGCGCCTCGTAGAACAGCAGCGACTTCTGCAACGCCTCCGCGTAGTTGAACGCCGGCGCGGCGGCTGCACCGCTCGACGTGGCGTTGCTGGTTGCGGCGTTGCTGGTTGCGGTGCTGTTCGGGGCGGTGTTGGTCGGGGCGGTGTTGGTCGGGGCGGCGACGCCGGCCGCCGGTACGCCGATCGCCAGCGTCAGTCCGGCGGCGAGGACCGTACCGGCGCTGCGGAGACGACGCGACCAGTGGCCGCGTCGGCCGGGATCGTCGCCGCGAGCGCGGCCCGGCCGTCTGATGTGGTGCATGCGGCTGCTCCTGTCGTACGGGGCAGGCAGCGTCGACGCGGACGCGTCGGGGTGGACGGCTGCCGGCGGTGGTGGCAGAGTGGCTCCAGCAGGCCCGGGAGCGCTCCCATGGATGAGTAGCAATGTAATCTGGCGCTCACCGGTTTGGGAAGGCCGAGTGCGGCGCGACAGGAGCGCGCGTTCAGGAACGGGCCGATCCGGAACGGCGCGAGCGTCGGGTCCGGGTGCCGGCGGCAGGGGCCGGGGTGCAGGCGGACCGGGCAGGTGGGGCAGCGTCGGCGGGCCGAATCGCGTTACACCGACACGCCGTGCGCGGACCCTGATTCCACCCCCACGTCCGGACACGGGACCCGCCCGTCCGCCCAGGTCGGACCGTTCGCCTGAGATCGGTGGGCCCCATCCGCAGGCAAGCTTGTGCCATCTCCTCCGGCTGGTCGGGGCGAGACCCGATGACCAACCACCCGAGAACGGCCGCCGGTGTCCCTCCGGCGGCCGTTCTCGCCGTCACGGCCGATCGGGCCCGGCGCGCCCTCGCCGTCAGCAGGATGCGGCATCGCGGCGCTCACCGCGTGGAGCGACTGTCAATCTTGGACAGTTACCGTCAGCGTCGAACTGTCCTGTCCCGGTACATGTGTCAAGGGGAAGTCCCGATAGATGTGTCATGAGTTGCTGATCATGATGCTCGGGTGAGGCTGATGTAGTTCC
>NZ_JBEOWP010000003.1:0-108198 GCF_040296095.1 Micromonospora sp. NPDC002389
CGCGCCGCACCGCGCCGCGCACCGCGCCGCACCGCGCACCGCGCCGCACCGCGCCGCGCACCGCGCCGCACCGCGCCGCGCACCGCGCCGCACCGCGCACCGCGACGCGACGCTCAGGTGGTTGCGGCGGGCGGGGTGGGTGCCGGCAGCGCCAGCGCCACGGTGAGGTCGAGCAGGCTGCGCGGATCGGTGAGCCGCTCGCCGTAGAGCTGGCGGAGCTGACCCATCCGGTACCGCACGGTCTGCGGGTGGACGAAGAGGTCGGCGGCGACGTCGTCGCGTCGACCCTGGTGCAACAGCCAGGAGCGCAGCGTTTCGGCGAGCCGTTCGGCGCTGGCCGCAGGCAGCGTGGCCAGCGGTTGCAGGACCCGGGCCCGCAGGTCGGCGAGGGCCTCCAGGTCGGCGCTGAGCAGGAGTTCGGCCAGGTGACGCTCGGTGTCCACCGGCTCGCCGTCGTCGGGCGGCGCGATGCCCAGGGCGCTGACCCGCAGCACCCGGTGGTAGGACGAGCAGGCCCGAGCCCAGGGGCGGGCCGGCCCGAGGACGGCGCGTCGGCCCTGCAACACCCGGGCGAGCTGCCGTCGCCGGTCGCCGTGCATGTCCGGTACGAGCAACACGGCCGTCTCCGCGCCCGACTCCCCGGCGGGCAGTTCCTCGGTGCTCTCCAGCGTGTGCTCGTCGAGCAGGGCCAGCGCGCCACGCAGTTTCGTCTGCGGCAGCAGCGCGACGGTCAGCGTCTGCGGCAGCGGCCAGTCGGCCCGCTCCGCGCTGCGCACCAGCACGTCCTCCGGCTCGCCGAGGAGCAACTGCTGGGTGAGCCGTTCCAGGTTCCGTCGGCGGGCCCGCCCGACGCTGGCCAGTTCGTCGGCGTGCCCGGCCACGCTGGCGGCGGAGAGTTCGTCGATGTAGGCGAACATCAGCTCGGCGAACTCGGCGACCGCGGCGGCGGGTGACCCGATCGACACGGTGGTCGCGGCCAGTTCCCGCCAGGAGACCCGGGCGCCGATCCGGTACGCGGCCAGTAGCGCGTCCACGCTGCGACCCGACCGGGCCTCGCCGCTGCCCAGCGCGTACGCGGCCTCCAGCGCCGGGACCAGCGGTGTGCTGGGGTCGCCGCCGTGGGAGCGTTCGAGCAGTTGCAGGAACGTGCCCAACGCGATCTGCACCGCGTTCTCGATCTTGTCCCGCATCTGTCCGGTCAGGGTGCCGGAGTAACTGGGCACCTCCGCCGTGATCGCGGTGACGGTTCGTTCGGCGACCAGCGGCAGACGGTCGCGCAGCTCACCGGCCACCCGCTGGTCCAACTCGATGCGGGCCGCCCGGTGAGTGGTGCCGGAGTTTTCCGCCACGTTGTTCTCCCCGCACAAAACGGATGGGTCACTTTACCTTCGCCGGCCAAGATTTTATGCCCAGCACACCGCGACCATCGTCCTATGACCGCCACCGTTCCGCGACCGGGCGCCAAGGTATCCCTCCGACGCCGTCTGTGGCGACTCGCCGAGTCGGTGACCACACCGGTACTCCCTGCGGACTACCTCGACCTGGTCGCCCCGCTGCGGTCCGGCGCCGACCTGCGCGGACGGATCGTCGAGGTACGCCACGAGACGGCGGACGCGGCGACCGTGCTGATCCAGCCGGGACGCAGTTGGCGTGGCCACGTCCCGGGCCAGTACGTACGCCTCGGTGTCGACGTCGACGGCGTACGCCAGTGGCGGGCCTACTCGGTGACCTCGGCCCCCGGACGCCGCACCGACCCGATCTCGGTGACCGTCAAGGCGATCCCCGACGGCGTGGTCAGCAACCACCTGGTGCGGCGGGTGCGCCCCGGCACGCTGGTGCAGCTCGACCAGGCGCGCGGCGACTTCGTGCTGCCCTCTCCGGCGCCGGAGCGGGTGCTGTTCCTCACCGCCGGCAGCGGCATCACCCCGGTCGCCGGCATGCTGCGCTCCGGCGCGCTGGACGGCAGCGACGTGGTGCTGGTCCACTCCGCGCCGACCGCCGACGACGTGGTCTTCGGCCCGGAGCTGCGCGCCCTCGCCGCGCGCGGCGCCCTCCGGCTGGTGGAGCGCCACACCTCCGTCGAGGGACTGCTGGACGTCGCCGAACTCGACACCCTCGTCCCCGACCACCTGGAGCGTCGCACCTGGGCGTGCGGCCCGCTCGGCCTGCTCGACGCGGCCGAGGCGCACTGGGACGCCCGTGGGCAGGCCGAGCGTCTGCACACCGAACGCTTCCGGCCCACCATCATCACCGCCGGTGACGGCGGCACGGTCACCTTCACCACCTCGTCGGTGACGGTGGCGGCCGACGGCACCACCCCGCTGCTCGACGCCGGTGAGAACGCCGGTGTGCTGATGCCCTCCGGCTGCCGGATGGGCATCTGCTTCGGCTGCGTGCTGCCACTTCGCCAGGGCGCTGTCCGCGACCTGCGCAACGGACAGCTCACCACCGCCCTGCCGGGCGACGGCGTACGCGTGCAGACCTGCGTGTCGGCCGCGGCCGGGCCCTGCGAACTCGAGATCTGAATCGGAGAACCGCCGCCGTGACCGTGATCCAGAAGAAGGCCAACAACCCGATCGCGCACCTCACCGCCGAGGACATCGAGAACCTCGGCCGGGAGCTCGACGCCCTGCGGGAGCGGGTGATCAACTCCCGGGGTGAGCGGGACGCCGCGTACATCCGCAAGGTCATCTCGACGCAGCGCAAGTTGGAGGTCGGCAGCCGGGTGGTGCTGCTGTTCTCGCTGTTCCCGCCGGCCTGGATCATCGGCACCGCCGGTCTGTCGGTGGCCAAGATCCTGGAGAACATGGAGATCGGGCACAACGTCCTGCACGGCCAGTGGGACTGGATGCGCGACCCGAAGATCCACTCGACGAGCTGGGAGTGGGACCACGCCACCCCGGCCTCGCAGTGGAAGGAGTCGCACAACGAGCTGCACCACCGCTACACCAACGTGGTCGGCAAGGACAACGACCTCGGCTACGGCATCATGCGGGTGGACGAGGACCAGCCCTGGCACCCGGCCTACCTGGGTCAGCCGGTCTACAACTTCGTCAACGCCTGCTTCTTCGAGTACGGCGTCGCCGCGTACGACCTCGACCTGGCCAACAACCTCAAGGACGGCAAGCACAAGAGCCCGGAGTTCCGGGCCCGGCTCCGCGCGGTCGGCCGCAAGATCCGCCGCCAGGCGCTCAAGGACTACGTGATCCACCCGCTGCTGTCCGGCCCGTCGTTCTTCCACACCATGGCCGCGACCTTCACCGCCAACCTGGTCCGCAACCTGTGGAGCCACTCGGTGATCATGTGCGGGCACTTCCCGCAGGGCGTGGAGACCTTCGAGAAGACCTCGATCGAGGGGGAGACGCGGGGCGAGTGGTACCTGCGGCAGATGCTCGGCTCCGGCAACATCAGCGGTAGCAAGCTGATGCACATCATGACCGGCAACCTGTCGTTCCAGATCGAGCACCACCTCTTCCCCGACCTGCCCAGCAACCGTTACCAGGAGATCGCCCCCGAGGTGCGGGCGCTGTTCGACAAGTACGGCCTGAAGTACGTCACCGGCTCCCTGCCGCGACAGGTGCTCTCCGCGTGGGGCAAGGTCTTCCGCCTCGCCCTGCCGAACCGGCGCCGGCGCACCGACGTCACCGACGACCGTCCGGCGACGCCCGCACTCGTCGCCGCCGGCGTCTGACGCTGCCAGCGTCCGTCGCCGCCGGTCAGCGGCGGCTCGGATAGTTCTGGGCCGACTGCCGGCCCTTGACGAAAGCCAGCACGATCACCGCGGCGAGCGCGATGACACCGATGATGAGCAGCCAACGGACCGCTTCGAGGAGCAGCCCGAGCAGGACGAGCACACCGGCCACCACGGCGACCACCCAAAGCAGGGCACGCATCTGAACCTCCTGAGCAGGTCGCCCGGACGATCCGGGCGGCCTGCCTGGTCAGCTACCCCGTCCGGCCCGACCTCATGCCTGTTCGACCAGGTCGGGCCCGGTCGAGGTCTGCGCCACATAGACCGTGTTGGCCGATTCGCCACCGGTCAGCGGGTTCGGGAAACGCACCACGTGACTGCGGTGGGTCGGGAAGACCTCGGCGAGGACCTCCTCGAATCTCGCCTCGGGCGGGTCGTCGGACCAGAGCGCGAACACCCCGCCGGGACGGAGTAGCCGCGCCAGGCGGCGCAACCCCACCGGGGTGTAGAAGTCGGCGTGACTCGGGTGCAGCACGTGCGCGGGGGAGTGGTCCACGTCCAGCAGGACGGCGTCGAAACGACGCCCGGGCGCATCGGGGTCGAGGCCGTCGCCGCCGGCCACCCGGGCGAAGAAGTCGGCCCGGGCCAGCCGGGTACGCGGATCGGTGGCCAGCCCGGCGGCGAACGGCAACAACTCGCGCCGGTGCCAGTCGATGACGTCCTCGACCGCCTCCACCACCAGCAGCGCGCCCACCCGATCGTCGGCCAGCACGGTCCGCGCCGTGTAGCCGAGCCCGAGACCGCCGACGGCCACGTCCAGGCCGGTCCCCGACAGCGGTGCCAGGCCCAGCTCGGCCAGCGCGACCTCACCGGCGGTGAACAGGCTCGACATCAGGTACTCGTCGTCGAGCTTGACCTCGTACACGTCGAGGTCGAGACGGGGGTCCCGGCGTCGGCGCAGGCTGATCTCGCCGATCGGGGTCGGACGCCAGGCCAGTTCCTCGAAACGTACGCTCACCGGCCGGATGCTACGCGCAAGCCGGCGGGCGGTGACGCACGGTCCACGCGACATCGACGCGCCGCATATCCTGTGCGCCGACCGTCTCGCGCGGAGGAGATCGCATGCCGTCGCGGCAGGACCAGCTCCACTCGTACCAGTTCACCCTCCAGCGGGTGGTGGCGGCGCTGGTGATGCGCGAGACCGACCCGGTGCAGTCACCGATGCGGCGGCTCGCCGGTGCCGCCCTGGCCAGCGTCCTGGTGGCGGTCGTCGGGCTGGGCGCGTTCGCCCTCTACGGCCTGTTCACCGGCGGGGGCGCGACGTGGCGGGACACCGCCGCCGTCATCGTCGAGAAGGAGTCCGGTGCCGGTTCGTCTACCGTGACCAGCGGCTGCATCCGGTCCACAACTACGCCTCGGCCCTGCTCATCGTCGGTGCGGACCGACCGAGAACCGTGCTGGTGCCACGTCGCTCGCTCGACGGGGTGCCGCGTGGCGTACCGCTGGGCATCGGCGACGCGCCCGACTCGCTGCCGGACACCGGGCGGCTTACCACCGCGCCGTGGACGGTCTGCTCGTCGGTGACGACCCCGGCCGCACCGGAGCGGCCCCGCTCGGTGCTGCTGATCGGTTCCGGGGTCGACGGCGGTCGGCCGCTCGGCGCGCACGCCCTGCTGCTGCGCGCCCCCGACGGCGCGTTGCACCTGCTCTGGCAGCAGCGGCGGCACCTGGTCCGGGACACCGACCGGGTGCTGGCCGCGCTGGCGGTCACCCGGGCGCGGGCCGTGCCGGTCGCCGCAGCCCTGCTCAACGCCGTCCCGGCCGGCGCGGACCTGAAGCCGCTGGAGATGCCCGGCCTCGGCGACCGGTCCGCTCGGGTCGCCGGTGCGCGGGTCGGTGACGTGCTGGTGGTGCGCAACCCCGGCGGCGGACGACAGTACGCGGTGGTGCTCCGCGACGGTCTGGCCGGCATCACCGAGTTGCAGGCCGCGCTGCTGCTGGCCCGCACCGGCCAGCGCGAACCGGACCAGGTCAGCCTCGGCCGCTTCGCCGCCCTGCCGCAACTCGACGACCTTGCTCCGACCGGCCCGGGCGCACCGCCGGAGGAACCGCCCCGGCTGGCCACCGGCGACGCGCCGACGCTCTGTGCTCAGGTCGGCGACGACACCGGCCCGGTCGAGCTGCGCCTTGGCGTGGACCTGCCGGAGCCGGCCGTCGCGCCGCACCGACAGACCGGTCAGGTGGCCGACCAGGTGCTGGTGGAGCCGGGGCGCGGGGCCGTGGTCGAGTCGGTCGCCGCGCCCGGCGCCACCGGTGGGGCGATCTCCCTGGTCACCGACCTCGGTCGGCGGTACGTCCTGGCCGACGCCGCCGTGGCGGCCATGCTCGGCTACGGCGAGGTGCGTCCGGTCCGGCTACCCGCAGGCGTGGTCGACCTGATCCCCGCCGGAGCGCCCCTGGACCCCGAGGCAGCCCGCCAGGCCGCCACCCCCTGATGAAAGGAAGGGTCCCCTACTAACGCCTGGTGCATAGGAAGGGTCCCTTCCTAACATCCGGGGGCGTTACGGGGCGGGGCGGCGCAGGATGGTGACGGCGAAGTCGGCGTCGTCGTGCCACGGGCGCAGGTCCCAGGTGGCGAAGCGGTGCTCGAGGCGCAGTCCGGCCGCGACCACGTCGGCGTCGAAGTCGGTCAGCGGATAGCCCCGGTCGGTGCCGAAGCCCACCGCCGCCACCCCGTCCGGGCGCAGGTGCGCGGCGACGCGCCGGAGCACCGCGCCCTCGGTGCCCGCCGCCACGAAGGCCATCACGTTGCCGGCCAGCACGGCCGCGTCGAAGGGCTCGTGTTCGCCGGCCGTCGCCAGATCCAGCTCGGTCAGGTCGGCAACCAGCCAGCGCGGCCCCGGGTGGTCGGCGCGGGCCGCCTCGACCAGGACCGGATCGGCGTCCACACCGACCACGGTGTGACCCCGGGCGGCCAGCTCGGCGCCGACCCGGCCGGTGCCACAGCCGGCGTCGAGGACCCGGGAGCCCGGCGGCACCAGCGTGTCCAACAACCGGGCCTCCCCGGCCAGGTCGACCCCGTCGGCCGCCATGCGGCGGAACCGGTCGACGTACCACTGGGAGTGCTCGGGGCCGGTCTCGGTGGCCCACCGGGTCGGGTTGCCCATGCGCCCCACGGTATCCGGCGGCCTCAGGGCAGCCGGGCGACGGTCACGAACTCGTTGTAGGTGAACGCCCGCCCCGCGATCCGGGGGAACGGGAAGGAGTACTGCCGCAGCATCGTCAGCCCGAGCTCCCGGCAGGTTTCGGCCGCCTCGGCGAAGCCGACGAACCGGACGTGCGACGCGTCGCTGTCGTACCCGCGCTCCTGTGGGGTGATGAAGACGGCCCGGCCGCCGGAGCGGACGAACGGCAGGTACGACGCGACCACCTCGCGGGCCTGCTCGGCTGGCATGTGTTCGAGCAGATGCGCGGCGAGCATGGAGTCGAACGCGTCCGGACGCGCGTGCTCGCTGCGGAAGAACTCCTCCGTGGTGTACGCCTCCAGCCCCCGCGAGCGGGTGTGCGCCACCGAGGTCGGGTTGTGGTCCACGCCGACCGCTCCGGCCCCCAGGTTCACCAGGTTGCGGCCCAACCCGGACCCGACGTCGAGGGTACGGCCGAGGCCGAGTCGCCGCAGGTTCCACCGGTACGGCGCCTGCACGTCCAGGAGTGTCTTCCACCGTGCGCCACTGAGCTGCTGCAACCGGTGGGTGTAGTCCTCGCCCTCGGTTCCCGTGGGACCCTGCTGCATCGATGGGCTCCTTCGCGTCGAATCGTTCGCGGGCCCCCGTGCGCGGTGACTGATGCCACGATCGTCTAGCCTAGCGAGGACGTAGCGCTACCTGGATGTGACACATGGTTAACCGGACAGTTCCGTCGGCCGAGCCGAGCCCGGCGGCGGCCCTCCCGGCCGGCGGGCGGTACGCCCGGCTGTGGCAGTCGGCGCGGGCCACTCTGGACGGGAACTGGGAGCACGACCACACCGTCCCGTCGCGCACCCTCTATCCGCACCAGTGGAGTTGGGACTCGGCGTTCATCGCGATCGGCTGGGCCCACGTCCGTCCCGAGCGGGCCTGGTCGGAGTTGTCCAGCCTGTTCGACGCCCAGTGGCGCGACGGCCGGGTGCCGCACATCGTGTTCAATCCGGCGGTGCCGGCCACCGCGTACTTCCCGGGCCCGGTGTTCTGGGCCTCGACCGAGGTCGAGGGCGCACCTGCCGTGGACACCTCGGGTCTGGTCCAGCCGCCGGTGCACGCGCTGGCCGCCTGGCACGCCTACCAACGGGCACCCTCGCCGCAGGCCCGCGACGCGTTGCGTCGGCTCTATCCCCGGCTGGTGGCACAGCAGCGCTATCTCGCCACCCACCGGGACGTCGGTGGTGCCGGGCTGGCCGCCGTCGTGCACCCGTGGGAGTCCGGCCTGGACAACAGCCCGGCCTGGGACGAACCGCTGGCCGCCGTGCCCGCCGAGACGTCGGTCCTGCCGGCGTACCGGCGACGCGACATCGTGCACGCCGCCGCCGCGCACCGGCCCACCGACCTGGACTACGCGCGGTACGTCGCCGTCGTCACCGCCTATCGGGCGGCGGGTTACCGGGACGAGGGGCTGGCCGAGCGGCATCCGTTCCTGGTGGAGTGTCCGCTGTTCAACGCCGCGATGGGCGTCGCCGAGCACGCGTTGGCCCGGATCGCCGGCGAGGTCGACGCCGACCCGGGACCGCACCGGGAGAACGCGGCGCGGATCACCGCGGCCGTGGTGGACCGGCTGTACGACCCGACCACCGGCACGTTCCACCCCCGCGACCTGCGTACCGGCCGGTTGACCCCGGCCCGTACGGTGCTCGGGCTGGCCCCGCTGATCCTGCCCGACCTGCCGGCGCGGCAGGTCGAGGCGGTGCTGGCCGAGGCGACCTCGGCGCGCTTCGGTCTGGGCGCCCGCATGGATCGGCCGCTGCCCAGCCACGACCGCACCGCGACCGACTTCGAGCCGCTGCGCTACTGGCGCGGTCCGAGCTGGATGAACGTGAACTGGCTGGTGCGGCAGGGTCTGCTGGCGCACGGGCAGGACCGGCTCGCGGCCGGCCTGCGGGCGTCGATGATCGAGCTGGTCGAGACCGCCGGGTGTCACGAGTACTTTCACCCGCAGACCGGTGCTGGTCTCGGCTCGGCGGGTTTCGGGTGGACGGCGGCGTTGCTGCTGGACGTGCTGGCCGACTGACCGCTGTCGGGGATGCGCGCGGCGGGTAGCTTTGCGGGCCGGGCCGGGCCGGGCCCGGCCCCGGCGCGGCGGTGACGAGCCACCGGCGGTGGGACGGCCTGGACGGACGGAGGGGCGCGATGAGCCGGGACAGCTACGACGAGCAGCTCGACCGACTCACCGGCGTGCTGGCCTCGATGAGTCGGGACGCCAGCGCGGCGATCCGGGGTGCCAGCACCGCCCTGCTCGACGTCGACCGGGGCGCCGCCGACGTGGTGATCGCCGCCGACGCGGTCCTCGACCAGCGGCGGGCCGAGGTCGAGGCGATGATTCCGCAGGTGCTGGTCCGGCACCAGCCGGTCGCGTCCGACCTGCGGCTGGTGGTGTGCGCCCTGCGGATCGCCGGTGCCCTGGAGCGCATGGGTGATCTCGCCGTGCACGTCGCCAAGGTCGTCCTGATGCGGTATCCGGTGGGTGTGGTCCCGGAACCTGCGGTCCCGGTGATCACGGAGATGGCCGACGCGGCGGCCCGGATCGCCGACAAGACCGCCGTCGTGCTGGCCACCCGCGACCGGTTGGACGCGATGCAGCTCGGGCTCGACGACGACGAGGTCGACGCCGCTCAGGAGCGGTTGCTGTCGCAGCTCGTGGCCGGCTGGCCGTACGGGGTGGAGTCCGCCATCGACCTGGCGCTGGTCGGCCGCTACTACGAGCGGTACGCCGACCAGGCGGTCAACGTGGCGCGGCAGGTGGTCTACCTGACGACGGGCACGATCCGGCTCTGACCGGGTCCCATCCCGCTCTGGTCGGGGGTTCCATTCCGGGCATCCGGCACGCCGCTCCCGGAACGTCACATCCCGACTCCGGTCCGGCCACCGGTCGAGCCGCCAAGTTCACTTTTCGTTCACCTGGGTCCGGGAGTCCGGCTACCTGGGCCTCCTACCTTGACTCGCGTACGGCCCGGACGGGCTGATGCACCCCGATAGAGAGGCTTACCTGGTGAACCGCAACGTGCTTTCGCGGCGCGTCCTCGCCGGCGTCGCGCTTGCCGCGCTCGCGCTTACCGGCTGTGGTAGCAATGACAACAGCACGGAGCCGGGCGGTAGCGGCGGCGACAGCGCCTACGCGAACCTGTCCGGCGCGTTGAACGCCTCCGGCGCCAGCTTCCCGGACGCGTATTACCAAGAGGTCATCGAAGAGTTCAAGGGCGTTGCCTCCAACGTCACGGTCACCTACAACGCGACCGGATCCGGCACCGGCAAGAAGCAGTTCGGTGAGGGCCTGGTCGACTTCGCCGGCACCGACAGCCTGGTGAAGGACACCGACGGCGTGGCCGCCGACTCGTTCCTCTACGTGCCGACGGTCGCCGCGCCGATCACGATCTCCTACAACCTCCAGGGCGTCGAGAAGCTCCAGCTCAGCCCGGAGACGCTCGCCAAGATCTTCCAGACCGACATCAAGACCTGGGACGACGCCGCCATCAAGGCCGACAACCCGGGTGTCGAACTGCCCAGCACGCCGATCGTCGTGGCGCACCGCTCGGACGGCTCCGGCACCACCAACAACTTCACCAAGTACCTGGCGGCTGCCGCCGGCTCCACCTGGAAGCTCGGCAGCGGTGACACGGTGGCCTGGCCGGCCAGCACCCAGGGCGGTGAGAAGAACACCGGTGTCGCGCAGATCATCAAGCAGACCAACGGCGCCGTGGGCTACGTCGACCTGAGCGACGCGAAGGCCACCCAGCTCACCTTCGCCGCCATCAAGAACAAGGACGGCCAGTTCGTCGAGCCGTCGATCGAGGGCACCACCGCCGGCCTGGAGGGCGCCGCGATCGAGGCGGACCTCAGCTACAACCCGCTCGACGCCGCCGGTGCCAGCTCGTACCCGATCACCGCGCCGACCTTCATCATCGTCAAGACCTCGTACGGCGACGCCGCCAAGGCCGAGCTGGTCAAGGGCTTCCTCACCTACCTGCTCAACGAGGGCCAGGAGCTGGCTCCGGAGATCGACTTCGCGCCGCTGCCGGCTTCGCTCAAGGAGAAGGCGCTGGCCCAGGTCGAGAAGATCCAGGGCTGATCAGATCAAGATCGCTGGGCGTTCCATCCGGGGACGGGATCGACACGATCCCGTCCCCGCCAGGGGTACCTGAGCTGGAGTGAAGATGACCTTGACAACCAAGTCCCCCGACCCCCGGCCGACGCTGGCCCAACGCGGCTCCAGCGCCCTCGGCGACCGGGTTTTCTCCTGGTGGACGCTCGGCACCGGCCTGCTCGTGCTGGCCGTCCTCGGGCTGATCCTCATCACCACCGTGACCGAGGCGTGGCCGGCGTTCGACGCGATGGGGCTGCGCTTCATCACCGAGCGGGTCTGGGACCCGAACCCGGCGACCGGCGACGCCATCTTCGGCGCGCTGTCGTTCGCGTTCGGCACGGCCGTCTCGTCGCTGATCGCGCTGCTGTTCGCGGTGCCGGTCTCGATCGGCATCGCGCTGTTCCTCACCGAGTTGGCGCCCCGGCGGCTGCGTGCCCCGGCGGTGACCGTGATCGACCTGCTGGCCGCCGTCCCGTCGGTGGTCTTCGGCCTGTGGGGCATCCTGGTCGTCGCGCCGGCGCTGGTCCCGGTCTACCAGGCGATCCACAACGTGCTCGGCGGCGTGCCGGTGCTCGGCAGCCTCTTCGGTCCGGTGAGCAGCGGCCGGAACTTCATGACCGCCGGCATCATCCTGGCGATCATGGTGACGCCGATCATCACCTCGATCACCCGCGAGGTGTTCGGCACCGTTCCCCGCGCCGACAAGGACGCGGCCCTGGCGCTCGGCGCGACCCGCTGGGAGATGATCCGGGGCGCGGTCTTCCCGCACAGCTTCGGCGGCATCGTCGGTGCGGTGATGCTCGGCCTGGGCCGGGCGATGGGGGAGACCATCGCGGTGGCCCTCGTGATCGGCGGTTCGACCCAGATCACCGCCAACCTGTTCGCCTCCGGCAACACCATGGCCGCAGTCATCGTGCAGCAGTTCGGCGAGTCCACCGGCACCTTCACCGCCGCCCTGATCGGCCTCGGTGTGGTGCTGTTCGCGATGACGGTACTGATCAACGTGCTCGCCCAGGTGGTCGTCCGCCGGGCCGAGGCGCGGATGAAGGGAAGCAGGTAATGACCGTCACCGCACCTCCGGCCCCCCGGGCCGCAGCCGGCGGGCCCGACCTCACCAGGTCGGCCCTGTCCGGCCGTCGGCGGTTCCGCAACCACCTCGCCACGGCGGCCATCTGGGCGGCCGTGCTGCTCGCGGTCGTCCCCCTGGCCCTGGTGACGTACGAGGTCATCGTCAAGGGCTCCGGCGTGATGAGCCTGTCCTTCCTGACCGAGGACATCCCCAACTCCTACCGCCGCGACGGCGGCGGCATGTCCGCGGCGATCGTCGGCACGCTGACCATCACCGGCATGGCCGCCCTGATGGCCATCCCGCTCGGCGTCTTCGGCGCGATCTACCTCAACGAGTACGGCAAGCAGAAGCCGCTGGCCCGGATCATCCGGTTGATGGCCGACGTGATGACCGGTGTGCCGTCGATCGTGATGGGCGTGTTCATCTACATCGCCTGGGTACTGATGGTCGGCAAGCAGACCGGTTTCGCCGGTTCGCTGGCGCTGGCCTGCCTGATGTTGCCGGTGGTGATCCGCAGCAGCGAGGAGATGCTCCGACTGGTCCCCGAGGAACTGCGACAGGCGAGCATGGCGCTGGGCGCCCGCAAGTGGCGTACCACGCTCACCGTCGTGCTGCCGGCAGCGATCTCCGGCATCACCAGCGGTTCGCTGCTGGCGGTGGCCCGGGCGGCCGGTGAGACCGCCCCGATCGTCATCGTCACCGGCATCGTGTTCGCGCCGAACTGGAACCTCTTCGACGGCACCAACACCGCGCTGCCGGCACAGATCTTCCGCAACGCCAGCCAACCCTTCGAGGCGGCCCAGTCCCGGGCCTGGGGTGCCGCCCTGACGCTCATCGTGATCGTGCTCGGCTTCACGATCATCGCCCGACTCATCGCAAGCCGGTTCGCCATCAAGGAGCGCTGACATGGCCAGTAACGACACCGAACTCACCACCCGGCCGTCCGTCGCGGTGCACGCCCCCGGCACCACCGCTTCGGGGACCGTGTCGTCGACCGCACCGGTGATGCAGCTCAACGACGTCAGCGTGTTCTACGGCAGCTACGAGGCCGTCCGGGGCACCTCGATGCCGATCCAGCAGAACCAGGTCACCGCGATGATCGGGCCGTCGGGTTGCGGCAAGTCGACGGTGCTGCGGGCGCTCAACCGGATGAACGACCCGATCCCCGGCGCCCGCGTCGGCGGCGAGGTCCTCTTCCACGGCCAGAACCTGTACGCCAAGGAGGTCGACCCGATCCAGGTCCGCCGCCGGATCGGCATGGTCTTCCAGAAGCCCAACCCGTTCCCCAAATCCATCTTCGACAACGTCGCGTACGGGCTGCGGATCAACGGCATCAAGGGCCGGCTCGACGACCACGTCGAGGAGGCGCTGACCCGCGCCGCGCTCTGGGACGAGGTCAAGGACAAGCTGCGCAAGAGCGCCCTGGCGCTCTCCGGCGGTCAGCAGCAGCGGCTGTGCATCGCCCGGACCATCGCGGTCAAGCCCGAGGTGATCCTCATGGACGAGCCGTGCTCGGCGCTCGACCCGATCGCCACCGCCAAGATCGAGGACCTGATGTTCGAGCTGGCGAGTGACTACACCATCGTCATCGTCACGCACAACATGCAGCAGGCCGCCCGGGTCAGCCACTACACCGCGTTCTTCACCGCCGAGGTGGACGACAAGCAGGTGCGGCACGGCCGGCTGGTCGAGTTCAGCCAGACCGGCAAGCTGTTCACCAACCCCGCCGACAAGCGGACGGAGGACTACATCACCGGCCGCTTCGGCTGAGCCGGTGCAACGGCGGGCCGCACGCCGTCCTGCCGTGCGGCGGACCGTCCTGCGCGGCGTGTCGACGTCGCGCGGGGCCCGAATCTGAACCGGAGCCGGTGTGGAATGAACATCCTCGTCGAGGCCACCAGGGGTGACCACCGAGCCGACGGGCGATTCGTGCTGCTCGTGGTGGACGACGACGAGAGCGTCGGCGCCGCGCTGGTCGCGCAGTTGGCCGACCATCGCGTACGCGGGCACCACTTCCCGCACGCCGCGGAGGCGCTGCTGGCCACCGGTGCCCTGCAACCGGACGCCGCCGTGGTCGCCGCCGGGCTGGGCACCATGAGCAGCGCCGACCTGGTGCGGCTGCTGGCCGGTCGGGCCGGCATCCCGACGGTGGTCGGGGTGGGCGACGACGACGGGGGCGTGGCCGTGGCGGCGCTCAAGGCGGGTGCCACCGCCGGTGTCCGTCGTCCGTACCGGGCCGAGGAGGTGCTGCCGATCCTGCGGGCCATCCGTCCGGAAACCTCCGGCGCGCTCGACCCGCCGATCGAACTCGGTGGGCTGCGGGTGGATCCGGCCACCTTCGAGGTGAGCCTGGACGGCCGGTCGGTCGCCCTGCCGTTGAAGGAGTTCAAGCTGCTCTACTTCTTCATGAGCCACGCGGAGCGCACGGTCACCCGCGAACAGTTGCTCACCGCCGTGTGGGGCGGGGTCCCGGACGACAGCTCCAACACGCTGACCGTGCACATCAAGCGCCTGCGTCGGCGTCTCGCCCTGGACGGGGACCAACCACCGGTGATCGTGACCGTACGCGGCCTGGGCTACCGGTTCGTGCCCGCCACGGCCCCGGCCGCCCGCCCGACCTCGTGACCGCCCCGGCACCGCCGCCGTACCCGCCCCGGGCCGGGTGGGCGCCGACCCCTGAGTCGGGCCCGGCACCGGACGGGATGGTGCTGGTGGCGGTGCCCCTGGCGTACGTGCCGCACGTCGCGCGCCTACTGGCCGACCTCGACGCCGGTCAGCGGGCGGGACCGCCGCGTGCCCGGGTCGAGCCTCCGCCCGGCCCACCCACCGCCGACTGGACGGTCGAGGACCTGCGCCGACTCAGCCGGGGACGCAGCGCCACCCACCGGACCGTGGCCGCGGTGCTCGACGCGCTCGCCGCCGACCCCGACCGGCTGTTCACCGTGCGAGACCTGGCCCAGGCCACCGGGCGACCGCGTAAGAAGATCGTCGGGGCGATGGCGGGTCTGACCCGGCTGTTGAAGGCGCACTACGACTACGCGGGCCGGGGACTTCCGTTCGCCCGGCTGGACGGGCGGCCGGAGGCGCCCCGGGAACTCTGCTACACCGTTGACGCGCGGCGGGCGGCGCGCTGGCGCGAGGCCCGCTCGCCCCGGTCACCGGAGACCAGTACCCCGGGCGACCCCATGCCGTCGACCGCCCCCGAGCCGGCACACCCGTCAGGCTGAGCGCCGTCGGGCGCGGGCTGGGTGTTAGGAAGGGTCCCCTGCTATACACCAGGCGTTAGCAGGGGACCCTTCCTTACGCCCAGGGCGGTTTGTGTGGGGGTGGCCGGGGTAATCGGCGCCGTGCGGTTTCCCCTCTTCGTCGCCGCGGTGTCGCGCCGGTCGGGTCTGCCGTCCGACCAGGCCGCGGCCGTGGCCCGCGCGGTGCTGGACACCGTCGTCGAGCGGATGGCGGGCGCGGCGGCGACCGCCGACCCGACCGGGTACCTGCCGGACGAGTTGACCGGTGAGCTGCCCGCCGGATCCGGGCCGACCCGGCCGGTGGAGTTCCTGCGCCGGGTGGCCCAGCGGGCCGGGGTGGACGGGAAGACGGCCTCCGCCGGGGCGGAGGCGGTCTTCGCCACGCTGCGCGAGACCGTCACCGTGGACGAGTTCCGGCATCTGGTGGCACGGCTGCGGACCCCGTCGGCCGGGCGGGTCGAAGGGCCCGGCGGCCACCTGCCGTGACGCGGCCGGCGGCCGGGATGGGGGAGTGCCTGCGGCAACTCGACGCGGACATGCACCTGCCCTGACGCGGCCAGTCGCCGGAGTGGGGAAGTGCCTGCGGCGACTCGGCGCGCGGTGCCAGCCGGACAGACCGGTGCGGGGCCGGGGCGGCGCTCCCTGCCCGTGGGGCGGTCGGCGGCAGCGGATAGGCTGCCGCCGTGGCAGGTCTGTTGAGGAGTATGGCGGCCCGCGTCGGCGCGGTGATCCCGGGTCCCCGGCGTAGTGGGCCGACCCCGGCGAAGACCGCGCGACCGCGCCAGGTCACCGCGTTGCAACGCCGTGTGCTGTCGTACGCGCCGGAACCGGACGGCCAGGCTGACCCGGGGGAGATCGTCTGGACCTGGGTGTCCTACGAGGACGACCCCCGTCAGGGCAAGGATCGCCCGGTGCTGGTGGTCGGACGGCACAGCCGGACGCTGTTCGCGTTGATGCTGTCCAGCCGTAGCGACCGGGACGGCGAGCGGCACTGGCTGGCGCTCGGGCCCGGCGAGTGGGACCGGGAGAAGCGGCCCAGTTGGGTGCGGCTGGACCGGGTGCTGACCATGCGGGAGGACGGCATCCGCCGGGAGGGCGCGGTGTTGGACCGGGCCCGCTTCGACCGGGTCGGCCAGGCGTTGCGCGCCGGGTACGGCTGGCAGTGACGTTCCCGCCGGCGCTCAGCCCGATTCGGGGCGGGGGCCGGTGGCCGCGTGCCGGGTGTCCGGCGGCGGGTACGGCTGTTCGGCGAGCAGCCGGGCGAGGTGGGCGCTGTTGAGCGCGAGCGCCGAGGTCGTCCGGCCGGTGGTGTCGGGTTTGGGGCCGGCGTCACGGTAGTCGGTCTTGTGCAGGGCCTCACCGACCCAGTAGGTCGCGGCGGCTGCCGGGCAGGTGAAACCCACCTCGTTGAGGGCCTGCTGGACCTGGCCGATGGTGTGGTGCGCGCCGTCCTCGTTGCCGACCACCGCGACCGCGCCGACCTTGCCGTAGGTGAGCAGCCTGCCCTGCTCGTCGGTCTCGGAGAGTTCGGCGTCCAGCCGTTCCAGCACCATCTTGCAGACGCTGGACGGCTGACCCAGCCAGATCGGCGTGGCGATCACCAGGATCCGCGCGGCGAGCAGCTTCGCCCGGATGTCCGGCCAGCCGTCGCCGTCGCCCTCGTCGGTGGAGACGCCGAACCGGACGTCGTGGTCGACGACGCGGACCAGGTCACCCTCGACGCTCTGCTCGGCGAGGGCGTCGAGGACCTCGCGTCCGAGCACCTCCGAGCTGGAGGGCGCCGGTGAGCGCTTGAGGGTGCAGTTGAGGACCAGGGCCCGGATGCTCGCCACGATCGTCCCTCCGGTCGTCGTTCCGCCTGATCCGGAGCGAGTACCCCACTTCGGGCCGGCCACGCACGGGAGGGTCGGGTCAGCACTCGGCGAGGTGGGGACTGTCGTGCAGTTCCCGGCGGGCCCGGCCGGCGCCGATGCCCTTGGCCTCGTACATCGCGGCGTCGGCCCGGCCGAGGGCCTCGGCGAGTTGGGTGCCGGTCACCGGTGCCAGGCCGACCGAGGCGGTCACCCGGAGGGTGACGGTGTCCAGCGGGATCGGCGCGGCGAGCATGTCGCAGAGTCGCCGGGTGGCGTGGTCGATCCACCGGCGGTCCACCGTGGGGCTGGCCAGCAGCCCGGCGAACTCGTCTCCGCCGAGTCGGGCGACCAGGTTGTCCCCGGCGAAGGTGGCCAGCCGCTCGGCGACGCTGATGAGCACCTGGTCACCGGCGGCGTGCCCGTACCGGTCGTTGATCTGCTTGAAGTCGTCCAGGTCGAGCACCACGGCGACCAGTGGGCGGCCTGCGCAGTCGGTGAGCAGGGTCGCGGCGAGACGATAGAAGGCACGCCGGTTCGGCAGGCCGGTCAGCGGGTCGTGGCTGGCGGCGTGCCGCTCGGCGGTCAGCTCGGCCTGGAGGCGGCCGATCTCCGTCTCGGCGCGTACGGCCCGACGCCCGAGCTGCCAGGAGGAGAGCAGGGCACCGACGGCACACAGACCGGACGCGACAGTGAGCGGATCCGGCACCCACCTCTCCCTTCGCCGCGAGCGCGTCCCGCGCCCGGCCGACGGGTGTGTGCCAGACACCTCGTTTCCCCTGGTGGCGGCCGGGATCGCGTGACAGAAAGTGAGCGGATGGGCACCGCTCACTTGCGCTATCATGCTCGCTGTCCATTGCAGATGCAATAGCAGATGCACGTGCAGATGAGTGGACTCCATCCCTTTTGCCGCTACCGCTCCTCCCACGGCACCGGCGCCTACCGGAGAGAACCGACGCCACCATGCAGCAGCCGCCGAACGGCGTTCCCGTCGCCCAGTTGCCTCCCCTCGTCTGGCAGAAGAGTCGGCGCAGCAATCCCAGTGGGAACTGCGTCGAACTGGCGGAACTGCCCGAAGGGGCGGGGATCGCCATGCGCAACTCCCGCCACCCGGAGGGGCCGGCGTTGATCTACACCGTGGACGAGATCGCCGCGTTCGTGCTCGGCGCTCGGGACGGGGACTTCGACCATCTGATCGACTGACCGCCTGTCCCATCGCTGGGATTCGCCGCGCGCGGGACGGAGGTTCACCTCACTGATGGTTCATGGCATGCTTACACGTCGGTCGGACCGGTCCGTCGGTTCGATCGACGACGGCGTGCGGAGGACGGCAGGTGACCATGGTTTCCGCGGAGGAGGGTCCGGCGGCGGGCCCCACCGTGCTGCGGATGCTGCTGGGTGCCCAACTGCGACGGTTGCGTGAGTCGCGCGGGGTCACCCGGGAGAACGCCGGCTGGGAGATCCGCTCCTCCGAGTCGAAGATCAGCCGGATGGAACTGGGTCGGGTCGGGTTCAAGGAACGCGATGTCGCCGACCTGCTCACGCTCTACGGCGTCACCGCCGAACAGGAGCGCGGTGCGCTGCTCAAGCTGGCCCGGGACGCGAACAACCCGGGCTGGTGGCACCGGTACGGCGACGTACTCCCGTCGTGGTTCCAGTCGTACCTCGGCCTGGAGGCCGCGGCGGCGCTGATCCGCAGCTACGAGGTGCAGTTCGTGCCGGGCCTGTTGCAGACGCGCGAGTACGCCCGCGCCGTGGTGCTGCTCGGGCACGGCCAGGCCTCGCCCGCGGAGATCGACCGCCGGGTGGACCTGCGGATGCGTCGGCAGGAGGTGCTGCACCGGGCCAAGCCGCCCCGGCTCTGGGCGGTGGTCGACGAGGCGGCGCTGCGCCGCCCGATCGGTGGCCCGCAGGTGATGCGGGGCCAGTTGGAGGCCCTGCTCAAGGCCACCCAGACGCCGAACGTCCGGGTGCAGGTCATCCCGTTCGCCGCCGGTGGGCACGCCGCCGCCGGCGGCGCCTTCACCATCCTGCGCTTCGGCGACCAGGACCTGCCGGACATCGTCTACATCGAGCAGTTGACCAGCGCGATCTATCTGGACAAGCGCGAGGACCTCGACTTCTACGCGGTGGCGATGGAGCGGCTCTGTGTCGAGGCCGAGCCGCCGGAGCGTACGGCGGAGATCCTCGAACGGATGATCGCCGACCTCGACCCCAGGTGATCCACCAGAACCGCTGACGACAGTACGGCATTGACACCCGGCGAACTGCTGGCTAATCTCTGGATCGATCCAGTTACTGAATCGATCCAGAAGGGCGGAGTCGCATGAAACCGACCCTGCGGGCCGTCGCCGAGGCGGTCGGCGTCTCGCGCAGCACCGTCTCCAACGCCTACAGCCGCCCCGACCAACTCTCCAGCGAGCTGCGCGAACGCATCCTGGAGGCCGCCCGGCAGATGGGCTACCCGGGGCCCGACCCGACCGCCCGATCGTTGCGCCGGGGCTTCGTCGGCGCCATCGGTGTGCTGTTCACCTCGCGGCTGTCGTACGCGTTCACCGACCCCTTCGCGGTCCGGTTCGTCACCGGCGTCGCCGAGGCGGCCGAACGCCACGACAGCAGCCTGCTGCTGGTGCCGCTGCCGCCGGACGCGGCCGGTGCCCGGCGGGCGGTGGAGAACGCCGCCGCCGACGGGTTCTGCGTCTACTGCACCGGTGGCGAGGAGGGCATCCTCGACACCATCCGGCGCCGTGGGCTGCCCTTCGTCACCACCTCGTCGCGGCCCCGCGCGGACGACCGGTGGGTCGGCATCGACGAGCGGGCCGCCGCTCACTCGGTGGCCGCGCACCTGGTCGACCTCGGCCACCGCCGGGTCGCGTTGCTCGGCCACGACGTCCTGCCGCGCGCCGAGACCGGGCTGCTGCGCGTGGCCGACGTGACCGACGTGCCACATCCCACCACCCGCGAGCGGCTCGCCGGCTTCGCCGACGCCTTCGCGACGGCCGGCGTGGCCTGGAGCGGGCTGACGGTGCTCACCGCCGCAGACAACACCCGGGATGCCGGGGCCGCCGCCACCCGCGCACTGGCCCGGATGCCCGAGCCGCCGACGGCGGTGCTGGCCGCCTCCGACGTGCTCGCCCTCGGCGCGCTCGACGCCCTGCGCGAGCAGGGCGAATGGGGGCCACAGGTCTCCGTCACCGGCTTCGACGACATCGCCGAGGCCGCCACCGCCGGTCTGACCACGGTGCGCCAGCCCGCCGAGCAGAAGGGGCGCACCGCCGCCGAACTGCTCCTCGACCCGCCTGAGGACACCCGAGCGGGTCAGATCCTGCTGCCCACCACGCTCGTCGTCCGGACCACGTCCGGACCTGTCCCGAGGAGCTGACCAATGGAACAGCCCACCGGCTTCGTGTTCGCCATCGACGCGGTCACCCGCCACGTCAACTCCGCCCGACCGGACGCGCCGATCCGTCCCGATCCGCCCCGCACCGCGCGCTTCGCCGCCGGCCGTCGTCGCACCGCCGGAGCACTGCGCCGGCTCGCCGACCGGATCCAGCCGGCCCCGATGCCCAGTCCGACCAACTGCGTCCGATAAGAGCGACCGGTCCGGATCTGCCCGGACCGGTCGCCGATCGGGCCGCTCGGCTGGTGTGCGGGGCGGTGTACCAGGCAGACTGGAGACCCATGTCAGCCTTCACCCCCAGCCTGCGGTTGCACGACCGCTACGTGCTGCGCGACCGCATCGGCCTCGGCGGGATGTCCGAGGTCTGGCAGGCCGACGACGAGATCCTCGGCCGACCCGTCGCGGTGAAGGTCCTCGCCGGCTCGTTCGCCGTCGACCCGGACCTGCGGGCCATCCTCCGCCGCGAGGCCCGCGCCGCGGCGCGCCTGGCCCATCCGCACGTCACCCAGGTCTACGACTACGGCGAGGCCGCCCTGGACGGCGGCACCGTGGTGCCGTTCCTGGTGATGGAACTCGTCGACGGGCAGAACCTCGCCGACCGGCTGGCCGACGGCCCGCTGCCCTGGCCCTCGGCGCTGCGCACGGCCGCCCAGGTGGCCGCCGCACTGGCCGCCGCGCACCGCATCGGCGTGGTGCATCGCGACATCAAGCCGGGCAACGTGATGCTCACCGAGACCGGCGCCAAGGTGCTCGACTTCGGCATCGCCGCGCCGGCCGGGCCGCTGCACGCCCGGCCCGGCCCGACCGGCGAGCCGATGATGGGTACGCCCGCGTACACCGCGCCCGAACGGTTCGGCGCCGGCGCCCCGGACCCGGCCAGCGACGTGTACGCCCTCGGCGCGCTGCTCTACCGCACCGTCACCGGTGAGCCCCCGCTGCCCGTGCACAGCTGGGAGGACGCCCTGGTGGTGCACGCCAACCGACGTCCGGTGCCGCCGCCTCGCGTACCCGGGCTGCCGGCCGACATGGCCGACCTGATGCTGGCCTGCCTCGATCCCGATCCGAGCCGCCGTCCCACCGCGGGTCAACTGGCGGCGCGGTTCGCCGCCGGCGCGAGCGGAGGGGTGTCGTCGGCCACCACCGTGCTGCCGATCGTCACCACCGCCGCAGGCCCCGACGCGGCGGACCCGCCCGCCGGGGCCCGTACGGCGGCCGCCGCGCACCCGGCGACGCTCGTCGACCGGACCGGCACCTGGTCGGCGACGGCTCGACCCCCCTCCGGTGCCCGGTCCACGCCGGACGGTCCGCCCCGGAGCGTCGCCGGTCGCCCACGGCGTCCCCGTCGACCGGTCGGCGCACTCGTCGCGACCGGGCTGGTCCTGATGGCCGGCATCGGCACGGCGGTTGTCCTCAGTAGTGGCGACGAAGGGGTGCCGGCGGCCACGCCCAGCACCGCACCGGCGGCCCCGCCGCCGACCTCCTCGCCCCCGGCCACGTCGGCCGCCCCACGCCCCAGCCCCACGCCGTCGACCGCCCGGCCCGAGCCGGTGAACCTGCGCCAGACCGCCGGCGAACTCATCGCCCTGCTGACCGAGGGGCAGTTCACCGGCGACATCGACCGCAAGGTCGCCGACCGGCTGCGCAAGGACCTGGCCGAACTCGCCACCGGCAAGCCCAAGGACCGCGAGAAGCGGATCGAGAAACTGCGCGACCGCCTCGACGACGAGGTGGATCGCGGCCGGGTCCCGGCCGACTTCGCCGACCGCCTGGAGCGCCTGCTCGACCAGGTCGAGGACTCACTCGACGACGAGGACGACGACTGACCGGCCTCAGGTGAGCGTGGCCCGGACGAACTCGCCCGGCGTCGTGCCCGTGCGGGCCAGCACCGCGCCGTCGGGTGCCCAGATCGCCGACCGTCCGGCGGCCTCGGTGTAGCCACCGCCGGTCGAGCCGGCGAAGCTCGCCACCGCCACCACCACCCGGTGCGTGGTGGAGATCCGCAGCGCCCGTTCGTCGGGGACCGCCACGTCGGCCGCGTGGTCGAGGATCGACGCGACGTAGACGTCGACGCCGAGCGCGCAGGTCCGGGCGGCGTGCTCCGGCACGCCGGTGTCCTTGCAGATCGCCAGGCCCAGCCGCCAGCCGTCGACGGTCAGCACGACCGGTTCCGGGCCGGGCGTGAACCGCCGGGCCTCCACCGGGCCGACCGACATCTTCCGGTATGCCACGCGCGCGCCGGTGTGGTCCACGGCGAGGGTGGCGATGTGGTCACCGGCCACCGGCGCGCCGGCCAGCGCCAGCGTCCCCGTCTGCGCGCATGCCTCGACGAGCGGTGTCAGCCGTGGGTCGGTCGGGTCGAGCGCCGGGGCGTCCAGTTCGTACCCGGTCAGCGAGAGCTCGGGGAAGACCACCACCCGGGAGGCCGCGGCCCGGACCAGCGCAGCGTGTGCCGACACGTTCGCCTCGACGTCATAGGCCACGCACGACGGCTGGGTGACGGCGATCCGCAGTGGGCTGCGCGCTGGTGTGCCACTCATGCCGAGTAGCCTAGGGGCCGCTCCTTGCCGGATCGACGGGTGATTGTGCGATTCTCAGCTTGAGTTCGTAGCGTGTGGGCCATGATTCATGCCCCGCAGGCTCCGTCTGTCGCCGACGTCGTCGGCCAGTCCGCACCACCCGAGGACGGCCTGGTCGGCCTGGTGACCGACCTGATGGAGCGGCTCGGTGCCCCGGGGGCGGGGCTGGCCGTGGCGTTGGAGAACCTCTTCCCGCCCATCCCCAGCGAAGTGATCCTGCCGCTCGCCGGTTTCGTCGCTGCACAGGGCCGGATGAGCCTGGTCGGGGCGATCTTCTGGACCACCCTCGGGTCGGTGGTCGGTGCCCTGGCGCTCTATTGGATCGGTGCGGCGCTGGGCCGGGAACGGACCCGGGCGATCGCGGCCAAGCTGCCGTTGGTCAAGCTCAGCGACGTCGACCGGACCGAGGAGTGGTTCCTCCGGCACGGCGTCAAGGCCGTCTTCTTCGGCCGGATGATTCCGATCTTCCGCAGCATGATCTCCATCCCGGCCGGCGTGGAACGGATGCCGCTGCTGACCTTCACGCTCTACACCACGCTGGGCAGCCTGATCTGGAACACCACGTTCGTGATGGCCGGATACCTGCTCGGCGACAACTGGCACCTGGTCGAGGGGTACGCCGGCATCCTGCAGAAGGTGGTCATCGTGGCCTGCCTCGCCGGGCTGGTGTGGTTCGTGGTCACCCGGTTGCGGCGCTCCCGCCGGGCCGGCGGGCTGCGTGCCAACGACACCGCCTCCGCCGTGGCCGAGTCGGCGCCGACCGGGACACCCGACCCGGAGGGGCGGGGCACCATCTACCGCAGCGCCTGGGCCGACGACCGGCCGGTGACGGAGCAGCGCGCCTGGGCCGACGAGCCTCCGGTGGCGGGCCAGGCCGGTGGTTGGGCCGAGAACCAGCCGGTGGCGGGCCAGCAGGGCGGGTGGGGAAGCGACCGGCCCGTGGCCGGCCAGCCGGCCTGGGCCGACGGGCCTCCGGTGGCCGACCAACGCGCCTGGGCGGACGACCGGCCGGTGGCGGGCCAGCACGGCGGGTGGGCCGAGAACCAGCCCGGGGCGGATCAGCACGGCGGCTGGGGGAACGATCGGCCCGGGACCGACCAGCGGGCCTGGGCCGACGAGCGGCCGGTGGCGGACCAGGGACGCCCGGACCAGTCGGGACACCGCTGGTGAGCGGCGAGCCGCAGGACTGGGCCGGGCAGACCGGGGTGGTCGCGCTGCCCGGCGGCGTACGGGTGCGGGGGCGGCGCATCGCGGATCCGGCGACCCCGGCCGACTTCAGTCTGCTGCTGGCACCTGGGCCGACGCCCGGGTGGGCGTACCGGCGGGTGCGCTGGCCCGACTTCTGGGTGCCGGTGGACCGGGCCGATGCCCTGGACGCCCTGCGGGAGGCGCTGCGCCGGGGGTACGCGGGCGAGCGGGTGGAGGTGGCCTGCCGGGGTGGTACGGGTCGGACCGGCACCGCGTTGGCGGCGCTGGCGATCCTCGACGGGTTGCCCGCCGAACAGGCGGTGGACTGGGTCCGGGCCGCCTACCGGCCCCGCGCGGTCGAGACCCCCTGGCAACGTCGCTGGCTGCGTCGCCTGACCTGACGCACCCGCCCGACGACGAGGCGCCACGCAGGCCCCTCCGCCTGACGACGAGGCGCCTGCCCGGCACGTCCCTGCCCGGCGCGACCGTGCCGGGCAGGGACGTGGCCGTCAGCGGGCGACGTACTCGCGCAGGTGCCGGGCGGTGAGGGTGTCGCCGTGCGCGACCAGGTCGGCGGGGGTGCCGGTGAAGACGATCCGCCCGCCGTCGTGACCGGCACCCGGCCCCAGGTCGATCAGCCAGTCCGCGTGCGCCATCACCGCCTGGTGGTGCTCGATGACGATCACCGTGTTGCCGGCGTCGACGAGCCGGTCGAGCAGGGCCAGCAACTGGTCCACGTCGGCCAGGTGCAGACCGGTCGTCGGCTCGTCCAGCACGTACGTGCCGGCCTTCTCGGCCATGTGGATGGCCAGCTTGAGTCGTTGCCGTTCACCGCCGGAGAGGGTGTTCAGCGGCTGGCCCAGGGTGAGGTAGCTCAGCCCCACGTCGGCGAGCCGGTCCAGGACCACCCGGGCGGCACCGCCGGGGAAGAAGTCCTGCGCCTCGCTGACCGACATGCCGAGCACCTCGCTGATGGTGCGACCGCGCAGCCGGTAGGTCAGCACCTCGTCGGTGAAGCGGCGGCCCTCGCAGCGTTCGCAGACCGAGGCGACGCCGGCCATCATCGCCAGGTCGGTGTAGACCAGCCCGATGCCCTTGCAGGTCGGGCAGGCGCCCTCGGAGTTGGCGCTGAACAGTGCCGCCTTCACCCCGTTGGCCTTGGCGAACGCGGTGCGTACCGGGTCGAGCAGGCCGGTGTACGTGGCGGGGTTGCTGCGCCGTGAACCCCGGATCGGCGCCTGGTCGACCACGACCACCCCGTCCCGGCGGTGCAGCGAGCCGTGCACCAGGGAACTCTTGCCCGAGCCGGCCACCCCGGTCACGACGGTCAGCACACCGAGCGGGACGTCCACGCTGACGTCGCGCAGGTTGTGCAGGTCGGCGTGGCGGATGGCGAGCTGCCCGGTGGGGGTACGGACCTGCTCGCGCAGGCGTACCCGATGGTCGAGGTGGCGGCCGGTGCGGGTGTCGGAGCGCCGCAGTCCGGCGACGTCGCCGGTGTAGCAGATCCGGCCACCGGCGGTGCCCGCTCCCGGACCGAGGTCGATCACGTGGTCGGCGATCGCGATGGTCTCCGGCTTGTGCTCGACGACGAGGACCGTGTTGCCCTTGTCCCGCAGTCGCAGCAGCAGGTCGTTCATCCGGGCGATGTCGTGCGGGTGCAGGCCGACGGTGGGTTCGTCGAAGACGTACGTGATGTCGGAGAGACTGGACCCGAGGTGCCGGACCATCTTGACCCGTTGCGCCTCGCCGCCGGAGAGGGTGGCCGACTCGCGGTCGAGGCTGAGATAGCCCAGACCGATCTCGACCAGCGAGTCCAGCAGTTCCCGCAGGTTCCCGGTCAACGGGGCGACCGAGGAGTCCTCGATGCCTCGGACGAACGCGGCGAGGTCGCTGATCTGCATGGCGGCGCACTCGGCGATGTTGCGCCCGGCGATGCGGGAGGAGAGCGCGGCGGCGTTGAGTCGGGTGCCGTCGCAGTCGGGACAGGTGGTGAAGGTGACCGCCCGGTCGACGAAGGCGCGGATGTGCGGCTGCATCGACTCGCGGTCCTTGGCCAGGTAGAGCCGGCGCACCTTGACGATCAGACCCTCGTACGTGAGGTTCGTGCCGCCCACCTTGATCTTCGTGGCCGGTTTGCGCAGCAGGTCCTCCCACTGCTGCGGGGTGAAGTCCTGGAGCTTGACGTCCGGGTCGAACAGGCCGGAGCCGACGATGGTCTGCCAGTACCAGGTGTCGACCGCGAAGTTCGGCACGGTGATGGCGCCGTCGTTGAGGGACTTCTCCACGTCCACGAGTTCGTTGACGTCCAGGTCGGAGACGCGGCCCAGGCCCTCGCAGGCGGGGCACATGCCCTCGGTCAGGTTGAAGCTGAACGCCCCGGCGCCGCCGACGTGCGGGGTGCCGAGCCGGCTGAACACGATGCGCAGCATCGCGTACGCGTCGGTGGCGGTGCCGACGGTGGAGCGGGAGTTGGCGCCCATCCGCTCCTGGTCCACCACGATCGCCGGGGTGAGGTTGCGCAGCGAGTCCACGTCCGGCCGGGAGAGGTTGGGCATGAACGACTGGAGGAACGCGCTGTAGGTCTCGTTGATCATTCGTTGCGACTCGGCGGCGATGGTGCCGAAGACCAGCGACGACTTACCGGATCCGGAGACGCCGGTGAAGACGGTCAGTCGACGCTTCGGGATGTCGACCGAGACGGAGTCGAGGTTGTTCTCCCGGGCTCCGCGTACCTCGATCACGTCGTGACTGTCGGCGGCGGACCGTGCTGGCTGCTGCATGCGAACCCTTCGCGAGATCGTGGACGGACTCCCGCCCCGGAAAGGAGGAGCTGGGGATGGCCTGGCCAGGTTCAAGTGTCTCATTGACCAGCACGTGGAGACTTTCGTCGACCCTGAGCGCGACACCCAGGGACGAAAGATGCCGCAAAGTCTCAAACGACCGTGAGGCGCTAGGGTGAACCGGTGGCGGGACTGCGGGCGACCGGGCGGCTGCGCGCGGTGGACCTCGCCGCGGCGGCCGGCATCTCCGTGCAGCAGGTGCGCAACTACGTCGATCTCGGGGTGCTGCCGTCGGTGGAGCGCACGTCGAGCGGCTACCGGATCTTCACCTCGGCGCACCAGCGGGCCCTGACCGTGGCGCGGACGGTGGCCGACGGGCACGGCTGGGCGCGTACCCGCCAGATCATGGCGGCGGTGCACGCGGGTGACCTGCCGGCGGCGCTGGCCGCGCTGGACGCCGGGCATGCCGAACTGGATCGGGAACGGGCCGAGATCCGGCGGGTGCTCGGCGCCTTCGAGACGGTGGTGACCAACCCCGGCCCACCGGTCCCGGTGCCCCGCCGGGCCGTCCGGGTCGGCGCGGTCGCCGACCTGGTCGGGGTCCGCACCTCGCAGCTACGGTCCTGGGAGGCGCGCGGCCTGCTCCGGCCGGCCCGCGAGCCGTGCACCGGCTACCGGCGTTACGACGAGGCCGAGCTGCGCGCGGCCCAGGTGGTGGCGTTGCTGCGCCGGGGCGCCTACCCGTTCGAGATCATCACGGCGGTGCTGGACGAGCTGAGGAGCACCGGCAGCCCGCAGCGGGTCCGCGCGGAACTCGCCCGGCGGGAGCAGGACCTGCACCGACGCAGCCTGCGCCGGCTGGCCGGCTCCGCCGCGCTGCACGACTATCTGCGGCATCTCGGCCTGGCCTGATCCGCGCTCCGGTCGGATCAGCGCAACACCAGCAGCCGGATCAGCGCAGCACCAGCAGGTCGAGGTGGTCGACCACCGGTGCCGGGGCGCTGCCCTTGACCGCCTGGCGAAGCCGGGCCATGCCCGCCCGGAACTCCGCCTCGGTGATCAGGTGCAGGGGAGTGTGCGCGCGGCGGTCGATCCGGTCGGCGTACTCGGCCAGCGAGGTGGCCACGGTCTGGGCGACCGGCTCGACGCTGCTCACCGGGAAGCCCGCGACGGCGAAGGCCGAGCACACCCGGGACAGGCTGGGGAACCGGTCGAGCACCCGGATCGCCTCCGGGAACCACTCGAAGAGGGCGACGAGTTGGTGGCGCCCCGGGAACGGGGAGCGGATCAGCACGGGTGCGCCCGGACGCAGCACCCGGCGCAACTGTCGGGCCACCGCGTCGAGATCGGGCACGTGGTGCAGCATCGTCGACAGCCAGGCGCCATCCACACTGGACGTGGCCAGCGGGAGTGCGGTCGCGTCGCCGGCCAGCATCGGCCGGTGCGGGCATCGGTCGCGCATCGCCGGGGCGGGTTCCACCGCCAGCACCCGTACGCCGTACCAACCGGTGAAGGTGGTGGCCCACGCTCCCGTACCGGCGCCGAGGTCCAGCAGCGTCGACCCGGGGCGTGGTCGCAGGTGCTCCCGGACGGCGTGCCGCCAGTGGGTCAGGCCGGCGGGCGCCAGCTCGCGGGTGGCGGCGAAGGCGGCCGCCTCGGCGTCGTCGTACGAGATCAGACCCACGGTCACCCCTCCGACCGCGGCCGGCGGATCCGGCCCAGCGTTGTAACGTTTTGTAGTCGGTCGGTGACTGAGGGGTCAACCAGTTTGTGAATGATGCCGCAAAAATAGACGGTGGGCGATGGCCGGAGCCGTCGCCCACCGTCCGTGGGGTGTCGCCGAGGTCAGCTCACCGAGCAGGGGGCCAGGTTGACCAACTCGGCGGGCCGGTTGCCGTCGACCCGGCCGATCGCGGTGGCGATCCGGTTCAGGGCGGCGACACGCCGGTCCTTCAGCGGGCCGATCACGGTGTTCTGCACGAAGTTCGGTCCACCTTCCGGGCGTACCGCGAGCTGGGCGAGACGGGCGTTGGCGTCCGCGATCTGGTTGTCCAGGTTGGCCAGCTCACGCTGCACCTCGGCAGCGGCCTGAGCGGGTACGGCCGGCAGTCGGTCGGCGACGCTCGGGCAGTTCACCCGCTGTGCCACGCCGGCCCCGGCGTTGCCGTTGTTCCCGTTGTTCCCGGCGTTGCCCGCGTTGCCGTTACCTGCGTTGCCGGTGTTCCCGGCGTTGCCGTTGCCCGCGTTGCCGTTGACGGCGCTGGGGGCGCCCGGGGCGTTCAGGCCGCAGGTGGCGAGGCTGGCGAGGTTCGGGCGCTGTCCGCCGGCCCGGTTGATGTTGATGCCGATGCGGTCGAGGGCGGCGGTGCGCTTGCTGGCCAGCGGGCCGAGGATGGCGTTCTGGATGAAGTTGGCGCCGCCCTGGGGGTTGGCGGCCTGTGCGGCGAGGCGGGCGTTGGCCTCTTCGATCTGCTTGTCGAGGTTGGCCAGTTCCTGCTCGACCCCGGCGACGGCGGCGGCCGGTACGCCGGAGAGCTTGTCGCGGACCGTCGGGCAGTTCGCCGTCTGCGCGGCCCCGGCTCCGGCGTTGCCGGTGTTGCCGCCGTTGTTCGCGTTCCCGGCCGTGATGTCGCGGTTGCCCGCGCCGCCGTTGAGCGCGCTGCGGGTGCCCGCGGCGTTCAGGCCGCAGTTCGCGAGGCTCGCCAGGTCGGGGCGCTGTCCGCCGGCCCGGTTGATGTTGATGCCGATGCGGTCGAGGGCGGCGGTGCGCTTGCTGGCCAGCGGGCCGAGGATGGCGAGCTGGACGAAGTTGGCGCCACCCTGCGGGTTGGCGGCCTGCTCGGCGAGGCGGGCGTTGGCCTCCTCGATCTGCTTGTCGAGGTTGGCCAGTTCCTGTTCCACTCCGGCGACGGCGGCGGCCGGTACGCCGGAGAGCTTGTCGCGGACCGTCGGGCAGTTCGCCGTCTGCGCGGCCCCGGCGCCGTCGTCGGCGGAGGCCAGCGTCAAGCCCGCGCCGAGCAGCGCGACCGCGAGGATGCCGACCCCGCCGACTTTCAGGGCGGCCTGCTTCCGCTGGTTCTGGGTACGCCTGACCATGCTCTCTCCTCATGAATGACCGCCGGGCGGGCCGACCGCGTCGGCGGCCGCCGGCTGAAGCGCCGTGGGAAGCCCGGGTGGCTCGACAGCGGCGGCCGTCCGCGTGCCGGAGCCTGTTCCGGGGTGACCGTCGGGCGAGCTTCGGGAGCGCTCCCGTCGCAGGTCCGAACGTTGTGGTGTGTTCGGCTGTGGATACGGGGGGCGCGCGGGATCGGTTCAACGGGTGCGTGTGGAAGATCGGCGCGGTCGAGTCGAGTCGGCGGTCCGACCGAGCGCGTGCTGCCGCCGATCGTGCCGTTAGTCTGCGTCTTCATGAGAGTCCGGGCCTTCTCCGTCGCCGTCGTCGTGCTCGCGATCGTGGCGCTTCCCGCGACTCCGGGTGCGGCTGCGATCACCGAACGTGTCGTGGCCGCGTCGGCGTCGACCCCGCCGACCCCGGCCGCCGCACCGGCCGCGCTGCCCTGCCCGAAGGCGGTCGCGCCGAAGGTCGCCCGCTCGCCGCGACCGACCCCGCCACCGTCGGATCCGGAGCATCAGGTGGTCGGCGGGGACCTGCTGGCGACCTCGGGACTCGTCGTGCCGCCGGGCGCACCGGTCCCGCCGAAGGTCACCGCGACCTCGTGGCTGGTGGCCGATCTGGACACCGGTGCGGTGCTGGGTGGCTGCGGCCCGCACGAGTACGCCACCCCGGCGAGCGTGCAGAAGCTGCTGCTGGCCGCCACCATGCTGCCCCGGCTCGATCCGCAGCAGGTGATCAGGGTGACCCGGGAGGACCTGGACATCGCGCCCGGCTCCTCGGCGGTCGGGCTGCTGCCCGGCGGCCGGTACCGGGTGGAGACGCTCTGGTTGGGCCTGCTGTTGCAGTCCGGCAACGAGGCGGCCAACGCGCTGGCCCGACTCGGCGGTGGTCCGGACGGCGCGGCGGGCGGGGTGCGGGCGATGAACGAGTACGCCCGCCACCTCGGCGCATTGCAGACCCACGCGGTCACGCCCTCCGGGTTGGACGGTCCGGGGCAGTTCACCAGCGCGTACGACCTGGCGTTGATCGCCCGCGCCTGCTTCGCCGACCCGACGTTCCGCCGGTACGCGCTCACCGAACGCACCCGGATCCCGGCCCAGCGGGGGTTGGGCGCCAAGGGTTTCCAGATCCAGAACGAGAACCAGCTCGTCTACCGCTACCCGGGTGCGCTGGGCGGCAAGACCGGCTTCACCGACTACGCCCGGCACACCTATGTCGGTGCCGCCGAGCGGGACGGTCGCCGCCTGGTGGTCACGCTGCTCGGTGCCGAGCCCCGACCCCAGCGCGGCTGGGAGCAGGGTGCCGCCCTGCTCGACTGGGGCTTCCGGCTGCCCCGGGAGGCGGGCGTGGGCCGGCTGGTGGAGCCGGGGGAGTGGGAGGCCGCCCGTACGCCGGCTCCGCCGTCGCCGGCCGTGCCCACGCCGGCCGAGACGCCACCGGCGAGCACCACCACCTCGGCCGCCGTCGACGACGGTCCGGGCGCGGGCACGGTCGTGGCGCTGGCGGTCGGCGTCGCCGCGATCGCGCTGGCGGTGGTTGCCGCCCGCCGGGTCCGCGCCTCGGCCCGCTCCCGCGACTGAACGGGCGACCCGCCGCTGGTCGTGGTGGGCGCGCCGGTGGCGTGCTCGATGGTCGATTTGCCGGACCAGTCGGTAATCACCCGATAGTGTCGCTGAATGTGAGAGTCCGAGCCCTTGCCGTCGCGGTGGCGACGGCGCTCATGACCACACCGCTGCCGGCGACCGCTGCCGTGGCGGCACCGGTTCCGTGCCCACGTCCGGCACCGCCGGCTCCCGGGCCGTCGAGTCCGGTCACGCCGTCACCGGACCCGGTGCAGCGGGCGGTGGGCGGCGCGCGGCTGGCCACCCAGGGCCTGGTCGTCCCCTCGGCGGTGCCCCGACCGCCGCAGGTGGCCGCCACCTCGTGGCTGGTGGCCGATCTGGACACCGGCGCGGTGCTGGGCGGCTGCGGCCCGCACGAGTACGCCACCCCGGCCAGCGTGCAGAAGCTGCTGCTCGCCGCCACCATGCTGCCCCGACTGGACCCGTACGACATGGTCACCGTCACCGCCGGTGACCTCGACATCGAACCCGGCAGTTCGGCCGTGGGGCTGGTGGAGGGTGGCCGGTACCGGGTGGAGACGCTCTGGCTCGGGCTGCTGCTGCGCTCCGGCAACGAGGTGGCGAACGCGCTGGCCCGGGCAGGTGGCGGGCCGGACGGTGTGGCGGGTGGGCTCCGCGCGATGAACGAGCAGGCCCGGGCCCTCGGCGCGTACCAGACACACGCGGCGACCCCGTCCGGCCTGGACGGTCCGGGGCAGTTCACCAGCGCGTACGACCTGGCGTTGATCGCCCGAGCATGCTTCGCCGACGAGCACTTCCGCCGGTACGCGACCACCCGGGAGGCGACCGTCCCGCCCCAGCCGAGGCAGGGCGCGAAGGGCTTCACCATCGACAACGACAACCAACTGCTCTACCACTACCCGGGTGCGCTGGGCGGCAAGACCGGCTACACCGACCTGGCTCGGCACACCTACGTGGGCGCGGCCGAGCGGAACGGGCGTCGGCTGGTGGTCACCCTGCTCGGCGCGGACGTCGTCGACAAGCGGGGCTGGGAACAGGGTGCCGCGCTGCTCGACTGGGGTTTCGCACTGCCCCGGGACGCCTCGGTCGGGGTGCTGGTGAGTCCGGGCACCGCCACGTCCGCCGTACCGTCGGCCTCGGTGCCGCCGCAGGCGCTGCCGGGTGGGGCCGCCGGTGAGCCCACATCGCGTACCCTCGGCGCTCCACTGCGGTGGACCTCGCTGGCCGTACTCGCCGTCGGCGTGACGCTGCTGGCCGGCGGGCTGGTCACCCGGCACCGCCGCCGGGCAGCCCACCGTGGCCGCCCGGCCCGCTGAGCCGTCCTGAGCGGTCGTGACGGGGACGGTGTCGGCCCGCCTCACCCGGCGCGGTCGGTGGGCGGTCGGCCTGGGGGCGGCGGTCCTGGCCGCCGGGGTGGCCGGGTGCGGGCGGGACACGCCGCCGCCCGAACCGTCGCCGCCGCCGGTGTCGGCACCGGCGCGGCCGGGTCTGGTGGTGCTCTCCGACGTGGACGGGCGCATCCTCACCGACATCCGGTACGCCACCGCGCACAACTTCGTCGGCCGTCCCGTCGACGGCTACCAGGAGCCGCTCTGCCTGCTCACCGCACCGGCCGCGCAGGCGCTGCGCCGGGTGCAGGACGCCGCCCTGGCCACCGGTCACCGACTCAAGGTGTACGACTGCTACCGCCCGCAGCGCGCCGTGGACGACTTCGTCGCCTGGGGCGCCGACCTGGGGCGGCAGGAGACCAAGGCGGAGTTCTATCCCCGGGTGCCCAAGTCCGCGCTGTTCGACCGGGGCTACCTCGGTGCGCCCACGTCGCACAGCCGGGGCAGCACGGTCGACCTGACGCTGGTCGCTCAGCCGCCGCCCGAGCAACCCAGGCACGTGCCGGGTCAGCCCTCGGCCGCCTGCACCGACCCGTACGGCCGGCGCTTCCCGGACACGAGCGTGGACATGGGGACCGGGTTCGATTGCTTCGACCCGCTCTCGCACACCGACTCGACAGCGGTCGGCGTCACCGCGCGGGCGAACCGGCAGTTGTTGCGGGACCTGATGACCGCCGGGGGCTTCGTCGGCTACGACCGGGAGTGGTGGCACTTCCGCTACCGCGACGAGCCCTGGCCGGACACCTACTTCGACCTGCCGGTCACCCGCTCCTCGGCGGGCTGACCGGGGCGAGGTCGCGCAGCGTCTCGGCGGTCGCCGGGTCGGCGGGGAAGAACGCCTCCACGGCCAGCCCGGAGACCGTCACGTCCAACGGCGTGCCGAAGAGCGTGGTGGTGCTGAAGAAGGACAGCTCACCGTCGCCGTGCTGGAACCGCAGCGGGACGGCGACCCGCGCGGCGAGGTCACCGGCCGCCTCGGCGGAACCGTCGCCGCCGGGATAGCCGCGAAGCTCGTCGTGCAGCGCGGACAGCACTGGGTCGCTGGTCGTCTGGGCCTGGTGGCGCAGCCGCTTGAGCAGGTGGGCGCGCCACTGCGCCAGGTTGCGGATGCGCGGTGCCATTCCGTCGGGGTGCAGGCTGAGCCGCAGCACGTTGACCGGCGGGGTGAGCAGGTCGGGGTGGGCGTCGGCGGTGAACAGGGCGACCGTGGGATTGGCCTCGAGGAGCTGCCAGTGCCGGTCGACGAGCACGGCCGGGTACGGGTGGTGCCCGTCGAGGATCCGGCGCACGGCGGCGCGGACCGGCGCCAGTTCCGGGTCGGCCAGTTCGTGCGCGGGGAAGGCGGGCGCGTACCCGCCGGCCAGCAGCATCACGTTGCGGGCGGCCAGCGGCACGTCGAGTTGTTCGCCAAGCCGCATGAGCAGCTCCCGGCTCGGCCGTGACCGACCGGTCTCCACGAAGCTCAGGTGCCGGGTCGACACCCCCGCCTCGATCGACAGGTCGAGCTGGCTCATCCCGCGCACCCGCCGCCAGTCACGCAGCAGGGTGCCGACCGGACTACTCGGCGAGGTCACAGTGGTCACCACACCGACCCTAGTGACCGTCGGGTGCACGAACCATTACCCACGAGGTAATCGACACCGTGCACGGCGGCCGGGAAACATCGGTCCCGGCACCGAGAGTCGGGCCGTGTGTGTGGCGACGAGGAGACGGGGATGGCTGTCGAGTACGACGAGTTGGTCGAGCGGTATCTGGCGATCTGGAACGAGACCGACCCGGCGCGGCGACGCCGGGAGATCGACGACCTGTTCGCCGCCGAGGGGCGTTACGTCGACCCGCTGGTGGTCGCGGAGGGGCGCGACGCCGTCGACGCGACGATCGCCGCGGTGCAGGACCGTTTCCCCGGGATGACGTTCCGCACGGTGGGTCCGGTCGACGGCCACCACCAGCAGGTCCGCTTCGCCTGGGAACTCGGCCCCGAGGGTGTCGAGGCGCCGATCGCCGGTTTCGACGTGGCGACCGTCGACGACGACGGACGACTGACCCAGGTGCTGGGGTTCCTGGACCGGGTTCCGGTGGCGTAGTCCGACGGCACCGCCATCGGTCCGGAGTGGACGGGGGATGTCGCACCGGCGGGGCACGCCGGTGCGACATCGCGCTCCGCAAAGGTGGGATCGTCGGCCCCTCGGCGTCCCGTACGCTGTGGGCCATGACTGCCGTACGTCGATGTCGCCGTGACGCACGGTGGCCGGCCTCGCCGGTCCCAGACCTCCCGTCGAGGTCGGTTGCGAGGTGACTGTCACGCGTGTGCCGGTCCAGCGAGGTGGACCGGCGGACTCGCCGCCCGAGTCCCGGCTCGCCCGTGCCTGCGCCGAGATCGCCGCCTCGCGGTCGTTCGAGGTCACCATCGTCGCGGTGATCCTCGCCAACGGGGTGGTGCTCGGCCTGGAGACGTACCCCAACCTCGGCACGGCGGGCACCGCGCTGCACGGCGTCGAGTGGTTCTTCCGGACGGTCTTCGTGGTCGAGATCGCCATCCGGCTGCTGGCCTACGGTCGCCGTCCACAGGACTTCTTCCGGCACGGCTGGAACGTCTTCGACTTCCTGGTGATCGCGGCGATCTTCGTCCCGGGCCTGCACGGCGACTCGGCACTGCTGCGGGTCGTCCGGGTGTTGCGGATGGTACGGCTGGTGCGGTTCTCGCCCGGTCTGCGCATGATCGTCGCGGCGTTGTGGCGCAGTCTGCCCGGTATCGGCGGGTTCCTCGCGCTGGCGATGGTGACGCTCTACGTCTACGGCATGGCCGGTTGGTTGATCTTCAAGGACGTCTACCCGGAGGAATACGGGGACATCGGGCGGTCGTTGTTGACACTGTTCGTGCTGCTCTCGCTGGAGACCCTGCCGGACCTGATCGAGCAGGGCATGGAGTTCTCGCCGTGGACCGTGCTCTACTACGTGAGCTTCGTGGTGATCACCGTCAACCTGCTGCTCAACATCCTGATCGCGGTCTTCGTCAACTCGATGGAGGAGGCCCGGCGGTTGGAGATGACCGAGGGGCTCGCGCCCGGCTACGACCAGGACGGTGACGGGGTGCCCGACGAGCTGGACCGGATCGCGATCAGCCAGCGTCTCGACGACCTGCGCACGCTCATCGTCGAGTTGGAACGAGAACTTCGTATCGACCGCGACGACGGACGACTCCGACGTGCGGGACGAGACTGAACGTCCGTTAAGGTGAGAGCGGATCTCCTGGTGGGCGGCGGGTTTCGGGCGTGGGTCCGGTTGTGAACCGCACGTGAACTCGCACACGAGCCAGGGCGGTCTGTCAGGGTGACACACCTTTGATCCGGATCACGGCAGATGCGGATTGCGGTCCTTACCGGATAGGGTCGTCACACCGACGAATGATCTCTGGGGAGGGTGTGTGCTGGTACTGGTGGCGGTCCATGCGCTGACAGCCGTGATCGCCCCGGCGCTGGTGCGGACCTGGGGACGGCACGCCCTCTACCTGGTGGCACTGGTGCCTGGCGCGACGCTGGTGTGGGCGTTGACTCACACGAGCGGGGTCCGCTCCGGTGAGCCGGTGGTGGAGACCGTCTCCTGGGTACCGCAGTTGGGGCTGGAACTCGCGCTACGGATGGGCACACTGTCCTGGCTGATGGTCGTCCTGGTCGGCGGGGTGGGCGCGTTGGTGCTGGCGTACAGCGCCCGCTACTTCCGCTCCGACGACCCCAGCCTGGGACGGTTCGCCGCCGTGTTCGTCGCCTTCGCCGGCGCGATGCTCGGCCTGGTCGTCTCCGACGACCTGCTGCTGCTCTACGTGTTCTGGGAGCTGACCACGGTCTTCTCCTACCTGCTGATCGGCTACGACCCCGCCAAGCGGGCCAGTCGACGGGCGGCCATGCAGGCCCTGCTGGTCACGACGCTGGGCGGCCTGGCGATGCTCGCCGGCTTCGTCATGCTCGGCCAGCACGCCGGCACCTACCGCTGGTCCGAGATCGCCGAGAACCTGCCCGGCGGCGGTTACCTCGCGGTGGCCATGGTGCTGGTCCTGCTGGGCGCGCTGAGCAAGTCCGCGATCTTCCCCTTCAGCTTCTGGTTGCCCGGTGCGATGGCGGCTCCGACGCCGGTCAGCGCCTACCTGCACGCCGCGGCGATGGTCAAGGCCGGCGTCTTCCTGGTCGCCCTGATGGGCCCGGCGGTCGCCGAGGCCGGACCGTGGCGCCCGGTGCTCCTGGTGGCCGGTCTGCTCACGATGTTCTTCGGCGGCTGGGCCGCGTTGCGCCAGGTCGACCTCAAGCTGCTGCTTGCCTACGGCACGGTCAGCCAGCTCGGCCTGCTGATGGTGATCCTCGGTGGCGGCACCCGGGACACCGCGCTGGCCGGCGTGGCGATGGTGCTGGCCCACGCCCTGTTCAAAGCGACCCTGTTCCTCACCGTCGGGGTGGTCGACCACATCACCGGCACCCGTGACCTGCGTGAACTCAGCGGTCTCCGGCGTCGCGCACCCGCCCTGGCCGTGGTCGCCGGTCTCGCCGCCGCGTCGATGGCCGGCCTGCCGCCGATGGCCGGGTTCGTGGCCAAGGAGGCGGCGGTCGAGGCGCTGCTGCACGGCGGCACCGCCAACCTGGTCGTGCTCGCCGGAGTGATCCTCGGCTCGGTGCTGACCGTGGCGTACACCCTGCGGTTCATGTGGGGCGCCTTCGCCGACAAGCCCGACACCCCGGCCACCGAGTCCACGCCGGTGTCCTGGTCCCTGCTCGCCCCGGCCGCGGTGCTGGCGGCCGCCGGTGTCACCGTCGGCCTGTTCGCCCCGGCGGTGGACCGCCTGCTCGCCCCGTACGCCGACCTCTACCGCTCCGCCGAGCCCGGCTACCACCTCGCGCTCTGGCACGGCCTGACGCCGGCGCTGGGCCTGTCGGTGCTGGCCATCGCCGTCGGTGCCGGCCTGTTCCACCTGATGCGGCGCGAACGGGTACGCGCGACGCTGCGCCTGCCGTTCGACGGCGGCACCGCCTACAAGAAGGCCATCAGCGGCATCGACCGCCTGGCGGTCGAGCTGACCGGTGCCACCCAGCGTGGTTCGCTGCCGTTCTATCTCGGCGTCATCCTGGTGGTGCTGGTCGTCCTGCCCGGCGGCACCCTGATCGCCGGCAGCCCCTGGCCGCAGCGCTTCCACCTGTGGGACACGCCGTTGCAGGGGGTCGCCGCCGCGGTCGTCGTGGTCGCCGCCGTGATGGCCGCCCGCGCGCTGCGCCGGCTCACCGCGATGATCCTGGTCGGCGTCGCCGGTTACGGCATCGCGCTGCTGTTCGTCCTGCACGGCGCCCCCGACCTGGCGTTGACCCAGTTCCTGGTGGAGACCGTCACCATCGTGATGTTCGTGCTGGTGCTGCGCCGCCTGCCGGTGAAGTTCTCGGAACGGCCGATCCGGGCCAGCCGCCGGGGACGCGTCGCTCTCGGCGTCGCCGTCGGCGCGGTCACCGCCGGCATGGCGTACGTCGCGACCGGCGCCCGCCAGGCCATCCCCATCTCGGTGGACTTCCCCGACGAGGCGGTCTCCTACGGCGGCGGCAAGAACGTGGTCAACGTGACGCTTGTCGACATCCGGGCCTGGGACACCATGGGCGAGATCGCGGTGTTGGTGGTGGCCGCCACCGGTGTGGCCAGCCTGATCTTCCGCCACGCCCGTGACCTGGACCGGCGCGGCGAGATCCCCGGCGGCAACCCGACCGAGTCGACCCGACCCCGCTGGCTGACCACCGGCGCCACCGCGCGTGCCCAGTCGGTCATCCTCCAGGTGGTCACCCGACTGCTGTTCCACGCCATCCTGCTGTTCGCCATCTACCTGCTGTTCAGCGGCCACAACGCCCCGGGCGGCGGGTTCGCCGCCGGTCTGGTCGCCGGCCTCGCCCTGGCCGTGCGCTACCTGGCCGGTGGGCGTACCGAGCTCAACGGCGCGGCACCGGTCGACGCCGGCGCGGTCCTCGGCGCCGGACTCTTCGTCGCGGTCGGCACAGGTGTGGCCGCGATGCTGCTCGGCGGCGAGTTCCTCCAGACCGCCCTGCTCGACTTCCACCTGCCGGTGCTGGGGCACATCCACTTCGTCACCTCGGCCTTCTTCGACGTCGGTGTCTTCCTGATCGTCGTCGGGCTGGTGCTGGACATCCTGCGCAGCCTGGGTGCCGAGATGGACCGCCAACACGAGACCGAGGACGCCGAGATCCGCGAGAAGGAGCTGGTGTGACACCCAACCTCACCTACGTCATCGTGGTGGGCGTCCTCGTCGCCGCGGGCGTGACGTTGCTGCTGGAGCGCAGCCTGACCCGGGTGCTGATGGGCGTCATCCTGCTCGGCAACGGCGCCAACATGCTGCTGCTCACCGGCGGGCGCTCCGGCACGCCGCCGATCGTCGGGGACGGCCCGCAGGAGGAGATGAGCGATCCACTGCCGCAGGCGATGATCCTCACCGCCATCGTCATCACCCTGGGCATGACCGCCTTCCTGCTCGCCCTGGCCTACCGGAGCTGGCACCTCAACGGGCACGACGAGGTGCAGGACGACGTCGAGGACCGCCGGATCATGGATCTCGCGGAACGCGACGAGGGGCCGGGCGACGCCGACGCCGGCACCGGTGACGACGACGATGACGACGACGCGAACACCGACACAGAGCGGTCCCGGACCGCCTCGGTCGACGCGGGGAGGGCCGGATGACCTACCTCGTTCCGCTGCCGGTGGTGATGCCGCTGCTCGGCGCGGCAATCACGCTGCTGCTGCTGGGCCGTCCGCGCGCCCAGCGGTGGGTCAGCCTCACCGTGCTCACCGCCACCGTCGCGGTCGCCGCGATGCTGCTGGTGCGTTCCAGCATCGACGGTCCGCTCGTGGTGGAGGTGGGCGGCTGGGTCGCCCCGCTGGGCATCGTGCTGGTCGCCGACCAGCTCGCCGCGCTCATGCTGGTGGTCTCCGCGTCGGTCACCCTCTGCGTGCTGGTCTACTCCATCGGGCAGGGTATGGCCGACGGCAACGAGGAGACGCCGCTGTCGGTCTACCACCCGACCTATCTGGTGCTGACCGCCGGTGTGTGCAACGCGTTCCTCTCCGGCGACCTGTTCAACCTCTACGTCGGCTTCGAGATCCTGCTGGTCGCCAGCTACGTGCTGCTGACCCTGGGCAGCACCGAGACCCGGATCCGGGCCGGCACCACGTACGTCGTGGTCAGCCTGCTCTCCTCGGTGATCTTCCTGGTCGCCATCGGCCTGGTGTACTCCTCGACCGGGACGCTCAACCTGGCCCAGCTCGTCGACCGGCTGGACGCCCTGCCCGACGACATGCGCCTGGTGTTGCAGGGCATGCTGTTGCTCGCCTTCGGCATCAAGGCGGCGGTGTTCCCGCTGTCGGCCTGGCTGCCGGACAGCTATCCCACCGCACCGGCCCCGGTCACCGCGGTCTTCGCGGGCCTGCTCACCAAGGTCGGTGTGTACGCCATCATCCGGACCGAGACACTGCTGTTCCCCGGTGGCCGTACGTCCACCCTGCTCCTGGTGATAGCGGTGTTGACCATGCTGGTCGGCATCCTCGGTGCGGTGGCCCAGTCCGACATCAAGCGGTTGTTGTCGTTCACCCTGATCAGCCACATCGGGTACATGCTGTTCGGCGTGGGGCTCACCTCGTCGCTCGGCCTGTCTGCGGCGATCTTCTACGTGGTGCACCACATCACCATCCAGACGACCCTGTTCCTCGCCGCCGGCCTCGTCGAACGCCGCGGCGGCAGCACCGCCATGGACCGCCTCGGCGGCCTGGCACGGCTGTCGCCGGTGTTGGCCATCCTCTTCTTCGTGCCCGCGTTGAATCTCGCCGGCATCCCACCGTTCTCCGGGTTCCTCGGCAAGGTCGGCCTGGTCCAGGCGGGTATCGCCGACGGCGGGGTGCTGGCCTGGATCCTGGTCGCCGGTGGCCTGGTGACCAGCCTGCTCACCCTCTATGCGGTGGCTCGGGTGTGGAACCTCGCGTTCTGGCGGGCGCCGCACCCGGACATGCCGGACTCCGGTGACTCCGACCGGGCCTCCCGCACCGAGGGTGCGGTCCAGCCGCAGGTGAGCACCACCGGCCAGAGCGGCGCCGTGCTGCCCGGCCTGATGATCGCGCCGACCGTCGCCCTGGTGGCGCTCGGGCTGGCGCTGACCGTGGTGGCGGGTCCGCTCTTCGACATCAGCACCGACGCCGCCGACGACCTGCTGCGGCGGACACCCTACGTCGAGGCCGTCTTCCCAGGGGGTACGCCGTGAGCCCCGACCAGATGACCCCAGCCCCGCCGACCGACTCGCCGAACCCACCACTGACCCGGGCGGCGCGACGCCGTAACCGCATCGTCGCGGTGACCGTGCTGGTCGTCGTCTGGGTGCTCCTCTGGGGCACCTTCTCCTGGGCCAACATCATCAGCGGGCTGGTGGTGGCCGCGATCCTCATCGCGGTCTTCCCGCTGCCGCCGGTGACCTTCGCCGGTCGACTCCACCCGTTGGGGATGCTGCGGTTCTGGGCACGTTTCCTCTACGACCTGGTGGTCGCCTCCGTCCAGATCGCCTGGCTGGCGTTCCGGCCCGGGCACGTCCCGCGCAGCGCCATCATCGCGGTGCAGCTCCGGGTGAACACCGACCTCAACCTCACCCTCACCGCCGAGGCGTTGTCGCTGGTGCCGGGGAGCCTGATCCTGGAGGCCGACCGGAACACCGGCACCCTGTTCGTCCACGTCATCAACGTGAACAGCATCGACGAGGTGGAACAGTTCCGGCGCGAGGTGCTGGCCCTCGAGGCCCGCATCATCGAGGCCATCGGCTCCGCCGACGAGCTGCGCCGCGTCCGCCAGAACCCCGACCCGACCCCACCGGCCGACCTGGAAGGGGCCGCGACATGACCGTCGTCGCCGTGACCGTCACCGTGCTGCTCGCGGTGGCGGGCGGACTCACCCTGATCCGCATCATCCGGGGCCCGTCGATCCTCGACCGGGCCGTGGCCACCGACGTCCTGCTGGCCATCATCGTGACCGCGATCGCCGCCGAGGCCGCCTACAGCCGGGACGCCACCGCACTGCCGGTGCTGGTGGTCCTCGCCGTCCTCGGCTTCGTCGGGTCGGTCAGCGTCGCCCGATTCGCCGCGCGGAGAAACACCAAATGAGCCTGGACGCCATCCTCGACATCGTCGCCGCCGTCTGCCTGATCAGCGGCGCGCTGCTCAGCCTCGCCGCCGGGGTGGCGCTGGTGCGCTTCCCGGACCTGCTCACCCGGATGCACGCCGCCGCCAAGCCGCAGGTCCTCGGGTTGCTGTTGGTGCTGGTCGGCTGCGCGCTGCGGCTGCGTACCGGGGTGGACATCACCACCCTGGTGCTGGTGGGTGTCTTCCAGTTGGCCACTGCGCCGGTGGCGGCGCACATGGTCGGCCGGGCAGCGTACCCGCACGACGAGATCCGTGCCGATCTGCTGCTCACCGACGAACTCGCCGCCCACCTGGACCGGGTCGGCGGCGACCAGGGCGAAGGTGCCCGCGTCTGAGCCCTGGCTCAATATCGTTTGCGGCCCACCGGCGGTCGTCCCTACTCTTCTCGGCATCAGGTCACATCGGACCGGAGTCGAGAGGAGTACGCCGTGTCGACGCACGTCAGAACGCAGGACGGTTGGCCGACTCGGGGTGAACCCTGTCGGTCCGGGAATTCGGCGGCGCTGAGCGGCGCCCGCCTCCGTCCGCCTCGACGACCGGCGCGCCACCGCTAGCGCGTCCGCCCGTTCGTCGAGGCCGCCCACCCGTCGCGGGTCCGGGCGGCCTCGTCCTGTCCACCTACTTTTCCACTCGTCGCACCGGTGCCGGACGGCACCGGTCGCGCACCCCTGCCCGGCGTCGGCGCCGACAGGGCCGTGCCCGGACGAGGAGGCCCACACACTTCGGGGGTACGCCATGGGATTCAGTCTGCTCGCGGGAACGCGGGCGCCGGTACGGGTGTGGACCGACCCGTACGCCATCGAGCCGCAGGCCGCGCGGCAGCTTCGCAACATCGGGGCGCTGCCGTGGGTGCAGGGCGTCGCGGTGATGCCGGACGTGCACTTCGGCAAGGGCGCCACGGTCGGGTCGGTCATCGCCATGCGGCAGGCCGTGTCGCCGGCCGCGGTCGGCGTCGACATCGGCTGCGGCATGTCGGCGGTCCGCACCTCGCTGACCGCCGCGGACCTGCCCGACGATCTGGCCGGGCTGCGTCGGGCCATCGAGGACGCCGTCCCGGTCGGCTTCGCCAAGCACGACGACCCGGTGGATCCGCGCCGGGTCCGGGGCCTGGAACAGCGCGGCTGGGACGACTTCTGGCGGGGCTTCGCCGGCCTGGACCGGCGGGTGCAGCAGTTGGAGTCACGGGCCCGGCGGCAGTTGGGCACGCTCGGCGGCGGCAACCACTTCATCGAGGTCTGCCTGGAGCAGGGCGGGACGGAGCCGGGTCGGGTCTGGCTGATGCTGCACTCCGGCTCCCGCAACATCGGCAAGGAACTGGCCGAACGGCACATCGCGGTGGCCCGCCGGCTGCCGCACAACGCCGACCTGCCCGACCGGGACCTGGCGGTGTTCCTCTCCGGCACGCCGGAGATGGACGCGTACCGCCGGGACCTGTGGTGGGCGCAGGAGTACGCACGGCGCAACCGGGCCGTGATGCTCGCCGTGTTGATGAACCTGATGCGGGACCGGTTCCCGCAGGTCGGCTACGACGAGCCGATCAGCTGCCACCACAACTACGTGGCCGAGGAGCACTACGAGGGGGTGGACGTGTTGGTGACGCGGAAGGGCGCGATCCGGGCGGGACTGGGCGAGCTGGGCATCATCCCCGGCTCGATGGGCACCGGTTCGTACATCGTCCGGGGCGGAGGGAACGACTGGGGGTACTGCTCGGCCTCGCACGGCGCGGGACGGCGGATGTCCCGGGCACAGGCGAAGCGGACGTTCAGCACGGCCGACCTGGCGGCACAGACGGCGGGGGTGGAGTGCCGTAAGGACGCCGGGGTGGTCGACGAGATCCCCGGCGCGTACAAGGACATCACCGAGGTGATGGCACAGCAGAAGGACCTGGTCGAGGTGGTCGCCCACCTCAAGCAGGTGGTCTGCGTCAAGGGATGAGGACGCCGGCCGGCGTCCGCGGGGGCGGACGCCGGCCGGCACCGTCGGTAATCCAGATCAGTTACAGAAACCGTTGTCGCATCGATTGTTACCGTCGTCCCGCCGACGCCTGAAGGGGGATGCGGTGACGACCCTCTCGCCGACGACCGACTCCCGGCCGGCGCGCCGACTCGCCACGGTGCTGCCGGCCGCCGCGCTGTCGGTGCTCGCGGTGCTGGTGGCCGCCGCGGCGGTCGTCGTACACCGCAGCACCGGCCGGTTCTGGGGCGACCTCGCCGTCTACCGGGCGGGGGCGGTCGCCGCCGCCGATGGTGACGGCGCCCTCTACGATGTGGTCCACCGGGGTACCGACGGCATCGCGCTGGGCTTCACGTACCCGCCGTTCGCCGCGCTGCTGCTGCAACCGCTGGCGTACCTCGACGCGGCCACCGGGATCGGGCTCTGGACGCTGGCCTCCGTCGCCGCCGTGGCGGCCGTGGTCCGGGCGACGCTGCGCGCCGCCGGATCGGACACCGGCCCCGGACCGGTCCTGCTGGGCACGGTCGCGGTGCTGCCGGTCTTCCCGGTGGCCGGGCACCTCCAGGTCGGCCAGGTGGGCCTGTTCCTGGCACTGCTGGTGCTGCTGGACCTGACCGGCGATCCGGACAGCCGCTGGCGCGGCCTCGGGGTCGGCGTCGCGGCCGGGATCAAACTCACCCCGCTGCTGTTCGTGGTGTATCTGCTCTGCCTGCGTCGCTGGCGGGCCGCCGGGGTGGCGCTGGCCGCGTTCGCCGCCACCGTCGGGCTCGGGCTGGCCTGGCGGCCGGTCGACTCGGTCCGGTTCTTCAGCGGTGGCCTGTTCGACACCGCGCGGGTCACCGGTGATCCCCGGACCGTGTTGAACCAGTCGCTGCACGGCGCGGTGGCCCGGATCGGCGACACCGCCGACGTGCGGGCGGTCTGGCTGCCGCTGGCGGCGCTGACGGCGGTGGCCGGGCTGGTCGTCGCGGTCCGCTGCGTCCGCGCCGGTGACGAACTCCTCGGTGCGCTGGCGGCCGCGACGACCGGCCTGCTCGTCTCCCCGATCTCCTGGCACCACCACTGGGTCTGGTGCGTACCGGCCCTGGTGCTGCTGGTGGTGCGCGGCCGACGCAACCGGTACGCGGTCACGGTCGCGGTGCTGCTCTGGACCGCGCTGGTGGCCAGCGCCGCCTGGACGGTGATCGGGCTGCTCGGCGTCGACCTGCACTTCCACGGCTGGCAACTGCTGCACAGCAACCTGTACGTGCTCGTCGGGTACGCGGCGTTGGGCTGGTTGGCGTGGCGGCCGGACGGTGCCCGGGCCGGCGGCGACGAGAGGTGGGGCCGGTGAGGGTGTCCGTGGTGGTGCCCAACTACAACAAGGAGCGGACCCTCGGCGACTGCCTGTCGGCGGTGTACGCGCAGACCGTGTCGCCGGCCGAGGTGATCGTGGTCGACGACGCCAGCACCGACCGGTCCCGGCGGATCGCCGCGGGGTTCGGCTGCACCGTGCTGGCGCTGCCGGTGAACGGGGGAGTGTCGGCGGCCCGTAACGCCGGTGCCGCCCGGGCCACCGGTGACGTGCTGCTCTTCGTCGACTCGGACGTCGCCCTGGCCCCCGGCACGCTGGCCGCGGCGGTACGCGTACTTCGCGAGCATCCGGACTGCGGCGTGGTGCAGGGCATCTACGACCTGCGTCCGCTCTACGACGACGGGCCGGTCGAGGCGTACAAGACGTTGTTCGAGCACTTCTGGCGACGCCGGGCCACCGGGGTCACGTCCACCACGATGTTCGCGCTGACGGCCGTGCCGACGACGGTCTTCGCGCTGGTCGGGGGCTTCGACGAGCGCCTGCGCGACGCCGAGGACGTGGAGTTCGGCACCCGGTTGCCGGCGCGCTACGAGATCCGGGTCAGTGCCGAGATGGTCGGCCGCCACGACGACGTGGACCGGCTCCGGCCGTACCTGTCGGAGCTGTTCCGCCGCGCGGTGACGTACGCCGACGCGGTCGTCGCCGCCCGCTGGGAGCCGCCGGTCGCCGACGGCCGCCCGCCGCACCGGGTCGACGTCGCGGCGGTGGTCGGCATGGCCGGCACCGGGCTGGCCGTGGCCACCGCGCCGCTGGTCCTGGTGGCGCCCGGGCTGGCGGTGCTGCCGCTGGCCCTGCTGGTGGCCGTCGGGGTGGCCGACCGGGACCTGCTGGCGTTCGCGGCGAGGCACCGGGGTCCCCGGTTCGCGCTCTTCGCCGCCGGGATGCGCCTGCTCACCCACCTGACCGAGTTCGTCGGGATGGGCCTGGGGATCTGCGCCGCGCTGACCCGCCGGGTACGCGCCCGCAACTCCCGCCCGGCCACCGTGGGATCGCGCCGGTGAGCGGCGGCTGGTGGCGGTGGCTCAACCGGGCCTTCACCGTCGCCTTCGTGGTGGCGCTGACCATCGGGCTGGTGCTCTTCGTCCGCTCCCAGGACTGGACGCCGGTGGCGACGCTGGCCGGTCGGCTCGACCCGTGGCGGGTGGGCGCGGCGGTCAGCGCGGCCCTGCTGGTCAACGCCCTCGGGCTGCTGCTGGGAGTGGCGTCCTGGCGGGCCATCTTCGTCGACCTCGGCGCGCCGGTGGACAAGTGGACCGCGTACCGGCTGTTCTTCGTGGGGTTCCTGACCAAGTTCGTGCCCGGCCGGTTCGTCGCCCTCCCGGTGCTGCTGCGGATGGGTCGGGAGATCGAGGTCGGGCCGGTCCGACTGGCCGGGGTGTTCCTGCTGAGCTGGGCGGTGGTGGCGATGACCGGCATGACGCTGGGGGTGGCGGCCGGTCCGGCGGTGCTGTCCGGCGCCACCTGGTGGCTGCTGCTCGCCAGCGTCCCGCTGCTGGTGCTCGTGGTCCGGCCGGATCTGCTCGACACGGCGTTGGTCCTGGTGACCCGGCTGCTGCGGCGTCCGCCGCCGCAGGTGCGCGCCTCCCCGGCGGGCCTGCGGCGGGCCGTCGCCGCGCAGTCGCTGTCCTGGTTCGTCTCCGGGCACCACCTGTGGCTGCTCGCGGTGGCAGCCGGCGCGCCGCCGTTGCGGTCGTACCTGGTCTGCGTGGCCGGGTTCGCCGCCGCGACCGTCGCCGGGCTGGCCGTGGTGGTGGCCCCGGACGGCCTGGGGGTGCGGGAGGCGGTGCTGATGATCGGGCTATCCACCGTGCTGCCGGTGGCCGTGGCCACCCCGGTGGTGCTGGTCAGCCGGTTGGTCTGTGCGCTCAGTGAGGTGGCCGTCGGCGGGGGAGGGCTGCTGCTGGCCCAGTACCTGCACCGGCGCCGGTTGCGGCGCGGCGGGCCGCTGCTCGCCGGACCGGTACCGGTCGAGCGGTCGGCGCCGGTGGGGTGAGCCGTTCGTGTTGGCAGCCGCCGGGTGGGCCCGGCGGAGAAGGTCGGTGAGGGACGTGTCGAGACTACGGACGACGGCGGGGCTGCTGGGCGCACCGGTCCGGGCGCTGGTGCGGCGCAGTCCACGGCTGAACGCGGTGCTCTGGGATGCCCAGTACGCGCTGGGGATGTGGGGCTACCTCGACCAGGCCGGCGACGGCAGCGTGCCGCTGTCGCTGATCGAGACGTGGGCGCCGCAACCGGCGATCCTGGACCTGGGCTGCGGCACCAGCGTCAACCTGGCGCTGCGTCGGGGCAGCTACCGGCACTACCACGGGGTGGACATCAGCCGGCGGGCGATCGGGGCGGCCCGGGCGCTGCGCCGGCCGGACGCGTCCTACGCGGTGGCCGACATCCGCACGTACGTGCCGCCGGAGCGCTACGACGCGATCCTGTTGCGCGAGGTGATCTACTACCTGTCCGTGGTGGAGGCGGCGGAGCTGCTGCGCCGGTTGCCGGGGATGCTCACCGCGCGGGGGCGGATCCTGGTGCAGATCTACGACGTGCAGCGCTCGCGGCAGTTCGTGGCGGTGATCCGGGACTGCGGGCTGGACGTCGACACCTGGCGACCGCCGCAGGCCGGTGACGCCGGGCGGGACGCCTTCTTCGTCCTCACCCCTGCCGCCGTCGCGGAGCCCTGAGCGCGCGGTCGGTGCCTACACCGGCACGCGCCGTTCCCACCAGGGCCACACCGTCACCGGTTCGCTGCGCAGCAGCCGGCGGTGCAGGTCCTGGAGGCGATGCCCCGGCTCGACCCCGAGTCGGTCGGCCAGGGTGGTCCGGGCGTCCTGGAAGGCGGTCAGCGCCTCGGCCCGCCGCGACGTCTGCCCGAGCGCGATGAGCAGCAGCTCCCACAACCGCTCCCGCATCGGGTGCTCGGCCAGCATCCAGCGCAGCTCGGCGACGACGTTCTCGATGTCGCCGAGCAGCAGCCGTACGCCGGTGGCCTCCTCCCGGACGTCCTGGCGCAGCTCGGTCAGCCGGATCCGTTCGGCCTCGGCCAGCGGGCCGGTGGCCTCGTGCATCGCCCGTCCCGACCAGCGGGCGAGGCTGCTCTGGAACAGGTACAGCGAGCCGGTCAGGTCCGCCTGGGCGCGGGCCGCGCGGGCCCGGCGGACGTCCTGCTCGAAGCGGACGGTGTCCACCGCGTCGGGCGGCACGTCCAGGGTGTAGCCGGGTCGGGTGGAGCGCAGCACCCGAGCCACCGCCGGACGGTCACCGGGCGGTTCGAGGGCCCGTCGCAGCCGGCCGATGTAGGTGTGCACCATGTTCTCCACCGAGTCGGGTCGTCGGCCGACCCAGATCGCCTCGACGATCTGGGCGACGGACATCACCATGCCGCTGCGCATCGCCAGCACCGCCAGCACCTCCCGCTGTCGCGGGGTGCCCAGGTACAGGACGGTGTCTCCCCGGCGGGCCCGCACCGGGCCCAGGAGCAGGATGGACAGGTCACCGTGCGACATCAGGGGCCTTCTCCCACCCGGCGCGGCCGGGGCGTCACGTGTGCGGGGACGGTGGCGAAGCGCAGCCCACGGGCGATCAGCCCGGGCAGCACCTCGGCCAGGGCGGCGACGGTCTGCGACCGGTCGCCACCGCCGTCGTGGCAGAGCATGATCTGCCCGGGCCGGGTACGCGACAGCGTGCGGGCGATCCGCGTGACACCCGGACGACGCCAGTCGCTGGGGTTCACCGTCCAGTCGACGGGGGTGAGACCGAGCTCGGCGACGGTCCGCAGGACCGCCGGGGACCAGTTGCCGCCGGGCGCGCGGAACAGTCGCGGGGACACGCCGAGGGCGTCCTCGATGTCCCGCTGCGTCTGCGCGATCTCCGCGACGATCTCGGGTCGGGACAGCGCGGCGAACGGCTGCGGGTGCGACCGGGAGTGGTTGCCGATCAGGTGACCGGCGGCGAGCACCCGCCGGGCCAGGTCCGGATGCTCCCGGACCCGGTCGCCGATGAGGAAGAAGGTGGCGCGGACCCGGTGCCGGTCGAGCAGGTCCAGCAGCGCGGGGGTCCACTGCGGGTGTGGCCCGTCGTCGACGGTGAGGGCGATCTCCGCACCGGCCAGGCCGAACACCGGCCACTGCGGGCCGCCGAGGGCCGCCCGGCGACGCAGTGTCTGCCCGCCGCGATAGGCGAACAGCAGGTAGTGCAACGCCTGTGCGTGCAGGTGCGCGCCGAGCCGGGTGACGGGTCCTCGGCGGCTGCTCATCGGGACGTCTTCGCGACGGTCGTCCGGCTCGGTCCGAAGTCGCGGTCGGCGAGGTGACGGATCCCGCCGACCACGGCCCCGCCGACGACGGCGAGCTGGACCAGCAGGTGCACGGCGAAGAAGAAGAGCGTGAACGGCAGCCCGCGTCGGCGCAGGACGAACCGCAGCAGCGCCGGCTCGGCGACCGTGAACAGGACCAGGAACAGCAGCGACAGCACCGGCCAGCCGCCGGTGAGCAGCGCCGTCGGCAGCATCGCCGGCACCGCCGCCGCGGTGAGCAGGCCCGCCGCGCTGTTGGCGCGGATACCGGCCGGTCCGCGTTCGGCCCGGGCCACCGGGATCAGCATCTGCGAGCGGCGGAACTGCTTGGCCAGCAGCGCGCCGAGCCGGCTGTCGTCGTCGTGTCGGCAGACCACCGTGTCGGTGAGGACGATGCCGTACCGGTCGCCCATCCGGTCGCCGAGCTCCACATCCTCGGAGGCCCGCAGCTTCTCGTCGAAGAGGCCGACGGTGGTGAAGACCTCGCGGCGGATGAGGCAGATCGCGAAGAGGGTGGTGCGGACCCGCCCGACGTGGCGCAGTCGCCAGTAGTGCCCGTGCGTGAGCCGGTACGCCTCGACCGGGCCGTCGTCGAAGAGCGGTTCCAGCGCGTAGATGCCGTGCACGCAGGCGACGTCGGGCTGCTCGCGCAGGACGGCGAGGGCGTTGCCCAGGGCGTCCGGTTCCGGGGCGCAGTCCGAGTCGAGGAAGAACAGCAGGTCGCCGGTGGCGGCCCGGATGCCCCGGTTACGGGCGGCGGCCGGTCCGGCGTTGCGGTCGGTGACCAGTAGCCGGCACGGGAAGCGCCGGGCGACGGCCCGGGTGTCGTCGGTGCTGGCGTCGTCGACCACGATGACCTCGGTCACCGGGTGCCGTTGTCGGTGGACCGCCGCGAGGCACGCACCCAGGGTCTTCGCGCTGTTGTGGGTGGGGACGATTACCGACACCGTCGGCGGCATGACGGGCACCTCAACGAGTGTTGGCTAATGTGCAGATGAATTGATCGGCGGCAATTGTGTTGCGCCTGGACCAAATTATCCATGCCTCGCCCGCCGTGGCAAGGGTTGCCTTGCGTAGTCAAGGTTGCATCCAGCCTCGGTCCAGGAAAGATCGCGAGGCAATAGATAGCGTCGCGGCATGCCCAATCTCGTCAGTGTCGAGGAATGCGAGCGGTTCACCGTTCGCGAGGTGCACGACCTCTATCGGCGGTACGTGAACGCGAGCCAGGTCAATCTGATGACGTCGTTCGGGTTCGGTCGGGAATTGGTGGAGCAGGCCGAGGGCGCGTACCTGACCCTGCGCGACGGCCGGCGCGTGCTCGATCTGACCGGCGGGGTGGGGGTACTCAACCACGGCCACAACCATCCACGGATCGTGGCGGCCCGGCAACGCTTCGCCGAGCGTCGGCGAATGGAGGTGCACAAGACGTACTTTTCGCCCTACCTCGCGGCGCTCGGCCACAACCTGGCCCAGTTGCTGCCCGGTGATCTGTCCATGTCGTTCCTGCCCAACTCCGGCGCCGAGGCGGTGGAGGGCGCGGTGAAGCTGGCCTACAAATACCACGGTGGTCGACGGGGCACCATCCTTCGCGCGGACTGCGGTTTCCACGGAAAGTTGCTCGGTTCCGGTGGGCTCACCGGACAGCCGCACTTCAACTTTCCGACAATTCCGGGAATCGTCCCATTCGCGTACGGGGATCTGGAATCCGTCCGGTCCGCAATCGAGCGGCATGCGGGCGACGTGTACGCCCTGATCGTCGAACCTTTCAGCGCCTCCACCATTCAATGGTGCGACGAAGATTTCCTTCGCGGCGTTCGTGAACTCTGCGATCGACACGACATCGTACTCATCTTCGACGAGATCTACACCGGCTGGGGCAAGACGGGCAGCCTCTTCTACTTCATGCGTTACCCGGATCTGATACCGGACGTGCTGACCACGAGCAAATCGTTCGGCGGCGGCAAGTCGTCCATATCGGCCTTCGTCGCCCGCAAGCCGGTGTTCCGGAAAGCGTACGACAACCTGACCGACGCGCTGTTGCAGAGCACCAGCACCACGTACTACGGCATGGGGGAGGAGTGCGTCACCGCCATCGAGGCGATCAACATCGTGGTGGAGGACGACTACCCGGCGCGGGCGCGGGCGCTGGAACGGGTCCTCGAACCGGGGCTGCACCGGCTGGCCAAGGAGCATCCGGAGGCGGTCGGCCGGGTGGCCGGCGCCGGGGCGCTCTGGGGCGTGCACATCGACGGCGGGCCCAGGATCCTCGACCTGGTGGGCCGACTCGCCCCGGCCGGGGTGGCCCGCGACCCCCGCTTCAAGGCCAAGCTGGTCACCTGCGCCGTCATCAACGCGCTCTACCGGGACCACGACATCTTCACCTACTACACGCTCAACGGGCGCAACCCGCTGGTCGTCGGACCGTCGCTGGTCACCGAACCGGCCGACGCGCAGCGGGCGGTGGACGCCCTGGGCCAGGTGCTCGACCAGGGGCTGACCCGACTGGTGACCCGGTTCGTCACGCAGAAGGTGGGATCGCTGTGGTAATCGCGATCACCGGTGCCGCCGGCATGCTCGGCTCCCGGCTGGCCGACCGTCTCGCCGCCGACGGCCACCAGGTCCGTGGCGTCGACCTGCGGCCGGAACCCACCGTCGGGTACGTCGGCGACATCCGCGACCCCGCCCTGCTGGACCGCGCCTTCACCGGGGCCACCGTGGTGATCCACTGCGCGGCGGCGCTGCCGAGCTATCCGACCGACGAGATCCGGTCGGTCATCGTCGACGGCACCCGCGGTGTCTTCGACGCGGCGCGCCGGGCCGGGGTGGAGCGCGTCCTGCACGTCTCCTCGACCGCCGTCTACGGGCTGCCGAAACAGGTGCCCACCACCGAGGCGTACCCACGCAGTCCGGTCGACACCTACAGCGCGGCCAAGGCCGCCGCCGAGGAGATCGCCGAACGGCACCGCGCGGACGGCCTGCCGGTGGCGGTGCTGCGGCCCAAGACCTTTGTCGGCCCCGGGCGGATGGGACTGTTCGCCATGCTCTTCGAGTGGGCGGAGGAAGGCCGCAACTTCCCCGTCATCGGGCGCGGCGACGTACGGATCCAGATGTTCGCCGTGGACGACCTGGTGACCGCCGTGGTGACCGTCCTGCACGCCGCCGACGACGTCGCCAACGACACGTACAACCTCGCCGCCGAGCAGTTCGGCACGCTGCGCGAGGACTTCCAGGCGGTCCTGGACGCCGCCGGTCACGGTCGACGGGTGGTCTCGCTGCCCGCCCGCCCCGCGCTCGCCGCGCTCAGCCTGCTGGAACGCAGCCGACTCTCACCCGTCTACGGGCGCCTGCTGCACAAGCTGATGGCCGACTCGTACGTCAGCATCGACAAGGCGCGGGACCGGCTGGGCTTCCGGCCGAAGCTCTCCAACCAGGACGCCATCCTGCGCACCTACGAGTGGTGGCGGGCGCAGCGACAGCGTCACCGACCGGCCCGGGACGGTCGGACCAGCCGCGATCCGTGGCGGCAGGGCGCCCTGGCCGCCGCGAAGATCTTCTTCTGACGGGCCCGCGATGACCGCCGCCGAGACCGTGGTGGAGCCGGTCGCTCCGGTCGCCCCCGACCGGGTCGTACGCCCGCTCCTGCTGCCACGCCACCTGCTCGCCCTGGCCCGACCGGGGCACGTCGTCAAGAACCTCCTGGCCGTCCCGCTCGCCCTGGTCGACACCCCGGTCTGGACGGCGTCGGCGCTGTGGCGGTGCCTCTGGGCGATCGTCGCGTTCACCCTCGCCTCGTCGGTGATCTACGTGCTCAACGACATCGCCGACCGCCACCTCGACCGGGAACACCCCGACAAACAGCACCGGCCGATCGCCGCCGGGCACGTCCCGGTCCCGGTCGCCTGGGCGTACGCGGTGCTGCTCGCCGTCGGACTGGTCGCGGTGACCGTCACCGGCCCGCAGATGACCTGGTGGCCGCTGATCGCCTACCTGGCCCTGAGCGCCGCCTACAGCCGGTGGCTCAAGCACCTGCCGCTGCTGGACGTCTGCGTGGTCTCCACCGGCTTCGTGCTGCGTGTCCTCCAGGGGTACGCGGCCACCGAGACGGTGCCCGCCAGCCTGCTGCTGACCGCCGTGTTCAGTGGCTGCCTGGTGCTCATCCTCGGCAAGCGACGACACGAACTGGCCGCCCTCGGCACCCCGCACCGGCCGGCCCTGCACGGCTACAACCTGCTGCTCGCCGACCACCTGCTCGGCCTGACCACCTCGCTGGCCGGCACCACCTTCCTGCTGTACCTGCACCTGGACGCGCCGATCGCCGCCTACCCGCCGGCCGTGCTGGCCCTCGTCGTACCCCTGGGGCTGCTGGCCGCGTTCCGCTACCTCCAGGCGGTCCTGGTGCTGCGGACCGGCGGCGACCCGATCCGGATCCTGCTACGCGACCGGACGATCGTCGGCTGTGCCGTCCTGATCGGCGTCGTGCTGGCCGTGGCACAGATCAACGCCCGTTATCCCCACCTGCTGACCTGGATGGACTGATGAGCCCTCCCCTGGTGTCGGTCATCGTGCCGAACTACAACTACGCCCGCGCGCTGCGGCTCTGCCTCGACTCCCTGCGGGCGCAGACGTACCCGCGCCTGGAGATCATCGTGGTGGACGACTGCAGCACCGACGACTCGGTGACGGTCGCCGAGGCCCACGGCGCACGGGTCGTCCGGACGCCGAGCAACAGCGGTCCGGCCGCGGCCCGTAACCTCGGCGCGGCGGTCGCGGCGGGTGAGATCCTGTTCTTCGTCGACTCCGACGTGGCGGCCCGACCGGACGCGGTCGCCAACGCGGTCGACCTGCTCACGTCGGACCCGGACATCGGGGCGGTGTGCGGCAACTACGACCCGGTGCCGCTGATCCGGGACAGCCTGCTGGAGGAGTACCGCTGCCTCCAGCAGTCCTACTGGCTGATCGCCGACGAGGGGCAGATCATGACGCTCTACACCGCGCTGCTGGCCGTGCCGGCCCGGGTGTTCGCCGAGATCGGCCCGTTCAACCCGCGACTGCGGGAGACCGAGAACGCCGACTACGGCATGCGGCTCGCACAGCGTTACCGGATCCTGCTCTCGCCACGGGTGCGGGGCGTGCACGACCACGACCACGAACTCGGCGTCCTGGTCCGCAAGGTGTTCACCCGCACCGCGCTGCACATCCCGATGTACGCCAGCAAGCCGGAGTTCCCCGGCGGACTGCGCAGCGGCCCCCGGGCCTGGGTCAGCATCGCCGCCCCACTGACCCTGCTCACCCTCGTGCTGCCGGTGCTGCTCGGCCCCGCCCACCTGCTGGTGCCGCTGGCCGCGTTCGCCGCCTTCGTCGCCGGCGACCTGCCGATGTACCGCTTCGTCCGCGCCGAACGCGGCTGGGGATTCCTGGTCTACTTCGTGGCGATGCACTTCTTCCTGAACCTGGTCATCGCGGTCGCCGCGGCCTGCGGCGTGCTGGCCTGGCTGACCTCCGCCCGCTTCCGTCGGCTCTACGACCGCCCGGAGGTCGCCACCCGATGAACGCCCTTCCGCTGGTCTCGGTGATCGTGCCCAACTACAACTACGCCGAGTCCCTGGACCTCTGCCTGCGCTCCGTGCTCGACCAGACCTACCCGAACATCGAGGTGCTGATGGTCGACGACTGCAGCACCGACCAGTCCGTCGCGGTGACCGAGGCGCTCGGCGTACGCGTGGTCAGCACCGGCGCGAACGGCGGCTGCGGGACCGCCCGCAACGTCGGCGCGGCGCACACCCGAGGCGAGCTGATCTGCTACGTCGACTCCGACCTGGCGTTGGCCCCCGACGCGGTCGCCAACGCGGTCCGCATCCTGCGGGACGCGCCCGACGTCGGAGCGGTCTGCGGGATCCAGGACGCCGAACCGCTGATCCACGACACGCTCGTCTCCCGCTACCGTGGGCTCCAGTACCACTACTGGTCGATCAGTTCGGAGGGCGACGTGTCGTTCCTCTTCCCCGCCGTCTGCGTGATCCGACGGGCCGTGTACGACGAGATCGGGCCGTTCAATCCGGCCCTGCGGCAGACCGAGGAGGTCGACTACGGCTACCGGCTGACCCGCCGGCACCGGATGCTGCTCACCTCCGAGGTACGCGGCCGGCACGACCACGACCACGAGCTGCCCGGACTCCTGCGCAAGCTGTTCCACCGGGGACGGTTGCGCATCCCGCTGTACGCCCGTGCCCGGCGCTTCGGCAAGGGCTTCGAGACCGCCTCCCGGGCGTGGGGCAGCCTCGCCGCGTTCCTCGCCCTGCCGGCGCTGGCCGTACCGCTGCTGTTCTGGCCGTGGGGCGCGGTGCTGCCGGCGGCCCTGCTGGTCGCGTCGCTGGCCTGCGACGCCGGGATGTACCGCTTCGTCCTGCGGCGGCACGGGCCGCTGTTCCTGCTCGGCTTCGCCGGGCTGCACTTCCTGGTCAACGTGACGATCACGGCCGGTGTGGCGACCGGTGCCGCGCAGTGGCTGCTGTCCCGGCCGTTCCGGCAGCTCTACGACGCCTCGTTCCCGATCGACGGCACCCCCCGGTGGGAATCGGCGTGACCACCGCCGTGCCGGTCGCCGCCGACACCGCGTCGCCACCCGGGCGCGCGGTACGGTGGCGCTGGCCGACGGTGTTGTGGGTGGCCGCCGCCGGGCTCTGGCTCGCCTTCACCGTCGCGCATCTGGTGCTGAGCGGGCGGTGGTGGCTCTGGCTCGCGGTGGACATCGTGCCGCCGCCGCTCTTCCTGTTGGTGCCCGTGGTGCTGGCGGCCGCAGCGGTGGTGAGTCGCCGACGGCGCGTGGTGGCGGTGCTCGCCGCCCTGGGCCTGCTGCTCGGCGCCGGGCTCAGCGGCGTCAACATGCGCCTGTGGCAGGGCGGCGACGGCCCCGCCCCGGCCGACGCGGTACGCGTCTTCTCCTGGAACACCGGCTACTGGGACTCCGGCGGCGAGACCGAGACGATGTACCGCGTGCTGCGCGACGCCGACGCCGACGTCTACCTGTTGCAGGAGTACTGGTACGAGCAGGGCCCCCCGACGGAGGCGACGCTCGACCGGCTGCGCGCCGAGTTCCCCGGCTTCCAGGTGGTGGTCGTCGGCGAGTTGGTCACCCTGTCCCGGCTACCGGTGCTGCGGCAGGCACCGCTGGAGCCGGTCGGCCTGCCGCCCGAGGTCGCGGCGGCCGGTGACGAGTGGCGCTACAAGACCCTGCGGACCGACCTGGACCTGGGCGGCGGGCGGGTGCTCTCGGCGTACAACCTGCACCTGCCAGTGCAGCTCTCCCCGCAGCACGGCCCCTTCGACGCCGCCTTCTACCGCATCCTGCGCGAGCAACGGGCCCAGCGGGAGCCGCAGTGGCGCGCGCTGGCCCGCGACGTCCGCGACAACCCGCATCCGGTGCTGCTCGCCGGTGACCTGAACACCACGCCGGCAATGGGCGACCTGCGCAAACTGCCCGACGGTCTGCGTGACGCGGCCCACGCCATGTCGACGCCGTACCCGGCCAGCTTCGCGGCCCGGCCGGGCTGGCCGCACTGGTGGCGACTCGACTGGGCGCTCGCCTCGCCGCAGGTCCGGGTGCACTCCTACCGCTTCGGCGATGCGCGGGGCGTCTCCGACCACCGCACCCAGGAACTGGTGGTGTCGCTGGGCGACCGGTGAGCCGGGTCAGGCGTACGGGTCGAAGGGGATGCCGGTGGGCTTGGCGACGCCGAGCAGGTACTCGAACGCCCCATCTTTGATCTTGATGCTGGCCGCGCCGAAGTCGGCCGCCATCAGACTGTTCCGCAGGTCCAGGCTGGGCCAGCCGTTCCAGTCCACCACCGGCGGGTAGTGCCAGGTGCCGTAGTGGTTCTCCGGCGGCTCGTCGTTGGCGTTGGCGAGCCGGAAGAAGTGCGTCGACGCGCCGTCCTTGTGATAGACCACCTTGGGATGCGTGCCGTCGAAGCGCACCTGGGCGCGCGGGTAGGTGCGCCGACTGCTGTGCTGCGTGGTGGTCACGTACTCGACCCGGTCGGTCGCCTGGTCGACCCAGGAGATCACGTGCTCCCAGTCGTGCCGGTGACCGCCGAGGCCGCTGCCGTGCACCGCCTGGTCCTTCTCGAAGTAGCTGGCGTAGACGATCGCGCACCAGCCGTTGTTGCACGTCGACCGCGCGTACGTCTGCGACATGTCCAGGTCGGACCGGTCCCGGCAGCTGCCGTTGATCGCCCCGGTGGTCCGCAACCCACCGTTGATCCGCCCGTCCTGGCTGATCGCCGAGACCGCGTAACAGCCGTCGGTGTCGTAGTCGTAGGCGGGGGAGAAGGAGGACTCGTACCCGCCTGCGTGGTGCGGCAGGTTGGGCAGCGAGTTGGCGTACGCGGGCGCGGCGGGTACGAGGACCGCGAGCGCGGCCAGCCCGGCCAGCACCCGGGACAGCGGGCGACGCCGCCGCAGGGGCGGGTGTGCGTGCGGTGTCATGTCTCGCCTTTCCGGACGACGGCTCCGGGCCGGCATCTCCATCGACGTGTGGCCATGTATCTCACGGTCGACCGGCGTGAGTCAACGGAAACGCGAGGAATTCTCGTGCGCGAGCGTCCGGTGTGTTTGTCCGGCGGTGGTGGCCGGCTCGGTGGCCCGGTCGACGCACTGGCGTGTGGTCGTCGCCTGCGTTGCGGGGACGGTGTCCGGGCGCGACGGACGGCGTGGGAAGTCGTGCGCTGTCGCCGGGTGCCGTGCAAGCCGGTTCGGGCACGGTGAGGCCACGTCACTGGGAAGGTGGGTAGATCTGTTGTCGCTGGAGCGACAACAGATCTACCCACCTGGCCCCGGATTCGATGCCCGACCCGGCCCACGCATGCCCGACGCACGCGCATGCGACGCGTCCGCGCCGATCGGGTGCGCGATCGGCCCAGCCGGTGCGGCCATCCGCGATTCCGCTACCTGTCGAGGCCGGACGCTGGAAGGCCGGGACGGCAGAGCGGCGCGTGCGGCGGCGCGTGTGGGCCGCGTGCACCCGTGCGGGCAGGCGCTAGAAGACCAGGCCGGCGTGGCGGCCGGTGCGGCGGCGGACGTGGCCGCGTACACCGGCGAGCAGGGCGATCAGGGTCCAGCCGAGAGTGCCGAGGACGAGGCCGGTCACCTTGCCGGCGGAGTCGACCCGGTCGGCGTCCCGCAGGGCGATCCGTCCGTCCGGGTCGGACAGCACTGTGAGCGTGTCGCCGACCCGGTAGCCGGGGGCGCTGCCCTGGTAGACGAGCGGTTCGTCGAGCGGGCCGGTCGCGCCGCGCAGGGTGAAGGTGTGCCGCTTGCCGGTGGCCTCGGCGTCCACGATCGTCACCTGCTGGCGGACGCCGCGTTGCTCGAGGGCCAGGTCGGGGGCGAGCTGCACCGAGCCGACGAGGACGAACAGGGCCGGCAGTAGGGAGAGCAGGGCGAGCCAGGTCGCTCTGTGCAGGAGATGCACGCCGGTCGCGAAGGCCAGGCAGAGCAGTACGCCGGTGCCGATCGGGATCGCCCGGATGCCCGCGGTGACGTACCCGATGCCGGTGTTCAGCCCGACGGCGAGGAAGCCGAACAGGACCAGCAGTGCGGTGCGGCGGACCGACCGACCGACGGTCCAGGCGCCCGCGTACTCGGTGGCGGCGGAGGTAGACACGACGAAGATCGTAAGGGCCGCCGTCCAGACCACCCCCGCCGCGCGGTCGAGGCCACCGCCGCGCGGTCGAGGCCACCGCCGCGCGGTCGAGGACGACGCGCGCGGTGGAGGCCGACCCGCAGGGGAGTGAGCGACCCGCGACGAAGTGAGTGACCCGCGACGCAGAGAGCGACCCGCCTGAGAGGGCGGGCGCCACGCCGGGATCGCCGTGCCGGACGGCGCGCCGGGGTGACCAGGCATCCGTCCTATGTGGGCGGTCCGGGTGCCCGGCCTGTCCCGGGATGTCATAGGCTGCCGTCCGGTCGTGAGCCGGTCGAGGAGTAGCATGACGCGTACTGTCCGTGGTCCGTTGCACCGGCTCGCCGTACGCTGCGGGGTCGTCGTCGGCGCGCCCTGGTTCAACCTGGCCAGCTTCGCCGTGGTCATCGTCAACGCGGTGGCGTTGGGCCTGGAGACGTACGGGAACGTGGTGGCGTCCGTGGGCGCGGCGCTGCGCGCCGTCGAGTACGTCTGCATCGCGTTGTTCGTGCTGGAACTGCTGATGCGTTTCGGCGCGCACGCCACCGCCCCGGCTGGTTTCTTCCGGGACCGGTGGAACGTGTTCGACCTGGTGATCGTGGCCGCGCCACTGCTGCCTGGGGTGCGGGAGAACGTGACCCTGCTCCGGCTGCTGCGGCTGGCCCGGATCGTGCGCGCGTTCCGGCTCTTCCCGAGCCTGCGGGTGATCCTGGTGGGCATCCGGCGCAGCCTGCCCGGCCTGGCCAGTTTCCTGCTGGTCACCGCGCTGCTGCTGTACGGGTACGCGATGCTCGGCTGGATGCTGTTCGGCACCGCCTACCCGGAGGAGTACGGCACGGTCGGGCAGGCCATGCTCACGTTGTTCCTGCTGCTGTCGCTGGACGGCATCACCGACACGCTCCAGGCGGGCCGCGACGTCACCGAGTGGGCGGTGCTCTACTACGTCTCCTACATGGTGGCCGCCTGCTATCTGTTGACGAATCTGCTGGTCGGCCTGGTACTGACCGCGTTGCAGGAGGCGCACCAGGACGAGCAGGTCGCCGCGCAGCGGGCCGGTCGGCCCACCGGCGGGCACGCCGAGGACGAGCCGTCGGTGCGGGAGCAGTTGGCCCGCGTACAGGCGATCATCACGGACCTGGAGCGGCGGCTGCCGGAACCGGTCCCGGTCGGTCCGCAGGCCGCCGCGCGCGCCGATGCCGCGCCGGAGGTCGGGACGCTCGTCCTGCCGCCGGTGCCACGGCCGACCCGGGAGGCCGACGCCGCCGGGACCGCCTCCGCGCTGCCGAGCAGCGTGCGTGACCAGCGGCGGGCCCGGACCAGGAATCGCCGCAAGCGGCGCTGACAGCCCTGCCGCAAGCGGCGCTGACCGCCCCGCCGCAGGCGGCGTTGACGGTGCTGCCCGCCGCGAGCGGCGCCGACGGTGCCGTCGGCCGTCCCGGGGCACCCGCCGTGGCGGCTGCTCCGGGACGGCCTGGGCCGCGCGGCAGGGCGGGTCACTCCCAGCGGAACAGCAGGCCCGCCACGGTCGCGCCGAGCACCACCGTCACCCCCAGGCCGACCAGTTGCCCGATCCCGATCGGCGTGCCCTCCCAGGCGGCGCCGAGGGCTTCCACCGAGGCGCCGAACGGCAGCAGGCGACCGAGGTCGGCGAGCGGCCCCGGCAGCGCGTCGGGTCCGCCGAACATCCCGCCCATGGCGCCGAGGAGGAAGAACGCGACCAGGCCGATGGCGACGGCAGAGTTCGGGGTGGGCGCGATCGCCGCGACGATCATGCCGGCGCTGTACATGGCGGCCATCGCCAGCGCCGTCACGCCGAGCGCCGCGCCGACGTTGACCGGAGCGTTCGCGCCGAACACGAGGAAGGCGAGCGCGACGGCGGCGGCGATGCCGACGACCGCCTGGAGCAGGCTGACGATCACCTGCGCGGCCAGCACCATGGCCGGCGAGGCGGGCGTCACGCCGAGGCGGCGCAGGATGCCGGAACGCCGGTAGTAGGCCAGGAAGCTCGGCATGTTGATGATGCCGATCAGCGCGATGACCATGGTGAGCACGAGCGGGAGGACGAACAGGTCCAGCGCGGTCAGCCCGCCCGAGACCTCCTGTTCGTTCGCCGAGCCGGCGCTGGTCAGCATGATCAGCAGCGGCAGGCACAGCGGGACGACCAGCCCGGGGGTGTCCCGCATGACCATCCTCGCCTCGCAGCGAATCAACGTCAGCAGCGAGCGCATCCCCGGTCGATGAGCGACGACGGTGCTCATGCGGCCTCCTCCAGGTCGAGTTCCTTGCCGGTGAGCGCGACGAACGCGTCGTCCAGGTTGGCGGTGCCGGTCTGTGCGACCAGCCCGGCGGGAGTGTCGGTGGCGATGACGCGGCCGGCGTCGAGGACGGCGACCCGGTCGCAGAGCCGCTCCACCTCCTCCATGGCGTGGCTGACCAGCAGCACGCTCACCCCCTCGGCGCGGAGCTGCTCGATCGTCGCCCACATGCGGCGGCGGGCCTTGGGGTCCAGGCCGGTGGTCAGCTCGTCGAGGATCACCACGCGCGGGCGGCCGGCCAGCGCGAGGGCGATCGAGAGCCGCTGCTGCTGGCCGCCGGAGAGCTTCTCGAACGTCGCCTTCCGGTGCCCGGTCAGGTCGACCATGTCCAGCAACTCGTCGGTCGGGCGAGGGTCGGGATAGAAGCTGCGGTACAGGTCGACCAATTCGGTGACCCGCAGCGCGCCGTGCAGGTACGCGTGCTGGAGCTGCACGCCGAGCACCTGCCGTACGCGCCGCCGGTCGGCCCGGGGATCGAGTCCGAGTACGCGTACCCGCCCCCGTTCGGGTACGCGTAGCCCGGCGATCATCTCGACCGCCGTCGTCTTCCCGGCTCCGTTGGTGCCGAGGACGCCGACCGCCTCCCCGACGTCGACCCGGAGACCCACATCGACCACGGCCCGGGTCGATCCGTAACTCTTGGCGAGGTTCTCGGCGAGGATCGCCGGTTCGGCGTTGGTCATGCCTCGACGCTACGGACGCCCCGACCTGGCCACCTGTCCCAGAAGTCACCTCCCGGAGGCATGACTTTCGGCACGGGTACGCCTGAGCCGGGCCGACCTAGAGTGGGAGCGTGCGACGCGTCGGGACGGAGGAGTGGTCCGGCATCGCGACGCTCGTGGTCGCGATCGCCGTCGCCGCGCCCGTGCTGTTCGGGGCCGTCGGCACCAAGATCCCCCTGGTCCTGTGGATCGCGCTGTTCGTCATCTACCTCGCCGCGCTGCTCACCTCGGTCGCCGTCGAGCGGGCCGGCCCGCTGCGGACCGGGTCGTTCGCGGTGGCCGTGCTGGCGTCCTGGGCGGTGCTGCTGGCACTGCCCAACTCGGGACTGCTTCCGGTGCTGCTGGTGCTCACCTCGGCGGTCAGCGTGTACCTCGCGCCGCTGCGGGTGGGGCTGGTCCTCGTCGCCCTCAACACCGTGGTGATCGCCGTGAGTCTGCCGCCGGTCGCGTTCCGGTCGCCGGAGGCGGTCGTGGTGATCGGCTTCTACCTGCTCATCCAGTTGGCCAGCATGCTCAGTTCCAGCACCCTGGTCCGGGAGCAGCGGATGCGCCGCGAACTGGCCGAGGCACACGTGGAGTTGCAGGCCGCGAGCGTGCTGCTCTCCGAGTCCGCCCGGACGGCCGAACGCCTGCGGATCTCCCGCGAGCTGCACGACCAGATCGGTCACCAGTTGACCGTCCTGACGCTGGAGTTGGAGACGGCCCGGCACCTCGACGGCGAGGCGTCGCGTACCCACGTGGAACGGGCCAACCGGGTCGCCCGCGAGCTGCTCGGCGACGTCCGCGCCACCGTCGGCCGGCTGCGCACCGAGCCGCCCGACCTGGAGCAGGCGTTGCGGCGGATGGCCCGCGACCTGCCGGGGCTCGACGTGTCGGTGGACGTCTCGCCGACCGTACGGGTCGACGAGGAGGAGAGCGCGGCGTTCGTCCGGGCCACCCAGGAGATCGTCACGAACACCATCCGGCACGCCGGGGCGCGGGAGTTGTGGATCTCGGTGAGCGCGGACGCCCGGGGCACCGTGCTGGAGGCCCGCGACGACGGGTGCGGTGCACCGGACCTGGTGCTCGGCAACGGGCTGCGGGGGTTGCGCGAACGCTTCCAGGCGCTCGGCGGCGACCTCGCGGTCGACGGGCGGACCGGGTTCCGGGTGACCGCGCGGGTGCCGGCGGCATGACCCGCGTGGTGGTGGTCGACGACCAGACGCTCATCCGGCAGGGCATCCGGGGGCTGCTGGAGGTCGCCGACATCGACGTGGTCGGCGAGGCCGACGACGGGCGGGCCGCGCTGGCGGTCGTCGCCGAGACCACGCCGGACGTGATCCTGCTCGACCTGCGGATGCCCCGCTTCGACGGCATCTGGACGCTCGAACGACTCCGCGCCACCGAGGTCGAGATCCCGGTGCTGGTGCTGACCACGTTCGACGACGACGAGCTGGTGTTGGCGGCGCTGCGCGCGGGTGCCCGTGGCTACCTGCTCAAGGACGTGACGCTGGACCAGCTCACCCGGGCCATCCGCACGCTCGCCGACGGCGGGACGCTGATCGCCCCGTCGATCACCGACCGGATGCTGCGGGCGATCCGTTCCGGGCCGTCACCGGCCGGGCCGCACGCGGGACCCGTGCCCGGCCTCACCGAACGCGAGCAGGAGGTGCTGCGGCTCGTCGCGCAGGGCTACAGCAACCGGGAGATCGCCGAGGTGCTGTTCCTGGCGGAGGGGACCGTCAAGAACCACGTCTCCACCATCCTCACCAAGCTCGGCGCGCGGGACCGGACGAACGCGGTGCTGCGCGCCCTGCACGAGGGGCTCCTCGACTGACGGTCACCGGGTCGCGGCCAGCGTCACCGGTACGGCGACCAGCTTCGTACGCGACCCGTCGGCGGCGGACACCTCGTACGCCTCGACGGTGCCGGGCTGCTCCCGCGCCGAGGCGTAGGCCAGGGTGAGCCGGTAGCCGCCCCGGCAGCCGGTGCCGCAGGTGGCGGTGGTGAAGCCGGTGGCGAGTGGGCGACCGGCGGCGTCGAGCAGCCGGACGTTGAGCGTCGCCTCGAACACGTCGGCGCTGCCGGAGACGGTGACCGGGCTGCTCACCCGCGCGCCGATGACCGGTTCGGCGATCACCACCGGGGGCAGCAGGTCGGCGTAACCGGCGCGGCCGGCCGGTGCGGCGGTGCCGAAGTCGACGCGCAGGACGGTGGCGAACTGGGTCAGCGTGTAGACCACCTGCGCCTCGCGTAGCCGTGCGGTGGCCGGATCGGGTGCGTCGGGCAGGCGTACCGTGGCCGTTCCGCCGGCGATCCGGCTCACCTGTGCCCCGTCGGGCAGCAACGTGACCAGACCCGCGTCGGCCTCCGTCCGGGTCGGTCCGGCGGCCAGTTCGGCCAGTGCCAGGCGGGAGGTGGCCGGGGTGGTGGGCCGGGTACGCCGGGTCGGGGCGAGCCGCCCGTCCCGGACGTACCACAGCTCCAGGGTGAGCGTCGCGGGCCGGGTGGTCGGCGACGGTCCGGCACGCGGCGGCGCGGATCCGGGGCCGGTGACGGTCGGCGGCGTGGTCTCCGCCGGTGGGGCCGTGGTGCCCGGCCCGGTGCTCGCCACGCCGGTGGTCGCCGCCGAGGCGACGGTGGGTGCCGGGCCGAGCGAGCCGGACCGCGACGGCGCGCACCCGGCGGTCAGGAGCAGCAGGACGGCGGTCGCCCCGGCCACGCGGTTCCCGGTCCGGCGGCGTCCCCGATGCGGGCTCACCCGGCACCACCGTCGGACGGTGCCCCGAACACGCGGGGCTCTGCGGGCACGGTCGCCTTCCCGGGCACGGTGCCCTCCCCGTCGGCGTCGACCTCGGCGTCGAGCTCCGGGTCGCGGTGATCGGGCAGGTCGAGGCGGAAGCGGGTGCCGTCGCCCGGGGCGCTGTGCACGGTGAGCCGGCCGCCGAGCAGCCGGGCGTTCTCCCGGGCGATGGCCAGGCCGAGTCCGCTGCCGCCGTCGGAGCGGGCCGGGTCGACCTTGTGGAACCGGTCGAACAGTCGGGGCAGGTGCGCGGCCGGGATGCCCGGCCCCTCGTCGTCGACGTCGAACAGCACCCGGTCACCGGCGCGTACCACCCGGGCCCGGATCGCGCCGCCGCCGTGCTGCACGGCGTTGGCGACCAGGTTGCCCAGCACCCGTTCCAGGCGGCGCGGGTCGGTGCGGACCCGGACCGGATCCGCGTCGACCTCGACCCGGCCCCGCCAGCCCCGATCCCTGACGATCGCGCGCAACAGGGCCGGCGCGTCGACGTCGGTGACGGTGACGACCTCCTGACCGGCGTCCAGCCGGGAGATCTCCATCAGGTCCTCGACCAGCCGGCGCAGCCGCACCACGTCACCGACCAGCAGCTCACCGGCGCGCCGGGCGTCGCCGGGCAGGTGGTCGAGGTGGTCGCGCAGCAGCGAGGCCGCAGCCACCAGGGCGGTCACCGGGGTACGCAGCTCGTGCGCCACGTCGGCGGTGAACCGCCGCTCCCGGTCCCGGGCCCGGTGCAGGTCGGCGATCCTCGACTCCAGCGCCTCGGCCATCTCGTTGAACGCCACCGCCCAGGCACTGAACTCGTCGCGCCCCCGCACCGGCAGTCGGGTGGCCAGCAGTCCCTCGGTGATCGCCCGGGCGGCCCGGCCGGCGCGGCCCACCGGCTCCAGGGTGCGCCGTGCCAGCGTGTGACCGACGGCTGCGGCGAGCAGCACCACCGACACCCAGCCCGCCGTCAGGGCGGTGCGGAGTTGGTCCAGGTCGGCGGCGATACCGGCTTCCCCGGTGACGACGTACAGCTCGGCGGTGGAGCCGGGGATCCGACCACCCACCACCAGCAACTCGGCGCGTCCGGTGGGGCGTTCGTAGCCGAGCTGCCCGGCGGCCACGGTGGTCCGCAGCCGCGTGTCCAGCGGCGGCGCGTACGCCGGGTGCGACGGCCAGGTGTCGCCGTCGACAAGCACCACATGCCGTCCGCTGCTCTCGAAACTGGTGAGCAGCTCGGCCCGGCGGGGCTCGGTCAACGGCAGGAACTGACCGGAGAGCACCAGACGGTAGCGGGCGTCGGCCGCGGCGGCGTGCAGCGAGGCGTCGTAGCGGGCCTGCCGCAGCAGCAGGTACGACCCACCGGCGAGCACTCCGGCGGAGACCCCGGCGACCAGCACGAACGCGATGGTCAACCGGCGCCTGAGCCGGCCCGGGCGCACGGTGTCGGTGCCCATCGCGGTGGCCCGGTCAGCCGGCGGTGAACTTGTAGCCGGCGCCGCGTACGGTCCGGATCAGCCGGGGGTGGGCCGGATCGGGTTCGATCTTGGCGCGGAGCCGCTGCACGGCCACGTCGACCAGGCGACTGTCGCCGAGGTAGCGGTGGTCCCAGACCCGGTCCAGGAGCAGCTCACGGGTGAAGACCTGCCCGGGGCGGCGGGCCAGCTCCAGCAGCAGACGGAACTCGGTGATGGTCAACGGCAGGTCGACGCCGTCGCGGCGGGCCACGAACGCGCCCGGATCGATCTCCAGATCGCCCACCCGCAGCGGCCCCGGCTCGGGCGGGGCGACCGCGCGACGCAGCACCGACCGCACCCGGGCCACCAGTTCCGGCAGGTCGAAGGGCTTGCGCAGGTAGTCGTCGGCGCCGCACTCCAGGCCGACCACCACGTCGATGGTGTCCGTGCGGGCGGTCAACATGAGGATCGGCACCGCACTGGACCGCCGGACCTCACGGCACACCTCGAGGCCGTCCAGCCCGGGCAGCATCACGTCCAGCACGATCAGGTCCACCGGCCGGGCCCGCCAGGCGGCCAGTCCCTGCCGCCCGTCGACGGCGGTCTCCACCCGGAACCCGGCGCGGCGTAGTCCGAGGGCGGCGACCTCCCGGATGGAGGCATCGTCCTCGACCACCAGCACGTGGCCGTCCATGATGCACCCAGCGTAATCCCGCCCCGCCGCTGATGTAAGGAGGGGACCCCTGCTATCGCCTGGTGCATAGTAGGGGACCCCTGCTTACATCCAACCCTGCACGGAGGGTCACTCCTGCCACTGGTGGGCGACGTCGAGCACGATGCGGGTGTGCGTGCCGGGGCCGGCGAGGACGGACACGCGGAACGGCAGTCGGGCGCGTACGCCGACGGCGAAGGTGGTGTAGCCCTCGAAGCTGCCGCCGAAGACCACGTCCCGCAGCGTGGTGTAGCGCAGTACGGTGGCGACGTGGTCGCCGACCCGGTATGGCACGGTGGCCAGGTGCGCGTCGTCGTACGCGGGCGCCCGCAGCGACACCCGCAGCAGCGCGCCACCCGCCGTGTACGGCGACAGCGCCAGCCCCTCGCCCTCGGTGTACGTCTCGCCGTACCCGACCGAGTAGCCGTTGACCGTGCCGTCGAACTCGAACACCACCCGGTCGTGGCACTCGTGCCGGCCGGTGCGTACCTCCACCAGCGGGGCGCTGCTCAGCGCCCCGGCGGTCCGGTCCCCGCTGCCCCAGGTGATCCCGCAGTACGGCGCACCGGTCGCCGCCGTGCCGGGCGTCCCGGTCGCGGTGGTGGCGAGCAGCGCGGCGACCGCCACGACCAAGGCGGTCAGGGTCCTTCTGATCCTCATCGTCGTCTCCAATCCGTCCACCCGGCGCCGCCCGGGGCGCGGGCTTGACCTCGTGCGTCCACGGTCGTGACGGTCTGCCACCGCGCTTTCACTGTTACGTAACACCCGGGTAACAGCTCTCGGGCGGTATGACGCTTTCGCGATGACATCGGACGGAGGGTGGCCATTAATATTCACGGACATCGATCGCGGCGTATCGGCGCGCCGCGCAGTCCGCAGGGGAGTACCTGATGATCCGACGACAACTGCTGCGCGCGGCCACCGCCGCGCTCGCGGCGGTGCTGGCGGCGACCGGCGTGCAGGTGGTCACCGCCACCGGCGCCGCCGCGGCCCGGACCGTGTATTACGACGCCAGCCGGGCCGGCGAGTTCCGGACCAACTTCGACCAGGCCGCGCAGATCTGGAACAGCCGGGTCAGCAACGTCCGGCTGGTCCCCGGTACGCCGGCCAACGTCACCATCCTGGTCGACACCGGCTGGCCCCGGGCGCAGGTCACCGGGCTGGGCTCCGGCCGGATCTGGATGGGGTGGCAGGCCGTCGACCAGGGTTACAACCGCACCCGCATCGCCACCCACGAGTTCGGCCACATCCTCGGGCTGCCCGACCGGCGTACCGGGCTCTGTTCGGACCTGATGTCCGGCAGCAGCGCGCCGGTCTCCTGCACCAACGCCAACCCCAGCGCGGCCGAGGCCAGCCGGGTCAACCAGCTCTTCGCGGGCAGCCTCAGCACGGCCGGGGTGGCGCAGTCGTACACCTGGACCGAGGACGGGGACTTCGGCACGTTCGTGGTCGGCGGTCGGCCGGCCACCGAGAACTACCCGTGGCTGGTCTACACCTCCGGCTGCACCGGCACGCTGATCAAGGCGAACTGGGTGGTCACCGCCAAGCACTGCCCGACCCCGTCGTCGGTGCGGGTGGGCAGCGTCAACCGCAGCAGCGGCGGCGTCGTGGTCGGCGTGAGCCGGGCCGTCAACCACCCCACCATCGACGTGAAGCTGTTCCAGCTCGCCAGCTCGGTCAGCTACGCACCGGCGGTGATCCCGTCCACCTCGGGCGCGGTCGGCACCGCCACCCGCATCATCGGCTGGGGCCAGACCTGCGCACCCCGTGGCTGCGGCTCCGCGCCCACCGTGGCGAACGAGTTGGACACCTCGATCGTGGCCGACAGCCGGTGCAGCGGCATCAACGGTCCGTACGAGATCTGCACCAACAACACCAACGGCAACGCCGGGGCCTGCTACGGCGACTCGGGTGGCCCGCAGGTGCGTCGGGTCAACGGTGTGTGGCAGGTGATCGGCGCGACCAGTCGGGCCGGCAACAACAGCTCCACCTGCGCCACCGCCCCCTCCATCTACGGTGACCTGCCCTCCATCCGCTCCTGGATCAACACCCAGGTCGGCGGCCTGCCGGTCTGAGTAGTTCCGCGATCATGGAGTTGTGGTGCCCGGAAGGCCGCGAGGTGCGGCGTCCGTGGTACCACAACTCCATGATCGCGTAGGGGGACCGGGGGCGGGACCGGCTGGGCGGGGGCGTGGGATAGTGCCTGGTTGTGGAGCGTTATGGGGTGTTGATCCTGCCGTCGAGCAACCGGGTGTACTCGGGGGCGGCGGTGGAGCTGACGCGGGCCGAGCTGGAGATCTTCGGCGGCAGCGTGCTCGGTGGACGGATCGGGGCGGTGGAGACGATCGCCGTCGGCGGGGTCCCGTACGTCACCTTCGAGGTCGAGGGCGGGCTGAGCGAGCGGGACGCCGCGCTGCTGGCCAACCTGTCCAGCGCGTACGCGTTGTTCGAGTTCGTCGGTGACCTGCTGCGGCCGGTGCCGGTGAGCCGCCTGGACCGCTTCGACGACGACCTGGTCACCATCCAGAAGTACCCGGGCAAGACCAACGAGCAGTTCACCAAGCTGCTGCTCAACGTCACCCTGCTCGCCTCGGACTGGGCCGACGACCTGCTCACCCGGCGGTTCCGGGTGCTCGACCCGCTCTGCGGCCGGGGCACCACGGTCAACCAGGCGATGATGTACGGCTTCGACGCCGCCGGCCTGGACCGCGACAGCAAGGACTTCGAGGCGTACCAGACGTTCCTCAGCACCTGGCTCAAGCGCAAGCGGGTCAAGCACCGGGTGCTGGAGTCCGGGCCGGTCCGCCGGGAACGCAAGGTGGTCGGCAAACGGCTGCGGGTGGAGGTGGCCGCCTCGAAGGAGGCGCAGAAGGCCGGCGACGTGCAGACCGTCGACGTGGTCAGCGCCGACACCACCCGGGTCGGGGAGTTCTTCCGCCCGGAGAGCGTCGACGTGGTGGTGGCCGACGCCCCGTACGGGGTGCAGCACGGCAGCCGTACCGCCGAGACCGGGCTGGCCCGCGACCCGCTCGCGCTGCTCACCGCCGCCGTGCCGGGCTGGGCGCGGCTGCTGCGCCCCGGCGGCGCTCTCGGCATCTCCTGGAACACCAACGTGGCCCGGCGGGAGGCCGCCGCCGAGCGGCTGGCCGCGGCCGGTCTCGACGTGCTCGACGAGGGCCCCTGGCGGGCGCTGTCCCACCGGGTCGACCAGGCGATCGTCCGCGACGTCCTGGTCGCCCGCAAACCCGGCTGATCCGCGTTCCCGCACCGGCCGTCGACGGCCGGTGCGGGAACCCGGTCAGGTCAGCGGCCCTGCGCCTGGGTGCGGGAGTTGCCCGGTCCGAAGGCGGTCAGGAACCGGTCGCGGAAGGTGTCCATCCGCCAGACCGGGGCGTCGGCGTCCGGGGTCATGCCCTCCTGCCACTTCCAGTCCTCGATCTGCGCGAACACCGCCGGGTCCTTGGCCACGATGTGGATCGGCACGTCCGGGCTGGGGTTCTCCCCGGTCACCACCGGCGCCGGCTGGTGGTCGCCGACGATGACCATCACCGTGTCGTCATTGCCGTACCGCTCCAGGTAGGAGATCAGGGTACGCAGCGTGTAGTTGATCGAGTGCCGGTAACCGGTGCGGGCCTGCGCGGCCGGGGTGCCGATGATGCCCCGCTGGAACACCTCGCCGTCGTCGATGTCGTCCCAGTCCACCACCGACGGCACCTTGGTCCAGGGGGAGTGGCTGGAGACCAGCGCCAGCTCGGCCATCACCGGGCGGTCCCGGGGGGTGGTCATCTCCCGCTGGTGGAACTGGTGGATGGCGAACTGGTCGGGCATCGGGGCGAAGGCGAACTTCGGGCCCTGGTAGTCGAGGTCGGGCCCGCCGTAGAACTTCTCGTACCCGTAGAACGCGCCCTCCGGCCAGGCCTGGTTGACCGCCGGCATCACGCCGACCGTACGCCACTGCGCGCGCTGGAACGCGTCACCCAGGGTGAACCGGTCGGTGGCGAGCAGGTTGCGGTGCCGCTGGTTGTTGTCGATCCAGAGCCCGGAGAGCAGGGTGGCGTGCGCCAGCCAGCTCGCCCCGCCGATGGTCGGCGAGGTGAGGAAGCCGCTGCGGGACGTGTAGCCGGCCGCCGACAGCCGCCCGGCCCCCTCGTCGAGCACCCGTTGGATCGAGGCGAAGTCGGGGTCGGCGACCGCGTCCCGGCCGTAGCTCTCCACGAAGGTGATCAGCACGTCCTTGCCGCGCAATCCGGTGAGCAACTGGTCGCCGGGCAGATCACGGAACGGGTCCACGTTGATCTCTTCGGTGAACGCGGCCCGGTCGTGCAGCCGCGCGTACACCTCGACGGCGTGCTCCTGGACCAGGGTGGTCGCGTTGGAATCGGCGACGTACACGCCCGGCACGATCCGTGCCCCGAAGGCGGCGAGCACCACCCAGACCACCACCAGCGACGCGACGGCCCGGGTGCTGCGGGTGCGGTGGCGGGCCAGCACCCCCGCCAGCCGGACCGAGGACAGCGCGGTGAGCACGGGGATGCCCAGCAGCAGCAGTCCGACTCCGGCGGCGATCGCGATGGCACCCGGCCGACCGATCGACTCGGCCACGAACGCGAACGCCGGGCCGAGCAGGGACCAGTCCAGCACCAGGTCGAAGGGGCGCCCCAGCGACGAGTAGAAGCCAATGTCACCGACCTTCACCATGGCGACGAGGCCGAGCAGCACACCGGAGACGGCGGCCACCACCCGGCGGGGTCGGCCGGGCAGCGCCAGCAGCAGCGCGGCCAGCAGCAGCGCCTCCAGCGGGATCCGCAGGAACGTGCCCGGCTCCAACTGCCACGGCCGGTTCGGCAGCGTCAGCGTGGCCAGCACCAGGGCGGCGGCCAGCACGGTCACCACCCGGGCCAGCACCGCCCGCCGCCGGCTGGGCGCCGCTGCCGGCCCGTCGACCGTCTCCGCCCCGGCGCCGGCCTCGGACTCGTCCGCCTTCTCGGGGTCGTCCGCCTTCTCGGGCACGCTGGCCGTCCCGGACCCGCTCGCCGCCGCGGAGTCGCCGACCGTCCCGGCGACCTCCGGTGCGGGTGGGGTCGCTGTCGTGTCGTCCGGTCGCTCGGTGGGCTCGGTGGTGCGGGTGCGGTCGGTGCCCGGCGTGGGGGCCGGGTCGGAGATCGACAACTGCTTCTCCCGGGTCAGCGCAGCGACAGGACAGGCGCGGGCGGCATGTCGCGGTCCTCGATCCGGTCGACCCGGCGGGCGACGACCGGTGCCGGCAGGACCACCACCGCGGGTACGACCCGAGGCGCGCGTTGCCGCCACAGCCACCCGACGTCCCGCCCGAACGACTCGACCAGCATGCCGAGCGCCGCGACCAGCACGAGGGTGGTCAACGGCCCGGGCAGCACCTGGGACGCGGCGACGGCGAGCATGATCCCTTGGACCGCGGCGACCACCTTACGCCAGTACCGGGGCGGCAGTTGCCGGTCCATCCAGGGCAGTGCCCAGCCCGCGACCAGGAAGGCGTACCTCATCAGGCCGATGGCGAGCACCCACACCCCGACCGACGGGGCGACGTAGAAGCTCAGCATCAGCACCAGGAACGAGTCGACCTCCATGTCGAACCGGGCGCCGAGCGCGCTGGAGGTGCCGGTGCGGCGGGCCACCTTGCCGTCGACGGCGTCCAGGGCCAGCGCCACCACGGTCATCGTGACCAGCACCACCACCGGTGCCGGGCGGCCGGCGATCAGCGCGTCGGCGATCAGCGCGGTCACCCCGCCGACCAGCAGCCCCCGGCCCATGGTCACCCAGTCGGCCGGTCCGAGCCGGTCCGAGCCGGATCGGCGCAGGCCATGTACGAGAACCGCGCAGGTCACCGTGCCGTACGCGAGCCCGGCCACCCAGCCGGCGACCCCCAGACCGACGGTCGCGGCGAGCCCCGCCAGCAGGACGATCTGAACGATCAGCCCGATTTGCGGACCGGTTCGAACTGTGGACACCGTGCCTCCGTGTTTATGATCGACGACCCCTGTCAGAGATGTACGGAAAACATGACGGATCGGTTCGGTCCGGACCCAGGCAAAGGAGAACTCGGTGACCCGAACGGCTCGCGCCTTCTGGCTTACCCTGCCAGGCCAGGGTGAGATCCGCTCGGTGGAGCTGCCGGCGCCCGGCCCGGAAGAGGTGCTGGTCCGGGCACTGTTCTCGGGTGTGAGCCGGGGTACCGAGACGCTCGTGTTCACCGGCGCGGTACCCGAGAGCCAGTACGACACCATGCGCGCACCGTTCCAGGAGGGCGACTTCCCGGCCCCGGTCAAGTACGGCTACCTGAGCGTCGGCACCGTCGAGCAGGGACCGGAGAATCTACGCGGACGGACGGTGTTCTGCCTGCACCCGCACCAGAGCGCGTACGTCGTGCCGGCCGGGGCGGTCACCGTCGTACCACCGGACGTGCCGGCGGCCCGTGCGGTGCTGGCCGGCACCGTGGAGACCGCGGTCAACGCGCTCTGGGACGCGCCGCCGCTGGTCGGCGACCGGGTCACCGTGATCGGCGGTGGGATGGTCGGCTGCGCGGTGACCGCCCTGCTGGCCCGCTTCCCCGGGGTACGGGTGGAGCTCGTCGACACCGACCCGAGCCGCGCCGAGGTAGCCGCCGCGCTGGGTGTGGACTTCGTCACGCCGGAGACCGCCACCGGGGGACGTGACCTCGTGGTGCACGCCAGCGCCACCGCCGCCGGGCTGCAACGCGGCCTGGACCTGCTCGCGCCCGAGGGCACGGTGCTCGAACTGAGCTGGTACGGCGACCGCGAGGTGCAGCTCTCGCTCGGTGGTGCGTTCCACTCGGGACGACTCACCGTCCGCAGCAGCCAGGTCGGCATGGTCGCCTCCGCCCGGCGCAGCAGTCGCGGCTACGCCGACCGGATGGCCCTCGCGCTCGACCTGCTCGCCGACCCGGCATTCGACGCGTTGATCACCGGTCGGTCGCCGTTCCCGGAACTGCCCGACGTCCTGCACCGCCTGAGCGAGGGCAGCCTGCCCGCGCTCTGTCATCTCATCACCTACGACGGGGAGTGAACCGTGTTCAGCGTGACCGTCCGTGACCACATCATGGTCGCCCACAGTTTCCGGGGCGAGGTCTTCGGCCCCGCCCAACGGCTGCACGGCGCGACGTTCGTGGTCGACGCCACCTTCCGCCGCCCCGACCTCGACGCCGACGGCATCGTGGTCGACATCGGACTGGCCACCGACCAGCTCAAGGCCGTACTCAGCGAGCTGAACTACCGCAACCTCGACGACGAGCCGGCCTTCGCTGGCACGAACACCACCACCGAGGTGCTGGCCAAGACCATCGCCGACCGGCTCGCCGACGGGGTGGCCTCCGGCGCGCTCGGCGCGGGCGCGCACGGGCTGACCGGGATCACCGTCACCCTGCACGAGTCGCACGTGGCGTGGGCCGCCTACGAGCGGTCGTTGCCGGGCGGCGGCGCCGCCTGACGTGCTCGTACCGCATACGCCTCCGTCGGGCGACCCGGATCACGTGCCGACCCTGCACGTGATCCGGCCCGGCGACTCCCACGTGCCGCTCCTGCACGTGATCCGGCCCGGCGACTCCCACGTGCCGCTCCTGCACGTGATCCTGCCCGGCGACATCGACGATCCGGCCGCACCCAGCGGCGGCAACGGCTACGACCGGCGCGTCTGCGCCGGTCTGGCCGCCGCCGGCTGGCCGGTCCGCGAACACGCGGTGCCCGGGGGATGGCCGCAGCCGTCGCCGGCCGAGCACGCCGCGCTGGCCGAGGTGCTGGCCGGCCTGCCCGACGGTGCGCCGGTGCTGATCGACGGACTCGTCGCCTCGGTGGTCCCGGACGCGCTCGCGGCACACGCCCGGCGGCTGCGCCTGGTCCCGCTGGTGCACCTGCCCCGCGACGACGACGCCGAGGCCCGGGCGCTCGCGGCGGCCACCACCGTCGTCGCCACCAGCGCCTGGACCCGCGACCGGCTGGTGGACCGGTACGCGTTGCCCGCCGACCGGGTGCACGTGGCCGTGCCCGGGGTCGACCCGGCTCCGCCCGTGCCCGGCTCGCCGGAGGGTTCGGCGCTGCTCTGTGTCGCGGCCGTCGCCGCGCACAAGGGCCACGACGTGCTGGTCGAGGCGCTCGCGGCGGTCGCCGACCGGAGTTGGACGCTGACCTGCGCCGGACCGCTGCACCGGGATCCACCCTTCGTCGACCGGCTGCGGGCCCGGCTCGCCGAGCACCGCCTCGTCGACCGGGTACGGCTGACCGGCCCGCTCACCGGCGACCGGCTCGCCGCCGCGTACGCCGCCGCTGATCTGCTGGTGCACCCGTCCCGGGGCGAGACGTACGGGATGGTGGTGACCGAGGCGCTGGCCCGGGGCGTGCCGGTGCTCGCCTCGGCCGTCGGTGGGCTACCCGACGCTCTCGGTCACGCCCCTGACGGCGTACGGCCGGGGCTGCTGGTGCCGTCGGAGGACCCGCAGGCGCTGGCCGAGGCGCTGCGGCACTGGCTGGACGACGCGGCCCTGCGGGCGCGCCTGCGCGCGGCCGCCCTGCGGCGCCGGGACACACTCGACGACTGGACGGCCACCACCACCCGGATCACCACCGCCCTCAAGGAGGCATTGGCGTCATGAACGAGCGTCAGCGAGTGAATCATCGGTGCAGGGTGGTGGTGCCTCATGGTGGCACGCAGCGGAGCGGAGTGCCGGGATGAGCTTCTTACTTCCGCCAGGCTTCGCACAGTGGCTCTCGCTGCGCGAACCCGCCGACGTGGCGGCCCGGTCGACGGAGTTGGTCGACGCGGTACGGGCCACCCTGACCGACGGCCCGTACGTCGTGCGCGACTTCGGCGCCGGTACCGGCTCGCTGGGCCGCTGGCTGGCCCCGCTGCTGCCCGGCCCCCAGCAGTGGGTGCTGCACGACCAGGACCCGGACCTGCTCGCCCGGGCCTGCGCGGACATGCCCACCACCGCCGCCGACGGCAGCGCGGTCACGGTACGCGCCGAGGCGGGGGACCTGACCCGGCTGACCGCCGACGACCTGGCCGGCACCGCCCTGGTCACCGCGTCGGCGCTGCTCGACATGCTGACCGCCGAGGAGATCGACCGCATCGTGGCGGCCTGTGTCGAGGCCGGCGCCCGGACGCTGTTCCTGATCTCGGTGACCGGCGGGGTGCGGCTGACCCCGTCCGACCCGCTGGACGACGAGGTGGCGGAGGCGTTCAACGCCCACCAGCGGCGGGCCGTGGCGGGCCGGCATCTGCTCGGCCCGGACGCGGTCGAGGCCTGCACCGCCGCCTTCGCCCGGCACGGGGTGCCGGTGCGGGTGCAGCCCAGCCCGTGGCGGCTCGGGCCGGAGCAGGCCGACCTCGCCGGGCAGTGGTTCGCCGGCTGGCTGGAGGCCGCCCGCGAGCAGCGTCCCGAACTGGTCGACCGCACCGCCGAGTACGAGCGTCGTCGGCACGAAGAGGCTAGAACCGGTCGTCTCGGGGTACAGGTCGATCACGTCGACCTGTTGGCGCTGTGCCATTGAACCGGTGGCCGGCCGGCTACGTGCGTACAGTCAGGGAAGATCGCCATGCCGGGGAGGCACGCGTGGGGGAGTTAGCTGGTGGCGCCGTGTCCACGGCCGCCCCGGCGGGTCGGTCGTTCTGGGGTTGGGCGCGACTGGCGCTGGGGCTCGCCGTGATCGTCGGCCTTCTGCTGTGGCTGGGAACGGGACCGTTCCTGGCCGGGCTGCGGCTGATCGACGCTCCCGCGCTGGCTGCCGCACTCGCCATCGGCCTGTTCACCACGATCTGTGTCGCCTGGCGGTGGAGCCTGGTCGCTGGTGGTCTCGGCGTCGGGCTGCCCCTGCGGGAGGCGGTCGCGCACTGCTACCGGGCGATCTTCCTGAACGCCACCCTGCCCGGCGGGATCCTCGGCGACGTGCACCGGGCGGTACGCCACGGCCGCGACGTCGGTGACGTGGGACGCGGCATCCGGGCGGTGGTCTGGGAGCGCGTCGCCGGCCAGGTCGTGCTGGTGGCGGTCGCGGTGGTGCTGCTGTTCGTGTTCCCCTCGCCGGTGCGTCCGTACCTGCCGGTGGCGACCGCGGTGGCGGTCGCGGTGCTGGCCGGCGTGGTCCTGACCGCCCGGGTGCTACCGCAGTCGGGCGCCACCCGGGTCACCCGTGCGATCGGTACGGCCGTCTCCGACGTGCGCAACGGCCTGCTGGGCCGACGCACCTGGCTGGGTGTGCTGGTCGCCTCCGCGCTCGCGATCGGCGGACACCTGGCGACGTTCCTGCTGGCGGCGCGGACGGCGGGCTCCACGGCGCCGCTGACCCTGCTGCTGCCGCTGACCCTGCTTGCCCTGCTCGCGATGGCCGTACCGGCGAACGTCGCCGGTTTCGGCCCGCGCGAGGGGGTGGCCGCGTGGGCGTTCGCCGCCGCCGGCCTGACCGCCGCCGAGGGGGTGGCCGCGGCGACCGTGTACGGCGCTCTCGTGCTCGTCGCGAGCCTGCCCGGAGCGGCTGTGCTGCTGGCTCGACGTGTTCGTGTACCCGCCACCGTATGACGAGGAGACCCATGTCCGACTCCCTGCCTCTCGCCACCATCCGGACGCAGGTCACCGTGCCGCTGCGGTTCCCCGACGGCTACGCCACCACCGCCCGGTTGTTCACCTTCGACGGCCTGGTCGACGGCCGGGAACACCTTGCGTTCGCCCTCGGCGACGCCGAGCAGGGTGGGGCCGTGCCGCTGGTCCGCCCGCACAGCGAGTGCCTCACCGGCGACGTCTTCGGCAGCCAGCGCTGCGACTGCGGCCCGCAGTTGCGGGAGGCGGTGCAGCGGATCGCCGAGGTCGGCGGGTACCTGCTCTACCTGCGGCAGGAGGGCCGGGGCATCGGCCTGTACGCCAAGCTCGACGCGTACGCGTTGCAGGACGCCGGGCTGGACACCTTCGAGGCCAACGTGGCCCTGGGGCACGAGGAGGACGAACGCGACTACACGGTGGCCGCGCAGATGCTCGTCGCGCTCGGTGTCGGGCCGATCGCGGTGCTCAGCAACAACCCGGAGAAGACCGAGCAACTGGGTCGCCTCGGGGTGACGGTCACCGAGCAGGTACCCACCGGTGTCTTCCTCTCCCCGGCCAACGCCGACTACCTCGCGGCCAAGGCCAGCCGGGCCGCCCGCACCGCCGATCTCCCCTTCGTCCGGTGACCGGCCCGGCGACGGCGCAGCGCCCGTACGTGCTGCTGAGCTGCGCGACCTCGATCGACGGCTACATCGACGACGCCACCGAGGAGCGGCTGCTGCTCTCCAACGACGCGGACCTCGATCGGGTCGACGCGGTCCGCGCCGACTGCGACGCGATCCTGGTCGGGGCCGGTACGGTCCGCCGCGACGACCCCCGGTTGCTGGTCCGCTGCGACCGGCGCCGGGCCGACCGGGTCGCCCGGGGCCTGCCCGAGTCCCCGACCCGGGTGACTCTGACCGGCTGCGGCGATCTGGACCCGACTGCCCGGTTCTTCACCGTCGGCGATACCGAGCGGATCGTCTACTGCGCCAGCGAGGCGTTGGAGAAGACCCGCCACCGCCTCGGTGACCTGGCCACGGTGGTCGACGCCGGTGACCCGATCGACCTGTCCCGGGCGCTGGCCGATCTCGCCGACCGGGGGATACAGCGGCTCTTGGTGGAGGGCGGCGCGGTGGTGCACGGCCAGTTCCTCGCCGCCGGGCTCGCCGACGAGCTGCACCTGGTGGTGGCGCCGTTCTTCGTGGGGGACCGGCGGGCACCCCGGTTCGTCGGCGAGGGCCGGTTCCCCTGGCACCCGGGCCGGCGGGCCCAGGTGATGGAGGCGCGCCAGATCGGGGACGTGGTGCTGACCCGTTACGCGCTGTCGGAGCGCTGCCAGCCGGCTTGAGTCTGATGCGCCCCGCCCTGCCGACCGAGGCCGTGCCTGGTCATGGGCGGTGGCCCAGCACCAGCGTGGTGCGCAGGTCGAGGACGACAGTGCCGCCGAAGTCGTCGACCAGTCGGCCGAGGACGGTCAGGCCAGCCTGTTGCTGCTCCGGCGACCGGGAGAGGTACGGCCCGAAGGTGCGCACCAGGTCGAGATAGCGTTGCCGGTCGAGGGGCAGGTCGCGTCGGAAGACCTCCTTGCGGACGTTGACGAACTGGCCGTGGTCGACGATGTCCTGGTGGAACCAGTCCGTGGGCCGCTCCCGTGCGGTGGCGTCCAGGGCGTGCAGCGCCGATCGGATCGCCGCTCGTTGGCCGGGGTCGGCGTAGTCGTAGCGGTGCCCGAGGACGGCCAGTGTGCCGCCGGGCGCGAGTGCCTGCCGTGCGTGTGCGTTGCGGGTGGCCGGATCCAGCCAGTGCCAGGCCATGGCGCAGGCCAGCACGTCGGCCCCACCGGGAGGTGGCGACCACTGTTCGAAGGTGCTGACGTGGATGCGGACATCGGAATGACGCGTGGCCAGCAGCGCCGCCATCCGCGGATCGGGCTCGATGCAGGTCAAGGGTGCGCCGATGCGGGCGAGCACGTCGGTTCCCTTACCGGTGCCGGCGCCTATCTCGACCACGGACGCAGGCGCGCTGCCGTGATAGGCGACGATCTCCTCGGCGATCTCGGACGGATAGCCCGGCCGGGCGGTCTCGTACAGGTCGGCCACCGATCCGAAGACGTCCACCACCTCACTCCTCTCGATCGATGTCGATGTGCGCTTCGGCCACCCGATCCTGCGGTGCGTTCGTGGCCCTCTGAGCGACAGGGGTTCGGGGAGGTGCACTCGGGCCCCTGTCGAGCTGATAGCGCAGACGAATCGAACCGGGTGTGCGCCCGTCGTCTTCCCCACCGCACTCATCGAAGAGTGTGACAGAGCTATGGCCCGTCCTCGGCGCGACGGATGGGACGGGCCGTAGCGGTGGGCGGTGGTGGACGGGGCGGCGGTGAATCCGTTGATGGTGTCGGCGTTGGGGTCGGTCATCTGGCGGTGATCGGACGTCGTGTTCGGGCGGGCTTACCCGTCCTGCTCGCCATCCAGGTCATCGGGGCGGTCCAGGAACATCAGGCGGGCCTGCTTGTGCGGCAGGTCGATCAGTGGACCCTCGACGAAACCGGCCCGCCGGAGTCGGGCGATCGCCTTGTCGTTGCGGGCGTCCGGCTCCATGATCAGCCGCCGTCGGGTGGGGTCGGTGAAGACGAACGCGACGAACTCGGCGAGCAGCGTGCCGGTGAAGCCGGGCTCGGGGCGTACCGGGGTGCCGATCAGCAGGTGACCGCCGCAGTCGCCGGGGCGTACCGGGTAGCACTCGCCGACCGGGTCGTGCTCGGGCTGGTAGCCCTGGAACAGGGCCACCGGTTCCCCGTCGCGCAGGGTGAGGTACGCGTGGTGGCTGGGCAGCGAGTCGACGTACCGGTAGACCTCCACGACCCGGTCCCGGTCGGCGTCGCGCATGCCCCAGAAGCGGGCCCGGTCCTGGCTGACCCAGCCGTGGATGACGTCCGCGTCGGCCTCCGGGTCGACCGGCCGGAAGGTGACGGTGCCGAAACCGGGGATGTGTCGCGTGTGGTGGTGCGGGTCAGTCATCGTGCTCCTCGGTGAGGCGGTCCCAGTCGCAGGTCACCTCGACCAGGTCGCCGCGCAACCAGTGGGTGAGCTGGTCGTCGCGGTGCTCTCCGGTGCCGGTGGCGCCGAGCGGCACCACCCAGCGGCTGTCCTCACGGCGGGCCAGGTCCCACACGTACCGGGCGGCCGGTCCGCGCAGGCACAGGTCGGTGACGCCGGGGACGCTGGAGGTGGCCAGCACGCAGTCGCTGTCGCCGTGCAGTTCCGGCCCGGGCGGAGCGGCCGGGTCGGGCAGGGCCTGCCACGCCAGCAGCCGGTGCCGCTCACCCCACCGGCGGGTGTCGCCGGTGGCGGCGACCTCCTCGGCCGCCGACCGCACCAGCGCGTCGCGGTCCACGCCGCGCAGATCGGCGTGCAGCAGCGGGACCACCGCGTACCCGACTCGGGGCACCAGCGCCAGCCAGGGGTGGAACACCTCCGGGTGGGCCGGCGGCTCGGCCAGCACGGCCAGCGCCGGATGGGCGGCGAGTCGTCGGGCCACCGCCGAGCGCAGGTCGGCGAAGGTCGCCGCGTCGACGCTGTCGGCGGCCATCCGGCGGTCCCAGGCCAGCAGCCGGGTCCGCAGGGCGTCGGCGGCGGCGCTGAGCCCGTCCAGGCCGGCCAGCACCGCGAGTAGCGGCTCGGCTCCGGCCAGGTGGGTGTCGGAGTGTACGGCGGCCATCTGCTCCGCGCGCCAACCGGTGCGGGCGGTGAGCAGCGTACGTATCCGGTCGGCGCGGTACGGCGGGGCGAACTCCACGCCGAGGGCGGCGGAGATGCCGCGCTCGTTGGCCATCACCGCGACCCCGTCGACCGGGGACTCCGGTGTGTCGTGCCAGCCCTGCCAGGTGTGCTCGGCCGACCAGCCGGGCACCACCCGCAGCCCGTTGTCCGGGTGCCGTCGCGGCACCCGCCCGGCGACCCGGTGCAGCAGCCCACCGTCGGTGTCGGCGGCGAGCACCACGTTGACCGGCTCGACCCAGCCGTCCAGGGCGGCGTCCAGGTCGCCGACGGTACGCGCGCGCAGCAGCGCGGGCAGCACGGCGAAGCCGAGGTCAGCGGTGACGCGGGGCGGGTGACGCAGGCTGACGGTCAGCTCGGGATCGTCGTCGGGTCCGCCGGAGACCACCGGCCCGCGCTCGGTCTCGATCACCTCGACCTCGACCGGGTCGGCACCGGCCACCTCGATGGTCTCGACCTGCCGGTACGTCGGCCGCCACCCGTCCGGTCCGTACGCCTCGACCGCGTCACCTCGGCGGCGCAGCCGCTCGGCGTACAGGTCCTGGTAGTCGGACATCGCGTTGGTGATGGCCCAGGCCACCGCACCGGCGTGCCCGAAGTGCGGCAGGCCCGGCACGCCGGGCACGGCGAACCCGAGCACGTCGTACTCCGGGCAGGCCAGGCGGATCTGCTGGTAGATGCCGGGCGCCTCGATGAACCGGTGCGGGTCACCGGCGATCAGGGGCGCGCCGGTGGCGGTGCGGTCGCCGGTGACCAGCCAGCCGTTGCTGCCGGAGGTCACCTGCCCGTCGACGGCGAACAGGCGGGCCGCCGTCGATCCGAGATTTCGCACCACGTGTTCGCGCCAGAGCTTGGTGGGCAGCCCGGCGAAGAGCACGTGGTGGCCGAGCCAGACGGCCAGCGGCGTCCACGGCTGCCAGGTGCCGGGGGACAGGCCGGTGGCGGCGAACTCGGGGGCCCGGGCCGCGCCCTCGGCGAAGCCGCTGTTGACGCCGTCGACGTACCGGCCGACCCACTCGGCGGTGGCCGGGTCGAGTGCCGCGTGGCAGCGGCGCGCGGTGTCGGCGAGCCGGACCTGCCGCGCGAACCGGTCCCAGGCGAGCGCGTCCGGGCCGAGGAAGGCGGCGCTGGTGCCCTGGGAGCGGTGTCGTTCCACCTCGATCTGCCAGGCCCGGTCCAGGGCGGTGACCCGACCCTGCGCGTACGCCAGCGAGCCGGGGTCGTCGGCGCGCAGGTGCGGGATGCCGTACCGGTCCCGGTATCGCCGTCCACTGTGTGCGCAGGATCCGGTAGCTGTCCGCTCGCTCACGGCGTAACCGTACCGGTACGCAGCGGGACGTCGGAGAACGGCGGTGGGGCGGCGGGGTGCGGCTCGTTGCCGCCCGGACGAGTGACGGCCGACGGCGACCGGTCGTGCCGGGTGGGGCGACGGCTCGTCGTCTCGTGGGGTGGTGGGTCGATGACGGACAGTGTGAGCTCCAGTGTGGCGCGAAACGCCGATCGGGACTTGACAGGGGGTTAGGTTAGGTTAACCTAACCGCGGTTGTCCAAGGTCCTCTCGACCCTGATCGAAAGACGACGCGATGCCTGATCTCGTCTCCACTCGCCGCCCCGTGTTCCGGGGCTCGGTCGTGGCCGGCGCTACCGTCGTGGTTGCCGTGCCCGCCTGTTGCGGCGGAGACGACGCACTGGTCACTTTCGGACTTCGGCGCGCCGGCCGCATCGGCCGACCTCGCTTCGCGTCCGCCGTTTCCGGCCTCCGGCCGAGCACCGCCCCGGCACCCCCGGGTGCGAGGAAGCTCACCTGACGCCTCCGGGCGACCCGCGCGTCATCCCGCCAGCCGCCCCCTTGCCACCACCCGCCGAGACCGCAGCGCCCGCCGCTCGACGTACGAGCGGCGGGTTCCGGCTGCCCGAAACCCGATCCGCCGAGCGTGGAGGACGTCCATGACCCTGCCGGTGCACACCGCCGAGGCAACGCCGACCCGGCCGCCGAACGGGCCCACAACAGCCCGGGCCCACCTGTTCCATGCCGGCACAGTCGAGGAGTACCGGCGCGTCGTGGCGGCCGGCACCGAGCGGGTGGCCCGGCGGGTGGCCGAGGCGACCGGACCCTGCACCGGCGTACGCCCGGACGAATTGACGCCGCTGGTCGACGCGGTCGACCTGGACCGTCCGCTGGGTGACGCCACCGCCGCCCTGGACGAGTTGGAGGAGGTCTACCTGCGCGACGCGGTCTACTTCCACCACCCCCGCTACCTGGCCCACCTGAACTGCCCGGTGGTCCTCCCGGCGTTGCTCGGCGAGGCGGTGCTCAGCGCGGTGAACTCCTCGATGGACACCTGGGACCAGAGCGCCGGCGGCACCCTCATCGAGCGGCGGCTGATCGACTGGACGGCCGGCCGGATCGGGTTCGGCCCGACCGCCGACGGGGTGTTCACCAGCGGCGGCACCCAGTCCAACCTGCACGCCCTGCTGCTGGCCCGGGAGGAGGCCCTGGCCGGAGCCACCCCGGCCGACCGACGCATCCTGCTGCCCCGGCTGCGGATCATCGCCTCCGCGGCCGGCCACTTCAGCGTGCAGAAGGCCGCCAAGCTGCTCGGTCTGGCTCCCGACGCGATCGTGCTGGTGGAGACCGGCCCGGACCGGCGGATGCGGTCCGGCGCGGTCCGCCACGAGATCGCCCGCTGCCGACGTGACGGTCTGCCGGTGATGGCGGTCGTCGCCACCGCCGGCACCACCGACTTCGGCACCATCGACCCGCTCGACGAGATCGCCGAGGTGTGCGCCACCGCCGAGGTGTGGCTGCACGTCGACGCCGCGTACGGCTGCGGGCTGCTGGTCTCGCCCACCCGCCGGCACCTGCTCGACGGCATCGAGCGGGCCGACTCGGTGACCGTCGACTACCACAAGTCCTTCTTCCAGCCGGTCAGTTCCAGCGCCGTGCTGGTCCGCGACGGGCGGACGCTGCGGCACGTCACCTGGCACGCCGACTACCTCAACCCGGCCCGGATGGTCGCCCAGCGCATCCCCAACCAGGTCGACAAGAGCATGCAGACCACCCGGCGCTTCGACGCCCTCAAGCTCTGGCTGACCCTGCGGGTGATGGGCCCGGACGCGGTCGGCGAGCTGTTCGACGAGGTCTGTGACCGGGCCGACGACGCCTTCGGGCTGGTCGCCGCCGACCCCCGCTTCGAGGTGCTGACCCGCTCGCCGCTGAGCACGGTGGTGTTCCGCTGGCTGCCCACCGGGCCGGGGCGGAACCTGGCCGACGCGGCCAACCTGCGGGCCCGCGAGGCGTTGGCCGCCTCCGGCCTGGCCGTCGTCGCGGGCACCAAGGTGGACGGTCGGCAGTACCTCAAGTTCACCGTTCTCAATCCGCACACCACGCGCGAGGATGTCGGGTACGTGCTGGATCTGATCGCCGAGCACGCCGGCCGGTACGTGCACGCCCACGCCGGCACGCCCGCCGTTGACCTGACCTGCCCGGTCGGCTGACATGCCGCCGGAGAACCCGAGCCTGGAGGGCCGGATGTCCAGCTACGACTTCATCGGGATCGGTCTCGGCCCGTACAACCTCGGCCTGGCCTGCCTGACCGCGCCGATCGCCGACCTCGACGGGCTGTTCCTGGAGGCCCGCGACGACGTGTCCTGGCACCCCGGGATGCTGCTGGAGTCGTCCCGCCTGCAGACCCCGTTCATGGCCGACCTGGTGACCCTGGCCGACCCCACCTCGCCGTACTCCTTCCTCAGCTATCTGAAGGAGATCGGCCGGCTCTACCCCTTCTACATCCGGGAGAACTTCTACCCGCTGCGCGTGGAGTACGACGCGTACTGCCGGTGGGCCGCCGGGAAGCTGTCCAACCTGCGCTTCGGCCACCAGGTGACCGCCGTCGAGTACGACCCGGCCGACGACCGGTACGTGGTGACCGCCACCGTCGACGGCGACACCGTCTCGTACCGGGCCCGGCACGTGGTGCTCGGCACCGGCACCCCGCCGCACCTGCCGCCCGCGTGCGCCGGGCTGACCTCCGACGCGGTGCACAACTCGCGCTACCTGTCCAACCGGGACGCGTTGCGGGCCAAGCGGAGCATCACCGTGGTCGGCAGTGGACAGAGCGCCGCCGAGATCTATCACGACCTGCTCGGCGACATCCACACATACGGCTACCGGCTGAACTGGGTGACCCGCTCGCCCCGGTTCTTCCCGCTGGAGTACACCAAGCTCACCCTGGAGATGACCTCGCCGGACTACGTCGACTACTTCCACGCGCTGCCCGAGGCGACCCGCTACCGGCTGGAGTCCGAGCAGAAGGGCCTGTTCAAGGGGATCTCCGCCGACCTGATCGACGGCATCTTCGACCTGCTCTACGCCACCAGCGTGCACGGCCCGGTGAACACCCACCTGCTGACCAACACCGAGCTGACCGAGGTGAGCTACGACGAGGCAGCCGGGGTGCACACGCTCGCGCTGCGCCACGTCGAGCAGGAGCGCGACTTCACGCTGGAGAGCGAGGGGCTGGTGCTGGCCACCGGCTACCACTACCGGGTGCCGGCGTACCTGGACCCGATCCGGGACCGGCTGCGCTTCGACGGGCACGGCCGGCTCGACGTCGCCCGCAACTACAGCATCGACCAGACCGGGCGCGGCGTCTTCCTCCAGAACGGCGGTACGCACACGCACAGCATCACCTCACCCGACCTCGGGATGGGCCCGTACCGCAACGCCTGGATCATCCGCGAGCTGCTCGGCCGGGAGCCGTACCCGATCGAGAAGTCGATCACGTTCCAGGAGTTCGGGGTGCCCGCGTGACCGAGATCGTGTTCACCCGCCACGATCCGGGGCTGGGCGAGTTCGCCCTGCGTACGCTCGACGTGGCCGCCGACGCGCCGCTGCTGCACCGCTGGGTCACCCACCCCAAGGCGGCGTTCTGGATGATGCAGGACGCCGACGTGGACCGGGTCGCGACCGAGTACGGCGCCATCGCCGCCCACCCGCACCACGACGCCTACCTCGGGCTGTGGCGTGGTGAGCCGGCGTTCCTCGCCGAACGGTACGACCCAGCCCGGGTGGAGCTGGTCGGCCTCCACGACGCGCAGCCCGGTGACGTGGGCATGCACTTCCTCTGCGCGCCCACCGACACCCCCGTGCACGGCTTCACCACCGCCGTGATCACCACCGTGATGGCCTGGCTCTTCACCGACCCCGCCACCCGTCGGGTCGTGGTCGAGCCGGACGTGCGCAACACCGCCGTGCACGCGCTCAACGCGACGGTCGGGTTCGAGGTGGTCGGCCCGATCGCCAAGCCGGAGAAGACGGCCCTGTTGAGCATCTGCACCCGGGAGCGGTTCGTCGCCGCGACCCGTAGCGAAGGAGCATCATCGTGACCACCCCCACCTCGCCCGCACCGGTCGCGCACCTGCGCCCGCAGACCTGGGAGCGGGTCAACCGGCTGCTGGTGCGCAAGGCCCTCGCGGAGTTCACCCACGAGCGGCTGCTGACCCCCGAGCCGGTCGACCCGACCGCAGGGCCCGCCGACGCGCACGGCCGCCGGTGGTACGCGGTGAGCGGCGACTCCGGCGCGGTGCGGTACCGCTTCGCAGCGCGGGTGCTGGCGTTGGAGCACTGGGACATCGACCCGGACAGCATCACCCGGCACCGGGGCGACGAGTCGCTGCCGCTGGACGCCGTCGACCTCTGCCTGGAACTGCGTGACGCGCTCGGGCTCGCCGACCGGATCCTGCCCGTCTATCTGGAGGAGATCACCTCCACGCTGGCCGGTGCCGCGTACAAGCGGGACCGCGCGCTGCCGAGCGCCGCCGAACTGGTCGAGGCCGACTTCCAGGTGATCGAGACGTCGATGACCGAGGGCCACCCGTGCTTCGTGGCCAACAACGGCCGGCTCGGCTTCGGCGTCGACGAATACCACCGGTACGCCCCGGAGGCCGCCCACCCGGTCCGGCTCGTCTGGGTGGCCGCGCACCGCGACCACGCCCGCTTCACCTGCGCCGCCGACCTGGAGTACGCGAGCTTCCTGCGGGCGGAACTGGGCGAGGCGACCCTGGCCCGGTTCACCGACACGATGCGTGAACTCGGTCTGGACCTGGACGACTACCTGCTCATGCCGGTGCACCCGTGGCAGTGGTGGAACAAGACGTCGGTGACCTTCGCCGGTGAGGTGGCCCGCCGCCGCCTGGTGCACCTCGGCGAGGGGCCGGACGAATACCTGGCCCAGCAGTCCATCCGGACCTTCTTCAACGTCAGCGCACCGCAGCAGCACTACGTCAAGACCGCCCTGTCGGTGCTGAACATGGGCTTCATGCGGGGGCTGTCGGCCGCGTACATGGAGGCCACCCCGGCGATCAACGACTGGCTCGCCGAGCTGGTCGCCGGCGACGCGGTGTTCGGCGCGACCGGCCTGACCATCCTGCGGGAGCGGGCCGCCGTCGGCTACCGGCACCGGCAGTACGAGGAAGCGACCGACCGCTACTCGCCGTACCGCAAGATGCTGGCGGCGCTCTGGCGGGAGAGCCCGGTGCCCGGCCTCGCCCCCGGCGAACGGCTGGCCACCATGGCGTCGCTGCTGCACGTCGACGCCGACGGGCGCTCGTTCGCCGCCGAACTCGTCGCCGCCTCGAAGCTGGCGCCGACCGAGTGGCTGCGCCGCTACCTGAACGCCTACCTGACGCCGCTGCTGCACGCCTTCTACGCCTACGACCTGGCGTTCATGCCGCACGGTGAAAACGTCATCATGGTGCTGCGGGACGGCGCGGTGGAGCGGGTGATCTTCAAGGACATCGCCGAGGAGATCGTGGTGATGAGCGCCGACGCGGAACTGCCGGCGACCGTGGAGCGCATCCGGGCCGACATCCCGGAGGACATGAAGCTGCTCTCCATCTTCACCGACGTCTTCGACTGCTTCTTCCGCTTCCTCAGCGCCACCCTGGTCGCGCAGGGCGTCGTGGACGAGGAGACGTTCTGGCGGGCCGTCGCCGACTGCGCCACCGAGTACGCCGACCAGGTGCCGCACCTGGCCGACCGGCTGGCCCGCTACGACCTGTTCGCCCCGGAGTTCGCGCTGTCCTGCCTCAACCGGCTGCAACTGCGCGACAACCAGCAGATGGTCGACCTCTCCGACCCGTCGGCCGCCCTGCAACTCGTCGGCGCCCTGCCCAACCCGCTGGCCCCCTTCGCGCCCGCCGCCCGGTGAGTCGCCGACCCGCCCTGCCTGACGGCGGCCGGGCGGGTGGCGTTCGCGGTGTGGTGGCGAGGCCGGGCGTCCCGCCGTCGAGCGTGGGCACGGCGGGACCGGGTGCCGCCGTCAATCGTCTGCCGGCGCGAGTCGGGCGAGGTGCGTGTCGATCTCCGTGTGGGCGTCGGCTGTACTCAGGCCGGTGGTCAGGATCCGGACCGTGAGGCCGTCGGTCAGGGTGGTCAGCGCGGCGGCCTCGGCGTGCGGGTCGACGTGGGCGCCGAGGTCGCCGTCGGCCCGGCCACGGGTGAGCAGCCGTTCGAGGTTGGCCCGCAGGGCTGCCTCGCTCGTGGCGAGGATCTCCGATATCTGCGCGTCGACCAGCGCCTCGGCGGTCAGGACGAGCCAGACCCGGGCCTCGAAGGTCCGCTCGTCGTCCAGCGGGACGATCTCGCACGCCGCCTGCCGGAGGACGTCCACGGTGATGGCGTCCGCCGGGATCGTCTGCGCCCGCCGGGTCACCCGCTCGGCGAGGTGCGCGATGGCCGCCTGCACCATGCGTTCCCTGGTCGGCAGGTAGTGCTGGGCGGTCGCCAGCGCCATGCCGGCCTCGGTGGCGACCGCCCGGACGGTCATCCCGACCGAGCCCGAGCGGGCGAGCACCGTGCAGGCGGCGGCACCGAGATGCCGCCGCCGCTCCTCGTGATCCACAACCTTCGGCACGCCCTTGATCATAGATGATCGGTCATTTGACCGATATAGGTCAGCGACCTAATCTAGCGCTCATGAGCAGTTCCGCACCGGGCCGTACCACCCCGATCACGCACGCCCCTCGATTCACCTACCTCGACATGGCCCTGGTGTTCCTCGTCGGCATCGGTCTGGCCAACTCGGCCGTGGCGGACTTCCTGGCACAGGGACCGGCCCGGCTGGGCATGTCCGAGATGGCGGCCACGAGCATCGCCTGGGTCCTGATCAACGGCACCCAGTTGGCCGTCGGCCTGCTGGTCACCTGGCACCGCTTCGGCGCGATCCGCCGACCGCTGCTGCTGGAGCGCCCCGACCGGGGCCAGCTCGGCGCCGCCGCCGGATGGGGCCTGGCCAAGGCCGCGCTGACACTCGGTCTGCTGCTGGTGCTGCCCACCGCGCTCACCGAGGGCGGCGGTGGAGAGGGCGGCTACCCCGCCGGGAGCCTCCTGGCGCAGTTCACCTTCGCGTTCGCCTTCGGCGCCGTCGCCTCACCCGTCTACGAGGAGGTCCTCTACCGGGGCGTCTTCTTCCGCGGACTGGCGGCCCGGATGCCCGCCGTCGCCGCCGTCGTCCTCTCCGCGGCCTTCTTCGCCGTGGCGCACCTGCCCCGGGTCTTCAACACCATCAGCGCGCTCGTCGCCGGGCTCATCTTCGCCTGGCTCCTGCACCGGTACCGCAACCTCTGGGTGCCGATCCTGGCCCACGCGGTCAGCAACGGCACCCTGGTCGTGCTGGCCTTCGCCGTCGAGGCCACCGCAGGTTAGTCGTCCGACAGGTCGGCCAGGTCACGCGCCAACAGGTCGGCCAGCAGTGTGTGTCGCCCCGGGTCGTTGTCGGGCGTGATGCCCCGACTCGGCATCTCCACGGTCATCAGCAGGTGCAGGTGCATCCGGTACAGCGCCAACCGGCGGCGAGCCCCGTCGTCGAAGACCAGCGGCGTGCCGGTGGCCTCGGCGTACCCGCGCAGGAACGGATGCGTCGGCTCGTCCTCGGCGCGCCGGAACAGCAGCGGCGAGACCAGGTCCAGCAGCGGGTCGCCGTAGAGGAAACGTTCGCCGTCCACCAGCCCGCACATCCGGTACGCGCCGGTGTCGTCCGGCGCGGCCAGCACGTTGCCGTCCCAGCAGTCGAAGTGCAGCAGCGCCGGGCGGCGTACCTGGTCGAGCAGGTCACCGTGCCGGGCGACCAGCGTGCGGAACCGCTGCGGCGGGGCGGGCAGCGCGATGTCCCAGTCGGCGGCGTCGGCGAGCAGGTCCTCGATGATCGCCGTGAACGCCGCCCGCCACGTCGCTGCGCCCGTCCGGCCCGCGTCGTAGCCGAACCGGTCGCCGATGATCCGGTGCACGGCCGCCGTCGCCGCGCCCAGGTCGGCGCGGGCCGGTGCGTCGTCGACGTCCAGGTCGGGCAGGGCGCGTCCGGGCAGCCGGCTGGTGACCAGCCACTCGCCGAGGCGCGGGTGCACGCCGTGGTGCAGCACGGCCGGCACCGGCACCGCAGGTGCGCCGGTGGCGACCAGCCGGAAGTAGCGGGCCTCGGCGGCGAGCAGCCCGGTCTCGTACCGCAGCAGCCGGGCGGTGGGCGGCGGGCCCACCTTGAGCACGACCTCGCGGTCGTCGTCGAGGTGGACCCACCACACGGTGGCGAAGCCGCCGCCGGTCAGCGGAGCACAGTCGCGGACCTTCCGCTCGGGGCTGAACGAGGCCCGGACGTAGTCGGCCACGTCGTCGGCGGTGAGGACCTGTTGGGTGGGGCTGAGCGGCGGCACCGGACCAGGGTATGCGTCCGGTGTCGCCGACCGGTCAGCCGCCGGTCACCACTCCGGTCAGCACCACGTCCACGACCGGCCCGTCCTCGGGCTCGTCGAAGGACAGCTCGATCCACTCGTCCGGCTCGGTCACCGAGTCGGCGACCGTCGGCACGATGACCTCACCGACGCCGGTCTCGGCGGGAATTACCAGGTACGGCGTCAGCCAGGTCTGCGACAACGGCCGTTCCGGCTGCACCGGCTCGAACGCGTTGTCGGTGAACCAGTCCGGGTCGACGTCCAGGGTGGACAACTCCGGTCCGTCGCTGGGCGCCTGCGGCCAGGTGGACAGGAACAGGCCCTGCTCGGTCGGCGCTGACGCTGAGAAGCGCCAGCTCAGCAGTTCGCCCTCGGCTACGCGCGCCTCGCGGGACTCGACGGTGAGCACCGGCACCGGATCGTCGTTGCGGACGTCGAGTCCGCCGACGTAGTCGCCGACCACCACGCCCCGGTCCGTCTTGACGGACAAGGTGTACTGCTCGGTGTAGTTCCACAGCGTGTCCCCGACCACGTCGACCGGCACCCGGATGCTGCGCTGACCGGGCCGCACGGTGGCCGTCCAGATGCGCGTCTCGAGGGTCACCGGGTCGAGCAGGTACAGCCGTACCGCGCCGCTGCCGCGTCCGGTCAACGACACCGGGATCTCGTGCGTCCGCGTGCCGGTGTCGCCCTCCTGCACCTGGAGGAAGCCGACGTCGAGGCGGGGCAGGGCGGCCGGGCGGGGGTCGGGGGTGCCCGGCGCCCATCCCCACGCGTCGAGCAGCCAGGCCCGGCCGTTCGCGCTGCGCGGGGTGATCTCGATCGTGGCCAGCCGGGTGGGGGCGCCCTTCAGCGGTACCCGCACCTCCTGCGCCCAGTACGAGGTCGTGTACCCGGTGCCGGGCAGGCCGTCGACCCGGACCTCACCGAGCCGGGTACGCCGTCCGTCCGTGCCGACGACGGAGACGTCCCACCGGTTGTCGGTGGTGTTCGGCGGGACGATGACGCGGAGCGCCAACTCGCGGGCACCGGCGACGGAGACCGGCCGGGGCGGCGTCAGCCGGATCGGGGTGCCGGCGCGAGACCAGGTCAGCTCGGCCGCGTACCGGTCGACGTCGGGCACGGTCCAGTGGAACGGCACGAAGTGCGCGAACTGCGCGTTGCGGTCGTCCGGGTCGAGGCAGGACCGCTGCGGATCGTAGGTGACCTGGTCGCAGAGGCGTGCCCCGCCGGACAGGGTGGTCGACGCATCCGGCGTCAGGACCGGCGTGCGGTTGCCGCCGAGCGCGTGACTGAGCACCCGGGCCGGATCGGCCGAGGGGGCGCGTCGGCCGCTGCCGTCGAGCAGTGGCCGGACCCGGTCGTCACCGGCGACGAACAGCCGTGCGGCGGCGGCGACGTAGGTGGCCCCGACGGTCTGCTGCTGCGCGGCGGTGAGCCGGGTCGGGGTGCCGGGATCACAGACGGGATCCGGTCCACCGTCCTCGGTGTAGAAGTCGTCCCACGACGGCGCCACCGCCTGTCCGGGTGTCCATTCGGTGTTGAAGAAGTTGTGGTTGGCCCCGATCACGTAGAGCGCACTGTGCAGCGCGCGGCCGGAACTGACTCCGCGTGTGCCGTCCACGAACATCTGGCCCTGCTGGTCGAGGACGTCACCGTCGCAGCCGGGCAGGATCGTCACCGACGGGACGTCCGGCGCGGGGTTGTGACCGAAGATGGTCGGACCGATCAGCAGCAGACCGCGTACGGTCCACCGGACCCGGCCCGAGTAGCCGTCGACGGCGGCCGGCGGCGGGGTGAGCGAGTCCATCGCGGCGCGGTTGACTCCCTCGCCGCCACGGGAGTGACCCACCAGGAGCACCCGGGACAGGTCGGCGCGGGGTGCCGCGCGCACGATGTCCGGCGCGGTGGCGCGTCCGGCACCGGCCCAGTCGGCCCACTTGGCCAGGTGCAGCCGGATCAGGGAGGAGCGGGCCTGGGCCCCGCCGTCCTCGACGGCCCAGTCCTGGCCGTTGATCCCGTTGGCCGAGATGGAGACGGTCAGGTAGCCCTGCGAGGCGAGCAGCCGCTGTGCCTGGAGGTAGCCCCGGTGGCTGGGAATCGGATCGGTGCCGTCCGGGCACGGCCACTGGAGGAACAGATCGTCGGCACCCTCCTGATAGCAGGTCGTGTGGCGGCCGTGCAGGAACACCGCGAGCGGTCGCGCTCCGGTGCTGCCCTGCGGCGCGACCACCACCGCGCGCATCTCGACCTTCTTCGGGAAGTCCGGCAGCGTGACGGCGGGCAGGTCGTACTCGCCGGTGATCGGTGCGTGGGGTCCGGGGACACCGGGATCGACGGCGGCGGCGGGCTGCGGAGCGGGCACGGCGGTGACCGGAGCCGACCGGCGAGCGGCGGGCGGTGCCTGCCCGTCGAGCCGCCTGCCGCCGGCCCGCACGCTGAGCTGGTCGGGTTCGACCGGCCCGGTCAGCGGCAGGCTGAACGTGCGTCCGTCCGGGTGCGGGCGGGCCTGGCCGAGCCGCCGGTCCCCCGACCAGAACTCGACGGCGGCGCCGCCGACCGGCACCCGTGTGCTCGAACGCCAGGTCAGCTCGCCGCCGGCCATGGACCAGCCGGTGGCGGCCGGCCGGGGCGCGGGGCTGTCCGGCGGAGCAGCCACCGCTTGCCCGGTGGCGCCGGCCACCATCGCCACGGCGAGCGCGGCGGAGATCAGGAGTCTACGCATGTCACTACGTCTATCTCAGCCGCGCAACCCGGTCGCGGCGGCCCCACGGTCAGTCCGGTGGCTGGGCGGAACTGTCGCGGCGGACCAGCTCGGCGGCGAGCGACTCCACCCGGGGGCGGTCCGCACCCGGGTCCAGGGCCAGTGCCATCGCCCGCGCGCCCATCTCCACCAGCGGCAGCCGGATCGTGGTCAGCGTCGGTGTGACGTCCCGGGCCATCGGCATGTCGTCGAAGCCGACGACGCTGACCCGGTCGGGCACCGCCAGCCCGCGCGAGCGCAGCAGCGCCAGCGCGCCGATCGCCATCGAGTCGTTGAGTGCCGCGATGGCGGTCAGCTCCGGTTCCGCGTCGAGCAGGGCGGCGGTGGCGGCGGCCCCGCTGTCGCGGTCGAACTCGGCGTACCGGATGCGGTGCTCCGGCAGATCCCGGCCGTGCGCGGTGAGCCCCTCACGCAGCCCGGTCAACCGGTCGGTGGTGGTGGTCAACACCTGGGGGCCGGCCACCACGCCGATCCGTTCGTGGCCCAGCCGGCACAGCTCCTGCCCGAGCAGTCGGGCACCGCTGCGGTTGTCGGGCATCACCGCGTCGCCGGAGTGTTCGTGCCGGCCGATCACCGCGACCCGCCCGCCGGTCGCCTCGTACGCGGCCAGCTTGCCGTTGAGCAGGCGGGTGAACTCCGCGTCGTGGTAGCCGGAGCCGGCCAGGATGATGGCGGCCACCTGGTGCCCGCGCAGCAGCTCGACGTACTCCAGCTCGCGCTCCGGGTCGCGGTAGCTGTTGCAGATCATCAGCAGCCGACCCTGGTCGGTGGCGACCCGTTGCAGGCCCCGGGTGATCTCGGAGAAGTACGGGTCGGAGACGTCGTGCACGATCACGCCGACGGCGCCCCGGTGCGAGCGGGCGAGCAGTTGGGCGTGGGCGTTCGGTACGTACTGCAAATCGGCGACGGCCTGGAGCACCCGCTCCCGCAACTCGTCGGTGACCGGCTTGCTGCTGCCGTTGATCACCCGAGAGGCGGTGGCGGGGGAGACGCCGGCCCGCCGGGCCACATCGGACAGAGTCGCCACGTACCGCCCCCTTGGCCTCACGCCGCGCGCCTGGCGGCCAGCGTCACCGTACCGCAGTCAGGGTGACTTGCTCGGGGGTCGGTTCCGGCAGCTCACGCCGCTGGTCGCGGCCCAGCTCAGCGCGGTGTGCCGGGTGCCGTGGCGGCGTCCGACAACGGCCGGTGGGCGGCGGGGGCCGGAAATATCGCTGCTGGGAGAGCGCTTGCCTCGGCGCGGCGGCCCGGCCTAGGCTACGCGGGAAAGCGCTTACCCGTGCGTGTGCGACGGAAGGACCCCCATGACCCGCAGGTCGATCGGCATCATCGTGAACGGCGTCACCGGCCGGATGGGATACCGGCAGCATCTGGTGCGCTCCCTGCTGGCCATCCGCGACGCCGGCGGCGTGCGGCTGCCCGACGGCACCACCCTCTGGCCGCACCTCGTGCTGGTCGGCCGCAGCGAGACCAAGCTGCGGGAGATCGCCGAACGGCACGGCCTGACCGACTGGACCACCGACCTGACCTCGGCGCTGGCCCGCGAGGACGTCGAGATCTACTTCGACGCGCAGGTCACCCAGCAGCGGGAGAAGGCGATCCGGCAGGCCATCGAGGCCGGCAAGCACATCTACACCGAGAAGCCCCTGGCCGAGGACACCGCCGCCGCCCTGGACCTGGCCCGGGCCGCGAACGCCGCCGGCATCCGCACCGGCGTGGTGCAGGACAAACTCTTCCTGCCCGGGCTGCGCAAGCTCAAGCGGCTGCTCGACGGCGGCTTCTTCGGCCAGGTGCTGTCGGTGCGCGGCGACTTCGGCTACTGGGTCTTCGAGGGCGACTGGCAGCCCGCCCAACGTCCCTCGTGGAACTACCGGGCCGAGGACGGCGGCGGCATCGTGGTCGACATGTTCCCGCACTGGCACTACGTGCTGGCGGAACTGTTCGGCGAGGTGCGCAGCGTCTCGGCCACCGTCGCCACGCACATCCCGCAGCGCGTCGACGAGCTGGGCCGCCCGTACGCGGCCACCGCCGACGACGCCGCGTACGCCGTGTTCGAGCTGGCCGGCGGCGTGATCGCCCAGCTCAACTCCTCCTGGTGCGTCCGGGTGCACCGCGACGAACTGGTCGAGTTCCAGGTCGACGGCACGCAGGGCAGCGCCGTGGCCGGACTGCGCCGCTGCCGGGTGCAGCACCGCGCGGTCACCCCGAAGCCGGTGTGGAACCCGGACCTGCCGGCCACCGAGGACTTCCGCGCGCAGTGGACCGAGGTGCCGGACAACGAGGAGTTCGACAACGGCTTCAAGGTGCAGTGGGAGGCGTTCCTGCGGCACGTCGCGGTCGGCGAGCCGTTCCCGTGGGACTTCCTGGCCGGGGCGCGCGGCGTGCAACTGGCCGAGCTGGGCCTGGTGTCGGCCCGCGAGGGACGCCGCATCGAGATCCCGGAGCTGTCGCTGTGAGCGCCGCCGAGGTCACCCTGCCCGGTGGCCGGCGACTGCGGCTGGCCGGCGGGACCGGACACCCCCGCCCCGACGGCCCGCCGCGCAGCCGGATCGCGTACGCCGCCGCGCACGTGGTGGCCGACCCGCAGGCCGACAACACCCCGGGTACGCCCGCCGTCGTCGACTGGGAGAGCACCCTCGCCTTCCGTCGCCACCTCTGGTCGTACGGGCTGGGGGTGGCCGAGGCGATGGACACCGCGCAGCGCGGCATGGGCCTGGACTACTCGGCCACCCGGGAACTGATCCGGCGCAGCGCGGCCGAGGCCCGGGCGGCCGACGGCCGGATCGTCGCCGGGGTCGCCACCGACCAGCTACCGGCCGGTCCGGTCTCCCTCGCAGAGGTCGCCGCCGCCTACCGCGAACAGCTCGACGACGTGCAGGCCGCCGGGGCGGTGCCGGTGCTGATGTGCAGCCGCCACCTGGCCGCCGCCGCCCGTGGCCCCGAGGACTACCTGCGGGTGTACGACGACCTGCTGACCGCCGCCGACCGGCCGGTGGTGCTGCACTGGCTCGGCCCGATGTTCGACCCGGCGTTGACCGGCTACTGGGGCTCCACCGACCTGGACCTGGCCGCCGACACCGTGGTGGAGCTGCTCAAGACGCACGCCTCCCGGGTGGACGGGATCAAGGTGTCGCTGCTCGACGCCGGTCGCGAGGTGGCGTTGCGCCGCCGACTGCCGGCCGGCGTACGCCTCTACACCGGCGACGACTTCCACTACCCGGAGCTGATCCGGGGCGACGAGGTCGGCTACTCCGACGCGCTGCTGGGCGTCTTCGCGGCCATCGCCCCGGCCGCCTCGGCCGCGTTCGCCGCCCTCGACCGGGGCGACCTGACCGCGTACGACGAGATCTTCGCGCCGACCGTGCCGCTGGCCCGGCACCTGTTCGCGGCCCCGACCTGGTATTACAAGACCGGAATCGTCTTCCTCGCCTGGCTCGCCGGCCACCAGGACCACTTCACCATGGTCGGCGGCCTCCAGTCCGGCCGGTCACCGGCGCACCTGGCCACCCTGCTCACCCTGGCCGACGCCGCCGGTCTGCTGCCCGACGCCGAGCTGGCCGCCGCCCGCGCCCGGGCCTTCTTCCAGGTGGCGGGGGTGGCCCAGTGACCGCCGGTCGCCCGGAGCTGGCCCGTTTCTCGTTCAACCAGGCCACCGCCAAGCACTGGGCGCTGCCCGACGTGGTGGCCGGGTGCGTCGCCGCCGGGGTGCCCGGCATCGGCCTGTGGCGGGAGCCGGTCGCCGAGTACGGCCTGGACCGCGCCGCCAAGCTGGTCCGCGACGCCGGGTTGGCGGTCACCACGCTGTGCCGGGGCGGGTTCTTCACCGCCGACGACTGGCGGGACGAGAACCGGCGCGCCGTCGACGAGGCCGCCACCCTCGGCGCGCCGGTGCTGGTGCTGGTCTCCGGCGGCCTGCCGCCCGGCAGCAAGGACATCGACGGGGCCCGCGCCCGGGTGGCCGACGCCATCGCCGAACTGGCCCCGTACGCCGACACCGCCGGGGTGACGCTCGCCATCGAGCCGCTGCACCCGATGTTCAGCGCCGACCGCTGCGTCATCGCCACCCTCGGCCAGGCGCTCGACATCGCCGAACGGTTCGACCCGAGCGTGGTCGGCGTGGTGGTCGACGCGTACCACGTGTGGTGGGACGACACGGTCTACGACCAGATCGCCCGCGCGGGGGAGTGGATCGCCTCGTTCCAGGTCTGCGACTGGATCACCCCGCTGCCCGAGGGCGTGCTGTTGGGGCGGGCCCTGCCCGGCGACGGCTGCATCGAGCTGCGCCGGATGCGCGAGGCGGTGGACGCGGCCGGCTACACCGGCCCGATCGAGGTGGAGGTCTTCAACGCGGAGGTGTGGGCGCGTCCCGGCGAGGAGGTGCTGGCCGCCTCGATCGACGGCTACCTGCGCGAGGTGGTCTGACGACCCGGATCGCCTCGATCACGCCAGCGCATCTGCCTGATGGTGTCGAGGACGCTGCGGGCAGCGGTGGCTGCCGGGCAGTCCGGCGGCACACGGCAGATCGGGCAGGTGCCGCTGGGCGTGGGGTGATGGTCGCGGAGGGTCCGCCGGGCAGTGATGGCGAGTCGGTTGAGAATCTGGGCCAGGGACAGGAACGGCGCGGTCATGCTCAACCCACCCCGAGAGTGGTGGCGAGCCGAATGATCGGCATCGGAATGTCCGGGTGTCGGATCATCTGGGTCAGCAGGTCTCGGGCGGCAGGCCGGTGCCGCACCTCGGCCGGTGCGGTCTGATCGGCATCGAGGAGGATCCGGGCGGCGTGGGCCGGGTCGTCGCCGTGAAGATGGGCGCGGGTAGCGTCGAGCAGATACGCGGCACGGTGCTCTGCGGGCAGCCACCGCCAGCCATCACGGCGTACGACCTCCTGGTGCAAGGTGGCGGCCTCGCCCGAGTCGCCCAACTCCAGCGCCGCCACCGCCCGCGCTACGGCGACTGCGGTAGGTCCGAAGGCGGTGTGATGATGGTCGTGGCCGTCGCCCACCCGGGCAGCCAGGTCGGCGGCCTCGTCCAGCAGGCTTGCCGTGGCGCGCTCGTCCCCCTGCCGAGCCGCTGCGAGGGCGGCCTGCACGAGCAGCGTGCCGCACAGCGACAGTTGCGCCGGCTGGTCGCCGTCGAGGTCGGCCCGGACGATGCGGTACGCGGCTGTCCGCATTGCCGACACCGCCGAGCCCGACCGGCCGGTGGCACGTAGCACCTGCCCTAGCTGAACCGCCGCAGCGGCGACCAACTCCGCATCGTCGGTGGCGATGGTCATTGCGCGGTCGACGGCCAGCCAGCCCAGCTCGCCTTCGCCGAGTTTGACGAGCAGGGCGGCCGTCACCCGGTACGCCTCCACCAGTGCGATCCGCCCCGATCCCGGGTCGAGGACGTAGCGGCACTGCGCCCCGACCAGCAACTCCGGCAGCCCACTGATCAACTGCGGGTACCGCGCGTGCTGGTAGGTGGTCCACGCATGCCCGGTGCTGCGGGCCACGTGAGCTGCCGAGGGTGCTTCCCGGACCGCCGCCCGGCGACCGAGAGTCATGTCGTACGTCGACAGTGCCGCCCGAATCCGCTGCACACCCTCTGCTCGTACGTCGACAGCGGAGCGCTGACGGTCACGACCGAGCAGTGTGGCCTGGTCGATCCGGAGCACTGCGGCAACCTCTGCGATCGTGGATACCTTGTCCAGTGATCGAACGCCACGTTCGACCTTGTCGACCCAACTCTTCGACTTACCCAACCGGTCGGCGAGCACCTGCTGAGACATCCGCCGCCGCCCCCGCCAGTACGCCACCCGCCGGCCGATCGGCAACAACTCGCTACCCATTGTCGTACGGCACCCAGTGCACTGACGTGCCAGGGGCGATGGCTGAATCGACTCGCATTCGTACTCCCTTGTTGCCTGAATCGAAGGGGCTGCGGGATCGCATCGCCGCCAGACTGGAGACCTCCGTGCAGACGTCGCGATCCCGCAGCCCGAGGGACTACCGCAGGCCGCCGGCCTCGACATCGATGTCAGTGACCGTCGGCGCGTTATCCCAGCCGGTCCGCCCGGCCCGTCGGGGGACCTACACGCAGCCTTGTCGCTACTCTGCGTGTGGGGTAGGTGTGAGCAGTGGGCCCACACAATTGCCCACATCGCGGGGATGCCGATGGGACGCTTTGGGGAGACACTGAAACAACACCGGCTCGCCGCCGGGTTGTCGCTACGCGCCTTGGGTTCGGCTGTTCGTCTCGACTTCTCCTACCTGTCTCAGGTGGAGCGGGGCGTAAGGCCGCCGACCCGGCCACTCGCGGAAGCGTGCGACGACGCGTTGGGCGCGGGCGGTGCGCTCGTGCAGGCGTGGCAGCGGCAGGCAGGTGAGACCGACATGCGGAGGCGGAAGGTTCTCGGCGCGATGGGTGCCCTCGCCGCAGCACCGGCCGTGGCACCGCTCGTCGGCCTGGAAGCTCTCCGTCACGGCTTCGGTGTCGCCGCTGGGCACGCCGATGAATGGGACAGGATCGTCGAAGACTACGGCTACGACTACTACCGGCTGCCCGCAGACCAACTGGACCGCCAGCTCACCGTCGACATGACCGTCCTGCAACATCAACTCGCGGCGGCTGACGGGCCCCAGCGGGCAGGGTTGTTGCGGGCCGCGTCGAAGCTCTCACTGATGGTCGCATTCGGAATGGTCGCCGCAGGTCAAGGCTGGGCAGCCGCCCGATGGTGGCGGTCGGCGCGCGAACTCGCGGACAAATCCGGCGACCCGGACTCGGTCGTGGCGGGGTGGGCGTGGGATGTCGTCAATGGCTGCTACGACGGCCGGGACCCCAACACGGTCGTGCAAATGTCCGATCAAGCCCTGCCGCTGGTGCATCAGCGGGCGTCGGCGGCTACGTGCGGCCTACTGGCCGGACGGGCACAGGCGCTTTCCCTGGCCGGCCGGCATACGGAAGCAGTCGCCACAGTCGAACGGCTATCGGACCTCGCCTCTCAGCTACCCACCCCCGTGATCACCGATGTGGAATCGGTCTGGGGCTGGCCGGAACACCGGCTGCATTACACGGCGTCGTGGGTGTTCACCCACGCTGGTCGGTTCGCCGACGCGAAACGGGCGCAGTCCCTGGCGCTCGCCCTGTACCCGCAGTCTCAGGCGCGGCTCCGCGCTCAGGTGCAGTTGCACCAGGCGGTCTGCCTGATCCGCGAAGGCGACATCCCTGACGGGCTGCGACTCGCCGCAGACCTACTCGACGCGTTGCCGGGCGAGCACCGCAACGAGCTGCTACTGACGGTGGCCCGTCAAGTGGTGGACGCCGTTCCGGGGAGTGAGCGTCGGCGGCCCGCGTACGGGGACCTGACCGCCATCGTCGGCGCATAGGGCTGCGGGCCGTGGCCGTGACCTACAGCCTCCACACCTCGATAACGCCTGCACAAGTTCACACCCTCGCCGACCTGTACGGCATCGTCTATGCGGAGCCGCCGTACGAGGAGGGTCCGGAGGAAGTGGCCGGATTCCGCAAGGGTCTCCCCGAGGAGGCGCGTCGGCCCGGCTTCACCCTGATCACGGCCCACGACCAGGGTGTGTTGGTGGGTGCCGCGTACGGGTGGACGATGGGATCCGGGCGCTGGTGGAGTCGCGCCGGCCAGGACCCGCCCGCCGACGTGCGCGAGGTGGACAAGTTCGCGGTGATGGAGTGGATCGTGCGCCCGGAGCAGCGCGGTCGGGGCGTGGGTGCGGAGTTGATGCGGCGACTACTCGCTGCCCGGCCGGAGCCGGTGGCGACGCTCGCGTCGAATCCGCGTTCGGCTGCCCGCACCATCTACGCGCGAGCGGGCTGGGTGCAGGTGGGCGATACGGCGACACCGTGGGGTGCCCGCATGGACCTGTTGGTGCTGAGGACGTCGGCCGAGCGCTAACCCGTCGTGGTGCGGTTGGCGAGGGCGTCGACCAGGCGGCGGGTGGAGCCGGCCAGGTTCCACCGCTCGGCCAGCTCGATCAGGCGCTCCGGTTGGGCCGGTGCGGCGGGCAGCTCGGTGGGCAACGACGGCAGCGGCACGTCCAGGGCGACCCGGACGACCTTCGGTGCCACCGCCAGGTAGTCGCGGGCGGCGTCGAGCTTGGTGCGTAGGCCGGGCGCGAAACCGGAGGCCGGATCGTCCAGCGCGGCCAGGATGCCGGCGATGTCGCCGTACCGCTCGATCAGGCGGGCGGCGGTCTTCTCGCCGACGCCGGCCACGCCCGGTAGCCCGTCGCTGGGGTCGCCACGCAGCGCGGCGAAGTCGGCGTACCGGTCGGCGGCCACCCCGTAGCGGGACCGGACGGCGTTGTCGTCGCAGTCGTCCAGCTTGGCCACGCCCCGCCCGATGTAGAGCAGGCGCACCCCACGGGCGTCGTCGACGAGCTGGAACAGGTCACGGTCACCGGAGACCACCTCGACCGGCCCGGGTTGGGTGACCGAGAGAGTGCCCAGCACGTCGTCGGCCTCGTATCCGGCCGCGCCGACCACGGTGATGCCGAGGGCGTCGAGCACGTCCAGGATCATCGGCACCTGCGGGCTGAGAGTGTCCGGCACCACCTCGCCGCCCTCGGGGGCAACCCGGTGCGCCTTGTACGACGGCAGCAGCGCGACCCGCCAGTCCGGCCGCCAGTCGTGGTCCATCGCGCACACCATCCGCCCCGGTCGCCGGGTGCGGACCAGTTGGGCGAGCATGTCGAGGAATCCGCGTACGGCGTTGACCGGCTGGCCGTCGGCGGTCCGCGCGGCCGACTCGGGGATGCCGAAGTAGGCCCGGAAGTAGAGACTGGGCGCGTCGACGAGCATGATCGGGGTCTGCTGTGCCACGCCCGACAGCCTGGCACATCCCACCGACGTTCGCGGCGGACGGCACGTCGACGGCGCAACCCAGGAGGACGCGATGACCACGACGACCCGACTCGCGCTGACCACGGTCAACCTGGACACGCCCGACCCGGCCGCGCTGTCCCGCTTCTACGCGCGACTGCTCGGCTGGAGCATCGAGGTGGAGGAGGCCGACGACGTCATCCTGCGTGCGCCCGAGGGCGGCGTGGGCCTGTCCTTCCAGCGCGAGCGGGCGTACGTGCGGCCGACCTGGCCGGCCGAGCCGGACCGGCAGCAGATGATGATGCACCTGGAGATCGGGGTCGAGGACCTGGCCGCCGCCCTGGACCACGCGTTGGCCTGCGGTGCCACGCTGGCCGAGTTCCAGCCGCAGGACGACGTACGGGTCTGCCTGGACCCGGACGGTCACCCGTTCTGCCTGTGGCTGATGGACTGACCCGGGCCGGTCGGCTCGTCGACACGACCACACCGTCCGTGCCCGTCACCCGAACGAACGTTAAGCTGGGCGGGTGGGAGCCAGAAGCTGCCACGGCGTACGACGGCTCAACACCATCCCACGGAGCTCATCGCGCTATGACTGTCGACCGGATCCTGCCCACCGAAGAGGCCCACGACCTGCTGGAGTTGGCCACCGAACTCGCCGACCGCGAGCTGGCCCCGAAGGCCGTCGAGTTCGAGCAGCGTGCCGAGTTCCCCCGCGAGCTGCTGCGCACCCTGGGCCGGGCCGGTCTGCTCGGTCTGCCCTATCCGGAGGAGTACGGCGGCGCCGCCCAGCCGTACGAGGTCTACCTCCAGGTGCTGGAGATCCTGGCGAGCCGCTGGCTGGCGGTCGCCGAGGCGGTCAGCGTGCACACGCTCTCCTGCCACCCGGTCGCCACGTTCGGCGACGACGCCCAGCGCAAGCTACTGCCCGACATGATCGGCGGCGAGCTGCTCGGCGCGTACTGCCTCTCCGAACCGCAGGGTGGGTCGGACGCCGCCGCGCTGACCACGAAGGCGGTCCGCGACGGCGACGCGTACGTGGTCACCGGCACCAAGGCCTGGATCACCCACGCCCAGGTGGCCGACTTCTACAACGTCTTCTGCCGCACCGGCGGACCCGGCGCCCGGGGCATCTCCTGCCTGCTGCTCGACCGGTCCACCCCCGGCATCCACCCGCAGGCCGCCGAACGCACCATGGGACTGCGGTCGTCGCCGGTGGCGCAACTCGCGTTCGACGACGCCCGGGTGCCGGCGGACCGGCTGATCGGCGGCGAGGGAGCCGGTTTCACCATCGCCATGTCCGCCCTGGACTCCGGTCGCTTGGGCATCGCCGCCTGCGCGGTGGGGCTGGCCCAGGCGGCGCTGGACTACGCGGTCGGCTACGCGCGGGAACGTCGCCAGTTCGGCCGCTCCATCATCGACTTCCAGGGCCTCGGCTTCACCCTCGCCGACCTGGCCACCCAGATCTCCGCAGCCCGGGCGTTGACGCTCGCCGCCGCCCGACTGCGCGACGCCGGTCGGCCGTACTCGATCGAGGCGGCCAAGGCGAAGCTGTTCGCCACCGACATGGCGATGCGGGTCACCACCGACGCGGTGCAGGTGCTCGGCGGTGCCGGGTACGTGGCCGACCACCCGGTGGAGCGCTACATGCGGGAGGCCAAGGTGCTTCAGATCGTGGAGGGCACCAACCAGATCCAGCGTCTGGTGATCTCCCGGGCCCTGGCCAAGGAGTGACCGCACGTGATCCCCGGTGGTTTCGTCGTCGCGCCGACCGGTCTTTCCCGGTAGGTTGCACGCCGTGGAGGAGATCGACCGGGCCATCGTCGCCGCGCTGACCACCGACGGCCGGCAGTCGTACACGGATCTCGCGGAAAAGGTGGGCCTGTCCGTCTCGGCGGTGCACCAGCGGGTACGCCGGCTGGAGCAGCGCGGTGTGGTCAAGGGCTACACCGCGCGGGTCTCGTTCGAGGCGCTCGACCTGCCGTTGACCGCGTTCGTGGCGATCCGGCCGTTCGACCCGTCGCAGCCGGACGACGCCCCGGTGCGGCTCGCTCACCTGCCCGAGATCGACTCGTGCTACTCGGTGGCGGGGGAGGACTTCTATCTGCTGCTGGTGCGGGTGGCCGGTCCGGTCGACCTGGAACGCGTACTCCAGGAGATCCGGACCGCGGCGAACGTCACCACCCGCACGACGGTGGTGCTCTCCACCCCGTACGAGGGGCGGCCGCCGAAGATCAGTGGCGAGCCGTCGAGTCGCCCCCGGCCGCGGGCGGCGGGGGAGGCGGCTGGTTCCACCGGAGGATGACCCGCCGGCCGTGCTCGTGACCGAGCACGCTCATGGTGGCGGTGTCCAGCCGGAGCAGCCCACCGGCCGACGGCGGCAGGCCGATCCACCGGGCGCCCAGCACGCGCAGCGAGTGCGCGTGCCCGACGATCGCGACGGAACCCCGCTCCAGCAGCGGATGCACCGTGGCGAGCAGCCGGTCCAGGCGTTCGCCGACCTCGCTCGGCGACTCCCCGCCGGGGCACCCGTCGGTCCACACGTTCCAACTGGACCGTTCGTCGTGGATCTCGGCGGTGGTCCGTCCCTCGTACTCGCCGTAGTTCCACTCGGCCAGATCCTCGTCGGTGCTGGTGACGGTCAGCCCGGCCAGTTGCGCGGTGAGCAGCGCCCGGCGGCGCGGGCTGCTCAGCACCGCGACGAACCGCCGGCCGGCGAGCGCCGGACCGAGCGCGCGGGCCTGTCGCTCGCCGTCGGGGGTCAGCTCCAGGTCGGTGTACGAGGTGTGCCGGCGACTGGCGCTCCAGGTGGTCTCGCCATGCCGGACGAGCAGGATCTCGCTCATGTCCTCAGTCAATCAGGATGTGCTGCATGGGTTAGGATGGGGGCATGAATTGCCGCGCCTTCACGATGAAGCCCTGGTTCCGCCGCTGACGGCGGCAGGGTTGACCGGCTTCTTCTAGATCCGCTCTGTTTCGCCGTCCTGGTGTTCCCGCCGGGCGGCCTGATCGCGCTGCCCGGCTCCACGACGAGCCGAAGAGCGCAGAGTGAACAATCTTGAACTGAACCCCACCCAGGACGCGACCCCCGGCCTGCCGGCCGGTGACCGGGCGCATGTCCGGGCCGAGGGCGTACGCGTGGTGCTGGGCGGACGGGTGGTGCTGTCCGACGTCAGCGTGACCGTCTCCGCTCGTTCGCGGCTTGCCGTGGTCGGCGAGAACGGCCGGGGCAAGACGACCCTGCTCCGGGTGCTGACCGGGGAACTCACCCCGGACCAGGGCACGGTGGAACGAACGGGCACGATCGGCGTGGCCCGGCAGGCGCTGGAGGCGCGCAGCGGCGAGACGGTCGGCACCCTGGTCGCCGCGGCGATTCGGGAGTCCCAGGAGGCGGTGCGGGCGCTGGACGAGGCGGCCGTGGCGCTGACTGAGGGCCGCCCCGGCGCGGACACCGCGTACGCCGTCGCCCTGGACGCCGCCACCCGGCTGGACGCCTGGGACGCGGAACGCCGCGTGGACGTGGCGCTGGCCGGTCTGGACGCCTGCCCGGACCGGCAGCGCCCGCTGTCGACGCTGTCGGTCGGCCAGCGCTACCGGGTCCGTCTGGCCTGCCTGTTGGGGGCACGACACGACCTGCTGATGCTGGACGAGCCGACCAACCATCTCGACGCCGACAGCCTGGCCTTCCTCACCCTGCGACTGCGTCAGCACGCGGGCGGCGTGGTGCTGGTCAGCCACGACCGGGCCCTGCTCGGTGACGTGGCCGAGGAGTTCTTGGACCTCGACCCCAGCGAGGACGGCCGCCCACGGGTCTTCGCCGGTGGATACGCCGGCTGGCAGGAGGGCCGTCGGCGGGAGCGGGAACGCTGGCTGCACGACTTCGAGGCCCAGCAGGCCGAACACCAGCGGCTGGCCGACGCGGTGAACGAGGCGCGGCAGCGGCTCAGCACCGGTTGGCGGCCGGAGAAGGGCCACGGCAAGCATCAGCGCCAGTCCCGCGCTCCCGGCGTGGTGCAGGCGTTGCGCCGCCGTCAGGAGGACCTCGACGCCCATCGGCTCACCGTGCCCGAGCCGCCGCTGCGGTTGCGCTGGCCCGAGCTGCGGACCAGGGCCGGGGTGCCGTTGCTGCGCTGCGACGACGTCACGGTGGCCGGGCGGCTGCACCAGCCGGTCACGCTCACCCTGGACGGTGGGGAGCGGCTGTTGGTGACCGGGCCGAACGGGGCCGGCAAGTCGACCCTGCTCGAGGTGCTCGCCCAGAACCTGGAGCCGTCCACCGGCGCCGTCCGGCACCTGGGGCGGGCCCGCGTCGCGTACCTGGGGCAGGAGGTGCCGGCCTGGCCGCCGGCCGCGCTCGCCCGCGACCTGTACGACCAGCACGTGGGTCGGCTCCAGTCCGCAGGGCGGCTCCGCGAGGGCGACCGCCTGCCGCTGGGCGCGACGCACCTGCTGGACCGGGAGGCATTGCGTACGCCGGTGGGCCGGATGTCGCAGGGGCAGCAGCGGCGGCTGAACCTGGCCCTGCGGCTGGCCGAGCTGCCCGACCTGCTGATCCTCGACGAGCCCACCAACCACCTCTCGGCGCTATTGGTGGACGAGCTGACCGCCGCGCTGCGGGAGACCCCGGCGGCGGTGGTGGTGGCCACCCACGACCGCCAGATGCTCACCGACCTGGCGGACTGGCCGATCCTGTCGCTGCGAGCCGCCGAGGAGTCGCCCTGAGGTGCGAGCCGGGCACCCGACAGCGCGGGTGATGCCGGTTGACGCTGTCGCCGCGACGAAGCCCTCGGCCGAGGGGGGTGTTAGCGCGGTAAAGCCCCCTTAGGCCCCGGCGGCCCCGTAGTAAGACGTCCCACAACCCCCCCCCC
>NZ_JBEOWP010000003.1:108208-604620 GCF_040296095.1 Micromonospora sp. NPDC002389
CCGGCCGCCCCCCGCCGGGGGGGGGTGCTGCCTGTTGGCGGGCCCCCCCGCCCCCCCCCGCGCGGCGGCGTCCGCCCCCCCCCCGATTCCGCCCGTTCCGGCCGGGTCGCCAGGTTCCTCAGCGGACACCCACCGCCACCGGGACGTCGGGGGTCACGGTGGTCGGCCGCCCGGGCAGCAGGGCGCCGACGGCCAGCAGGAGGACGATCGCGGCGGCAAGGAACCAGTACACGCCGTGCAGACCGGTGAGCGGATCGCCTGCGGTGTCCAGGACGAACGCCACGACCGCGACGCCTACCGAGCCACCGAACTGGTTGAGCATGTACAGCACCGAACTGCCCTGCGGCACCAGTGGCGGCGGCAACGTGCGGTACAGCGCCCCCATCGCGGGTGGGCCGACGAATCCCAGCCCGACACCGATGGCCAGCCCGGCCAGGACGATCCAGACCTCGTGCGTACGTATGTCGACCCTGGTCAGCGCGAATGCCGGCAGGACGGCAAGGAATCCACCGGCCAGCGCGAGGTTGCGGGAACCGATGCGGTCGCTGACCCGTCCGGCCAGTGGCGCGGCGAGTGCGCCGCCGATACCGAGCGGGGCGACCAGCAACCCGGCCGCGAGCGCGCCGTGCCCGCCCGCCTGCTGGAAGTACAGCGGGAGGACGACCAGCGACGCGTACATCGTGACCCCGCTCAGCGCCATCACCGTGACGCTCGCCGCGAACCCACCTCTCGTGAACAACCGCAGGTCGACGAGAGGGTGATCGCGACGCAGCGCATGGACCACGTAGCCGCCCACCAACAGGACACCGGCGGTCAGCGGCACCAGTGCCGCCCAGGTGACGAAGTCGGCGCGGTCGGCTGCCTGGGAGAGCGTCAGGAGTAGACCGGCGAAGCCCGGGCCGAGCAGCATCACGCCGACGACGTCGAGTCGGGTCGCCGTGCCCTGCGGTGGGTCGGTGGGCATCACGGCGCGGGCGAGCGCGATCGCGAGCACGCCGACGGGCACGCTGAGCAGGAACATCCACTGCCAGCCGAGGCCCTGCACCACGACGCCGCCGAGCACCGGGCCGAGCACCGGGCCGAGCGAGAGCACTGCGGCCATCAGACCCATCACCCGTCCGGCGCGCCGCGGGCCGGCGGTGCGGGCGAGCAGGGTCAGCACGAGCGGGTCGAGGATCCCCGCGCCGACGCCCTGTAGCACCCGGAAGGCGATCAGGCTTCCCGCGTTCCAGGCCAGCCCGCAGGCGAGCGACGCGAGCACGAACAGGCCGAGACCGGCGAGCCACATGCGTCTCCCGCCGAACCGGTCACCGGCCCAACCGGTCACCGGGATGGTCACCGTGACGGCGAGCAGAAACCCGGTGGACACCCACCCGATCACGCCCAGTGAGGTGTCGAATTCCCTGGCCAGCCGGTCGATTCCGACGGCCACCATGGTGCTGTTGAGGATGCCCAGCGCTCCGCCGAGCAGGATCACTCCGACCAGCCGCCGCTGCGCGGCGTCCAGCCGATCATCCCCCGTCGTCATACTCATGAGGCTGTTCTACCAGACTCAGAAGTCTAGTTCGATAGCCGCGCGGGTATGCTCTCGACGTGAGTGGAGCCGTCGCGGCGCGTGGCCGCATCGACAAGCGGCAGGCGATCCTGGACGCGGCGTTCCTCGTGTTCGCCAGGGAGGGCTACGCCAGGGCCGGGGTGGACGTGATCGCGGCCGAGGCCGGCGTGGCCAAGGCGACGGTCTACAGCCACTTCGGTGACAAGGAGACGCTGCTGCGCGAGGCCATCGCCGCCTCCGCCGACCAGGCCCTGACCCAGAACCTCGCTGTCGTCGACCGGCTCACCGTACGCGGCGACGACCTGCGCGACACTCTGGAGGACGTGGGCTTCCGGCTGCTCCAGTGTTACTGCGCCGATCGATCCTGGGCCCTGCGCCGACTGCTCTCCGCCGAGATCAACCAGTTCCCCGACCTGCTCGACATCGTGCACTCCCGGGCGGCGGGCCGGGTCACCGAAGCCCTGGCCGACCGACTCGCCCGGCTGTCCGTCGCCGGTCACCTGCACACGCCGGATCCCGTGCTGGCCGCCGAACAGTTCGTCGCGCTGCTCACGGGCTCGATGGACGCACGGGCCGGCCTCGGCACCCGGCGGATTCCCCACGCCGAGCTGCGCGCCGTGTCGAGGGCGGCGGTGGACACCTTCCTCAAGGCGTTCGCGCCGACTCCGAGGCAGTAGACCGGGGGAGACCACCGGCCGTCGCGGCCTGTTCTCCGCCGGACGGTGCCGTTTGTGCCTGGGCAATGGCGCCTCCCGCGGCCGCCTACGCCTAACGGGTTCGGGCGCTGTCGAGCTGACGGCACGGACGGATCGGGCGACCGGCGGGTCCGTGCAATCCACGCAGGGTTTGCACATCGTGCAAACCCTGCGTTTTGTGCGGTCCTGGCGGCTCGTGAGGGGCCTGCTGCGGTGCCGAAGGCATCCCTGCTGTCCCCTGGTCTTCCTGTTGTCACTGGTCGTCCCTGCTGTCGCTTTCGTCGCTGCTCGGCGCGGTGCTGCGTCGTCGGCTGGCGCGGCGAGCGCGGGGCGGCCTGTCGTCCCCGACGCCGGTCCGCGCGGCGGGATGCTGGCCCGGGCCATCCACGACCCGGTGCAGGCACCGGGACAGGAGGTCCCAGCAGAGAAGGTCCGGCGACAGCAGGGACGGTTCAGCTCGACAGCGGCTCGCAGGGCAGGCAGGGAGCCCACCGAGGTGGGCGCGACCAGCGAAAATCATCACACCTAGCTTCCTAGGATGCCCTAGCGGATGTGCACGGCACCACCGCTTCGCGAACCGTTTCAGATCATCGGGTGAGGGGACACGACCGTGAGGAGCGCAGCGGATCGCTGCGCCGCCGAGGCAGGCAGGGAGGCGACATGAGCTTCACCGACAAGGCGAAGAACAAGGTCGAGGAACTGAGCGGCGCCGCCAAGGAGCGCGTCGGCGACATGACCGACAACGAGCGCATGCGTGCCGAGGGCGCCAGCGAGCGGTCCGAGGCCCGTACCCGTCAGGCCGGTGAGAAGGTCAAGGACGCCGGCCGCGACGCCAAGGACGCATTCACCAAGAAGTGACCGTACGTACGCCGAAGCGGGCCGCCGGATTGTTCCGGTGGCCCGCTTCGCGGCGTGGCGTGGGTCGGTGGAGGAGGTACCGACCGGGCTACGCCGGGTCCGGTCAGTCGTCGCGGTGGGTCTGCCACCACTGCTGGCCGGCCTCCGGCAGGGTGTCGATCGGGTCGTAGTACGCGTACCGCTTGTTGAGGGCCTCCAGGTCGGCGGACTCGATGGAGGTGCGGTAGTTCTTCGTCCAGTAGGAGATGCCGCGTTCGCGGTCGTACTCGGTGACCATGTGCACCCAGCGCTTGCCGACGAAGGGCACGTCGCAGACGATCCGGGGGGTGGCGTAGCCGGGCAGGTAGCCCATGATGTCGTGCTGGAGCTGCTGGGCGTGCCAGACCGGGACCCGCCAGTGCTCGGCGTTGGGGATCATGTCGCACATGTAGAAGTAGTACGGCAGGATGCCCGCCTCGCCCTGGAGCGCGAAGCAGAGGTCGAGCAGGTCGGTGGTGCTGGCGTTGACGCCGCGCATCAGCACGCCCTGGTTGCGCACGTCGCGTACGCCGACGTCGAGGGCGGTCTGGGTGGCCTTGGCGACCAGTGGGGTGAGCGACTGGGCGTGGTTGACGTGGGTGTGGATGGCCAGGTTGACGCCCCGTCGGGCGGCGGTGCGGGCGACCCGCTCCAGCCCCTCCACGACGTCGGGCTGCAACCAGTGCTGGGGCAGGCCCATGAGCGCCTTGGTGGCGAGCCGGATGTCGCGGATGGTCTCGATCTCCAGCAGGCGCATCAGGTACGACTCGAGGTTGCGCCACGGGACGTTGGCCACGTCGCCGCCGGAGACCACGACGTCGCGTACGCCGGGGTGGGCCTTGAGGTAGGTGATGTGGGCGTCGTACCGGTCGACGGGCTTGAGGGTGAGTTTGAGCTTGTCGACGGCGGGGGTGGAGTTGCCGACCAGGTCCATGCGGGTGCAGTGCCCGCAGTACTGGGGGCAGGTGGAGAGCAGTTCGGCGAGGACCTTGGTGGGGTAGCGGTGGGTGAGGCCCTCGGCGACCCACATGTCGTGTTCGTGCAGTGAGTCGCGGGTGGCGTACGGGTGGGAGGGCCAGTCGGTGCGGCGGTCCGAGGCGACGGGGATCATGTATCGCCGGATCGGGTCGGCCAGCAGCGTCTCGGTGGTGGGTGGGGCGTCCGGCACCATGGTGTTGATCATTTGGGGTGGTACGAGCATGGACATGGTGGCCAGGGCGCGTTGGTCGGCTTCGAGGTCGGCGTAGAAGTGCTCGTCGACGGTGTCGCCGAGCAGGGTGCGGAGTTGCTTGATGTTCTTGACGCAGTTGACGCGCTGCCACTGGGCGCTTTCCCACTGGTCGCGGGTGACGTGACGCCAGCCGGGGAAGCGGGTCCAGTCGGGTTCGACGAGGCGGTGGCGGCGGTATTCGTAGGGCTGGCCGGTCAGTGCGGTGGTGGGGGCCGGCTCGGGTGTTGCCGGGGTGGAGTGCACCGGCGGTTGGGTCTGGGTCACGGCCCCTCCTGCGGGTGTGTCGGTGGTCGTCCGACCTGGGTGTCGGTCGGTCCGGGTTCGTCAGCGGACCGAAGGTTACTGGAAAATATTCGGTACAGGAATTATTCTGCCGGAAGTTTTCCCGTCATGCGAGTTGATGTCGGGGCTTCGGGCGGTCGGACAGGGAGGTTGGCGTGACGTCACCAGTAGGTCTGCACCGGGTCGTGGAACCGGCGGGGGTGCTGCCGCAGGCGGCCTGGCGGTTGGACGCGCGGTCGGAGATCGGCCCGAACGAGGTGCGGATCTCGGTCGAGCGGCTGAACCTGGACGCGGCGAGTTTCCGCCAGCTGCGGGACAAGCACGGTGGTGACGGGGACGCGGTACGCGCCGAGGTGCTGGACATCATCGCGACGCGCGGCAAGATGCAGAACCCGGTGACCGGGTCGGGCGGGATGTTGATCGGCACGGTGGCGCAGGCGGGTCGGCGTTCGCCGTTGGGGTTCAAGGCCGGCGAGCGGGTGGCGACCCTGGTGTCGTTGACGCTGACGCCGCTGGTGATCACCGACGGGTTGGCGCGGTGGGACGGGCTCAGCGAGCAGGTGCCGTGTGAGGGGTGGGCGATCCTGTTCGCCCGGTCGATCGCGGCGGTGCTGCCGGAGGACCTTGATCCGCAGTTGTCGTTGGCGGTGCTGGACGTGTGTGGGGCTCCGGCGTTGACCGAGCGGGTGGTGCGGCGGTACGTGGCGGAGCGGCCGGCGGGCTTCGGGCCGGTCACCGTGGCGGTGGTCGGTGGTGCGGGCAAGAGCGGTTCGTTGTCGTTGGCGGCGGCGCGGCGGGCGGGTGCGGGTCGTACGGTCGGGGTGGTGCCGGTGGTCGCGGAGCGCGACGCGTTGGTGGCGGCGGGCCTGGCCGACGAGGTGGTGGTGGCCGACGCGCGGGATCCGGTGGGGTTGTCGGTGGCGGTGACGTCGGCGTTGGGGGTGCCGGCGGACGTGACGGTGGTCTGCGTGGACGTGCCGGGGTGTGAGCACGGTGCGGTGTTGGCGACCGCGGACGGTGGCACGGTGGTGTTCTTCTCGATGGCGACGAGTTTCGCGGCGGCGGCGTTGGGCGCGGAGGGTCTGGCGGCGGACGTGACGATGCTGGTGGGTAACGGGTACGTGCCGGGGCACGCGGAGTTGGCGTTGGGGCTGCTGCGTGACGTGCCGGGGGTGCGTGGGCTCTTCGAGGCCCGGCTGGCGGCAGACTGAGGTCATGACGATGAACCCCTCGACGTTGTATCGGGCCGGCGTGTTGCACTGCCCGGCGGATCCCTCCGCGACGGCCCTGTTGGTGCGGGACGGGCGGATCGTCTGGTTGGGGGCCGGGGCGGACGCGCCGGCTGCGGACCGGGTGGTGGATCTGGGTGGGGCGTTGGTGACGCCGGCGTTCGTGGACGCGCACGTGCACGTGAGTGACACCGGGTTGGCGTTGTCGGGGCTGGATCTGTCCGGGGTGCGCTCGGCGGAGGAGTTGCTGGCGGCGGTGGCGGCGTTCGCGGCGGGGTTGCCGGCGGACGCGGTGGTGTTGGGGCACGGGTGGGACGAGTCGACGTGGTCGGTGCCGGTGCCGCCGGATGCGGTGGAGGTGGATCGGGCGGCCGGTGGGCGGCGGGTGTACCTGTCGCAGGCGTCGATCCATTCGGCGCTGGTGTCGTCGGCGTTGTTGGCGGCGTGTCCGGAGGCGGTGGCGGCGCCGGGGTTCGACGCGTCGGGGTGGTTGCGGCGGGACGCGCATCACGTGGTGCGGGCGGTGGCGAGGGGGTCGGTGTCGCGGGCGCAGCGGGTGGCGGCGCAGCGGGTGGCGTTGCGGCATGCGGCGTCGTTGGGGATCGCGGCGGTGCACGAGTGCGGTGGGCCGGAGATCTCGGACGAGGAGGACTTCACGGGCCTGTTGGCGCTGTCGGGTGCGGGGGTGCCGGAGGTGTACGGGTACTGGGGTGAGTTGGGTGGTGCGGTGCGGGCGCGGGAGTTGGGTGCGGTGGGTGCGGGTGGGGATCTGTTCGCGGACGGGGCGTTGGGGTCGCGGACGGCGCACGTGTCGGCGGCGTACGTGGACGGGGAGGGGTGTGGTCACGGGTATCTGACGGCGGAGCAGGTTCGTGATCATTTGTTGGACTGTGCGGCGCAGGGGATGCAGGGCGGGTTCCATGCGATCGGGGATGCGGCGATCGCGACGGTGTTGGCGGGGTTCGCGGGGGCGGCGGAGAAGTTGGGGACGGAGCGGGTGCGTGCGGCGCGGCATCGGATCGAGCACGCGGAGATCGTGGATCGGCGGTTGATCGCGGGGTTCGTGGAGTTCGGGGTGGTGGCGTCGATGCAGCCGGCGTTCGACCGGTTGTGGGGTGGCGCGGGTCGGATGTACGAGGCGCGGTTGGGGTTGGCGCGGTCGTTGGCGTCGAATCCGATGGGGGCGATGCACGGGGTGGGGGTGGCGTTGGCGTTCGGGTCGGATTCGCCGGTGACGCCGTTGGATCCGTGGGGGTCGGTGCGGGCGGCGGTGGCGCATCACAACCCGGTGCAGCGGATGAGTGTGCGGGCGGCGTTCGCGGCGCATACGCGGGGTGGTTGGCGGGCGGTGCATCGGGACAGTGAGGGGGTGTTGGCGTTGGGGGCGCCGGCGACGTTCGCGGTGTGGTCGTCGCCGGCGGGGGTGGCGCGGGGGTTGCCGGTGTTGGAGGCCGAGGATCCGCAGGTGCGGGGGGTGCAGGATCCGACGCCGTTGCCGGTGTGCCGGGCGACGGTGTTGCGCGGTGAGGTGATCTACGAGGAAGGGTCGTCGTGACGCAGGTGAGTGGGTTCTCGGGCGGGAAGCTGGATCTGGATCCGGTGGTGGTGGCGCGGGCGCGGGAGTTGGCGCGGCGGGTCGGGCAGCCGGTGGTGGAGTTGGCGCGGGGGCACACCACGGTGTCGGTGGAGCGTGCGGTGTTGCGGTTGGCCGGGGTGGCGGGTGCCGATCCGGACGGTATTCCGTGGGTGAACCGGTTGGTGGATGCGGTGGTGGCGGATGTGGGGTTGGGGCACGGGGTGGCGGTGCCGGTGTTCGAGGCGTTGGCGCGCGAGGAGATCTCGGATGTGACGTTGCTGGCGCAGAAGGCGGCTGCGGGTGCGGTGCGGTTCGTGGTGCCGTCGGGGAAGTCGGCGTCGGTGGCGCGGCGGGCGGCGCGGCGGGCGGTGGCGGCGGGGGTGCGGCGTATCGATCGGCGTCGGGCGGAGCGGGATCGGTTGGTGCGGCGGTTCGGGGATCCGGTGCGGCGGCCGTGGGTGTATCTGATCGTGGCGACGGGGGACATCTACGAGGACATTCCGCAGGCGCAGGCGGCGGCGCGGGCGGGTGCGGATGTGATCGCGGTGATCCGGTCGACGGGGCAGTCGTTGTTGGACTACGTGCCGGAGGGGGCGACCCGGGAGGGGTTCGCGGGGACGTACGCGACGCAGGAGAACTTCCGGTTGATGCGGGCGGCGTTGGACGAGTCGTCGCGGGAGTTGGGCCGGTATGTGCGGTTGACGAATTACGCGTCGGGGTTGTGCATGCCGGAGATGGCGACGCTTGCGGGTCTGGAGCGGCTGGACATGATGCTCAACGATTCGATGTACGGGATTCTGTTCCGGGATATCAATCCGATCCGGACGTTCGTGGACCAGCGGTTCTCGCGGCAGGTGCACGCGCGGGCGGGGATCATCATCAACACCGGTGAGGACAACTACCTGACCACGGCGGATGCGGTGGACGAGGCGCACACGGTGACGGTGTCGCAGTTGCTGAACGAGTACTTCGCGCACGAGGCGGGGTTGGCGGACTGGCAGTTGGGGCTGGGGCACGCGTTCGAGATCAATCCGGAGGTGCCGGAGTCGTTCCGGTTGGAGTTGGCGCACGCGTTGTTGGCGCGGGAGTTGTTCCCGGATGCGCCGTTGAAGTGGATGCCGCCGACGAAGCACATGACCGGTGACGTGTTCCGGGGCAATCTGCTGGACGGGTTCTTCAACCTCGTGGGTGCCATGACGGGGCAGGGGATCCTGCTGGTGGGGATGATGACGGAGGCGGTGGTGACGCCGTGGTTGTCGGACCGGGACATCGCCCTGCAGAACGTGCGGTACGTGTTGGGTGCCGCCGGTGGGTTGCACGAGGACTTCGTGCCGGCGCCGGGTGGGTTCATCCAGCAGCGGGCGCACCACGTGCTGGGTGAGGCGGTGGCGTTGTTGGAGCGCATCGGTGAGCGGTCGTTGTTGACGGCGATCGCCGAGGGCACGTTCGGGATCATGAAGCGGCCGGCGGATCGGGGTAAGGGGCTGGAGGGGGTGGCGGCGCACGAGGCCGACTACTACAACCCGGCGACGGAGATCCTGGAGGCGGTGGCGTGAGCGGGGCGCAGGGTCCGGTGGTGCGGCCGTACGGGGACACCACGGGTGACGGCATGGTGCAGGTGTCGTTCACGTTGCCGGTGCCGCACGACAAGCGGGCCGAGGGTGCGGCGATCCAGTTGGCGAACCGGATGGGGATGGATCCGGCGCTGTTGGTGCACGCGAAGCAGATGGGTGACGGGTTCACGTTCTTCGTGGTGTACGGGCGGGTGAACCATCTGGTGGACCTGTCGGCGGTGCAGGTGGTGGAGCGGGACTTTCCGCTGCTGTCGGCCAAGGAGGTCAACGCGGTGGTGAAGCGGCGGTTGCGGCGGAAGTTGTCGGTGGTGGGGGCGTGTATCGGCACGGACGCGCACACGGTGGGCATCGACGCGATCCTGAACGTGAAGGGGATCGCGGGGGAGAAGGGCCTGGAGTACTACCGGGAGTTGTCGGTGACGAACCTGGGTGCGCAGGTGAGTGTGCCGGAGTTGGTGGAGGCGGCGCGGGCGGCGCGGGCGGATGCGGTGTTGGTGTCGCAGGTGGTGACGCAGCGGGACGCGCATCTGCACAACACGCGGGAGATGTCGGCGGCGTTCCGGGAGGCGATGCCGGCGGGGCGGCGGCCGTTGCTGATCGTGGGTGGGCCGCGGTTCGACGAGTCGCAGGCCGCCGAGTTGGGCGTGGATCGGATCTTCGGTCGCGGCACCACGCCGGGTGAGGTGGCGTCGTTTCTGGTGCACGCGTTGGTGACGGGTCGGAAGGTGGGGGCGGCATGACGGATCCTCGGGTGGGGTTGACGGTGACGCATCGGCGGTATGTGCCGTACGCGCACGCGCATTACGCGGGGAACCTGGTCGACGGGGCGTACGCGTTGGGGTTGTTCGGTGACGTGGCCACGGAGGTGTGTATCCGCACGGACGGGGACGAGGGGTTGTTCGCGTCGTACTCGGATGTGCAGTTCCGGGCGCCGATGAAGGCCGGTGACGTGCTGGAGGTGGTGGCGACGGTGACGCGGGTGGGTACCCGTAGCCGCACGTTGGACTTCGAGGCGCGGGTGGTGTGTCGGGGGCGGCCGGATCGGGGTGAGTCGGCGGCGGAGGTGTTGGAGGTGCCGGTGGTGGCGGTGTCGGCGACCGGCACGGTGGTCGTGCCCGCGCCGGTATGAGTGTCGCGGTCTGCGCCGACGTCGGGTCGACGTTCACGAAGGTGGCGGTGGTCGACCTGGCCGGCGGCGGGTTGGTCGCGGCGGCGTCGGTGCCGACGACGGTGGGTACGGACGTGGTGCACGGCTTGGACGCGGCGGTGGCGGCGGCCGGGGTGGGTGCGCGGCGGGAGGTGCCGTGGTTCGTGTGTTCGTCGGCCGGTGGTGGGCTGCGGTTGGCGGTGGTGGGGTACGAGCCGTTGGTGACCGCGCAGGCGGGCCGGCGGGTGGGGTTGTCGGCGGGGGCCGATGTGGTGCACGTGTCCGCCGGCCGGTTGGGGCGGGCGGAGCTGGCCGGGTTGCGGGCGGCGCGGCCGGACGTGGTGTTGCTGGTGGGTGGCACTGACGGTGGGGACGCCGAGACGCTGACCCACAACGCGACGCGGTTGGCGCGGGCGCGGTGGCGGGTGCCGGTGGTATTGGCGGGCAACGTCGACGTGCGCGAGGAGTTGGCGGCGGTGTTGGCCGGGGCGGGGGTGCCGGTGACGGTGGCCGACAACGTGTTGCCGCGTATCGGGGTGTTGTCGCCGGTGTCGGCGCGGTCGGCGATCCGGCAGGTGTTCCTGCGGCACGTGATCGGCGGTAAGCGGTTGTCGCGGGGGTCGCGGTTCGCGCGGCTGGTGCGGGCGGCGACGCCGGACGCGGTGCTGACCGGGGTGGAGGTGTTGGCGGAGGCGGCCGGTGGCGATCTGGTGGTGGTGGACGTGGGGGGTGCCACCACGGACGTGTACTCGGTGTTGACTCCGGACGAGCGGGCCGACGGGCCGGGTCGGGAGGTGGCCGGGGCGTTGTGGCGGGCGCGGACGGTGGAGGGGGATCTGGGGATGCGGTGGAGCGCGCCGGGGGTGGTGCGGGCCGCCGTGGAGGAGCGGCTGGTGGCCGACGGCGAGCGGGACGCGTTGGTGGCTGCGGCGGCGGTGCGGGCCGCCGATCCGGGTTTCCTGCCGGTGGACGCGGCGGGGCGGGTGTGGGACGGCCGGTTGGCGGCGTTGGCGGCGACGGTGGCGGTGCGGCGGCACGCCCGGGGTGTGGGGACCGGTGAGCGGGCCGGTCGGGACCTGCGGGACGTGCGGTTGCTGGTGGGTTCGGGTGGGGTGTTGCGGCATGCCCGCGACGGTGAGGTGACGCCGGTGTGGCAGGCGGTGTTGGGGGATCACGCGGGTGGGTGGGCGGTGCCGAGGGCGGCGCGGGCGGTGGTGGACTCGGACTACGTGTTGGCGGCGGCGGGGTTGTTGGCGGCGGAGCATCCGGGGGCGGCGCGGGCCCTGGTGGGGCCGCTGACCTCGGCGTGACCGGTGTCGGGTCGGTTTCGGACGGTGACGGTGAGCGCGACACGCCGTGCCGGTGCGGCGACTCGTCGGGGGTGGGTTGACAAGGCCGGGGGTGCGCCACGTACCGTCTTTGAGTCCTACCACGGGAAGCGGCTGTTGTTCGCTTCGTCCCTTCGTCCGCTGGCCGAGCGACGGTTTGTCGCGGCGGCCAGGTCCAGCGGGCGGGGGTCGGCGGGGCGGCGCGAACCGGCCGCGGTTACCGGTGTACGGGCAGGGTGGGGTGCACGGCCAGTAGACAACGGCCCGACGGGGACAGCCAGTCACCGTCCGGTCGGTCCGAAGGTCGGGGTGCCTCATTCCCGCCGCACCGGCTGGGAAGGGCCTGGGAGCATCGGGGCGCGGCGTATGCCGCGCCCCGATTTCGTGTGCTCAGTCGGCGGCGGGTCGGGCCCGCACGTGCAGTCGTTCGCCCTGCGGGCCGTAGAGGTTGAGGACTTCGGCGGGGGTCGGGTCGGGGTTGGCGACGGAGTGCGGCACCCGGGTGTCGAACTCGGCGACCTCTCCGGGGTGCAGGATCAGGTCGTTGTCGCCCAGGCGCAGCCGGATGCGGCCGGAGAGCACGTACAGCCATTCGTAGCCCTCGTGGGACGCCGGTTGCGGGTCGGTGGGGGTGTGCGGCGGCAGGATCTGCTTGAACGCCTGGACGCCGCCGGGGCGGCGGGTCAGCGGCAGGAACGTCATGCCGTGGCGGACGATCGGTCGGGGACGCACCCGGGGGTCGCCGACGGCGGGTGCGCCGACGAGTTCGTCCAGGGGCACCTGGTGGGCGCGGGCCAGCGGCAGGAGCAGTTCCAGGGTGGGGCGGCGGTGGCCGGATTCGAGTCGGGACAGGGTGCTGACGGAGATGCCGGTGGTGTCGGCGAGTTCGCTCAGGGTGGTGCCGCGGTGTTTGCGCAGGGCCCGGAGCCGGGGGCCGACCTCCGCGAGCACCGTCGCCTCGTCGTTTGCCATAACAGCAACATTACTTGTCGTTTCGACGGGTGGGGTGCAGCGTGGGTGCCGGAGCAGGTCACGAGGGGGTACGCATGGACGACGGATACGACGTGGTGGTGGTCGGCGGCGGCGCGGCCGGGCTGGCCGGGGCGCTGGCCCTGGCGCGGGCGCGCCGCTCGGTGCTGGTGGTGGACGCCGGAGCGCCCCGCAACGCCCCCGCCGACCGGGTGCACAACTATCTGGGTCGGGAGGGTACGCCGCCGGCGGAGTTGACGGCGACCGGTCGTGCCGAGGTCACCGGGCACGGAGGGCACGTCGTGGACGGGCGGGTCGAGGCGGTGACCCGCGACCGGGACGACTTCGTGGTGACCGTCGACGGCGACCGGCGGGTCCGGGCGCGGCGGCTGCTGGTCACCACCGGCCTGGTCGACGAGTTGCCGCCGGTGCCGGGGTTGGCGCAGCGGTGGGGCCGGGACGTGCTGCACTGCCCGTACTGCCACGGGTGGGAGGTGCGGGACCGGCGCATCGGGGTGTTGGCGACCGGGCCGCTGGCGGTGCACCAGGCGCTGCTGTGGCGGCAGTGGAGCCCGCACGTGCTGGTGCTGACGCACGAGGGGCCGACGCCGGACGCCGAGCAGGCCGAGCGGTTGGCCGCCCGCGACGTCGGGGTGGTGCCGGGTGAGGTGACGGGCGTGACGGTGACCGATGACCGGCTCACCGGAGTACGGCTGGCCTCCGGGGAGGTCGTGGCGCTGGACGCGCTGGTGGTGGCGACGGGGATGACCGCCCGGTCGGCGCTGCTGACCTCGCTCGGTCTGGTCCCGGAGGACGTGGAGATGTCCGGGCACGTGATCGGCCGGCGCATCGCGGCCGACGCGACCGGCGCCACCGCCGTGCCGGGGGTGTGGGTGGCCGGCAACGTCACCGACGTGGCCGCGCAGGTGATCCGGGCCGCCGGGGCGGGCCTGACGGCCGGGGCGGCGATCAACGCCGACCTGGTCGAGGAGGACACCCGGCGTGCCGTGGACGCGCGTCGCCGGCAGCGGGAGGAGATGTTCACCGAGGCGGCCTGGGAGGAGCGGTACCGGTCCCGGACGTCGATGTGGAGCGGCCGACCCAACCCGCAGCTCGTCGCCGAGGTGGCGGGCACCACGCCGGGCCGGGCGCTGGACGTGGGCAGCGGCGAGGGCGCCGACGCGGTGTGGCTGGCCGAACAGGGCTGGCAGGTGACCGGCGTGGACATCTCCGCGACCGCCTTGGAGCGGGCCGCCGGGCACGCGCGGGACGCCGGTGACCAGGTGGCCGCCCGCATCGAGTTCACGCACGCGGACCTGCTGAGCTGGTCGCCGCCGCCGGGCGCGTACGACCTGGTGTCGGCGCAGTTCATGCAGCTTCCGCCGGAAGCGCGGCGGGAGATGTTCGCGCGGCTGGCCGAGGCGGTGGCCCCGGGCGGGCGGCTGCTGATCGTCGGACACGATCCGGGTGACACGCACGTCGGCGGTCACCGCGCCCGCTACCCGGAGATGATGTTCACCGCCGAGCAGGTCGCCGCGGACCTGGACCCGCAGCGGTTCGAGGTGCTGGTGACGCAGAGCCGCCCCCGGTCGGCGGTGCACGACGGCCGGGACGTGGTCATTCACGACGCGGTGCTGGTGGCCCGTCGCCGCTGAGGCACCCCTCGCGGCCGCCGCAGCGGCGGGAGCAGGGCGCGCGGTCATCGGCGGCGACGAGGCCGGTGACCGCGTCGGCGTCGGGGGCCGCCGGGCGGGTAGCCTTCGGCGCGTGACCCCGCCTGACGCCCCCGTGACGACTGCGGACCGCGCCGACACCGTCCGGCCCACCGCCTTCCGGCCCGACGGTACGCCCCAGCCGCTGCCTCTGCCGGTGGCGGTGGTGATGGCGGTGGCCGCCGGGTTGGCGCTGCTGGTGGCGTTCCCGCCGTACGGGTGGTGGCCGTTGGCGCCGGTCGGGGTGGCGCTGCTGGCCGCCGCGACGCACCGGCGGCGGCTGCGGGCCGGCGCGGGTCTGGGTTTCCTGACCGGGCTGGCGCTGTTCGCGCCGCTGCTGTCCTGGACGAACCTGCACACCGGCTACCTGCCGTGGGTGCTGCTGTCGCTGTTGCAGGCCGGCTACCTGGCGCTGCTGGGCCTGGGCACCGCGTGGGTGTCGCCGCTGGCCGACCGGTACCCGACGGGGTGGCCGGCGCTGACCGGTGTGCTGTGGGTGGGGCAGGAGGCGCTGCGGGACCGCACCCCGTTCGGGGGGTTCCCGTGGGGGCGGCTGGCGTTCGGCCAGGACGGCTCCCCGCTGCTGGGGTTGGCCGCCGTCGGCGGTGCCCCGCTGGTGACGTTCGCCGTCGCCACGGCCGGTGGGCTGCTGGTGGCCGGCGTGTGGTGGACGGTGCGGGCCTGGCGCGACGCCACCGGCACCGGTCGGTGGCGTCCGGCCGCCGGATGCGCGGCGGCGCTGGTGCTGCTGTTCGGTGGGGGGCTGCTGGTGCCGGTGAGCACCGTGGCCACCGGTGACACGGTGACCGTGGCGATCGTGCAGGGCAACGTGCCGCGTCTCGGGTTGGACTTCAACGCCCAACGGCAGGCGGTGCTGAACAACCACGTGAACGCCACCGTCGCCCTGGCCGGTGAGGTGGCCGCCGGTACCCGGGCCCGACCGGACCTGGTGGTGTGGCCGGAGAACTCCAGCGACATCGACCCGCTGCGCAACCAGTCGGCCAACATCCGCATCTCCGAGGCCGCCGACGCGATCGGCGTACCGATCCTGGTCGGCGCAGTGCTGACCGGCCCCGAGCAGGGGCAGGTGCGCAACGCGGGGCTGCTGTGGCGTCCGGGCAGCGGCCCCGACCTGGAGCAGCTCTACATCAAGCGGCATCCGGTGCCGTTCGCCGAGTACGTGCCGCTGCGCCGTATCGCCCGGATGGTCAGCGACCAGGTCGACCGGGTCCGCGCCGACTTCGTGGCCGGCACCGAACCGGGGTTGGTGCGGACCCCGGCGGCCGTGCTCGGCGACGTGATCTGCTTCGAGGTGGCCTACGACGGGCTGGTGCGCGACACCGTGGTCGGTGGGGCGCAGCTGCTGGTCGTGCAGACCAACAACGCCACCTTCGACGAGGCCGAGGCCCGCCAGCAGTTGGCGATGGTCCGGTTGCGGGCGGTCGAGCACGGTCGGCCCGCGTTGATGGCCTCCACGGTCGGAGTGTCCGGGTTCGTCTCCCCGGACGGGCGGGTAAGCGACGCCACCGGGTTCAACACCCAGGCGGTCGTGGTGCGTGAGCTGCGGCTGACCGAGGGGCGCACCCCCGCCACCCGGGTCGGGGTGCTGCCCGAGGTGGTGCTGGCCGGGCTGTCCGTGGCCGCGTTGGTCGGGGCGGCCCTGGTGCGGCGCCGGTGGGGCGGCCGAACCGGATGACCGGCGGCTGCCCGGAGAGGGGCAGCGGTGATGCGCAGGACAGACATCCGCCCGGCCGCGACCGGGGTACCCGGCGTGGGTCGGGTGCTGGTGGTCATCCCGACCTACAACGAGGCCGACAACGTCGGCGCGATCGTGCGGCGGGTCCGTGACGCCGCGCCGCAGGTGGAGATCCTCGTCGCCGACGACAACAGCCCCGACGGCACCGGCCGCATCGCCGACGGTCTGGCCCGCGGCGATGCGCACGTGCACGTGCTGCACCGGGAGGGTAAGCAGGGCCTCGGTGCGGCGTACCTGGCGGGTTTCGCGTGGGCGCGCCAGCGCGGCTACGACGCGGTGGTGGAGATGGACGCCGACGGCTCGCACGCCCCGGAGGACCTGCCGGCGCTGCTGGCCGCCGCCCGCCACGCCGACGTGGTGATCGGGTCGCGGTGGACCCGGGGCGCCCGGGTGCTGAACTGGCCGCTGCGGCGGCTGCTGCTGTCGCGGTGCGGCAACCTGTACGCGCGGCTGGCGCTGGGCATGCCGGTGGCCGACGCCACCGGCGGCTACCGGGTGTACCGGGCGGGTGTGCTCGACGCGGTGGACCTGGAGTCGGTGTGTTCGCAGGGGTACTCGTTCCAGGTGGAGCTGTCCCGGTTGGCGCACCGCGCCGGGGCGCGCATCGTCGAGGTGCCGATCACGTTCGCCGAGCGGGAACGCGGCGACAGCAAGATGAGTCCGCTGATCGTGGCCGAGGCGCTGTGGCGCATCACCGGCTGGGCGGTACGCGACCGGCGTAGCGCGGTGCGGCAGGGTTGGCAGGCGGCGACGGTGGGGCGGGCCCGCTGGCCATGAGCCGGAGCGTGTCATGCTTGACGGACGGGACGGCTGCGCCCCGCCGGGCGCGCCGTCCGAAGACGAGCGCCGTGAGGCGGATGGGGTGAGATGCGCCGGACAGTGAAGTTCGTACCGTTGGCCCTGCTGGTGTCCCTGGCAGCGGAACTGGCCGTGTTCGTGGTGGTGGGCCGGGCGATCGGCTTCGGCGCGGCGACGCTGCTGGTGTTCGCGGCCTCGCTGCTGGGACTGGTCCTGCTACGCCGCGAGGGGATCCGGGCCTGGCGGGGCTTCCGGGACGCGGCGCAGTCCGGCCGGCCCCCCGGCGGCCAGGTCACCGACGGGCTGATCGGGCTGCTCGGCGCGCTGCTGCTGGCCACCCCGGGCCTGGTCAGCGGCGTGGTGGGGGTAGTGCTACTGGTGCCGCCGGTGCGCCGGATCGCCCGTGGCGGCATCCAACGTTCCGCCGAGCGCCGGGTGTCGTCGATGACCGCCGGTGACCTGTTCGGGCCACGCCGGGTGCATGTCTACCGGGGTGCACCGCAGCAGCCGGCCGGCGAGCAGCCCGCCCCCGCGCCGCAGACCCCGCCGCAACAGCAGCAGCCGGTGACGCCGGTGGTCGACGACGGCCGCGCCATCGAGGGCGAGATCGTCGAGCCGCGCTGAGCGCGACCCGCACGCACGACGGCGCCCCGGGAGATCATCTCCCGGGGCGCCGGTGGTGACTGCTCAGGCGCGACCGCGGCGGGTGCGGACCTCCTGGAGCCGCTCGGCGAGGATGTCCTCCAGCTCGGCGATCGAGCGCCGCTCCAGCAGCATGTCCCAGTGCGTACGCGGCGGCTTGGCCTTCTTCTGCTCCGGCTCGCTGCCGTCGACCAGCCGGGCCACGCTGCCGTCGAACTTGCACTCCCAGGTGGTGGGCACCTCGGCGTCGACGGCGAACGGCACCTCGAACTGGTGACCCTTGGCGCACAGGTACTCGCGGGTCTGCCGCGGCGCGAGCTCCGTGTTGCGATCGGATTCGTAGCTGACCGCGCCCAGTCGGCTACCGCGCAGCATACGCTCGCCCATGATCGACTTCCCCTCTGTGGTGGTGCTGGTCCTATCGGTGTAACGGTCCGCCGTCGCCGCGCCATTCCCCGTGGCCGCGTCGTGACGTCCCGCAGCACGGCGGGTACGGGTCAAGGGTAGCGGGCCGCAGCGCGTACCCGGTCGGGTCCGCCCGCCGGGTCGTCTCGGCGGACCGTCGCCGCCAGCGGGAATCGTAGCCGTCGCGCGCACCAGGCCGGGGCCGGTGGGCAGCGGCGCGCCGTGATCAACCGGCCCGGGGCGTGGGCGGCAGGGGCAGCGGCAGCCCGGGCAGGCCGTCGATGCTGGTGGCGACGTCGTCCTTGCCCGCGAAGTAGGCGTCCAACGACGCGTCGTCCTCCCGGGCGAACCGGCGGCCGTGCAGGTCCCGGTCGGCGTCGTAGGTCATCAGCGGCACCGCGAACCCGCAGGTGTCGCGGATCAGCCGGGCGTGCACCACGATGATCGCCCGCAGCCCGTGGTCGGCGCTGTCGATGTCCGGGAAGCGGGCCAGCAGCCCCGGGAAGCGGGGGTCGTCGCGGAACACCGGCTCGCCCCGCCCGTGGACCCGCACGATCGACGGCGGACCGGAGAAGGCACACCACATCAGCGTGATCCGGCCGTTCTCCCGCAGGTGGGCGATGGTCTCGGCGTTGCTGCCGGCGAAGTCGAGGTAGGCCACGGTCAGCTCGTCGAGCACCACCAGGCACCCGCGCAGGCCCTTCGGCGACAGGTTGACCGTGCCGTCGCCGGCCAGCGGCGCGGTCGCGGTGAAGAACATCGGCTGGGCCTCGATGAAGTCCCGCAGCCGGCCGTCGATGCGCGCGTACGTCTTCCCCATGCGCCCATCATCGGCGAGTCCCCGCCCACCCCGCCGCCCCCGTCCCAGCCCTCGACACCACACCCCCACGCGCACCACACCCCCACGCGCGACAGCACACCCGGGTCAGCTCGACAGGCGTCGAGGACGGCACCGACAGCAGGAGGTTCCACCTGCCCCGCCGCCCCGCCGAGCGGCAACGGCCCCGGGACCGGCGTGTTGATCAAGAGGTTTCGGCGGGGATCTCCTCGGCATCCGCGCCCAAACCTCTTGATCAACAGGGGAGGTGCGGGCGGCGGGAGGGGTCAGCGTGAGTGGGGGTCAGGAGGTGGCGCGGCGGGTCAGGGCGGTGGCCAGGTCCGCCACTTGGGCGGCCAACTGGGCCACCCGCTGCCGGGCGTCGTCCCGGTCGGTCTCGGCGGCGCGCAGCCGTACCGTCACATCGTCGAGCCCCCGCTCGGCGGTGCTCGCGGCGGTGCGGGCGGCGGCCAGGTCGGCGCGCAGCGTGCTGACGTCGGCGAGCGCGGCGGCCAGGTCCCCGGCCGCCTGCCGGGCCACCGCCTGGGCCCGGTCCCGGTCGGCGGCGGCCTGGGTGCGGGTCCGCTCGATCTCGGACTGCACCGCCGCCACCTCCGCCTGGGCCGCCGCCACCTGGGCCCGGTCCCGGTCGGCGCTCGCGCGGGCCTGTGCCGCCTCGGTGCGGGCCTGGTCGGCGTCGGCGCGGGCCTGGACGAGGTGGGTCTGGGCCTGATCAGCGGCGGCCCGCGCCCGATCGGCCTCGGTCCGCAGCCGCTCGGCCTCGGCGCCGGCCTCGCCGAGGGCGCGGGCGGCGCGTTCGGCATCGGCGCGGGCGGTGTCCCGCTCGGCGGTGAGGTCGGTGACCCGGCGGTGGGCGGTGTCCAGGTCGGCCCGCAGGGTGACCGCCTGCGCGCGGGCGGCGTCCCGGTCCGCCTCGGCCTGCGCCCGCAGCGCCTCGGCGGCCACCGCCGCGCGCTGTGCCTCGTCGCGGGCCGACTCGGCGGCGGTGGCCCGCTGGTCGGCGGCGGTGGCCCGGGCGGCGGACTCGGTGGCCTCGACGCGGGCGGTCTCCCGGTCGGCGGCGGCGGACTCGGCCGCCCGGCGGTCCCGTTCGGCGCGGGCGGCGGCGTGCTCGGCGGCCCGCACCGCCTCGTCCCGCTCCGCCTGCGCCGCCGCCACCTCGCCGGCGGTCTCCGCGCGGACCTGCGCCACCTGGCGCTGCACCCCGGACGGGGACAACTCGGCGTGCAGGGCCTCGGTCAACGTCTCGACGATCTGGTCGAGCCGGTCCACCGCCTCCCAGGTGCGGGCCACCTGCCCGGGCAGGCCCGGGGCGTTGCGGTGACGCATCCGGCTGTTGCGGGAGGCCCGCTGGCAGGCGCCGTCGTTGTCCCGGCAGTACCGGAACGGGCGGCCCGCGCCGACGCGCTGCGGCACGTCGCGGCCGCAGTGGGCGCAGGGGCGGGTGTCGGCGGTGGGGGCGGGCTGGACGTCCATCGAACGGGCAGTCTAGTGAGCCGCGCCCGACCGCCCCGCCGGACCGTCACCGCACCGACGCCGGACCGCCGTAGGACGCCGTGTCGACCACCGGAGGGGCGGTGCTGTCCCGCACCGTCAGCCGGGGCTCCAGCAGCGTCGTCTCCGGCACCGGCTCCTCGGCCAGCTTGCGCATCAGCAGCGCCACCGCCTGCCGGCCGATCTCCTCGGCGGGCACCGGCACCGAGGTGAGCCGGGGACCGGCGTGCTCGGCGAACTGGTCCGGGCAGACCGCCACCATCGACACGTCGTGCGGCACCCGTCGCCCCAACCCGGCCAGCGCCGCCTGCACCGCACCGACGGCCGCCTCGTTCTGCACCACCAGGCCGGACAGGTCGGGATACCGGGCGAACAGCTCCACCACCCGGCGGCGGACGTCGGTCGCGTTCTCCTCGCACGGCATCGTCACCGCCTCGACGCCGTGCCGGGCCGCCGCCTCCGCCACACCCGCCCGGGTGCGGTGCGCGAACCCGGTGCCCCGGTCGTAGACGGCGGCTGGCGCGCCCAGCAGCGCCACCCGCCGGTGCCCGAGACCGGCCAGGTGCTCCACGCACACCTGGCCGGCCCGGTGGAAGTCCAGGTCCACACAGCTCAGACCGGCGGTGTCGGCGGGTACGCCGATCAGGACGCTGGGCCGACCCAGTCCCCGCAGCAGCGGCACCCGTACGTCGTGCAGCTCCACGTCCATCACCAGCACCCCGTCGACCAGCGCCCCGGCGGCGACCCGACGCAGCCCCTCCGGGCCCTCGTCGGAGGTCACCAGCAGCACGTCGTGGTCGTGGCGGCGGGCCGAGGTCACCACCGCCGTGGCGAACTGCATCACCACCGGCACCTGGATGCCCGAGCGCAGCGGCAGCACCAGGGCGATCACGTTGGAGCGGCGGCTGGCCAGGGCCCGCGCCCCGGCGTTCGGGTGGTAGCCGAGCACCCGGATGCTGGCCAGCACCCGGTTACGGGTCAGCTCCGAGATGGCCCGTTTGCCGCTGAGCACGTACGACACGGTGCTCACCGCGACACCCGCGTGCCGGGCCACGTCGGCGATGGTGGGCTGACCCGACGCGACCCGACCGCGCCGGCTCACCGGGCCCCGCTCGCGCTGTGCAGCCGCGCCGCCCGGGCCGCCGTGTCACCGCGTACCGCCAGCGCGCCGATCAGCCGGACGTCGGTGGCGGAGCGGCCGACCAGCACGCTGTGGGTGGCGTCCTCCACCACGAGAGCGCCGCGATCGGCGTCCCACCAGCCCAGCTCGCCGGTGTGCAGGCGCAGCGTGACGGTCCGGCTCTCCCCGGGGGCCAGGGTGATCCGGGCGAAGTCGCGCAGTTGTCGCAACGGCTGCTTGACCCGGGAACGGCGCTGCCGCGTGTAGAGCTGCACCACCTCCACGCCGGGCCGCGAGCCGCTGTTGGTGACGTCCACGCTCACCTCGACGGTGTCGCCGACCGTCGCGGTGTCGGTGCTCAGCCGCAGGTCGGCGTAGTCGAAGTCGGCGTAGGACAGGCCGTGCCCGAACGGGTACAGCGGCTCGCCCCGGAAGTACAGGTAGGTGGCGTCGGCGCCGATCACGTCGTAGTCGAGCAGGTCCGGCAGGTCGGCGGTGTCGGCGTACCAGGTCTGGGTGAGCCGGCCGGCCGGGTCGGCGTCGCCGAGCAGCACGTCGGCCAGGGCCCGGCCGTGTTCCTGACCGCCGTGGGCGGACCAGAGCACCGCCGGCAGGTGCTGCTGCGCCCACCCGATCGCGTACGGGTAGCTGCTGGTCACCACCAGCACCGTCCGCGGATTGGCGGCGTGCACGGCACGCAGCATGGCCTCCTGCCGCGCGGGCAGGGCCAGGTCCACCCGGTCCTCGGTCTCGCGGCCGTTGACCATCGGGTGGTTGCCCAACGCCACCACCGCCACGTCGGCGTCGGCGGCCAGCGCGGCGGCCTCGGCCGCGCCGTCGATCACCAGGTCGATGCCGAAGGCGGTGGCGGCCTGCCGGTCGTCGCCGTCGACCCGCAGCCGCCCCTGGTCGTCGACGGTGACGTACCGGTCGGTGGCCAGGTGCCGCAGCAGCACGGTGCCGGCGGGCAGCGGGTCGAACTGGAACGTCTCGCGCACCACCCAGCCGCCCGGGCCGGGCCGGTCGTTGCGCAGGGCGCCGTCGTCGTCGACGCCGACGTGCCGGCCGTTGCCGACGGCCCGCAGCGCCACCGTGTCGCGCCCCCAGTCGAACACGTCGAACCGGGTGGCGTCGGCGCTGACGGTCAGCGGACCGCCGTCGGCGGTGTCCGGGCAGCCCACGTACCGATCCCCGACCCGCAGCACGACGCGGTCGGTGCCCGGGTGCGTGGTGACCTGCGGCAGCCGCCCGGTCAGCCCCTGGTAGGTGGTGACCGCGTACGGCAGGGTGCCGCTGTACCAGTCCTCGTGGACGGCGTCGGCCAGCGGACCGAGCACGGCGACCCGGGTACCGGCGGGCAGCGGCAGCAGGCCGGTGTTGCGCAGCAGCACCACGGAGTCGCGGGCGGCCTGCCGGGCCAGGTCGCGGTGGGCCGGGCAGTCGACGACGTCGGCGGGAGTCGCGGCGTACGGGTCGTCGTGTGGCGGGTCCAGGTCACCCAGGCGCAGCCGCACGGACAGGATGCGCCGTACCGCCCGGTCCACGTCGGACGCGGAGATCAGGCCCCGGTCGAGTGCCTCGGTCAACCACCGTCGGGTGGGGGCGCTGTCGGTGTGGTTCTCGGTGAAGCTGTCGATTCCGGCGCGCAGCGCGGCGGCGAACCCGTGGACGTGGTCGGGTGTCTGGCCCTGCACCTCGGTGAGGTTGCCGATTGCGCCCGCGTCACCGACCACCAGCAGCTCGTCCGACGCCCACCCGCGCAGTTCGCCGTCGATCAGTGGGCTCAGGTGCGCCGGCACCCCGTCGACCAGGTTGTACGACGCCATCGCGCCGAAGGCCGCACCGGCGGCGATCGGGGCGCGGAAGGCGGGCAGCTCGTACTCGTGCAGCACCCGGGGCGGCAGGTCGCTGGAGGTGGCGGCCCGGTCGGTCTCGTTGTTGTAGCCGAGGAAGTGCTTGACCGTGGGGGCGGTCCGCAGCCGCTCGGGATGGTCGCCGCACAGCCCCTGCGCGTACGCGGTGGCGAGTCGGCCGGTCAGCCACGGGTCCTCCGACCAGCCCTCCTCGTTGCGGCCCCAGCGCGGGTCGCGCAGCGGGTTGACCACGGGGGCCCAGACGTTGAGGCCGACGCGGTCCGGGTCGGCGTGGTTCTTGGCGCGTACCTCGGTGCCGACGGCCGCGCCGACGGCCCGGATCAGATCCGGGTCCCAACTGCTGGCCAGGCCGATGACCTGGGGAAACACGGTGGCCGGGCCGAGCCAGGCGACGCCGTGCAGCGCTTCGGTGCCGGTCTTGAACGCGGGCAGGCCGAGCCGGGGGACGGGGGCCTGCCACTGGTGCAGCAGGCCGATCTTCTCCGGCAGGGTGAGCCGGGCCAACAGGTCATCGATCCGGTCCCGGGATGCGGGCAGGGTGCGGTCGGTCATGGTGGATCGCCTTCCAGTGCCCGGCGCGCCGGAGGTCGAAGCGCTTCGACGGCGGATGGCCGAGCGGCATCGCAGGTGACGGTGGGGTAACGGTCGTCGGCCCCGGACGCAGGTGAAGCGCTTCGACGAACCGCGGAAAGCAAGCCGCCCCGGGTGCCCGAGCGGAGCGGCTCGCTTCGAGGTTGGCACCATCGACCGATCCGGTCAAGACTCGGGACACGGTGCCCAGGTCAGCGGGTCGGCAAGCGTCCCGCCTCGACGGCGGCCAGGGCCGCGGTGGCGCCGCCGAGCGCCGCGGCGGTGTCCAGGGTGGAGGCGTCGAGTCGTACGCCGCCGGCGCCGGGGGCGTGGGCCCGCGCGGCGAGCTCGGAGCGGGCCGCCGGCAGCAGCCAGGGCGCCAGGGTGGCGAAGTGGTCGCCGAGCACCACCGCCTCCGGGTTGAGCAGGTCGGCCAGGACGGCCACGCCACGGCCGAGGTGCCGGCCGGTCTCGGCCAGGCCGTTGCAGACCGTGGGGTCGTCCTGGCGAGCCAGCGCCACGATCCGGGTCAGCTCGGGCAGATAGTCGGTGACCGGGCCGTCGGCCTCGGCGTCGGGCAGCAGCCGGCGGACCACGGCGGGCAGCCCCACCAGTGTGGTCAGGCAGCCCCGGCCGCCGCAGTCGCAGGGCGGCCCGGCCGGGTCCACGGGCAGGTGGCCGATGCCGCCGGCGAAGCCGCGTCCGCCGCGCAGCAGCCGGCCGGCGGCGATGATGCCGGCGCCGACGGTGATGCCGCCGGCCAGGTGCACCAGGTCGGCGGTGCCCGCGTACGCGCCGTGGCGCTGCTCGGCCAGGGCCGCGAGGTTGGCGACGGTCTCCACGCCGACGGTGAAGGCCGGTTCGCGCAGGGCGGCGCGCAGGTCGGCGGCGACCGGCACGTCCCGCCAGCCGAGGGCGTCGGCCAACGGGACCGCCCCGGCGGGGTCGACCAGCCCGGGCACCCCGACGGTGAGGCCGAGCATGGTGCGGCCCTGCGCGGTGACCCGCCCGATCGCGCGGCGGGCCAGGGCGGTCAGCGCGCGCAGGGTCTCGGCGGGGGAGACCGTGTCGGCGGCGAAGGCCCGCCGCCAGGTGAGCAGCCGGTTGCCGCCGAGGTCGATGGCGACCGCGACCAGTTCGTCGGCGCCGAGTTGCAGGCCGAGGGCGGCGTACGGTTCGCCGTCGAGCACCAGCATGGTGGCGGGGCGACCGACCCGGTTCTCGGTGAGGCCGGTCTCGCGGACCAGCCGCTGGTCGATCAGCTCGGCGACGAGGCTGGAGACGGTGGCCTTGTTCAGGCCGGTGCGGGCGGCGATGTCGGCGCGGGAGCAGGGGGCGTGCAGGCGGACGTGCCGCAGGACCACCGCGCGGTTGGCGACCCGCACGTCACCGAGGTCGGTCGGCTGCGGTTCGTTCTGGATGCTGATCACGATCTGCCCGCTCCCTGCGCCGGTGTCGTGGCGCGCGCGTCCATCATCGCGTACCGCGGTGGCGGGACCGACCACGCCGTCCGGGCCGCCGGCACGCCCTGTCTTGTGGGACGGGATAGCCGTCGATTAGTTTGTTCGGCTAGAACCCCAACTAATCCTAGCCGGAGTCCTCCGCTCCGCAAACCGTTATCGACGACGAAGGGAGTGCGCCGTGACACCTTCCCCGCGCACATCCACCGACCGCCGCACCATGCTGCGGCTGATCGGCCTCGGCGCCGCCGCGACCGTGGGCGGCGGCGCCCTGGCCGGTTGCAGCAAGGAGGCCGGCAGCCAGGGCAGCGCCACCAGCGCCGACGCCATCAAGGCGGTGCTGCCCACCTACCAGCGGGTCGAGCTGCTCAAGCCGGACATCCCCGGCGAGGGCCCGATCCCGGACGGCTACCTCAGCTACCCCCGCGAACTCGTCGACGCGGTCACCGAGCAGCCCGGCCGGGGCGGCCCGCCGATCCAGACGATGAGCCCGTGGTGGGGCCCGACGCCGCCGCCGCTGGGCCGCAACTCCTACCTCGCCGCGGTCAACGGCAAGCTCGGCGTCGAGGTCAACCCCAGCCTGCAGGACGGCCTGACCTACGCCGACAAACTCAACGCCATGCTCGGCGCCCGCGACGTGCCGGAGCTGCTGTCCGCGCCGAACTGGGAGGTGGACAAGGTCGCCCGGTTCTCCGACGCGGTCAAGGCGTTGTTCACCGACCTGACCGACCACCTGCAGGGCGACAACGCGGCGAAGTACCCGTACCTGGCGGCGCTGCCCAGCGGCGCCTGGGAGTACTCGGTCTGGGGCGGGCGGCTCTACGCCGTGCCGTTCCCCACCGACGGGCCGTTCGCGTGGGCCATGTTCTACCGCAAGGATCTGCTCGACGCCGCGGGGCTGGCCGCCCCGGCCAGCCCCGACGAGCTGTACGAGTTCGGCAAGAAGGCCACCGACCCGGCCAAGGGCGTGTGGGCCTTCGGCAGCGTCTTCGAGATGGTGCAGCAGTACTTCGGCTGCCACGAGCGCTGGCGCAAGATGCCCGACGGCGGCCTGCAACACAAGTTCGAGGACCCGGCCTTCGAGGCGGCGCTGGAGTTCACCGCCCGGCTGTTCGCCGAGGGCCTGGTGCACCCGGACACGGTGGCCAGCAAGGGCGCCGACGAGAAGCAGCTCTTCAACTCCGGCAAGATCCTGATGTACCGCGACGGCCTCGGCGCCTGGCAGGGCATGCAGAGCGAACGGGTCAAGGAACTGCCCACCTTCAACATGCAGCCGCTGCCGGTCTTCGGCGCGCCGGGCGCCCAACCGGTCATCTGGGGCAGCGAGAAGCCGATCTTCTACACCTTCCTCAAGAAGGACCTGCCCGCCGAGCGCGTCGACGAGCTGCTGCGGGTGCTCAACTGGTGTGCCGCCCCGTTCGGTAGCCGGGAGTTCGAGCTGCGCGAGTACGGCGTGGAGGGACAGCACTTCACCCGGGGCTCCGACGGCACGCCGACGCTGACCGAGCGGGGACGTACCGAGCTGGGCGCGCAGTACACCCACATCGGCGGTCGGGTGCCGGTCAAGGTACGCAGCGGCGACACGCCCAACTTCGTGCAGGACTACCTGGGCTACTACCGCAACAACATCGCCTCGATCGAGAAGGACCTGTTCGCCGGGATCAAACTGGAACTGCCGGCGAACTGGTCGAAGATCATCCAGCCGACCGACGACAAGATCCGCGACATCCTGCGCGGCCGACGCCCGGTCAGCGACCTGGCCCAGGTACGCAAGGAGTTCCTCGACACCGGCGGCGAGGAGGGCCGCGCGTTCCACGAGAAGGCGCTCGCCGACAACGGCCGATGAACGCCCCCGGCACCGTCGAGGAGCGACCACCCGCCGGGCGTACGCCGCGGCGTCCCCGGCGCGGTGGGCGGCGCAGCCTGCGGGCCCGGCTGCGCCGCGACTGGCCGCTGCTGGCGATGGCCGCTCCGGCGGCCCTGCTGCTGCTGGTCTTCCACTACCTGCCCACGCTGGGCAACGTCATCGCCTTCCAGGACTACAACCCGTTCGTCGGCGACGACCCGCTGGACGCGTTCCTCAACAGCGAGTGGATCGGCTTCGGCAACTTCGAGGCCCTCTTCCGCGACCCGCTGTTCTGGGACGCGGTCCGCAACACGCTGAGCATCACCGCCTTCCAGTTGGTGTTCTTCTTCCCGCTGCCGATCCTGCTGGCGCTCATCCTCAACAGCGTGGTCTCCGGGCGGCTGCGCGGCTTCGTGCAGAGCGTCGTCTATCTGCCGCACTTCTTCAGCTGGGTGCTGGTGGTGACGTTCTTCGTGCAGATGTTCGGCGGTGCCGGACTGCTGGCCCAGGAGATGCGCCAGGCCGGTATGCAGCCCTGGGAGATCATGACCAACCCGGACACGTTCATCGTGCTGGTCACCGCCGAGGCGGTCTGGAAGGACCTCGGGTGGGGCGCGATCGTCTTCCTGGCCGCGCTCTCCGCGATCGACCAGAACCTGTACGAGGCGGCGGCCGCCGACGGGGCCGGGCGGTGGCGGCGGCTGTGGCACATCACCCTGCCCGGCCTGCGTCCGGTGATCGTGCTGCTGCTCATCATGCGGCTCGGCGACGCGCTCTCGGTCGGCTTCGAGCAGTTCATCCTGCAACGTGAGGCGGTCGGCCGGGAGGCCGCCGAAGTGCTCGACACCTTCGTCTACTACCAGGCGATCAGTACCCAGCAGTGGGGACTCGGCGCCGCGGCGGGCCTGTTCAAGGCGGTGGTCGGCCTGGCGCTGATCATCACCGCGAACAAGGTCGCGCACCGGCTCGGCGAGCAGGGGGTGTACGCGAAATCATGACCGCGCAGCTCAGTGGTGCCGGGCCGGTGCCCGCGGCACCGAGAACGGCGGGCCCACCCGCGCCACCGCCTCGGCGACGTCCCGCCGGTCGTCCGGTGTGGGCGGGCCGCCCCTCGACGTCCCTGACCATCGGCAAGGGGGTCGTGCTCACGCTGCTGGTCGCGGCGGTGCTGGTGCCGCTCTGGGCGGTGCTGGTCACCAGCCTCGCCTCGCGCGGCACCATCGACGACGCCGGCGGCATGGTGATCATCCCCCGGGAGATCGACCCGTCGGCGTACATCACCATCTTCAGCGGCGGCGACGTCACCCAGGCGGTGTGGATCAGCACCCTGGTCACCGTGCTCGGCACCACGGTCAGCCTGCTGCTCACCGTCCTGGCCGCGTACGGGCTGTCCCGGCCGGGCTCGGTGGGCCACCGTGGGCTGCTGTTCTACTTCCTGCTGACGTTCCTGATCTTCCCGGGGCTGGTGCCGAGCTATCTGGTGGTGACCGGGCTGGGCCTCAAGGACAGCATCTGGTCGCTGATCCTGCCCAGCGCGATCAGCGTGTTCAACCTGGTGGTGATCCGCGCGTTCTTCATGAACGTACCGGCCGAACTGCTCGACAGCGCCCGCATCGACGGCGCGGGGGAGCTGCGCATCCTCACCCGGATCGTGCTGCCGCTGTCCAAGGCGGTGATCGCCGTGGTCGGTCTCTTCTACGCGGTCGGCTACTGGAACGCGTACTTCAACGCGGTGCTCTACATCGACTCCAACGACAAGTTCCCGATCCAGCGGGTGTTGCAGAGCTACATCCTGGCCGGACAGTCACCGAACGTCTCCGGTGCGTCGGTGAGCCTGCCCGGCGTGACGGCGTACCCGCCGACGCTCGCCGTCAAGATGGCCGTGGTGATCGTGACGGTCATCCCCGCCGTGATCATCTATCCGTTCGTGCAGCGGCACTTCACCAAGGGTGTCATCACCGGTGCGGTGAAGGGCTGACCGGGCGCGGTGCGGCGTCGCCCGGCAGGGGCCGGACCCACCCGGGTCCGGCCCCGTCCCGCGTGACGCCCGACTCCGTCCAGCCGGGCGCCACGCGCGACGGTCGGCCCTAGGCGGGGAACAACCCCGCGAAGGGCACGACGGTCACCGCCGCACCGTTGAGCAGTGACCGGGCCGGCAGGTCGGACTCGCCGACCCCGGCGAACGCCAACTGCCCCACCAGCAGCGGCCCTCGCGTCCTGATCCGCAACTCGTCGCCGTCGCGGAACGCCTCGATGACGGTGTCGCCGTCGACGTCGTGCACCACCGTCCGCCCCTCGACGGCACCCCAGCTGACCAGCGTGACGTCGCGGAACGGCCGGTCGCCGACGGTCGGGTGCGGCGCGACCAGCGGCAGCAGCGTGCCGTACCGCACGAACAGCGGGGTGCGCGACAGCGGCACGGTGACCCGCAGGTGCCGCCCGCCCGGGTGCCGCTCGCCGGTGGCCGCGTCGATCCAGTCGTCCCCGAGCGGCAGGTAGACGTCACGCTGCCCGGTCGGGTCCAGCACCGGCGCCACCAGCAGGTCGGTGCCGAGGCGGTACTGCAGGTCGGTGGTCCAGGCCGTCGGGTCCTGCGGCGTGTCGACCAGCAGGGCGCGCATCATCGGCGCGCCGGTACGGGCGGCCTGCACCGCCGCCGACCACAGGTACGGCATGAGCCGGTACCGCAGCCGCAGCGCCTGCACCGCGAGCCGTTCGGTCTCGGCCGGGAAGTCCCAGGGCAACCGGCTGGTGGTGCCGTGCAGCCGCAGCAGCGGCGACAACGCCCCGAACTGCGACCAGCGGACGTACAGATCCGGTTCCGGGGTGCCGTGAAAGCCGCCGGTGTCGTGGCTCCAGAACGGCACCCCGGACAGGCCGTGCGACAACCCGCCGCGCAGCGTGCTGGCCAGCGCCGGCCAGGTCGCGTTGACGTCGCCGCTCCACTGCGCGCTGTGCCGCTGCCCACCCAGGTACGACGAGCGCGCCCACACCGCCCGGTGACCGGCCACCTCCTGGGTGACCTGGGCGACCACGTCGTTGAAGAGCAGGCTGTAGACGTTGTGCAGCTCGACGCCGGTCATCCCGTTGTGGGCCACCGCGTCGGCCGGCACCCCCTCGGCGAAGTCGGTCTTGAACACCGCCACGCCCTGCTTCAGCAGCGGCCGCAGCAGGCCGGTGAACCAGTCGACGGCGGCCGGGTTGGTCAGGTCCACGATGGCGCTGACCGGATAGCTGCCGTGCCACACGTCCGCCACGTACGTGCCGCCGTCCGGGCGGCGCAGGAAGTAGCCGGCGCGTTCCGCCTCGGCGTACAGCGGGCTGCCGGTCATCAGGTACGGGTTCATCCAGAGGCAGACCCGGAAGCCCTGCTCGCCGAGGGTCCGCAGCATGCCGGCCGGGTCGGGGAACGCCTCGACGTCCCAGCGCAGGTCCGACCAGTTCCCGGCGACCTGCCAGTAGCAGTCCAGGTGCAGCACGTCGCAGGGGATGTCGCGCTCGCGGATGCGCCGAGCCCGCTCCAGCACCTTCTCCTGGCTGTCCGGATAGAAGCCGGAGGAGATCCAGGCGCCGAACGCCCAGCGGGGCGGCAGGTACGGCCGACCGGTGAGCAGGTCGAGACGGTCCAGCACCTCGGCGGGGGTCGGCCCGGCCAGCACGTAGTAGTCCAGCAGGTCGTCGGGGGCCAGGATCTGGACAGTGCTGTGGGTGGACTGGCAGACGTCGAACTGCACCGGCAGGCCGCTGTCGACGAGCAGCCCGTAGCCCCGGTTGGACAGATAGAACGGCACGTTCTTGTGCGACCGGTCGGATTCGCTGCCGAAGGCGTCGAAGTTCCACATCAGCGCCCGCTGGCCGCGCTTGTCCAGCGGGGTGAACTTCTCCCCGAAGCCGACGAAGCGTTCGTCGCCGGGCGCGACGAAGCTCTCGTGCCAGGCGACGTGGACCCCGTCGACCGTGGAGCGGCCGAAGGGCAGCGTGCGCCGCCGGCCGCTGATGTCGACCGTGCCGGGGTCCTGTTCCAGCAGGACGGTGCCGTCGGGACGCAGGAACCGGATCCGCCACGGGTCGAGCCGGATCTCGGCGACGACCGCTCCGGCGTCGACGCGTACCCACCGGTCGTCGGCGGTCACGGTGGCCGGCCGCGCCTGCGGGCGGACCAGCGTCACCGCGCGCGCGGACCGGGTTCGGGCCTGGGGGTCCTCGGCGAGCCGGACCCGGATCACGCCGTCACCGGCGGCCTCCACCCGGACCACCGCCGTCACCCCGTCGGCCAGCGCCGCCTTGAAGGTGGCCCCGGAGGTGTCGCCGCCGACGAACTCGGCCCGTCCCACCACCGCGGTCCCACCCTCGCCGGGGGAGCGGGTGGGCAGGTCGGGCGGGTCAGCCACGAACGTCTCGTACGGCACCAACGGCGGTCGGTACGGCATCGGCTCTCCTCGACGAGGGTACGGCGGTGCGGATAGTTTCTTTAATTACCCAACGAACTGTCAACGAGGATCATCGATGCCGAAACTATCGGCGCCGTTGACATGGGCAAACCGCCTCCATAGTTTGGACGGATCATCAACTAATCCGACGGATGGTGGGCGATGTGGCACGACGGTCGGCTCTGCTACGGCGGTGACTACAACCCGGAGCAGTGGTCGGCGGAGGTCTGGGCCGAGGACGTCGCGCTGATGCGCCGGGCTCGGGTCAACCTGGTCACCGTCGGCGTGTTCGCCTGGTCCCGCCTCGAGCCGGCCCCCGGCCGGTACACCTTCGACTGGCTCGACCAGGTCCTCGACCTGCTGCACGACGGCGGCGTCCGGGTCGCCCTGGCCACCCCCACCGCCTCCCCGCCACCCTGGTTCTCCCTCGCCCACCCGGGCGCGCTGCCGGTCACCGCCGACGGGGTCCGCCTGCACCACGGCAGCCGCGACACCTACTGCGCCGCCGCCCCCGCCTACCGCTCCGCCGCCCGCCGCATCACCGCCGCCCTCGCCGACCGCTACGCCCAGCACCCGGCCGTGACGATGTGGCGGGTGCACAACGAGTACGGCACCACCTGCCACTGCGAGCACACCGCCCGGGCCTTCCGGCGCTGGCTGGCCGGGCGCTACGGCGACCTGGCCGCCCTCAACGACGCCTGGGTCACCGGCTTCTGGAGCCAGCACTACTCCGACTGGGCGCAGATCAGCACCCCCCGCGCCACCCAGTACCTGGGCAACCCCGGCCACCTTCTTGACTTCCGCCGCTTCTGGTCGGACACGCTGCTCGCCGCGTACGCCGAACAGCGGGACCTGCTGCGCGCCGCCGCCCCGCAGACCCCGGTCACCACCAACTACGTGCTCGGCGACTGGGTGCCGGTCGACCACGCCCGCTGGGCCCGCGAGGTGGACCTGGTCGCCGTCGACCACTACCCGTCGGCTGTCGACGGCGGCGCCGAGGAGCAGACGGCGCTCGTCGGCGACCTGGCCCGAGGCTGGGCCCGACACGCCGCCGCCGACCGTGGTGCCCCGACCCCGCCCTGGTTGTTGATGGAGAGCGCCGCCCAGCAGATCCACACCACCGGGCGGTCGCACACCAAGGAGCCGGGACGGATGCTGCGGCACAGCCTCGCCCACGTGGCCCGTGGCTCGCAGGGCGCGATGTTCTTCCAGTGGCGGGCCTCCGCAGGCGGCGCCGAACGCTTCCACTCCGCCCTGGTGCCGCATGCCGGCCCGGACAGTCGGGCGTTCCGCGAGGCGGTCGACCTCGGCGCGGCGCTGGAGCGGCTCACCGAGGTACGCGGCCGGGTCGAGGCGTCCGTGGCGTTGGCCGTCGACGCCCCGAGCGCCTGGGCGCTGCGCCACCCGGGCCTGCCCTCCACCCGGCTGGACCACCAGCAGGAACTCGCCGCCGCACACCGGGCCCTGTGGCAGGCCGGCCACGGCTGCGACACGGTCGTGCCCGGTGACCCCCTCGACGGGTACCGGCTGCTCGTCCTGCCCGCGCTCTATCTGATCGACGACGCCACCGCCGAGTGGATCGGCGAGTACGTCCACCGGGGTGGTCATCTGCTGGCCACGTACCTCAGCGGCACCGCCGACGAGTACGCACGGGTCCGGCTCGGCGGCTATCCGGGCGCCCTGCGCGACGTGCTCGGCGTACGGGTGGAGGAGTTCCACCCGTACGCCGACGGCGACCACGTACGCCTCGGCGACGGCGGCGCCGGTCGGCTCTGGGCCGAGACGGTCCACCTGACCGGGGCGGAGACGGTCACCGCGTACGTCGGTGGGGTGCTCGACGGGTCACCGGCGATCACCCGGCACCGCCACGGCACCGGCACCGCCTGGTACGTCTCCACCCGCCCCGACGACGCCACCTACCGCCGGTTGCTCGACACCGCCGCCCGCGCCGCCGGAGTCACCCCGGTCTGCCCGGGCGCACCCGCCGGGGTCGAGGCGGTCCGTCGCCTCGGTGACGGGGTGAGCTGGCTGTTCCTGCTCAACCACACCGACCGCGCGCAGCGCGTACCGGCACGCGGCCGGGACCTCCTCACCGACGCCGAGGTCGACGAGGCGGTGACCCTGCCGCCCGGCGGGGTGGCCGTGCTACGCGAGAGCTGAGGTCACCACGGCGTGATCGTCGTCGGCCCGGTCGGTCGCGTTACCGTGGTGGGACGGGGAGGGGGAACGGGTGGACCGGATGTGGGAGGCGTCGGTCGAGGCGCAGATCCGCTCGGCGCAGGAACGCGGGGAGTTCGACGACCTGCCCGGCGCGGGCAGGCCGATCCCGGGCCGGGGACTGCCCTACGACGAGTCCTGGTGGATCAAGAGCTTCATGGAGCGCGAGAAGCTCCCCACCGACCTGCTGCTGCCCACTCCGCTGCTGCTGCGCCGCCGCATCGAACGCCTACCGGACGAGGTCCGCGACCTGCCGACCGAGCAGGCCGTACGCTCCTGCGTCGCCGACCTGAACGCCGAGGTGATGGCCTGGCTGCGTAACCCGTCCGGCCCTCGGGTCGTGGTGCGCCCGGTCGACGCCGACGCCGTGGTGTCGACGTGGCGTGCCGCGCGTCGGGCCGCCGCCACCCCGGCGGCACCCGCCGTCGCCCCGAGGCCGCCCGCGCCCCGGTGGTCCTGGTTCCCGTTCCGCCGACGCCGCGCCGCCTGACCGGTCCGGGTCGACCGGGAATGTCGTAGCCGGACAGTACGGTCGGGTCTCCGTCGGTATCCGGGAGGCAGCGATCGTGTTCGGTTACATCGGCTCCATGAGGACCAGGCCCGGCCACCGGGACGAGGTCGTGGCGATCCTGCTCGACGGCGTCGAGGGTCTGCAGGCGGCGGGGTGCCACCTCTACGTCGTCGGCGTCTCCGACACCGATCCGGACCTCGTGGTCGTCACCGAGGTCTGGCAGAGTCGCGAACACCACGCCCGCTCGCTCCAACTCCCGGAGACCAAGGCGGCGATCGCGCAAGCCATGCCCCTGCTCACCGGAGAGTTCACCGGCCAGGAGACGACCGTCCGGGGCGGTCTCGGTCTCTGACCCGTGACCCGTGACCCGTGCCGGTGCCCCGATGTGGGTTGCGGCCCGCGCCACCACCCGGGCAGGCTTCCCGGATGTCCGCAGCCCACGCGTATCACGACCAGGCCGGTGACGTCTTAGCGGCGCACGCCGCTGACAGTCCGCACAATGCCTACACGGACCGGCCGGCCATGCTGACGCTCGCCGGCGACGTCGCCGGTCTCCGGGTCCTGGACGCAGGCTGCGGTGGCGGCCACTATGCGGCCGAGTTGGTCGGCCGGGGAGCCGAGGTGGTGGCGGTGGACGGGATCACCATGCGCTTGCAGCGGATGACCCTTGAGTCTCTGGTGACCGAGGTGCTCGACGCCGGGTTCGTGCTGGAGCGGCTGGTCGAGCCGAGGGCGGTCGAGACGCTGCGCGCTGTCGACCCGGAGCGCTACGAGCGGCTGACCGAGCGCCCGAGCTTCGTAGCCCTGCGTCTGCGCCGCCCCTGACCACGCTCACGGTCAAGCCCTCGGGGCGCAGATTCCGGCGGCGCAGCGGGAGACCGTGCCGGGCATGGGTCACCATCCGTTCTTCTGGCCGGGGCTCACCGAGCGGATCGCAGGACTGATCATCCGCCACACGACCTGATTCCAGGCCGCCCGCGTCCAGGCCACCTCAAACAACGGGGTGCCGTAGCCGATCACGCCGTTGCTCCCCGGCCCGCCCTGGGCCGTCTTCATCTGACCCAGGGCGGACCGGCGAGTATTTACTGGATTACCGGTAACGCCAATCCAGTAAATACTCGCCACAAAACGGACAAAGCGGTGACACATCATAATGACTGTTAATATGCGTAAGGACTTACGCTGGTGTCGTCCACGGACCGTGCCGCCTGGTCAGGGCTCTCGGGGCGTCAGGAGGGCGTCGGCCGGTACGTCGCGCGGGCTGCGGCGACCTCGGCGGCCTGGCGTTCGCGCCAGCGCTTCTGCGCCTCGCGGTTGCAGGTCCGGCAGACTCGTCGGAGGCGGCCGGTCGCCGGCTCGATCTCCCGCTCGTGCCCGTTGCGGCACAGCGGGGCCTGGCGGCGTTCTCGGCAGTTGTCCGCGTGGCTGAGTTGGCGCAGGTGCGTCGGCTCGATGCAGTCCGGCACTGCACAGTCGTGGTGGATCTCGAGAGTGGGGTCGTAATCGCCGACGAAGACCACGTAGGCCGCAATGTGTGCCCAGGCCCGGCCCGCCAGCTTCTGGTACACGCCCCGCCGGGTGCCGTAGCCGCGGACGACGAGGCATCCGTTGTCGGTGCGGGTCGAGCGGCTCAGCAGGTACGCCCGCAGCGAGTCCTCGGTGAAATGTCGGGACAGGCCGGTGATCTGGGACAGCACGACGTCAGGTTACGATGCGACTACGACATCGCCGGTCGGACGGCCGGCGCTCCGGGTCTGTCGCGAATGTTGGCGGCCAAGCGGTTCATGGCACGCAGTAGACGTCGCCGGAGTTGGCCTCGTGCGGCAGCGCGGTCAGGTACGCCGCCATCTCCTCGGCGGTGGTCCAGCGGCCGAGCTTCATCTCCTTGTGGTCGCCGAGCGCGACGTCGAAGCCGCCGAAGCCGAGTGCGGTCAGCCGGTCCAGGCAGCGCAGCGCCACGTCGCGTTCGATCGTGGTGAACTCGAACGACAGCGCGGGCAGCGTCGCGCTCAGTCCGGCCAGCACGGCGTCCTCGAAGCCCTCCACATCGATCTTGGCGAAGGCCGGTGTGCCGTGCTCGGCGATGAGGGCGTCCACGGTGGTGACCGGGACCTCGATCCGGCCGTCCCAGGTCTGCCCCTCCCAGCCGCCGGCCCCGGCCGCCGCACTGACGAAGTCGGTGGAGGCGGTGGAGACGGTCGGGTTGGCGGAGTTGACCAGGAAACCGATCCGGCCCGGTTGCGCCCCGCAGGCCGCCTCGACCAGGGTGACCTGGTCGTCGTCGGCGTAGATGGTGCGCAGCGCCCGCAGGCACAACGGCTGTGGCTCGACCGCGACGACCCGGGCGCCGAGACGGCGGAAGCTGCCGATGTGGTCGCCGACGTGGGAGCCGATGTCGAAGACCAGGTCGCCGGGGCGGACGAAGCGGGCGTAGAAGTCGTCCATCGCCGCGTCCCGTCCGGGGTCGCCGTAGTAGACCTCCAGCGACCGGCGCAGCCCGGCGGTCGCCGGGTCGGCCTTGAGCGCCTCGACCGCAGCGGTGTGTGTACCCATCGCAGCACCCTAACCCGCCCTACCGCCCGGGGTGGCTCGGCTCGACGACGCCCGTCACCCGGCGTGATCTCGGGCGCGCAGACCGGGCGGCGTGCGAATCACCACCGGATGCTTGCACCCACGGACTGAGGTCAACTGGCGAAGAACGTGCTGAGGACGGGGCCGAGCACCGGCCGTGTGCCGCGACAGTCCGGGACGGCGGTGTGCGATCATGACGCGTCGGCGCGCCTGTTCGTCAACCTGAAACACGACTGAGAACATTTTTCACATGCGTTCGTCCGACACCCCGGCGTTGTACCGCCCACCGGCCCATCCTGCGCTGCCCGGGGGGCCGATGGCCGTCACCGACGCGTGGCTGCGCAACCGGCGGTTGAGTGAGCACACCCGGGACGCGTACCGGCGGGACGTCGCCGGGTGGCTGAGCTGGTGCGACGCCCGCCACCTGGACCCGCTGCGGGCGAACTTCCTGCACGTCAACGAGTACGCGCGGACACTGGAGAACACCCTGGCCGCGCGTACCGGGAAGCCGCTGACCCCGGCGACCGTGGCCCGCAAGCTCTCCGCCATGTCCAGCTGGTACGACTTCCTGGTCAAGCTCCAGGCGGTGCACGCCAACCCGGTCTCCGACGCCGACCGGCCCCGGATCGACCGCGACCACTCGGGCACCGTGGGTCTGGCCCCCGACGAGGTGGACGCGCTGCTCGCCGCCGCCGAGACCGACACCGGGCCGACCGCGGCCCGCAACCGCGCCGCCGTCACCCTCCTGGCCGACCTGGGCCTGCGGGTCGGGGAACTGGTCTCCCTGGACGTCGCCGACCTCGGCGCCGAACGGGGACACCGCAGCGTGCGCTTCACCGGCAAGGGCGGCAAGTCCCGCCGCCGGGCCCTCACCCCCTCGACCGCGTACGCGGTGGACGCCTACCTGACCCAGCGCGCCGCCGAGCAGGGCGTGGCGGCGCACCAGCTCACCGGGGCACTGCTGGTCACCGCCAGCGGCGCCCGACTGGACCGGCACTCGGTGTTCCGGCTGATCCGGCGACTCGCCCGGGACGCGGGCATCCCGGCCTGGGCGCGACTGTCACCGCACTCGCTGCGGCACGCGTTCGCCACCACCGCCCGCGCCGAGGGCGTACCACTGGAGGACGTGCAGGACGCGATGGGGCACGCCGACCCGCGTACCACCCGACGCTACGACCGCGACCGGCACAACCTCGACCGCGACCCCGCGTACGCCATCTGGGCCGCCCGGGCCCGCCGCCGCAACTGACCCGGCACCGGACGGCTTTCCGCCCGCCGACGCGCCCGATTCTCTACGGTCGGATGGTGTGGGCGAGGCGCAGCCGTGGAGCAGGCCGGCCCGGCGACGCCACCCGATGCGGGTCGGGCTCGTCTTCGCCGGCGCCGGCGTGGCCCTGTGCTGCATCGGCGTCGCCGGTCTCGGCGCCTGGAACGTGCAGGTCGTGACCCAGGCCGCCGGCCCGGTGCGGGAGACCGCCGAGGGGTTCCTGCGCGAGGTGACCACGGGCGACACCGACAGCGCGTACGAGCGGCTCTGCGCCGACTCGCGCAGCCGGTGGAGCGAGCTGGGCTTCACCAGTTGGGTCCGCACCCCGCCGATCGTGCGCGACTACGAGATCGTCGACGTGTCGGTGGCCACCGACCGGGGCAAGCCCCACGGCACGGTCACCGTCCGGCTGACCCGCGACAGCGGCGCCACCGAGCAGCGTGAGTTGTCGGTGGTGCGGGAGGACGGGTGGCGGGTCTGCGGCGACCCGTACTGATCACACGCCGACCGGATCGGCCGACTCGACCAGCCGGCCGTCGCGCAGCACCAGCACCCGGTCGGCCATCTCCACCAGCGTCGGGTCGTGCGTGGCCACCAGCGCGGTCATCCCGCGCGCGTGCACCAGCGCCCGCAACAGGTCCATCACCGCCCGGCCGGTCTCCGAGTCCAACTGGCCGGTGGGTTCGTCGGCGATCAGCAGCTCGGGATCGTTGGCCAACGCGCGGGCGATCGCCACCCGCTGCTGCTGCCCACCGGACATCTCGTACGGGCGCTGCGCGGCCTGCCCGCCCAGCCCGACCAGTTCCAGCAGCACCGACACCCGTTCCTCGCGCTGCACGGCCGGCGTCTTCGCCAGCCGCATCGGCACCCCGACGTTCTCGGCGGCGGAGAGGATCGGGATCAGCCCGAAGGACTGGAAGACGAAACCGACGGTGTCCCGGCGCAACCGCAGCAACTCCTGCTCACCGGCGGCGGTCACCTCCCGACCGGCCACCCACACCCGGCCCGCCGTGGGCCGGTCCAGCCCGCCGATCAGATTCAGCAACGTGGTCTTGCCGGCACCCGAGCGGCCCCGCACCGCGACCAGCTCACCGCGACCGGCCCGCAACGACACGTCCCGTACCGCGTGCACGACCCGGTCGCCGTTGCCGTAGTCGCGGCACAGCCCCTCGACCCGTACCAGGTCCTCGCTCACGTCGCGTCCCTCCCGTCGCCTGCGCGGACCTGCACGTGGTCCGGTTCCAGGGTCAGCTTCACCCGGTCCTTGAGCGCCAACGCGTCGACGAACCCGGCGGGCAACTGCATCCGCCCGGCCCGGTCCAGCACCGCGTACTCCTCGGTGACCAGTTCCTCGACGCCGTCGGCGCCGATGCGCGCGGTGCGGTGCACCTCCGAGGCGGTGCGTCCGTCGCGGATCGCGACGGTCCGGCGGACCTGCGTGGCGACCTGCGGGTCGTGCGTGACCACCACCACCGTGACGCCCAGCTCGGCGTTGATGGTGCGCAGCGCCCCGAACACCTCCGCCGCCGTCGCCTCGTCCAGCTCACCGGTCGGCTCGTCGGCGAAGAGGACCTCCGGGTCGTTGGCGACCGCCACCGCGACCGCGCACCGCTGCTGCTCACCACCGCTCATCTGCCCCGGCCGGCGGTCCGCGCAGTACCCGACGCCGACCATGTCCAGCAGCTCCGCCGCGCGGCGCCGACCGGCCCGGCCGCCCCGACCGGCCAGCCGCATCGGCAGCGCGACGTTCTCCCGCGCCGACAGGTACGGCAGCAGGTTGCGGCTGGTCTGCTGCCACACGAACCCGACGGTGTGCCGCCGGTAGCGCAGCCGTTTGCGGGCCGACATGGTCAACAGGTCGTAGCCGGCGACCCGGGCGATCCCGGCGGTCGGCGTGTCCAGCCCGGACAGGATGTTGAGCACCGTGGACTTGCCGGACCCGGAGGCGCCCACGATCGCCACCAGCTCGCCCCGGTCCACGACCAGGTCGAGCCCCTGCAACGCGACGACCTCCACCCCCTCGCTGGTGAAGATCCGCACCAGGCCGTCGCAGACGATGTGGCCACGCAACCGCTCGGCGCCACCGGCGCGGGCGGCGGCACGCTCCGCCGCCCGCTGCTGCAACGTCGCCAGATCCGGTACGTCCTCCATCAGGGTCATGCCGGCTCTCCGCTCCGCTGCGCGCCGCCATGAGACATCGGTCCATGATCCGCTCGCTGACGCTCGCTCATGGGTTCTCCTCTCCCAGGCGCAGCACCTCGCCGAGGCGCATCCGCCGGTTCACCAGGTTCTCCACCACCAGACCGGCCAGCAGGCCGAGCACCACCAGTGCCAGCACCCCGCCCACGACCAGCGGATCCAGGTGGTCGCGGATGGGGACCCCGGGAGCGAACGCGGCCAGCCCCAGGGTCGGACCGAGCAGTCGGGGCAGGGCCACCCCCACCGCCGCGCCGGTCAGCGCCGCGACCACCACCAGCGGCACCAGCTCGTACACCAGCAGCCGCCGACCGCCCGCCGCCGACAGACCCAGGGTGCGCAGCCGCGACAGCGTCCGTCCCCGGCCGGCGGCGTCGGCGACCACCGCGAACCCGACGGCGAGGACCGCCAGCGCGGTGCCACCGGCCGCGCCCACGGTGAACGCCAGGGTCAACACCTCGTTGGCCCCGGTCCGCTCCAACCCGTCCCGGTACGCCTGCCGCGTCTGCAGGGCCGCCGGCACCTGGGCCCGGGTCACCTCCCTGCCGAGCACGTCGGCCTGTCGCCGCCGCTGTTCCTCGTCGGCCACCGCCAGCAACCGCGTCTCGTCGACGCCGTCGGTGGCGAGCAGGTACCGGTTGGGCACGATCGGGGTGTACTCGTACTCGGGTAGCGCCTGCCACGGCAGCACCACGAACCGCTCCACGCCCAACCCCACCCCGGGGAAGGCGTCGGCGACCCCGGCGACCTGGAAGGCGTACCGCCGACTCTGCACGTCGGCCACCGCACCGTCGCCGACCTCCGCCGCCACCCGGGGCGACACCACCGCCGGCACCGGCCCGTCGCCACGGGCCGCGTCACGCAACGCGGCCGGCACGTCGACGTCCACACCGCTGCGCGCCACCACCTCGGCGAACGCCGGAGCATCCACCACCAGCACCCGGGCCTGGCCGAGCTGACGTGCTGCCGGACCGCTGTCGGAGAACAGCCGCCGGTTCGACTCCACCCACACCCGGGCCAGCGCCTGCACCCCGGGCACCGCGCCGAGCGCGTCGGCGGCGTCCGGGGCGAAGGTGTACCCGGTCAGCCAGGCGTCGGCCGGGATGCTCAGCGTGGCGGCCCGGTCCCGGGCGTCGGCCACCGTGGTCGTCACCACGCCACCGAACACGCCGGTGCTGACCGCGACGATCAGCACCGCCAGCGGCCCCCACGCCACCGGCGTGCCCCGGCCGACGCGGGCCGCGCCGAGGAACAGCATCGCGCCCCGGGCCCGGGTGGCGAACCGGCCGACCAGCCGCAGCGGCCATGGCAGCAACCGGATCGCCACCAGCGCGGCGGCGACCGCGACCAGCACCGGCACCGCACTCAGGTACGCGTCGACGCCGCCGGCCGCGTCCAGGCCCCGGCGGCGTAGCAGCACCACACCGAGACCGGCGAGCACCAGCACGCCCGCCTCGAGCGTGAGCCGACGCGCGCTCGGACGCTGCGCCACCACGTCCACGCGGCCGGCGACCACACCGACCCGCCGGTGGGCGAGCACCGCCAGCACCGGCACCACGACGGTGGTGAGCACCGCCAGCACCGGCACCGGCCAGGGCACCCCGGTCGAGCGGCCCGGCACCGCCGCCCCGGCCAGAGCGCCCAGCAGCACCGCGAGCGGCTGCACGGGCACCGCCTCGACGAGCAACCGGCGACCGATCGTGCCCAGCGAGGCCCCCCGGGCCCGCAGCAGCGTGAGTTCCGCCCGTCGACGTCGTACCGCGAGCCGGGCCGCCAGCACGATCAGCCCGAGCAGGCTGGCCAGCAAGCCGGTCTGCACGACGGCCAGCAGCGCCCGGACCGACCGCAGTTCGTCGGCGAAGCGCACCAGCGCGGCGTCCAGCGAGGTCTGCACCAGCGCACCCGGGACCGTCTCGGCGCGGCGGGTCTCGGCCACCGCCGCGGTGACCGCGTCGAGCACGGCGGTGTCCAGCCGCCGCTCGTCGAGCCGGTACCGCCAGCCGCTCACCGCCGGCACCCCGGCACCGGCCGAGATCCGGTCCATGCCGGCCCAGTCGGTCACGCCCGCCACCACGTACGGGTCCCCGTCGAGCAGCGGCACGGTCGGGTTCAGCGCCGACCGCAGGTCGTCCCAGACCGGGTCGGTGGCGTCCCGTGGTGTGAACACCCCGACGACGCGTACCGACGCCTGCCGGTTCCCGCCCCCGAACCGCAGGTCGGTGCCGGGTCGCAGGGACAGCGTCTCGGCCACCTCCACCGACACCGCCAGCTCGGCCGGACCGCCCGCCTGCGTACGCGGCCACCGTCCGGCGGTCACCTCGGCCGCCTCCTCGACGCCGGTCTGGGCGCGTACCCCGAACTCCTTGCGCGCGCCGCCGTCCATGGGTGGCTCGTCGCCGCTGGCCAGCAGCACCGCCGGAGCGATCGAGGAGGCGTACCACCGGTGGTCCACCAGGGCGGGCAGCGGCTGCGGCAGCGCGGCGGCGTACCGGTCCAGCTCGGCCCGTCCGGCCTCGGCCGGTGCGGGACGCGCCACGCCGAAGGAGATGTCGCGGACCAGGTGCGGAAGGTCCACGACGTCGGCCCGCAGCCCCCGGTCGGCGTACCCGTCGGCGAGTCTCGGCGCGGCGGTCACCAGCAGCGCCGCGACCAACCCCAGCAACGCCAGCAGACCCACCTGACCCGCGTACACCCTGATCCGGCCGATCATCGGGTCTCTCCATCTGTGACGGTCAGACGACGGCGCATGCCGGTGGAGGCGGCGGCGCTGAACGCCAGGGCCAGGGCCAGCAGGCCCACGCCGGTGGCGAGCACCGGGGGCCAGTCGACGCTCAGCAGCGGTGGCGGGTGCGGGCGTTCGGCGGACGGCGTCAGGATCACCAGCGGTGCCATCGTCGCGGCCACCCCGACACCCACCAGCAGGCCGACCAGTACGCCCATCCCGGCGAGGAACGACTGCTCGGCCAGCAACGACCGGGCCACCAGGCGTTGACCGGCGCCGAGGGTGTGCAGCACCGCCAGCTCGCTGGCCCGGCGTCGCGCGGTGGCGCTGACGTCCACGGCCACGCCCACGGCGGCCAGCAGCACCGCAGCCAGCGCGGCGGCGAACAGCGCACCTCGCGCACCCACCCCGAACGGGTCCCGGGCCAGCTCGGCGGCGACGTCCTCGCGGGCCAACACGGTCAGGCCGCCGAGCGCGCCGGCCGCCTCGGCCACGCGCTCCGCCTCGCCGGGCCGCACGGCCAGCCACCACTCCTGCGGCGACCGGACGAGCCCGTGGTCGTGGAAGAGCCGGGCACCCAACGAGGGCAGGTCGACCAGCAGCGCGGCGTCCTCGGCGTCACCGGGCAACGCGGCCACGACGTCGACCACCACCACGTCGACCTCGGCCCCGCCCAGGAACAGCCGGGTCTGCGCGCCCACGTCCAGGCGCAGCGCGTCGAGGGCCGCCGTGGTGGCCACCACCGGCACCCGGGTCGGGTCGGCGATGCGGGTCACGGCCAGTTGCAGCGGGGTACTGCGGGCGAACCAGCCGCCCGGCACGTCCCGCGAGTAGCGGGCGGTCAGCCCCGCGTCGGAGGCGGTCGCACCGGCGGCTGCACCGGTGCGGTCGACCAGGTGCCACGCGCCGTCCCCGGTCAGCGCGACCGGGGTGCCGACCGAGTCGTCCGGGCTGGCCCGCAGGTTCGACAACCGCCAGTCGAGGCCCGTCCGTGGTGCCCCGAGGGTCTCCGTGGCGAAGCCGGCCAACCGCCACGGGCCGGGGCCGGTCGGCAGGTCGACGGCGAACCGCAGCGGTGTGCCGTCCCGGTCGCCGGTGCCCAACGCCAGCCTGCGGTGCGTGCCGTGCGGGTCGAGCAGCACCACGTGGTGGCGTACCGGGGAGTTCGTCTCGGTGTCCTCGATCCGGGTACTCACCTGCCCGGTGAGCCGCCGGGTGCCCTCCGGCAGCACCGTGCCGGGCGCCTCGACCCGGCCGGCGGTGAGCGTGTCGAGCAGGTCGGTGGTCGAGCCGCCGGCCAGGTCGGCCCGCAGTCGCACCACCGGGCCGGCGGCGTCGGCGTCGACCGCCAGCATGGTGGCCGGTGCGGCGGCCGGACCGAGTCGTACCGTGTCGCGCCAGGCCGGCAGCGGCACCTGCACGCCCGGCAGCCCGGCGAGCTGGTCGGCCCGGTCGGCGGCGGCGGAGCCGTTGACCTCGGTGAGGCGCAGGTCCGCGCCGACCAGATGCGCGGCCTGGTCGTCCAGCGAGCGCCGGGAGGTGCCGGCCAGGGACCAGGCGAGGGTGCCGACCGCCACGGCGAGGGCCAGCAGCAGCACCGGTCCGGCGTGCGGTCGTCGCCCGGCCTGCCAGGTGCCGAGCATGACGGCCGTCCACGGCTTGCGGTCCACCCACCGTTCGGCGAGCCGGACCAGCGGCGGCAGCAGCCGCAGCGCCAGCACCGCGCCGGCCAGGACCCCGAGCGTGGGTGCGGCGGCCAGCAGCGGATCGACCCCCAGGTCACCACCCCGGGACCGGGACAGCGGGGACGAGTAGCGGCTGAGCTGGTACCAGGCGAGCAGGGCCAGCCCGACCAGCAGCACGTCCAGGCCGGCGCGCTGCACCATGCCGCGACGGCTGGGCCGGGAGCGGCTGGCCAGGTCGGCGACGTAGCTGTCACCTCGGCGCAGGCTCGGCCCGATCATCGCCAGCGCGCAACCGGCCGCCGCCGCCCCGGCGACCAGCCAGACCGTCGCGTCGGGCACCACGTCCGGTCGCAGCGACACCGCGGTGAGCCCCGGCAGGCGGCCGGCGAGCCCGAGCACCTGCCCGGCGAGCAGCGGGGCGAGCACCGCGGCGGGCAGCACGACCAGGGTGGCCTCCCGGGCGGTCAGCCCGGCCAACTGCCGACGGGCGGCACCCCGGGCCCGCAGCAACGCGGTCTCACCCCGGCGGTGCTCGGTGAGCAGCACGGCGACGAGCAGCAACGCGTACCCGCCGAGCACCACCACCAGCAGCATCGGGGTGACCAACGCCGACCGGCCGACGAGGGTGGCCTGTTGCAGCCGGCGGACCAGGGTGGCCAGGTCGCTGGTGGCCATCGCCGACTCGCCGAGCCCGGCCTCGGCCGGGGTGCTGGTGGTGATCCGGCCGGCGGCCTCGGCCAACCGGTCCAGTGCGGTGGGGCCGACCGCGGTCAGGTCGGGTTCGACGAGCCAGCCGGCGGACGCGTTGGGCAGGAAGTGGGTGAGGAAGTCCTCGCGGGCCACCGTCATCGGCCCGTACGTGGCCGACTGCGGCAGCGCGCCGGTGGCCGTCTCCGGTGCCAGCCGCCAGTACGCGTCGTCCGGGTCCAGCGGCGTGAACAGCCCGGTGACGGTCACCTCGGTGATCCGCCCGGTGAGCCCGTCGGTGATCGGGACGCGGTCACCGACGTCGACCCGCAGCGTCCGGGCCGCCGCCTCGGCGAGCGCGGTCTGCACCGGCTCCGCGCCTGCCTGCGGCCAGGTGCCGGCGGCCAGCCGGGCGTGCGCGGGCAGGTCGTCGAGGAACATCACCGACGCGTACGTGGTGCCGGTGCGGTCGGCGACGGCGTCACCGGTGTCGCCGCGCAACTGCCGTCCGGCCGCGTACCCGGCGGCGGTGACCTGCGCGGGCAACCCGCCCAGGTCGGTGTCGACCTGGGCGCGGAGCGCGGTGTCGCGGTCCCGCAGCGCGTCGGCGGTCCGCCCGGCGGAGGCCCGCACCAGCAGCGACCGTTCCGCCGCGGTGGCCTCGGCGAGCACGTTGCGGGTGCCGGAGTCGACCACGTCCCGGTTGTAGGCGGCCAGGCCGGTCAGCGCGACCGTCGCCACCAGTGCCGCTCCGGCCGCGGCGAGCAGCAGGCCCTTCGTGCCCCGGGCACGCCGCCACGCGAACCTCATCCGTCCTGTACCCCCGCCGGTCCGCGGGCCGGTGCGGCCCGTGTGCGCAACTCGTCACGCACCAGAAGCGGCGGGCCCCCGGGAAAGGTTCGCAGCAGTGATCGTTTCGTTATCCGACATGGCGACGCAGGTGGTTCAGGCTTCGGTCCAGGCGGTGGCGCGCGGACCGAGGTCGCCGCTGCGGTGGTGGCGTCGGCACAGCACCTGGTAGCGCACGTCGGCGTCGTCGACGGTGTCGCCGATGACCACCTGCTCGCCCTCGCGGACGATCCGCCCGCCGGCGACCCGGGCGTTGAGCAGGCCCTCCCGGCCGCACCAGCAGAGCACCTCGACCTGGATCCGGGCCACCGAGTCGGCCAGCTCGAACAGCCGCTGGGCGGCCGGGAACAGACAGGACCGGAAGTCGGTGGCCAGCCCGAAGGCGTACACGTCGACGTCGTAGCTGTCGACCAGGTCGGCCATCTGCTCGACGTGCTCGACGGAGTAGAAGCTGGCCTCGTCGCAGATCAGGTAGTCCACCCGTACCCCGTCGGCCCAGGCGTCGCGGACCAGGGCGCGCAGGTCGAGCCCGTCGGTCACCTCGATCGCCTCGTGCGCCAGACCGATGCGGGTGGTGACCTGCGGGCCGAGGGACCGGTCGATGCGGGTGGTGACCAGTCCACGGCGGCCCTGCCGGGAGTGGTTGTAGTTCATCTGCAACGCCATCGTGGACTTGCCGCAGTCCATCGGGCCCCAGTAGAAGCGCAGCGCGGCGGCGTGCGCGGGCCGCCCGTCGACGCCACGGGCGGCCACGCACCCACCCGAGGGGTCGCCCGGACCCGCCATCCGGGGGCGGGCCAGGCAGGTGGGTACGGGGTCTGCGGCGCTCGTCACGGACCGGCAGCCTAGCCGATCGACGGCGCCCACCGGTCCACCGACGGCCCGCCGGTGTGCCTCACAGCACCCGTGGCGGTGTGTTGCCGGCGGCCACGATCGCGCGCCGGATCGGCACCGCCAGCAGCAACAGGAACCCGACCACGAAGAAGATCAGCAGGGAGACCAGACCCACCCGGTAGGAGTTGGTGAGCTGGAACACCAGACCGAACGCGAGCGGCCCCAACCAACTGGTGCCCTTGTCGCTGATCTCGTAGAAGCCGTAGTACTCGCCTTCCTTGCCGGCGGGGATGAGCTGGCTGAACAGCGACCGGCTCAACGCCTGGCTGCCGCCGAGGACCAGGCCGATGGCGGCGCCGAGCACCATGAACGGCAGCGGGGCCTCGGCCGGCAGGCGGAACGCGCCGAGGATCACCGCGGTCCACAGCACCAGGCTCAGCAGGATGGTCTTCCACGCGCCGATCCGTCCGGCCAGCCAACCGAGGCCGAGTGCGCCGCCGAAGGCCAGGAACTGCACCAGCAGGATCGTCACGATCAGGGTGCTCTGGTCCAGCCGCAGTTCCTCGGTGCCGTACTGACTGGCCAGGGTGATGACGGTCTGGATGCCGTCGTTGTAGACCAGGAACGCCAGCAGGAAGAACAGCGTCAACGGGTACGCCTTGATCTCCCGCAGGGTGCGGCCGAGTTGCCGGAAGCCGTCGGTGAGCACGTTGCCGCCGGGACCGGCGGCGACCGCGGCGGCGGTGGGACGCTCGCGCAGCCAGCGCAGCGGCACCAGGGTGAACACCGCCCACCACACGCCCGCCGAGACGATGGACCAGCGGGCCAGGTCGAGGGTGCGTTCCGGGGTGCCGTTGTCGAACGACTGCACCGCGACCAGGTTGAACGCCAGCAGCAGGCCACCGCCGAGGTAGCCCAGCGCCCAGCCGCGACTGGAGATGCCATCACGCTCGTCGGGCCCGCCCAACTGCGGCAGGAACGAGTTGTAGACCACGATCGCCGCACCGAAGCTGATGTTGGCGATCATGAACAGCGCGCCGCCGAGCAGGTACCGGTCACCGGTGACGAAGAGCATCCCGATCGTCGCGCCGGCGCCGGTGAACGCGGTGGCGGCCAGCAGCCGCTTCTTGTGCAGCGAGCGGTCGGCGATCGCGCCGATCACCGGCAGCACGAAGACGGTCAGCAGCACCGACAGCGAGATCAGGTACGGGTAGTACGAGCCGGCGGCCACCTTGATGCCCAGCGGGTAGACGTACCCGCTGCAGTCGTCGGCGCCGAGCTGGCAGCCGGCCGCCATCTTGGCCACGCTGGTCAGGAACGGCCCGAGGAACACCGTGATGACGGTGGTCTGGAAGGCCGAGTTGGCCCAGTCGTAGAAGTACCAACCGGTGCGTTCGCGGCGCGTACTGGCGGGTTGCGGGGTGTCGTCCTGCGCGGCAGGGGTCGCCGTCTCGGCCATGTGGGGGTCCTTTGCCCGGGGTGTTCAGGCGGCCCAGTGGCCGCGGCTGCGGTAGACGTCGCGCAGCACGCCGACGTGGTCGGTCATGATGCCATCCACACCGAGATCAAGTAACTCGTGCATCTCGGCAGGTTCGTCGATCGTCCAGACGTGCACCTGCAACCCGAGTCGATGGGCGGTGCGCAGCAGGCGGCGGTCCACCACTGGTATCCGGCCGAACCGCACCGGCACCTGCGCGGCCACCACCGACGGCGGCAGCCGCAGCGGCCGACCGGTCAGCGAGGCCCAACGCAACCGGGCCACTCCGCGTACGCCGAGGCTGGTGGCGACCCGCCCGTGGGTGAGGGCGCGCAGCCGGGTCAGCCGGGCGTCGCTGAAGGAGGCGAGCAACACCCGGTCACCGGCGCCGGCCCGCGCCACGGTGGACACCGTCGGTGCCACGCCGGGGTCGGACTTCACGTCGATGTTGAAGCGCACCTGCGGCCAGGCGTCGAGGACCTCGTCCAGGCGGGGCACGGCGGCGGCCCCGCCGACGCGTACCGTGGCGAGGTCGGCCCAGCGCAGCGCGGACAGCCGCCCCCGCTGCCCGGTGAGCCGTTCGAGGGTGTGGTCGTGGAAGACCACGGCGACGCCGTCGGCGGTGCCGTGCACGTCGGTCTCCACGTACCGGAAACCCAGCTCGACGGCGCGGGCGAAGGCCGCCGTGGTGTTCTCGTCGCCGTCGGCGGCACCACCCCGGTGCGCGAAGGCCAGCGGCGTCGGGGCGTCGAGGTACGGGTGACCGGATGGCACGCAGCGCAGTATGCCCGGCGCCGGTGGCCGGCGGACGACCGACCGGTGACCGGCGCGTACCCGCCTGCGGTGCCGGATTCCGGACAGTGACCGCGTGGATCCGGTGTGCAACGGTCACCATGTGGCGGTGATGCCGTGGCAGCCGTTCGCGCAGCCCGGGTCGCCGACGGCGCCCCGGTCGACACTGACCGCGCATCCGGTCGACCCGTTGCCGCCCCGGATGACCCCGCCGCATGAGTCGCCACGGCCGCGTCCGGTGCCGGGCGGCGTCTGGTTGTTCGTGGTGGCGGTGCTGGCCGCCGGCAGCCGGTGGGGAGCCGAACTGCTCCGGGGGTGGGCGGCCGACCTGCCCACCGGCGAGGGCCTGGCGGGGCTGACCGCGGAGCTGTTGCGGGCCCTGCTCTACGGCGTGACCTGGGCCCGGTGGGACCTGGAACCGGAACGCTCCAGCATGGTCGGGTACTGGCTGGCGGAGAACCTGCGCACGCTGCTGTTCGTCGCCGGCACGGTGTGGTTGCTGCGCCGGATGGGGGACCGGCCGACGGCGTCGGCGACCTTTCGGGCGTGCGCGGTGCTCGGCGCGGTCACCGTGACGGCGGTGCTCGCCGCGTTCGCCGGGGGCCTCGTCGGCCTGCTGCTCGTCCCGGACGACCTGGTGTTGCACGGCGACCCGCACTGGTGGGTGAACACCACGATCGTCGGCGCGCCGCTCGCCGGTCTGGTCTACGGCTCGGTGCTGGCCGTGGCCACGATGCGATCCGGCGCGAGCCCGCGTCGGGTGGACGGGGGATGGCCGAGATGACCGCACGGACGGATCCGCCGACGGTGCCCGGGCAACGCCCGGCGTCCCCGCCGGTGACCAGCGAGGCGACCCGCTACCTGTGCGTGGCCGCGCACACCGACGAGCGGTTCGCCGAGCGGGTGCTCGACGAGGTGCTCGGCGACGAGTTGCGGGCGGTGGCACCCTCGGTGGGCTTCGACGTCTCGCCGGTGCTGCGCCACTGCCTGGTGGCCCGCCACCGGCGTCGTCGCCGGGACCTGCGGCTGTTGGTCTTCGGTGGCCTGGCGGTGCTGCTCGCCCCGCTGTGGACCCTGTTGGTGATCGGCGCGATGCGGGTCGGCACCTCCCTGACCCCGTTCCGCCCGGCCCGGGAGCGGATGCTCGGTCCGCTGCTGGGCATGATCGTCGTCGCGCTGAGCGCCCTGGTCCTGCTGATCCGGTTCCAGCTGGTCACCGTCGTGGGGTCCAGCCCGGCCGGGTGGCTGATCGGGCGGCCATGGCTGGCGTTGCCGGCCGGGATCGCCGCGTTCCTGGCACTCGCGATCCACCTGCACGGCACCCGCTGGCTGCTGGTGACCCGATTGCGCCGGGACCGGTTCCTGGCGACGGCGCCCGACGAGGTGTCCCTGCCGTCCCGGTACGCCGACCGGCTGGCCGCTGTGGACGAGGCGCAGCACGGCAACGTCACCGTCTACGGCGGATACGTGCCGTTCGTCGGGCACGGCACACCGGTGGCCGGGTGGTCGTTCGCCCTGCCGATCCGCCCGGCCGAGCACGTCACCGGGCTGAGCCGACCGGAGCGGCCGGAGCCGGCCCCGTTCACCGTGCTGGAGCTGATCGACCACGTACGCGGGCGGCTGGCCTCGCTCGACGCCGGCCTGGGGGCGGACCGGCTGGCCGGGCTGACGCTGGAGGACCGGGTCTTCGTCGGCGGCCACCTGCTGACCGGCGACCCTCGGCTGCTGCCGGACCAGGAACGGGCGCCGCGTCAGCGCTTCACCGCCGAGGAGGTCCGCCAGGTCGCCGCGAACCCGCAGGGTGCGGCCCGGCACTACCTGTGCGCGCTGGTGCCGTCCTGGGGCGCGGAGGTGGTGGCGGGCACGTTCCTGCACTTCTCCACCGACGGCAAGCTGCTCTATCTGGAGTGCGCCCGCACGGTGCTGGAGCCGCCCCGGTGGGCATACCACGAGGTGGACCGGCTGACCGACTGGATGTCGGCGCGGCAGTTGGTGCAGATGCTCGCGGTCGCCACCGACCGGCTGGTGCCCACCGCCGTCGGCGCCGCCGGCCGGTTGCTGACCGACCTGGGTCACGCGCTGCGGCACCGGGCGCGACAGGCGCGACTACGGCGGTTGGCCCGCGAGGACCTCGGGTACGACCACGGCGCCCGGGTCGGCGTGCGGGAGTTGGCGACCGGCACCGACTACCACAACTACTTCCAGGTGCTCGACGCGGCGAAGCACCTGAAGGTGGTGGAGCGGCACGTCCTCGCCGCGATCGTGGACTTCCTCGACGAGCGGGGCCTGGACACCGCCGAGTTCCGCAGCCGCCAGATGACGATCCTCAACCAGGGCATCGTCCAGACCGGCGGCCTCAGCGTGGTCGGCAACCAGGCGGTCGGGTCCGGTGCCCGGGCCGAGCAGCAGGGACCGCCGGCACCGGCCGGTGGCGGTGAGCGGCCACGGCCGGCATGAGACACAGGGGGAGAGGCGCATGTCGGAGACGTCGGCGAACTACGGCATCCAGCAGTCCGGCGGGGTCAGTCAGGTCGGTAACCAGGCCGTCGGCCCGGGCGCGTCGGCGGTCGGCGGCGCGCTCTGGGCCACGGCGCCCGGCGTGGACGTCCCGGCGCTGGTGACCCGGCTCGTGGAGGTGCTCGACCGGCACCGGGACGAGTTGGACGACCCGGCCCGCGCGGTGGCCACGGAGCTGCGGGCGCAGCTGGCCCGGCCGCATCCGGAACCGGCGCGGGTGACGGCGTTGTTGCAGCGCCTGGCGGCTCTGGCGACGCCGGTCGCGCCGGTGGCGTCGGCGGTCACCGAGGTGCTGCGCGCGATCCAGCAGGCCGGCTGATCCGCACCCGACAGGCCGACGGCGCGCACCGTGCCCGGGCGGGTCAGCCGGTGGCGGGGCGGCGCCGGTGGGAGCGGCTGGTGTCCACCGGTCGGCCCGGGTCGACGTGCCGGGGCCGGTCGGGTTCGTCCGGGCGCAGCGGCACGAGGGTGTCGGTGAGGGCGTCGATGATCCGGTCGGTGGCCTGGCGGGCGACGCCGGGCGTACCCGCACGCAGGTCGGCCAGGTCGACCGGGTCGCCGAAGTGCACCCGCACGGTGGGGCGGCGGAGCAGCGCGCGGGCGACGCCGCCGAGCAGGCCCTTGGGCGCACGGTACGGCAGCACCTCGTGCGAACCCCACTGCGCCACCGGCACGACGGGGGCGCCGCAGGTCAGGGCGAGCCGGGCGGTGCCGGTCTTGCCGCGTTCGGGCCACAGGCCCGGGTCGAGGCCGATCCGTCCCTCGGGATAGACCAGGATCGGCGCGCCCCCGGCGACCGCGGCGGCGGCGTCGTCCAGGGCCCGGTGTACGCCGGTGGTGCCCCGGTCGACCCGGATGTGCCCGGCGCGCCGCATGGCGGTGCCGATCACCGGGGCGCGGAACAGTCCGCCGGTGGCCATGATCCGGGGTGCCACCCGGCGGCTGCGGCAGGCGGCGGCGAGCACGATCGGGTCGAACGGGCTGATGTGGTTGGCGGCCAGGATCAGCGGCCCGTCGCGCAGGTGCGCGGGGATGTCGCCGGTGACCTCCAGCCGGGCCAGCGCGCCGACCACGACGCGGGCGAGCGTCTGGGCGGTACGCCAGATCAGCGGCGGCTGCCAGGGGGAGTGGGCGTGGTCCACAGCCGGTGATGGTCGCACGGCGGGACCCGCCTCCGCCGGACAGGGGGGCCGCCCGGCGGAGGTGAGCAGGGTCATTGGTCCCGGGGCGGTTCGGGTCCCCCGCCTCTGCCGATCGCCGTACGACGGGCTGTAGTATTTACTACGTCTTGTAGTATCAGCAGCCCTGGGGGTCGCAGGTGGACGCGTTGGACGTCGCCCGCTGGCAGTTCGGTGTCACCACCGTCTACCACTTTCTCTTCGTACCGCTGACCATCGGACTCTCCGTCCTGGTCGCCATCCTGCAGACCCTCTGGCACCGCACCGGGGACGAGAAGTACCTCAAGCTCACCAAGTTCTACGGCAAGCTGTTTCTGATCAACTTCGCGATGGGCGTGGTCACCGGCATCGTGCAGGAGTTCCAGTTCGGCATGAACTGGAGCGACTACTCCCGCTTCGTCGGCGACATCTTCGGCGCACCCCTCGCCATCGAGGCACTGGTCGCCTTCTTCCTCGAATCCACCTTCATCGGCCTGTGGATCTTCGGCTGGGACCGGCTGCCCAAGCGCCTGCACCTGGCCAGCATCTGGGCCGCCGCGATCGGCACGAACCTGTCGGCGTACTTCATCCTCGCCGCCAACTCGTTCATGCAGAACCCGGTCGGCTACTGGATCAACCCGGAGACCGGGCGCGCCGAGCTGACCGACTTCGTCGCCGTGCTCACCAACAAGGTCGCCCTGATCACCTTCCCGCACACCATCGCCGGTGCCTTCCTGGTCGCCGGGTCGCTGCTGGTGGCGGTCGCCCTGTGGCACCTGATCCGCCGCCCCGACAGCGAGGACACCCCGGCCTACCGGTTCGCGTCCCGCTTCGGCTCCTGGGTCACCCTGGTCGCCGCCGCCGTCGTGGTGATCACCGGCGACATCCAGGGCAAGATCATGACCGAGGTGCAGCCGATGAAGATGGCCGCCGCCGAGGGGTTGTACGACACCGAGAGCCCCGCCTCGTTCTCCGTACTCACCATCGGCAGCCTCGACGGCAGCCGGGAACTGTTCGCCATCAAGATCCCGTACCTGCTGTCGTACCTGGGCACCGGCGACCCCAACGGCACCGTGCACGGCATCAACGACCTCCAGGCCCTCTACACCGCCCAGTACGGCCCCGGCAGCTACACCCCGATCATCCCGGTCACCTACTGGAGCTTCCGCTTCATGATCGGCTTCGGGCTCGCCGCCGCCGCCATCGCCCTGCTGGTGCTCTGGTCGCAGCGCAGGGGCCGCACGCCGCGCGGCACGTGGCTGCTCCGCGCCGGCCTGGTCATGCCGGTCCTGCCGCTGCTGGCCAACTCCTTCGGCTGGATCTTCACCGAGATGGGCCGCCAGCCCTGGATCGTCTTCGGCGAGATGCTCACCCGCGACGGCGTGTCCCGCAGCGTCTCCCTGGGCGAGGTGCTCACCAGCTTCGCCGCCTTCACGATCATCTACGCCGTCCTCGCCGTGGTCGAGGTCAAACTGCTGATCCGGTACGCCAAGGCCGGCGTACCCGACGTCACGCCCGCGCCCGAACCCGACGACACCGACGACGACGCGGACCGCCCGCTCGCGTTCGCCTACTGACCCGGAGCCCCACCGTGGAACTGACCACCATCTGGTTTCTCCTCGTCGCCGTGCTGTTCACCGGCTACTTCATCCTGGAGGGCTTCGACTTCGGCGTCGGCATGCTGCTGCCCGTGCTCGGACGCGACGACCGCGAACGCCGCGTGATGATCAACACCATCGGGCCGGTCTGGGACGGCAACGAGGTCTGGCTGATCACCGCCGCAGGCGCGATGTTCGCCGCCTTCCCCGAGTGGTACGCCACCCTCTTCTCCGGTTTCTATCTGCCGCTGCTGCTCATCCTGCTGGCCCTGATCGCCCGGGGTGTCGCCTTCGAGTACCGCCACAAGCGCCCCGAGGCGTCCTGGAAGAGCCGCTGGGACAAGGCCATCTTCTTCGGCTCGCTCATCCCGGCGATCCTGTGGGGCGTGGCCTTCGCCAACATCCTGCGCGGCGTACCGCTCGACGCCGACCACGAGTTCGTCGGCGGACTGGTCGACCTGCTGCACCCGTACGCGCTGCTCGGTGGCGCGACCACCGCGGCGCTGTTCGGAACCCACGGCGCCGTCTTCATCGCCCTCAAGACCGTCGGCGACATCCGGGGCCGCGCCGCCACCCTCGCCGTACGCCTCGGCGTGGTCAGCGCCGTGCTCGCCGTCGCGTTCCTCACCTGGACCCTGACCATCCGCTCCAGCACCGCCGCCGTGGTGCTCGCCACCGGCGCCGCCCTGGCCCTGCTCGGCGGCCTCGCCGCCGCCCGGGTCCGGCGCGAGGGCTGGGCCTTCACCGGCACCGCGCTGGCCATCGGACTGGCCGTGGCGACCCTGTTCGCCGCGCTGTTCCCCACCGTGCTGCCCTCCACGCTGGACCCGGCCGGCACGCTGACCGCCACCAACGCCGCCTCCACCCCCTACACCCTGCGGATCATGACCTGGGTCGCGGTGTTCTTCACCCCGATCGTGCTGGCCTACCAGGGCTGGACGTACTGGGTGTTCCGCAAGCGCATCGGCGTCAAGCACATCCCGCAGCACTGACCGGATCGGCCCGGGACCCCACGTCCCGGGCCGATCCGGCACCATGACCTGATGCCTCACCAGCACACCTACCGCACCACCGTCACCTGGACCGGCAACCTCGGCACCGGCACCAGTGGCTACCGCGCCTACCGACGCGACCACGACGTCACCGCCGACGGCCCACCCCCGATCGCCGGCAGCTCCGACCCGACCTTCCGGGGCGACCGCACCCGCTGGAACCCCGAACAGCTCCTGCTGGCCGCGCTGTCGCAGTGCCACATGCTGGCCTACCTGCACCTCTGCGCCGACAACGGCATCGTCGTCACCGACTACGTCGACACCGCCACCGGCAGCATGACCACCGACAACAGGACGGGCAGCGGCCACTTCACCGAGGTCGTCCTGCAACCCCGGGTCACCCTCGCCGATCCCGCCGACACCGACACCGCGACCGCGCTGCACGACGACGCGCACCGGGTCTGCTTCATCGCCAACTCGGTGAACTTCCCGGTCCGGCACGAGCCGAGCACCGTCACCGCCTGACCCGGCGACGACATACGTAGGGCCCGGGACGGCTGCGTCCCGGGCCCTACGCTCACCTGCACCTGCCTCAGCTGGCCTCGCGCAGCTCCGCCAGCCGGGCCTCGATCTCGGCCAGCTCGGCCCGCAGCTTCTCGGCCTGCCGCTCGGCCTCGGACCGCTCCGACGCCAGGATCTGCTCCACCGCCTCGTGCACACCGGGCACGTCGACCAGCGCCACCATCCGCAGCGCCTCGGCCGGCTTGAGCACGTACGGCTTGGCCAGCACCTTGCCGCCCTGCTGCGCGGCCACCGTCCACTCGCCCTCGGCGTACGCCAGGGTGACCGTCAACCCGGCCGGTCCCTTCGGCTTGGCCGCCTTCACCGGCCGCCGCGCAGCGGGCTTGGCCTCGACCGTCTCCACCTTCGGCTCCTCCTGTCGCACCGGTTCCTCCCGCCGGGGCTGCGGCACCCGGTCCAGCACGAACTCCGGCTCCGCCACCGGCGGCTCGACCGGTGCCGGCTCCACCTTCGTCTCGGCCGGTTTACGGCCGACGCCCCGGGGCGCCACCGCCACGTCGGCGGGGGAGAACGGCAGCTCGTCGCGGCCGAAGCGCACCACCACGTACTCGTCGGACACCGCCGGGTCGGTCAGCTCGACCACCTGGCCGATCTGCCCGGCGATCTGACCGGCCGAGGCCGTGAACACCACCTTCGGCTTGCGTCCCGCGGCCAACGCCTCCCGGATGCCGCGCACCTCGTCATCGGACAAACCCTGGCCAGCGGCACCCATCGCGCTCCCTCATCCGTCGTACACGTGTTCAGTCGCCTGCCTTGATACCAGCACCCGGCGACACCGTGAAGATCAGCCCCCCAACGCTTTCAGCGCCCGGTCCGCGTGCCGGTTCATGTCCAGTTCACTGTGCACCACCTCGACGACACGTCGATCGACGCCGATCACGAAGGTCATCCGCCGGGTGCTCAACGCGCCCAGCGGCAGCCGCCGCCGTACCCCGAAGCGGTCCGCCACCGCGCCGTCCGGGTCGGACAGCAGCGGGAAGTCGAAGTCGTTGCGGCGGGAGAACTCGGCCTGCCGTTGCACCGGGTCCCGGCTGATGCCCACCCGCTGCGCGCCCACCGCGGCGAACTCCGCCGCCAGGTCACGGAAGTGGCAGCTCTGCGCGGTGCAGCCGCGCGTCATCGCGGCCGGATAGAAGAACAGCACCACCGGCCCGTCCGTCAGGAACTCCGACAGCCGCCGCGGACGGCCGGTCTCGTCCGACAGCGCGAAGTCCTCGACCAGATCCCCGACACCCACACCCGCCATGCGCGCTCCTCACTCGACACCGTCGTCGCCCGAGCGTATGCCACGCCCGGTCACCGGCCGTGTCCTCGACCACACCCGGCTACCGAGGCCCGTGAGCGCCCCGGTAACGTCGCCGACACCGGCTCGGGGGCAGGGGAGACGATCAATGGCACAGGTCACCGTCATCACCGGCGGCGGGCGCGGCATCGGCGCGGCCACCGCCCGGCGGCTGGCCCACGCGGGCCACCACCTCGCCCTCGGCTACCGGCGCGACCACGCTGCCGCCGATGCCGTCGTGGCCGAGCTGCACGCCACCGGGGTACGCGCCGTGGCGGTGCCCGCCGACACCCGCGACCCCGACCAGGTGGCCGCCCTGTTCGACGCCGCCGAGGCCCTCGGCCCGCTGACCGGCCTGGTCAACAACGCCGGTGTCACCAGCCCGATCGGTCCCTTCACCGAGCTGCGCCTGGACGACCTGCGCGAGGTGGTCGACGTCAACCTGGTCGGCTACGTGCTCTGCGCGCAGCAGGCGGCCCGGCGGATGACGGCCGGCGGGGCGATCGTCAACATCTCCTCGGTCGCCGCCACCCTCGGCGGTCCCGGCGAGTACGTCCACTACGCCGCGGTCAAGGCCGGCACCGACGCGCTCACCGTCGGTCTGGCCAAGGAACTGGCCCCGCGTGGGATCCGGGTCAACGCGGTGGCCCCGGGCATCATCCGCACCGACATCCACGCCCTCTCCGGGCAGCCGGACCGGCCCGAGCGGGCCGCCGGGCGGATCCCGCTGGGTCGTCCCGGCGAACCCGACGAGGTCGCCGCCGCCATCGCCTGGCTGCTCGGCCCGGACGCCTCCTACACCAGCGGTGCGGTGCTGCGCGTCGGCGGCGGTCTCTGACCCGTTCCGCTCCTCATCCCTGCCCTGGCGTGCGCGGACGCGCCCGTCGGGTGGGTTGACCATGTCCCGCCGCAACCCCTATCGTTCCAGTACGTCGAACGGCGTACGGCTCAGTCGAACATTCTGATGGGGGTGTCGTGGTCGAGACCGCTCTGGGCGTCATCGTCCCGCCGGCCAACCCGACCGTCGAGCCCGAACTGCGCCGCCTGCTGCCACCACGACTGCGCTACCACGTGGCCCGCCTCCCGGTCGTCGACGGCTCCCTCGCCGACCGGCTGGACCGGTACGCCGACCTGCTCCCGGAGACCGCCGCCACGCTGCGCGGACTGGAACTGGGGGCCACCTACGTCGCCTGCACCGGCTGCTACTACCGGCGCCAGGACGCCGACCACGTCGACCGGGCCGCCGGCGATCGACTCGGCAGCCCCGTGGTCGGTGCCGCGAGCGCCGTACGGCAGATGCTCGACCGGCTCGGCGTACGGTCGCTGACCCTGGTGTCGCCGTACCCGCAGTGGCTCACCGCGCAGGCGGCGGCGTACTGGCAGGCGACCGGCCGCACCGTCACCGAGGTGGTGGCCGTGCCCGGCACGGGCGCCATCTACGACCTCACCTCGACCACCGTCGGCGACACCGTGCACCGCGTGCTGGACACCCTGGACGCGACCGCCGCCGACGGACACGCGGTGCTGCTCACCGGCACCGGCGCGCCGAGCCTGGACGTGCTCGACGAGGTCGTGCCGCGCTCGCCCGTGCCGCTGCTCTCCTCGAACCTGGCCGGCGCCTGGCAGGCGATGCGGACCGCCGGGGCCGCGCACCTGGCGGCGCAGTCACCGAGTCCGGCGCTGCGACACCTGGCCGACGTCCTGGCCGCCACCGACACGACGCAGATCGCCGGCGGGACCGCCGGCCGGAAGGAGTGAACGTGCCGCCAAGCCACCCGGTGGAGGCACCGGTCGTCGTCCTCGGCGGCGGACCGGTGGGCATGGTGACCGCCCTCGCGCTGGCCCGCTACGACATCGGTGTGGTCGTGCTGGAACAGGGCCACGACGAGGTGCGCTCGGAGTGGCGCGGCTCGACGGTGCACCCGCCCACGCTCGAACTGCTCGACGAGCTGGACCTGGCCGCGCCGGTGCTCGCCGAGGCCGTCCGGGTACGTCGGCTGGACTACCGCGACCTGGAGCTGACCGAGTCGGCCCAGTTCTCCTACGACCTGCTGGAGGGCGAGACCCGCTACCCGTTCCGGCTCCAGTACGAGCAGTACAAGCTGGTCCGGCAGTTGCGTCGGGCGGTCGCCGAGGCACCGAACGTGGACCTGCGGTTCGGCCACGAGGTGGTCGGGCTGCGCCAGGACGACACCCGCGTGGAGCTGGAGGTGGCCGTCGACGGCGAGCGGCGTACGGTGTCGTGTCGCTGGGCGGTGGCCGCCGACGGCGCGCACAGCATCGCCCGCAAGCTGCTCGACGTGCCGTTCCCCGGTTTCACGTACCCGTCGATGAGCCTGGTGGTGGCCACGCCGTTCCGGTTCGAGGACGCGGTGCCCGATCTCAGCGAGGTCGGCTACTGGTCCGGCCCGCGCGGCCGGTTCTCGCTGATCCGCACCCCGGACATCTGGCGCGCCGCGCTGTCCACGAACACCGGGGTCGACGACGAACCGCCGACCGGCACCCACCCGGACTTCCTGGCCGCCGTGGAACTGCTGCTGGGTTCCCCGACCCCGCCGGACGGGCTGCTGCCGCTGCACCAGCACCAGATGTACCGCAGCCACCAACGACTGGCCGACTCGTTCCGGATCGGCCGGGTCCTGCTGGCCGGCGACGCCGCCCACCTGAGCAGCACCACCGGGGGCATGGGCCTGAACTCCGGCATCCACGACGCGATGGCGGTGGCCGCGGCGCTGGCCGAGTCCGACCAGGACACCGCGACCACCGCGTACGCGCAACGACGCCGCTCGATCGCCGAACGCTTCGTGCAGCCGACCACCACCGAGAACCGCACCTCGGCGGACGCGGCGGACCTGGCGGGGCGCCGCGAGCGGCTGGTCCGGCTCCGGGCCGTGGCCGACAACGCCGAGGAGGCCCGAGCGTATCTACGGCGGGTCAGTATGCTCGGGATCCAGCACTAGGCGCCGCACGCCGGTGCCACCCGCGAAGTGCCGCCCGACGGCACGCACGAGAGGTCACGGTCGAATGGAGTCAGCGGTGCCGGTGAGTGAGCCAGCGGACGGCCACCGTTACACCGCGAGCGGCCTGGGTCGCGCGCTGGCCGTGATCGACCTGCTCGCCGAACGCAGCCCCGAGATGGTCGGGGTCTCCACCGTCGCGCGGGACCTGAGCCTGCCCAAGGCGGTGGCCCACCGCATCCTCAAGGAGCTCACGGCCAACCAGTTCGTGACCTTCGACGAGGCCACCCGGCGCTACCGGCTGGGGCCGGGCGCGCTGGCCGCCGGTCTGGCCGCGCTGCGCGCCGTCGACGTGCAGGCGACCACCAACCGGCACATGCGGCGGCTGGTGGAGATCACCGGCGAGACGGCCACGCTGTCGATGCGGCAGGGCTGGGTGCGGGTTTACACCGACCAGGTGCTCTCGCCGCACGAGATCCGGATGTCGGTCACGCTCGGTTCCCGGCACTCGCTGGTCGCCGGTTCGTCGTCCAAGGCGATCCTGGCGGCGCTGCCCGACGCCGAGGTCTCCGAATACCTGTCCACGCACGAGCTGGTGTCGATGACGCCGGCCACCATCACCTCGGTCGAGCAGCTCTGGGAGGACCTGCGGGCGGTACGCGGGCAGGGCTACGCGGTGAGCCGGGGCGAACGGCAGGCGGGGGCGGCGAGCGTGGCGGCGGCCATCCGGCTCGCCTCCGGCGAGGTCTACGGGTCGTTGTCGCTGTGCGGCCCGCAGGACCGTTTCTCCGCGCGCCTGCTGGCCGAGTACGGCGACCTGGTGGCCGACGCGGCCCGCCAGGTCAGCGCCGAGCTGGGCTACCAGCCCGCCCCGGAGCAGGCGGAGACGGCTCCGGCCGCGCCGGCGAAGCGTCGCAGCCCCCGTCGTCAGGTGGCGCGTGCCTCGGGCGACCAGGTCGACAGCAGCTCGGCCGAGGTCGTGGTCTCGCAGAAGTAGAAGCCGAGGTTGCGGATCGCCGGCTCGGCCAGGTCCGGGCGGGTCCAGCCGACCATGTCCGTCGGCAGGGTGACGGCCAGGTCGGCCATGTACGCCTCGCGCACGGTCGAGTCGACGCAGACGTTGGCCGCCGTGCCGACCACCACCACGTGGTCGCGTTCGTGTGCCCGCAGCAGGTTGTGCAGGGGCGTGCCGACGAAGGCGCTGTAGCGCGTCTTCTCCAGGTGGCAGTCGTCGGGCGCGGGGCGTAGCCCGTCGGCGAGTTCGGCGCCCCAGGAGCCGGCCGCGCAGACGCTGAGCGGGCTGCGGCCCATCGCCTCGGCGCGCGCCCGTCGGGCCGGCGACACGAGCTGGTCGTGGGCGGCCTGGCGGACCCAGACCACGAGGCAGCCGGCGGTCCGCGCCGGGTCCAGGAATTCCGGCAGTCGGCGGGCCAGGTCGGCGTTGACACCGACGTCGGCGCCGAGCGTCGCCATCGCTCCGGCGGGGGAGCAGAAGTCGTTCTGCATGTCGATGACCAGCACCGCAGTCCGCTGCGGGGGGTACTTCATGAGGTTTTCTCCCAAATCAGGGGATTGATCCGGATCGATGATGCCGAGTCGGGTCCTACAGGCCATTGACCTTGCCGCCGAACATAGCTTACGTTCGCACCAACAGAACGGCGTACTGCACAAGCGAACAATCTCGCGATCAAACGCGGGCCGGTCGGTGACAGGGGTAGCCCATGAGTGCGATCAAAGTGGAGGGCGTCAGCAAGGTCTTCGCCGGCGCCGGCGGGCAGTCGATGCTCGCCCTGAGCGACGTCTCGCTCGACATCGCCGACGGTGAGTTCGTCGTGCTGCTCGGGCCGTCCGGGTGCGGCAAGACCACCCTGCTGCGCATCATCGGTCAGTTGGAGAGCCCGACCGTCGGCCGGGTGAGCCTCGACCACGGCACGCGGTCCGATGGCGACCGCCCCCTGGGCTTCGTCTTCCAGGAGGCCACCCTGATGCCCTGGCGGACCGCCGCCGCCAACGTGGCCCTGCCGCTGGAGATGGCCGGCGTCGGCCGCCGGGAACGCACCACGCGGGTCCGCGAGATGCTCGAACTCGTCGGCCTGCCGGAGGCCGAGGGCAAGCACCCGCACCAGTTGTCGGGCGGCATGCGCCAGCGGGTCTCCATCGCCCGCGCGTTGGCGCACGACCCGCAGGTGCTGCTGATGGACGAACCGTTCGGCGCGCTCGACGCGCAGACCCGCGACATGATGAACTCCGAGCTGCAGCGCATCTGGCTGGAGAACCGCAAGACGGTCGTCTTCGTGACGCACTCCGTCTCCGAGGCGGTGTTCCTCGCCGACCGCATCGTGATGCTGGGGACCAAGCCCGGCCACATCCACTCCATCACCGAGGTGACGCTGCCCCGGCCGCGCACCATCGACATGACCGAGACCGCCGAGTTCCGCCATCTCGCCGCCGAGCTGCGTCGGCAGATCGGCGCGGTGCAGGACCCCGACAACCGATCCGCCGTCTCGGCCTGACCGCATACCGAGGTGCCGCACAGTGACTGCCACTAAAGAGCGCCAGACGGCGCCGACACCCTCCGCCGAAGAGTTGCTGAAGCCACCACCGCCGACCTGGAAAGAGCGGCTGCGCAACAACCGGTGGCTGTCCTTCTACACCAGCCCCCTGCTGATCGCGCTGTTCCTCGTGGCGTGGAAGATCTACGTCGAGGTCACCGACCTGTCCCGGTTCGTGCTGCCGCCGCCGGAGGCGGTGTTCAAGGCGTTCAGCGAGCAGATCGTCGACCCGTTCGTCTGGCGGACCCACATCTGGACGACCTTCTACGAGGTCATGATGGGTCTGGCGCTGGCGATCGTGCTGGGCGTCGGGCTCGGCCTGATGATCGGCAAGTCGCCGCTGTTCGACCGGATCGTCCGGCCGTTCATCGTCGCCACCCAGGTGGTGCCGAAGGTCGCGCTGGTGCCGCTGTTCATCCTCTGGCTCGGCTTCGGCCCCTCGTCCAAGGTGGTCATCGCCGCGCTGCTGGCCTTCTTCCCGCTGCTGATCAACACCTCGTTCGGTGTCCGCTCGGTGCCGGGCTCCATGCACGACCTGATGACGACGCTCAAGGCGTCGCGGTGGACACGGTTCTGGAAGGCCGACCTGCCGTACACGATGCCCTTCATCCTGGCCGGCATGGAGCTGGCGGTCGTCCAGGCGACCATCGGCGCGATCGTCGGCGAGTACCTCGGCGGTGACAAGGGCCTCGGCCGGTACGCGGTCAACCTGCAGAACAACCTCCAGGTCGACAAGCTGTTCGGCGCCATCCTGATCATGGCCCTGTTCGGCTTCACCCTCTACAGCATCGTCACCGGCGCCCGCCGGCTGCTGATCCCCTGGCACGAGTCCGTGCAGCCGCGCCGCCGCCCCTGACCGACGGCCCGGCCCTCACCTGACACACCACACGACCCGGTCGGCGCCGCGACGCGGCACTGGCGGACCTCTCCTTGCCCGAATCCGTCACCCATCCGTACCTTCCTCGCCCCGGGAGTCCTCCGTGACACATAACCCCTCCTTCGGCGCGCCGGTCTCCCGGCGCTCGCTCCTGCGGTTCGGCGCCTCCGCCGGGCTGCTGCTGCCCACCGCCGGCGGCATGACCCTGATGCTCAGCGGCTGCGGCGGCGACGACAACCAGGTCAACGCCGACGGCAGCCTGAACGGCTCGTACATGACCGCCTCCGGCCTGACGTTGAGCTTCGTGGAGACGATGGTCGCCAAGGAGCGCGGCTACTTCGCCGAGCACGGCCTCAACCTGGACATCAAGGGCGGGCAGGGCACCGCCACCGCCATCCAGGCCGTCCTCGGCGGCTCGGCCGACATGACCCGCGCCAACGGCATCAACGCGATCATCGCGGTGGCCAACGAGGACGCACCGTTCGTCAGCATCGCCAGCGTGCGGCAGAAGTCGCAGTTCGAGGTGGTGTCCCTGCCCGACGACCCGATCCGCAGCCCGGCCCAGCTCGCCGGACGCACCTGCGGCATCGTCTCCACCGGCGGCGCCACCGAGAACCTGCTCGACGTCATGCTGATCAACGCGGGCATCGACCCCGGGTCGGTGCAGCGTCCCGTCACCGGCGTCGGCACCGCCGCGTACGAGTTGGCGCGCCGGGGCGAGGTGGACGCCTGGATCTGCGTCAACACCGACCGGGCCACCATCCAGAAGGAGATCGGCGAGGTCGTCTTCTTCAGCACCGACGAGCACGCGCCGATGCCCTCGGACTCGTACAACACCAGCCTCAAGATGGTCGAGTCGGACAGCGACATGCCGGTGCGGTTCCTGGCCGGTGTGCTCAAGGCCATCGACTACGCCAGCAAGGAGGAGAACTGGGAGCAGGTCATCAACGACCTGCGCAAGTACAACCCGGAGGCGGACGCCGCCCAGGCCCGCGCCGAGCTGCCGCTGCTGGTGGAGAGCTGGCAGGCCGCCGGCCCGGAGAACACCCTGCAGATGAACCCGCAGACCTGGCTCACCGGCCAGGAGAGCCTGGTCAAGGCCAAGCTGGTCAACTCCGCCGCGCCGATCGAGAAGCTGATCTACCCGGACTACCTCGCCCGCGCGAGGGAGCTGTGACGGCCGACCCGGCCGCCGTCGGTGGCGCCGCCGCGGTCCTCGCGGCGGCGGCCGCCAGCGGCGTACGCCGGCTCTGGTTCAACAGCGGCTCCGAGCTGACCTCCTTCCAGGAGGCCGGCGCGCAGGCCCGCCAGAAGGGCGAGCCGAGCCCGGAGATCATCACCTGCCCGCACGAGCACGTCGCGCTGACCGCAGCGATGGGCGAGACCATGGTCTCCGGTGGACCCAGCATGACGGCCGCCCACGCCGACCTCGGTCTGCTGCACCACGGCGGCGCGATCCACAACGCCATGTGGGGCGACCACCCCATCATGATCATGTCGGGGTATCCGCCGACCACCGCGCAGTCGCGCACCTCGCCGGTGTTCTGGAAGCAGCAGCGCTGGGACCAGGGCGCGATCGTGCGCCAGTACGTCAAGTGGGACTACAAGCTCTCCGCCCTCGACGACGCCGCGCTGGTCGTGGCGCGGGGCCTGCAGGTCGCCCTGGCGCCCCGACGCGGACCGGTCTATCTGGCGATGCCGGAGGAGGTGGGACGTCACCCGGTGCCCGTCGGCGACCGCGTCCCCAGCGCCCAGGCGCTCGGTGTGCCGACGCTGGGCCCCGGCGACCCCGGCGTGGTCAGCGAGGTGGCCCGCCGCCTGCGGACCGCCCGCCGCCCGGTGGTGGTCACCGACCGGGTCGGCGAGAACCCCCGCGCGGTGCAGTTGCTCGCCGAACTGGCCCACACCCTGGGCGTGGAGGTACGCGCCTCCCGCTACCGGGTCAACCTGCCCGACGACAACCCGTGGCACACCAGCGCGCCGCTGGACCAGTTCGACGTCGTCGTCGTGCTGGACCACCCGGTGCCGTGGATGCCCGCGGTGGAACGGCCCGCCGACGACGCGTGGATCGGCTGGGTGGGACCCGACCCGATCGAGAGCCGGGTCCCGCTGTACGAGTTGCGGGCCGACGCCCGTACCACCGCCGACCCGGCGGCGTTCCTGGCCGCGGTGCTGGGCGAGGTCGCGTCGGGCGACGCCGACACCGTGCGGCAGCGCCGCGAGCGGCCACCGGGCGTCGGCACCAAGCGGCACACCGCCGGCACGGGAGCGGCCGGCGGTGTGCCCACCCCCGCGTTGATCGCGGCGGCGCTGGACGCGCACCTGCACCCCGACGACCTGCTCACCTGGGAGGTCTTCGACACCACGGCGGTGCGCCGCACGAAGCCGGGCACCCTGTTCGAGAAGGGCGGCTCCAGCCTCGGCTGGTCGGTGGCGGCGGCGACCGGCGCCAGCATCGCCGCCGGTGGCGCGCACGCGGTCGCGGTCACCGGGGACGGCTCCTACCTGTTCGGCTCGCCGGACTCGTGCCTGTGGTTGCAGCAGCAGCACGACGCCCCAGTGGTCACCGTCGTGGTCAACAACGGCGGGTACCGCACCGGCACCACCACGCTGGCCGCGCACTATCCGGACGGTCTGGCCGTCGCCGAGCCCACGGTCCTCGGCGGTCACCTCACCCCGTCGCCGGACTTCGCCGCGCACGCCCGCGCGCAGGGCTGCCACGGCGAGCGGGTGGTGCGCGCGGCCGACCTGGTCGCCGCCCTGGACCGGGCCCGCGCCGCCGTGCAGCGCGACCGGGTGCCGGCGGTGCTGGACGTCTGGGTGCCCGAACACCTAACCGGGTCGATGGACCCGGGTCGCCGGGCGCGTACCCCGGCCGCTGACGAAGGGACCAGTGATGGCTGAGGTCGTCTCCCCGATCGACGCCCGGGTCCTGGCCCGGGTGGCACCCGCCTCGCCCGACGAGGTGCACGCCGCGGTCCGCGCGGCGCGGGCCGCGCAACCGGCCTGGGCCCGCCGCACCGGCAGCGAACGTGGCCGGATCCTGCACGCCGTCGCCGACCTCATCGAGGCCGCCGTCGAGGAACTGGCCGAGATCGAGACCCGCAACACCGGCAAGATCCTCAGCGACACCCGGCGGGAGGTGCGCCGGGCGGCCGGCAGCTTCCGCTACTACGCCGGCTGGGCCGAGCAGGTACGCGGGGAGACCATCCCGGTCGGCGTCGAGTACCACACGTACACGGTGCCGGAGCCGCACGGCGTGGTCGCCGGGGTCATCCCGTGGAACGTGCCGTTCTTCTTCGCCGCCAAGAAGATCGCTCCGGCGTTGGCGTTCGGCAACGCCTGCCTACTCAAGCCGGCCGAGGAGACCCCGCTGACCGCGCTGCGGCTGGCCGGGCTGCTGGCCGAGGCCGGTGTGCCCGAGGAACTGGTGGCGGTGCTGCCGGGCGGTCGGGAGACCGGTGCGGCGCTGGTGTCGCATCCGGACGTGGACCTGATCGTGTTCACCGGGCACCACGACACCGGCAAGGCGATCGCCCGCGCGGCGGCTGCGCACCTGACCCCGGTCGCCCTCGAACTGGGCGGCAAGTCGCCGCAGGTCATCTTCGGCGACGCCGACCTGGACCGGGCGGTCGACGCGGTGGTGTTGGGCGTCTTCGCCTCCTGCGGACAGATGTGCATCGCCGGTTCCCGGCTGGTGGTGCACGAGTCCGTCTACGACGAGGTCCTCGACCGGGTCGCGGAGCGGGTCCGTGGGCTGCGCGTCGGTGACCCGTTCGACGACGACACCGACCTGGGTCCGCAGATCACCTCGGCGCAGCGGGACAAGACGGCGCAGTTCATCGCCGAGACCCGTGCCGCCGGGCGGCTGGTGGCGCAGGCCGCCCTGCCCGACGACGAGCGGCTGCGCGACGGTTTCTACGTGCCGCCGACGGTCTTCGACCGGTTGGACGCGCAGGCGCGGCTGCTGCGCGAGGAGGTCTTCGGCCCGGTCCTGGCGGTGTCGTCGTTCCGCGACGACGCCGAGGCGCTGCGGCTGGCCGACGACACCGACTTCGGGCTGGCCGCCGGGGTCTGGACCGCCGACATCGCCCGGGCGCACCGGTTCGCCGGGCAGGTCCGTGCCGGCACGGTGTGGATCAACACGTACCGGGTGCTGTCGGACCTGGTGCCCTTCGGCGGGGTGGGCCTGTCCGGGTACGGGCGGGAGAACGGCACCGAGGCGGCGCGGCTGTACCTGCGGCCGAAGTCGGTGTGGACCTCGCTGACGGCCGGCACACCGCAGGGGTACGGCCTGGGTGGCGCGGGTGCCGCAGGCTGACCGCCCGCCCGACGCGTCGGCCGAGGAGGTCGGTCGCGGCGCGCTCGCGTTGCTGCGGGACCGCCGCTTCGGCCCGTACTTCTTCGGGTCGCTGGCGTCCAACACCGGCACCTGGTTCCAGAACGTCGCGGCGATCCTGACCATCTTCGCGTTGACCCGCTCCGCCTTCATGGTGGGGCTGGTCACCGCGTTGCAGTTCGCGATGCAGTTGGTCCTCGCGCCGGTGATCGGGGCGGTGGCCGACCGGGTCGACCGGCGGCTGCTGATCATCGTCGGGCAGACGTTGGGCGGGACCGCCGCCGCGGTGCTCGCGGTGCTGGCGTTCCTGGACGCCCTCAACGCCCCGCTGCTGCTGACGTTCGTGGGACTGTCCGGAGTGGGGCAGGCGGTGACCGGGCCGGCGGCCCAGGCGCTGGTGCCCAACATCGTCGGACGCGCCGACGTCCCGCAGGCCATCGCGCTGCACTCGCTGACCTTCAACCTGTCCCGGGCGATCGGTCCGGTGGCCGGGGCGGCCACGTACGCGCTGGTCGGGGCCGGTGCCGCGTTCGCCGTCAACGCCGCCAGCTTCCTGGTGTTCGCGCTGGCGCTGACCGGCGTACGGCTGCCCCGGGCGCAACCCGGAACCGGCAAGCGTCGGCTGGGGGTGTTCGACGGCGTCGCCTACGTCCGCCACCGGCCGGAACTGGTGCGCTGCCTGGTGGCGGTGGCCCTGATCGGGTTGGCGATGGAGCCGATCAACACGCTGTCGCCGCTGTTCGCCGAGGGCTTCGGCGGCGGTGAGCTGATGGTGGGCATCTTCATCACCTGTTTCGGGCTCGGTTCGGCGCTGATCGCCGGCTGGGTGGGCCGGTTGCGGCGGGTGATGGGCAGTGGCCGTACCGGCGCGGTCGGGGTGGCCGCCCTGGGCGTCGGGATGGCGGTGCTGGCGGTCAGTCCGGGGCCGGTGATGGCCACGGTGGGCATCGCCGTGGGCGGCGCCGGTTACCTGCTGGCGGTCAGCGACGTCAACGCCACCATGCAGCACGGCCTGGCCGACGAGGTACGGGGCCGGGTGATGGCGCTGTGGTCGATGTGTTTCCTGGGCATCCGCCCGGCGGCGGCGATCCTGCACGGCTGGCTCGGCGACGCGTTCTCCGCACGTACCGGCGCGGTCGTGGCGGTGGTGGCCGCCCTCGCCGCCGCGGTGGTGCTGCGTGGTCGACGGGCGCTGCGCGCCGCCGGGCGGTGAGGGCGGTGCGTTGACCCCACACCTGACAACAAACTATTCTGCTGAGCGAAACACCGTTCGCTTGATGCGAACGACATGAAATGGGGGCTCCCGTGCACGACGGACCGCTGACCGGCCTGCGCGTCATCGACGCCTCGACGATCCTGGCCGGACCGCTGTGCTGCCAGATCCTCGGCGACTACGGCGCCGACGTCATCAAGGTCGAACACCCCGTCGCCGGGGACAGCATGCGCGGACACGGCCACGCCAAGGACGGCGTACCGCTGTGGTGGAAGGAGATCTCCCGCAACAAGCGCACCCTCGGACTCAAGCTGTCCACACCGGAAGGCGCCGACCTGCTGCGCCGCCTCGCCGCCACCGCCGACGTGCTGGTGGAGAACTTCCGGCCCGGCACCCTGGAACGGTGGGGGATCGGCCCCGACACCCTCCTGGAGATCAACCCGGCGCTGGTCGTCGTCCGCATCTCCGGCTTCGGCCAACGCGGCCCCTACGCCCACCGGCCCGGCTTCGGCACCCTCGCCGAGGCGATGAGCGGCTTCGCCCACCTCACCGGCGACGAGAACGGCCCGCCCACCCTGCCGGCGTTCGGCCTGGCCGACAGCATCTGCGGCATCGCCGCCTCCTCGGCCACCATGGTCGCGCTCTGGGCCCGCCACCAGAACGGCGGCAAGGGCCAGGTCGTCGACCTCAGCCTGCTCGAACCGATCATGATGGCCGTCGGTCCCGGACCCACCGTCTACGACCAGCTCGGCATCATCGGCCAACGGCACGGCAACCGCTCCACCAACAACGCGCCCCGCAACACCTACCGCACCCGCGACGGCTCCTGGGTGGCCATCTCCACCAGCGCCCAGACCATCGCCGAACGGGTCCTGCGCCTCGTCGGACACCCCGAGGTCGTCGACGAACCCTGGTTCGCCTCCGGACGCCAACGCGCCGAACACGCCGACCTGCTCGACTCCTACGTCGGCGGATGGATCGCCGAACGCACCCGCGACGAGGTGATGCGGGCCTTCGACGAGGCCGGCGCCGCCGTCGCCCCCGTCTACGACGCCCGCGACATCGTCACCGACGAGCACGTCCGCGCCGCCGAGATGGTCGTCGACGTCCCCGACCCCGACTTCGGTCAGGTCCTGATGCACAACGTCCTGTGGCGCATGTCCGAGACCCCCGGCCGGATCCGCTTCACCGGCCGACCCCTCGGCGCCGACACCGACGATCTCCTCGTCAACGAACTCGGCTGCACCCCCGACACCGTCGCCGACCTGCGCGACCGGGAGATCGTGGCCTGACGGCCGCCACCACGAAGGTAAGGAATGCCGTGACCACCATGAGCACCACCACCAGCCCGGCAAGCGGAACGCAGACACTGCTGGCCGCCGTGGCCACCGGAACCCGGGTCTACGACCTGGGCCGCCGCCTGAGCATCGGCATGCCCCAGTCGCCGAACCACCCGCCGTTCTGGCACGCCCTGCCGCGCCGGCACGGCGACGCGGTCCGCGTCGACGGCGGCTCCGCCGCCAACGACATCATCACCATGGGCACCCACGTCGGCACCCACATCGACGCCTTCTCCCACGTCTCCCAGGACGGACGGCTGTACGACGGCGCCGACGCCGCCGACGCCGGACGCGGCGGACGCTTCGCCGACCTGGGCGCCCACACCATCGCCCCGATGGTGCGCCGCGGTGTACTGCTCGACGTGCCCGCCGCGCTGGGCACCCCCGAGGGCTGCGTACCCGGCTACGAAATCACCCCGCAGGACCTGACCCGCACCGCCGAACAGCAGGGCACCCCGGTACGCCCCGGCGACGTGGTGCTGATCCGCAGCGGCTGGGGCCGACACTTCGACGACGCCGACCGCACCCGCTTCGTCGGCCACGACAGCGGCGTACCCGGCGTCGGTGAGGCCGGCGCCACCTGGCTCGCCGACCAGGGCGTCCACGCCGCCGGCGCGGACACCATCGCCTTCGAATGCCTACGCCCCGGCGCCGGACACAGCGTCCTGCCCGCACACCGGGTGCTGCTGGTCGAACGCGGCGTCTACATCATCGAGACGATGGCACTGGAGGAACTCGCCGCCGCCCGAGTGCACGAGTTCCTGTTCGTGCTCTCACCGCTGGCCATCTTCGGCGCCACCGGCTCGCCGGTGCGTCCGCTGGCGGTGGTCGTCGATGCCTGAGCAGACCCTCGCCCGGCAACTCGCCGCGTTCGCCGCCCACGCCCGCACCGCACCCCTGCCCGAACCGGTCGTCACCAGCGTGCGCCAACGGGTCCTGGACATCCTCGGCCTCTGCGTCGCCGCCCACCGGCTACCGACCAGCCACGCCGCCCTCGAACACGTCGCCGAGCAGGGCGGACGCGCCCAGGCGTACGTCGTCGGCCTACCCGACGCGGTACCCGCCGCGCAGGCCGCGTTCGGCAACGGCGTCCTGGCCCACTCGCTGGACTACGACGACACCCACCTGCCGTCGGTACTGCACCCCAGCGCCGCCGTGGTACCGGCCGCCCTCGCCGCCGCCCAGGCCGCCGGCGCCGACGGCACCGCCCTCACCACCGCCGTCGCCGTCGGCATCGAGGTCACCGTCCGCCTCGGCATGGCCGGCTACGACCCCGCGCTGAACAACTCGGTGTTCTTCGAACACGGCCAACACGCCACCTCCATCTGCGGAGCGATGGGCGCCGCCGTGGCCGCCGGCATGCTCGTCGGCCTCGACGAAGACGGCCTGCTGGACGTACTCGGCGTGACCGCCTCGATGGCCGCCGGAGTGATCGAGGCCAACCGCACCGGCGGCACCGTCAAACGGCTGCACTGCGGCTGGGCCGCACACAGCGCCGTCACCGCCGCCGACCTCGTCCGACGCGGCTTCACCGGACCACCCACCGTGCTGGAAGGCCGATTCGGCTTCTTCACCGCCTTCCTGCGCGGCGAAGCCGACCACGACCAGGTCACCGACGGACTCGGCGAACGCTGGGCAGTGCCGGACATCTTCTTCAAGCCCTACCCGGCCAACCACTTCACCCACGCCGCCATCGACGCCGGCCTGGCCCTGCGCGCCCAGGACGTACCGGTCGACCGTATCGACCACATCGAACTGCGGGTACCCGCCGCCGTCATCCGCACCATCGGCCAGCCCATCGACACCAAACGCACCCCGGACACCGGCTACCAGGCCCAGTTCAGCGGCCCGTACGCCGTCGTCGCCGGCCTACTCGGCGGCGGCGGACTCGGCCTCGGCCTCGGCGACTTCACCGACGAATTGGCCCGCGACCCAGCCCGCCGCGCGTTGATGGCCCGCGTCGACGTGGTCGCCGACGACGAATGCACCAAGATCTTCCCCTACCAGTTCCCCGCCATCGTGACCGTCCGCACCGACGACGGCCGGACCTGGCGCGAAGAGGTCCTCACCAACCGGGGCGGCCCGCAACGACCACTGTCCGACACGGAACTGGCCATGAAGTTCCACGACAACGTCGCCGGTCGCCTCGACCCGGACACCGCCGAGAAGGTGGTGGCCGCCGTCGCCGACCTCGCCGCCGTCACCGACGTGGCCGACCTGCTGCGCCCACTGACCCGGCTGCGCACCGTCACCGACTGACCCGCCCGCGACCCGTCGCCCGCCGACCATCAGGAGCACAACATGCAACCCTTCGATCTCGTAGTGCGCAACGTCCGCGTGGTGCGACACGACCAGGCGCAGCCGGCGGCGCTGGACATCGGCGTACGCGACGGCCGGGTCGCCCACCTCGCCCCGAACATCGACGCCACCGAGGCGACCACCGTCGTCGACGGCGGCGGCAAGCTCGCCTTCCCCGGCGTCGTCGACGCCCACCAGCACTGGGGCATCTACCACCCACTGGCCGAGGACACCGGCACCGAGAGCCGCGCCTGCGCCCAGGGCGGCGTCACCTCCGCCATCAACTACATCCGCACCGGCCAGTACTACCTCAACCGGGGCGGACCGTACGGCGAGTTCTTCCCCGAAGTCCGCGCCGCCACCGACCACCGCTCCTGGGTCGACTACGCCTTCCACGTAGCGCCGATGACCGCCGAACACATCGACGAGATCCCCGACCTCGTCAGCGAACACGGAATCACCTCGTTCAAGATCTTCATGTTCTACGGCGGCCACGGCCTACACGGACGCTCCGCCGACCAGAGCTCGTTCCTGATGATCCCGCCCGACGCCCGCTACGACTACGCCCACTTCGAGTTCGTCATGCGCGGCGTGCAGGCCGCCCGCGAACGCTTCCCCGAACTCGCCGACGAGATCTCCCTGTCGCTGCACTGCGAGACCGCCGAGATCATGTCCGCGTACACCCGCATGGTCGAGCAGGAGGGCACCCTCACCGGCCTGGCCGCGTACAGCGCCTCCCGCCCACCGCACTCCGAGGGCCTGGCGGTCAGCATCGCCGCGTACCTCGCCCACGAGACCGGCCTGCCCACCATCAACCTGCTGCACCTGTCCTCGGCCAAGGCCGTCGACGCGGCGATCCGCATGGCACAGGCGTTCCCGCACGTCGACTTCCGCCGCGAGGTCACCATCGGCCACCTGCTGGCCGACATCGACACCGCCTACGGCCTCGGCGGCAAGGTCAACCCGCCGCTGCGTCCCCGCGAGGACGTCGAGGCGCTCTGGGCGCACCTGCTCGACGGCCAACTCGACTGGGTCGTCAGCGACCACGCCTGCTGCCGCGCCGAAGTCAAGTTCGGTGAACCCGACGACGACATCTTCGTCGCCAAGTCCGGCTTCGGCGGCGCCGAATACCTGCTGCCCGGCCTGATCAGCGAAGGCACCAAACGCGGCCTGTCCTACGCCCGCGTCGCCGAACTGACCTCGTGGGCACCGGCCCGCCGCTTCGGCCTGGCCACCAAGGGCGCCATCGCCGAGGGCCTGGACGCCGACTTCTGCCTCGTCGACGCCGACCACACCTGGACCGTGCGCGCCGACGAGTCGCTCTCCGCGCAGGAGTACACGCCGTTCGAGGGCATGGAACTGACCGCCCGGGTCACCGACACGTTCCTGCGCGGCGAGCAGATCCTGCGCGACGGCACCGTGGTCGGGCAGCCACGCGGCCGATACCTGTCCCGCCCGACCCGCCCATGACCGCCGTCGGCACGTCCCCGCCCATCGCCCGCAGCTACCTCTACGTGCCGGGGGACCAGCCGGACAAGCTGGCCCGCGCCGCGACCCGCGGCGCCGACGCCTGCATCCTCGACCTGGAGGACGCCGTCGCACCCGCGCACAAGAGCGCCGCCCGCGACACCGTCGCGACGTTCCTCGCCGACGCGCCCGCCGGCCCCCAATGGTGGGTACGCGTCAACGCCGACACCCCGGCGGCCGACATCACCGCGATCGCCGGACCGCGCCTCACCGGCGTGGTAGTGCCCAAAGCCGACGTCGACCTGCTCGCCGAGGTGGACCGGCAGCTCGGCGACGCCGAACACGCCCACCGCCTACCGACCGGCTCCCTGGTGGTCTTCGCCCTCCTGGAGACCGCCGGGGGAGTATGGCGGGCCGACGCGGTGGCCGCCGCCCGCCGAGTGGTCCGACTCGGCCTCGGCGAAGCGGACCTGGCCGCCGAACTGCGCCTGCAACCAGGCCCGGACAAAACCGAACTGTGGCCCATGCGCTCCCGCGTGGTGCTGGCCGGCGCCACCGCCGGCCTCGCCCCACCGGTCGGCCCCACCGAAACGGCCCTACGCGACCCGGACCGCCTCGAACAGACCAGCCGGCTCCTGCTGCGGCAGGGCTTCCGAGGCCGCACCGCCATCCACCCCGCCCAGGTGCCGGTGGTCAACCGGGTCTTCACACCGACCGACGAGGAGGTGGCCGCCGCCCGCGACGTCGTCGACCGGCTGACCGCCGCCGAACGCGACGGCTCCGGCGTGACCGTCACCGCCGACGGACGGCTCATCGACGCGGCCGTGGCGCGCAGCGCCCACGAGATCCTCGACCGCGCCACCGCAGGCCGATAACCCTGCGACCGACCCCGCACCCCTCACCGCACCGACTCCCGCAACGCCACCAGACCCGACGCCAACCGCCACACCACACCCGCGTCCGGCACCGCCACCAACCCACTCCACGGCAACTCCGCCCGCACCGCCTCCGCCGACGACCCCCCACCCAACAGCCCACCCACCAACGCCGCCACCGTGTCCGTGTCCCCACCACACCGCACCGCCGCCACCAACCCGTCCCGCACCGAACCCGCGCTCCGCACACAGTGCAGCACCGCCGCGACCGTCTCCGCCGCATCCAGACCCACACCCGACGGCGGGGGAGACCACCCACCCGCCACCACCGCACCCACCAACCCGGCCAACCGCGGCGCGTCCCCACACACCGGACGCGCCACCTCCACCAATTCCACCGCCCGCGCCACCACCACCGCCACCGGCGCGCCCGACACCGACCACGACGCACACCCCGCCATCACCACCGCCGCCACCAACGCCTCCGGCGCCCGATGCGTCGCCCGCGTCAACTCCACAGTCCGCGCCACCAGCAGATCCACCCGCTCCGGAGGCACCGACCACCCCACCGGCAACGCCCGCATCGGCGCGCCGTTCGTGCCACCCTCCCGATCGTCGGGCACCGCCCCAGTGGCCCGGAACGCCGCCAACGCCGCCCGCGTCGACGGACCCGCACCCGGCACCGGAGGATCCTGCGCCGCCACCCGCGACAGGAACGTCACCGCGTCCACCTCACCGCCACCGTCCACCAGACACCGCGCCACCAGCAGCGTCAACGCCGTGTCGTCCGACGTGGCCCCGGCCGCCCACCGGTCACTGGCCCGAGGCGTCTCGATCACCTCGGCACCGTCCTCCGTCGGCGGGCGCCCCTCGTACGGCACCCCCAACGCGTCCCCACAGGCGTACGCGGTCAGCGCCCCCGCCACCCGCCGCACCGTCACCGACTCATCCACGACACTCGACACACCTGCAGCCTAGGCGGCCGAACGAGGGGAGTGGTCGACTACTCTGCGTGACCGGACCGGGCGAGGCGGAAACCCACGTCGTCGATCGCGTAGCTCGGATGACTGCGCCGCCGCACCGACGCCCGGCAACTCCACTGCTCGTCGAACCAGCCGCCGCCACGCAACACCCGGTAGGTGCCGTACACCTCGGGGTCGTACACGTCCCAGCACCAGTCCCAGACGTTGCCCAGCATGTCGTACAGACCCCAGGCGTTGGGCCGCTTGCCGCCCACGTCGTGCAGCCGCTCACCGGAGTTGCCGCGATACCAGGCGATCTCGTCCAGCGGCCCGTAGCGCGGACCCTCGGTGCCGGCCCGGCAGGCGTGCTCCCACTCGGCCTCGGTGGGCAGCCGGTACCCGTCGGCACCGAGGTCCCACTCGACGTCCTCACCGTCGATCCGGTACGCCGGCCGCAGCCCGTCGGCCTCGGACAGGGCGTTACAGAACCGCACCGTGTCCCACCAGGACACCGTCTCCATCGGACGGCGGCGCTCGTCGGGCGCACAGGGGACACCGACGACCGAGGCGTACCGGGCCCGCGTCACCGGATGCGCGGCGAGCCGGTACGGCCCGACGTCGACCGGCCAACTGCGCTGCGTACGCCGGTCCGACAGCACCACGCGTCCCGCCGGAATGTTCACCATCACGCTGTCGGAGTCCACGAGGAGCAGATGCTACCGACCCGCCGCCACCGCCGAGCCCTCCCGGCCGGTCAGCCCATGTTCGATAATTGACATTATGTCAACTAGACCTGTTTCGGAGTCCCCTCGACGGGGTCTGTGCCGGGCGCGGTGAAGCCGACAGTCGCCGTCTCCGCCGTCTCGGCACGACGCCCGGGTGCGCTCTCGTGGCCCCAGTACAGGTTGGTGTGCGCGATGACCTGAGCCGGCGGCGGCGCGGCGTACGCGGTGCGGTCCACCGTGGTGTGCGCGTCGGCGACCAGGGTCGTGTCGTAGCCCCGGACCAGTGCGCCGTGCAGTGTCGAGCGGATGCAGCCGTCGGTCTGGGCGCCGGCGACGACGAGCCGCCCCACCCGGCGCTCGGCCAGCAGCACCTCCAGGTCGGTGCCCTCGAAGGAGTCGCCGTAGCGCTTGTGGACCACCGGCTCCGAGTCCCGGCGGGTCAACTCCGGGACGTACTGCCAGGCGTCGCTGCCGCGCGGGATCCCGTCCCCGGAGTGCTGCACCCAGATGACCGGTGCGTTCTCGGCTCGGGCCCGCTCCACCAGCGTGTTGATGTTGGCGATCACGCCGTCGCGGTCGTGGGCGTCGGCCACCAACCCGTTCTGGACGTCGATGACGAGCAGCGCGCCGTTGGGGCGCGCGGGCAGGCTTGCCATGGATCTCTCCTTCCCCCGTGTCGCCCCACCGTAGAACGACGCGCCGATCACTCTCCTCCCCTGGTCTACAAAGGACATGAAATTCATGCATAATATCCCTTATGCATGACAAAAGGGATGAAACGGTACAGGCACTGGTCGAGGAGTTCCTGACCTCGCGGGCGACGCGTAAGCCCTCCCCGCACACCCAGGCGGCGTACCGGCGGGACCTGATCGCGGTGGCCGCGCTCGCGGCGGAGCTGGCCACCCCTCCCCTCCCCCTCGACGCCCTGTCCATCGAGGTGCTCTCCCCCAGGCTGATGCGGGCGGCGTTCGCCCGTTTCGCCGCCGAGCGGGCCGCCGCCTCGGTCGGGCGTGCCTGGTCCACCTGGAACGGTTTCTTCTCGTTCCTGGTGGCCGAGCAGGTGGTGGCGGGTAATCCGATGCCGGCGGTGGGACGCCCCCGGGCGCCGCTGCCGGTGCCGAAGCCGTTGCGGGGCGAGGACACTCCCGAGCAACTGCTCGCGGCGGCGGCGCAGGCGCAGGGGCGGCAGCGGGATCCGTGGCCGGAGCGGGACGTGGCGGTGTTGGCGCTGGCGTTGTGTGCCGGGTTGCGGTTGTCGGAGTTGTTGGCGTTGCGGGTCGGCTCGCTGGCGGGTCGGCCGGGTGAGCGCCGGTTGGAGGTGGCCGGCAAGGGTGGGCGGCCTCGGGTGTTGCCGGTGGAGCCGGATCTGGACGCGTTGCTGGCGGACTATCTGGACAGCCGGGGGCGGCGGTTCGGTTCGCGGACGGTGCGGCCGGCCTCGCCGTTGCTGGTGGATCGGCAGGGTGAGGCGTTGCGGCGGGGTGGTCTGCAGTATCTGGTGGAGTCCTGTTACCGGCGTGCGGGGATCGGTGACCGGGTGCCGCGTGGGGCGCGGTTGCACGCGTTGCGGCACACGTTCGCGACGCGGCTGGCCGAGGACGGGGCGGGTGCGGCGGAGATCATGCGGTTGTTGGGGCATGCGTCGTTGGCGTCGTCGCAGACGTACATCGAGGTGACGTCGGGGCAGCAGCGGGAGGCGGCGCGGGTGAATCGCACGTACCGGGCGTTGGTGGGATTGGTGCGGCCGTCCTCGTGAGGTGTGGTCTCAGGCGGGGTGGGCGTCGAGGACGGCCGGGAGGATCGCGGCGATGGCAGCGGTGGGGTCGAAGTCGGGGTCGGGGTTGGCGAGTTGGTTGTTGAGGAGGCCGTCGACGAGGGCGAGCAGGAGTCGTAGGGCGGTGCCGGGGTGGCGGGCGCCGAGTGCGGCGAGCAGTGGTGTGGCCCAGGCGGCGAGGTCGTGTTGGCGTTGGGCGATCTGGTGTTGCAGGGCGGGGTGGTGGGCGGCTTCGGCGAAGATCGCGAGTCGGGCGAGGGTGAGGGCGCGGTGGGTGGTGCTGAGGTCGTGGACGAGGCGGCCGAGGGCGGTGGTGAAGGTGGCGGGGTCGATGCGGTCGAGGGTGCCGGCGAGGTGGTTCCAGCCGGTGGTTTCGAGGTCGAGGATGCGGGTGAGGACGCCGGCGATGAGGGCTTCGCGGGTGCGGTAGCGGTTGGAGGTGGAGCCGGTGGGGAGTTCGGCCTGGTCGTCGACGGCGCGGTGGGTGAGGTGGCGGGGGCCGCGGGTGCCGAGGACGGCGATGGCGGCGTCGAGGAGGCGTTGTTGGCGGGCGTCCACGTGAGGGAGACTACAGCAGTAGTGCAGGCAACTACAGTTGTAGTACGGTCGGGTGATGCGAGGATCAGCGGCCGTCATCGGAGGCGGCGTGGGTGGGCTGGCGGTGGCGGTGGGACTGCTGCGCGCCGGGTGGTCGGTGACGGTGTTCGAGCGGGCGGCGGGGCTGCCCGAGACGGGCACCGGGTTGGGGATCTGGCCGTCGGCGTTGCGGGCGTTGGATCGCCTCGGTGTGGGTGCGTCCGCGCGAGAACGGGGGCGGGCGCAGCCGGACGGGGCGATGCGTCGCCCGGACGGGACGGTGATCGCCCGGTTGGACGTGGGGCGGATCCGGCGGCGGCACGGTGAGGGGGTGCTGCTGCTGTCGCGGCCGGCGCTGCTGGGTCTGTTGGCGGAGGCGTTGCCGGCGGGCACGGTGCGTTTCGGCGCGCCGGTGGCGGGTCCGGCGGAGCTGGATGACGGGTACGACGTGGTGGTCGGCGCGGACGGGATCCGCAGCGCGACCCGGGCGGCGATGTTCGGTGACCGGTTTCCGCTGCGCTATTCGGGGGTGACGGCGTGGCGTGGCACGGTCCCGTTGGAGGTGGCCTCCGGTGGGGAGACGTGGGGTCCGGGGCGCAAGTTCGGGGTGACGCCGCAGGGTCCCGGGGTGGCCAACTGGTATGCGGCGGTGGCCGCGCCGGAGGGTTTCCGGCCTCCGGAGGGTGATCTGGCGGCGTTGCGGCGGTGGTTCGGTGACTGGCACGACCCGGTGCCGGCGGTGCTGGATCGCATCGACGCGGCCGGGGTGTTGCAGCACGACGTGCACTACCTGCCGCCGCTGCCGACGTATGTGCGGGGGCGCTGGGTGTTGCTGGGCGACGCGGCGCACGCGATGACGCCGGATCTGGGGCAGGGCGCCTGCCAGGCGTTGATCGACGCGGTGGCGTTGTCGGAGGCGTTGGCGGCGGAGGCGGACGTGTCGTCGGCGTTGGCCCGGTACGACCGGGCGCGGCGGGTGCCGACGCAGCGGATGGCGGCGATGGCGGTGCGGGCGGGCCGGTTGGCGCAGGTGCGGCGGTTCACCGGGGTGCGGGACGTGGCGTTGCGGTTGGCGTTGGCGTTCGGTCCCCCGGGCTGACGGTTCCCCGGGGTTCGACGGTGGTGGTGGCGGCGTCGGGTGTGCAAGGCTGCGGGTGACGCGACTGGCGGCACCGGGGATGGGATCGACCATCGGGAAGCTCGTCGTGGAGGTCGTCCGCCTGGGCCTCCACGGTCGAGGTGAGCTATGTCCACGATGATGGAGACGGCCCGGTTGTTGCCTGGCGCGCCGGTGGCGGAGCGGATTCTGGCCGAGGTGGCCGAGGATGTGGCGGCGCTGCGGGCGGCGGGGGTGACTCCGGCGTTGGCGACGGTGCTGGTCGGTGACGACGCGGCGAGCGCCCGCTACATCGGGATCAAGCAGCGGCAGGCGGCGGAGCTGGGTTTCGCGTCGCCGCACGTGCGGTTGCCGGCGTCGGCGTCGCAGGCGGATCTGCACGCGGTGCTGGCGGAGCTGAACGCGGACCGGGGTGTGCACGGGGTGTTGGTGCAGCATCCGGTGCCGGGTGGGTTGGACTTCGACCGGGCGGTGCAGGTGTTGGACCCGGACAAGGACGTGGACGGGATGCATCCGGTGAACGTGGGGCGGTTGGCGCTCGGGTTGCCGGGTCCGGTGCCGTGTACGCCGGCGGGGGTGGAGGCGTTGTTGGCGTTCCACGGGGTGCCGGTGTCGGGTCGGGAGGTGGTGGTGTTGGGGCGTGGGGCGACGTTGGGGCGGCCGTTGGCGATGGTGTTGGCGCAGAAGCGGCCGACGGCGAATGCGGCGGTGACGGTGGTGCACACCGGGGTGGCGGACTGGCCTCGCTATACGCGGCGGGCGGAGATCCTGGTGGCGGCGGCGGGGGTGCCGGGGATCGTGCGGCCGGAGCATGTGCGGCCGGGTGCGGTGGTGGTCGGTGGTGGGGTGCGGTATGCGGGGCGCCGGTTGTTGCCGGATGTGGATCCGGCGTGTGAGCGGGTGGCGGGGGCGATCACGCCGCGGGTCGGTGGGGTGGGTCCGGTGACGGTGGCGATGGTGTTCCGTAACGCGGTGCGGGCGGCCCGGTCGGCGGTGGCCTAGCCGAGGTCGACCAGCAGGGGCCGGTGGTCGGAGATGGTGGCCAGCGGGGTGTGCACGGCGGTGACCGGTGGCAGCCGGTGCAGGTCCTGCCGGTCGGCGAGGATGTGGTCGAGTTGGACGCGGGGTTGCCCGGCGGGGTAGGTGGGGCGGCGGCCCAGGGGTTGCCAGCGGGACACCAGGCGGGCGGCCCAGGTGGGCAGGTTGAGGTCGCCGAGCAGTATGCGCGGGGCGGGCAGGGTGCGGAGGGCGCGGACGGCCTGGCGGAGTTGGCGGATGTTCCAGCCGGGCACGAAGGACAGGTGTGTGGCGGCGACGGTGAGGGGTCCGTGGGGGGTGTCCAGGACGGCGGCGAGGACGACGCGGGGTTCGTCGTGCAGAAGGATGAGGCCGCCGCCGGGGCCGGGTACGTAGACCGGGGACCGTAGTGGTGCCGGGCGTAGGCGGGTGATGCGCCAGGTGGTGACCCGGTGGCGGGAGACGAGGCCGACGCCGTAGCAGGGTTCGCCGTGGCCGTCGTCGTCGTGGCGCAGGGGGCGGAACGCTTCGCCGGGGGTGCCGACGACGGCGGCGGCGAAGCGGTGTTCGGTGGCGCCGAGGGCCTGGGCGGCGATGGCGGTGAGGTCGTGGTTGCCGCTGCGGGACTGGTCGCGGTCGACTTCCTGCAGGGCGAGCACGTCGGCGTCGAGGGCGGTGACGGCGGCGGTGAGGCGGGCCGGGTCGACCAGGCCGTCGGTCAGGGACCGGCCGTGCAGCAGGTTGAACGTGGCCAGGCGCACGGTGTCACCTTATCGACGCCGTGGCACAGTTGCCCGATGCTGCGGGTGTTGTTCTGTTCGACGCTGGTGTTCGTGGCGGTGGGCGCGGTCGGGGTGTGGCTGCGGAGGCGTCGGGGCCGGTGAGGCTGGCCACAGGCGGCGGCGTCGGGTGCCTCGGGGTGGGAAGAATGCCGCCGTGGATCTGGACCCGTCGACTGTCGCGCTGCTGCTGACCGCTGCCGCCCTGGCCGGTTGGGTGGATGCGGTGGTGGGTGGCGGCGGGTTGTTGTTGCTGCCGGCGTTGTTGGTGGCGGCGCCGGGGATGCCGCCGGCGACGGCGTTGGGCACGAACAAGTTGGCGGCGATCGCGGGGACGTCGGCGGCGGCGGTGACGTACGCGCGGCGTACGCGTATCGACTGGGCGGTGGCGGGGCCTGCGGCGGGTCTGGCGGTGCTCTGCGCGGGTGTGGGTGCGGCGTTGGCGGGTGCGGTGCCGCCGTCGGCGTACCGGCCGGTGGTGCTGGTGGTGTTGCTGTCGGTGGCGCTGTTCGTGGTGTTGCGGCCGAGGTTGGGGGTGTCGTCGTTTCCGGGGCGGCGTACCCGGGGGCGGGTCGTGGTGGCGGTGCTGGTGGCGGGGGTGGGTATCGCCCTGTACGACGGGTTGATCGGTCCGGGTACCGGCACGTTCCTGGTGGTGGCGTTCACGGCGCTGGTGGGGGCGGATTTCCTGCACGGGTCGGCGATGGCGAAGGTGGTGAACGCGGGGACGAACGCGGGGGCGTTGGCGGTGTTCGCGGTGACGGGGCACGTGTGGTGGCTGTTGGGTGCGGCGATGGCGGTGTGCAACATCGTCGGGGCGATGGTGGGGGCGCGGATGGCGTTGCGGCGGGGTGCGGGGTTCGTGCGGGGGGTGTTGCTGCTGGTGGTGGTGGCGTTGGTGGCGAAGCTGGGCTATGACCAGTGGTTGGCGGGGTGAGCGGCGCGACGCGGCGCGTGTGATCATCGGCGGGTGTCGGTGCGCGCGGAACACGACCGGGCCGTCCTGGCGGGCCTGTTGGGGCGGGATCCTCGGCTGCACGCGTACGAGTTGGGTGATCTGGACGATTTCTTCTGGCCGTACACGTCGTGGTTTCGGCGTGGGGACGCGGTGGTGTTGCTGTATCACGGGGCGGTGTCGCCGACGCTGGTGGCGTTGACGCGGCCGGCCGGGGTGGCGGCGGTGTCGGCGTTGCTGGGTGAGGTGGTGCCGGTGTTGCCGGCCCGGTTGGAGGCGCACCTGTCCCCCGGTGTGGAGGTGGCGTTGGCGGGGGCGTTCGAGGTGACGTCGTCGGGGACGCATCTGAAGATGGCGTGGACGGATCCGGGACGCGCGGCGGGGGTGTCGCCGGCGGGGGTGGTGTTGGGGCGGGCGGATCTGCCTCGGCTGCGGGAGCTGTACGCGGTCGCGTATCCGGGGAACTGGTTCGATTCGCGGATGGTGGACACCGGCCGGTATGTGGGGATCAGTGACGGTGGCCTGTTGGTGGCGGTGGCGGGGGTGCATGTCTTCTCCCCCACGTATCGGGTGGCGGCGGTGGGGAACGTGACGACGCGGCCGGGGTGGCGGGGTCGGGGGTTGGCGGCGGCGGTGGTGACGCGGCTGTGTGAGGTGTTACGGGCCGACGTGGATCATGTGACGTTGAACGTGAAGGCCGACAACGGGGCGGCGGTGCGGTTGTACGAGCGGTTGGGGTTCACCCGGGTGGCCGAGTACGGCGAGTTCCGGCTCCGCGCCGGTGGTCGCTGATTGTCGGTGGCGGTGGCGGCCCGGTGGCCGCGATGATGACGCGCGTGTCTCAGGTGATTCTGCGTACCGCGCGGTTGGTGTTGGCGCCGTTGGCGGATGTGCATCTGCCGCACGAGGTGGCGTTGGACGCCGATGCGGAGGTGATGCGGTTCCTGGGGCCGGTGCGGTCGGCAGCGGAGGTGGCGCGGCGGCACCGGGAGCGGGTGGCGGTGGCGCGGCGGGCGCCGGGGTTGGGGTTCTGGGCCGGGTCGACCGACGGTGAGTTCGTCGGCTGGTGGTTGTTGGAGCCGCCGTCGCGGGCTGATCAGGGGCCGGTGGTGGGGCAGGCCGAGTTGGGGTACCGGTTGGCGCGCCGGTTCTGGCGGCGGGGTCTGGCGTCGGAGGGGGCCCGGGAGCTGATCCGGCACGGTTTCGCCGACCTGGGGTTGTCGCGGATCTTCGCCGAGACGATGGCGGTCAACGTGGCGTCGCGGGCGACGATGGCGGCGGTGGGGATGCGGTATGTGCGCACGTTCCATCTGCCGTGGGCGGATCCGTTGCCGGGGGCGCAGGCCGGTGAGGTGGAGTACGCGTTGACCCGGGACGAGTGGGCGGCGGGCGGGTCAGGCGCGGCGGGGTGAGTCGAAGCGGCCGGCGCGGATCTCCCGCAGGGCGCGGCGGCGCACGTCGCCGCGCAGCGTGTCGACGTAGAGGCGGCCGGCGAGGTGGTCGGTCTCGTGTTGCAGGGCGCGGGCGAGGAAGCCGCTGCCGGCGATGGTGAGGGGTTCGCCGTGCTGGTCGTAGCCGTGTGCGGTGGCGTGCAGGGCGCGGGGGGTCGGGAAGTACAGGCCGGGGATGGACAGGCAGCCCTCGTCGTCGTCGGAGAGTTCGTCGGACAGTTCGAGGGTGGGGTTGACCATGTGGCCGCGGTGGCCGTCGGCGTCGTAGACGAACACCTGGGCGTTGACGCCGATCTGGGGTGCGGCGACGCCGGCGCGGCCGGGTGCGCCGAGCAGGGTGTCCATCAGGTCGGTGACCAGGGCGCGTAGGTCGGCGTCGAAGCTGGTGACGGGTTCGCTGGGGGTGCGCAGCACCGGGTCGCCGATGATTCGGATGTCCCGCATGGTCATGTCGGCAAGGTTATCGGTCGGTGGGGCCGGCGGTGGGGCGGCCGGGTGGGGTCGGGTCGAGGGCGGCGCGGACCGGGGCGGTCTTGGCGGCGGCTTCGGCGACCTCGGCGTGCGGGTCGCTGTCCCAGGTGATGCCGCCGCCGGCCCAGACGTGGACGGCGTGGCGGTCGGTGGCGGCGGTGCGGATGGTCAGGCCGAGGTCGAGGTGGTCGGGGCCGATCCAGCCGAGGGCGCCCATGCCGGCGCCGCGGCCGACGGGTTCGAGGGCGGCGATGTGGTGCAGGGCGGCGAGTTTGGGGGCGCCGGTGACGGAGCCGCCGGGGCAGACGGCGCGCAGCAGGTCGGCCAGGCCGAGGCCGTCGGCGACGGCGGCGCGGACGGTGGATTCGGCCTGCCACAGGTCGCACCAGCGGCGTACGGCGAACAGGTCGTCGACGCGGACGCTGCCGGTGCGGGCGACGCGGGCCAGGTCGTTGCGTTCGAGGTCGACGATCATGATGTGTTCGGCGCGTTCCTTGGCGGAGGTGAGCAGGTCGGCGCGGCCGGCGGCGGTGGCGGGTCGGGTGCCTTTGATGGGGCGGGTGGTGAGGGTGCCGGCGCGGACCTCGACGAGGGTTTCGGGGCTGGCGCAGCCGATGGCCCAGCCGTCGCCGGTCAGGACGCCGCCGTAGCGGGCGCCGGGGAGCCGGCCGAGGCGGGCCAGGGCGGGGCGGGGGTCGCCGTGGTAGGGGGCGGCGGCGTGGCCGACGACGTTGACCTGGTAGACGTCGCCGTGGCCGATGGCGGTGCGGACGGCGCGGACGGCGTCGGCGTGTGCGGTGGGGGTCCAGCTCTCGGTCCACGGGCCGCGCCACCACGTGCCGGACGGGGTGCCGGTGGTGGGGGTGTCGGTGTGGCCGTAGACGACGACGGCGACCTCGGGCAGGTCGGCGGGGTTGGCGGCGCCGGGGTCGCCGCCGGCGAGCAGGGCGCCGGCGGCGGCGGAGACGTACAGGGCGGCGCCGCAGACGCGGTCGTCGTGGTGGTGGGGGCGGGCGGGGCGGGCCAGGTCGTGCCGGGGTAGGCCGTGGGCGGCGAGGAAGTCCTCGACGGCGGTGGCGGGGTCGCCGCCGGCGGTGGGGCGCCACTGCCAGCGGGCGAGTTCGACGCGGCGGCCTCGGCAGGGTGTGGGCGCGGCCGGCGGGTCGAGCGGTGACGGATCGACCACCGTCCGTGGGAGCGCTTCCACGACGTCTGGTTGGTTGTGGCTCATCCGTTCAGCGGATTTCCTACGGACCACGCACGCTTCTGCTCGATGCGCCATGCGTTTGCTTGGTACTGTGCGTCACTGGTCATGTGAACCATGACACAGTGCCCCCACAGTCCGGAGAACCCGATGTGCCAGCACCAACCCACCTGCCCCTCCGCCGAAGCCACCGACCGGGAAGCCGCCAAGGTCATCGCCTGCTTCCGTGAGCAGGGCTGGAGCCTGCTCTGCAACGGCGTCATCATTTTCGAGGACACCGGCGAACTGCTGCCCGACGGCAGCAGCATCGCACCGCACCGCGGCCCCGCCCGACACGCCCTCGCCGCCTGACCTGCTCACGATCCGTCACGACTCTTCCCGCGTCGACCCAGGCTAGTCCCCGCTGCGGGGACCGTCACGACCAGGTCGACGCGACGCCGGGGCGGCAGGGACCGCCCCGGCGCGGCTGCCGTCAGCTCTCGTACGCCTGCGGCGACGGACACGAACACACCAGGTTCCGGTCGCCGTACCCGCCGTCGACCCGACGCACCGGCGGCCAGTACTTCCCCGCCCGGTCCACGCCGCTCGGGTAGCCGGCCACCGACCTCGGGTACGGGTGCGGCCACTCGTCGCCGGCCACCATCGCCGCCGTGTGCGGCGCGTTGGCCAGGGGGTTGTCCCCGGCCGGCCAGCGTCGGGCCGCCACCTCGTCGATCTCCGCCCGAATGGCGATCATCGCGTCGCAGAACCGGTCCAGCTCGGCCAGGTCCTCGCTCTCGGTCGGCTCCACCATCAGCGTCCCCGCCACCGGGAACGACATCGTCGGCGCGTGGAACCCGTAGTCGATCAACCGCTTGGCCACGTCGTCGACGCTCACGCCGGTCGCCTTCGTCACCGGCCGCAGGTCCAGGATGCACTCGTGGGCCACCAGGCCCTTGTTGCCCGCGTACAGCACCGGGAAGTGTTCCCGCAGCCGCGCCGCCACGTAGTTGGCCGCCAGCACCGCCACCCCGGTGGCCCGGGCCAGCCCGTCGGCGCCCATCATCCGCAGGTACACCCACGGGATCGGCAGGATGCCCGCCGACCCGTACCGGGCCGCCGAGATCGCCGGCCGCCCGTCCACCGGCGCACCACCAGGGTCACCCGGCAGGAACGGCGCCAGGTGCGCGCGCACCGCCACCGGACCCACGCCAGGACCACCGCCGCCGTGCGGGATGCAGAACGTCTTGTGCAGGTTCAGGTGCGACACGTCCGCCCCGAACCGGCCCGGCTTGGCGAACCCGACCAGCGCGTTGAGGTTCGCGCCGTCGACGTACACCTGACCACCGGCGTCGTGCACCTTCGCACACAGCGACGCGATGCCCGTCTCGTACACGCCGTGCGTCGACGGGTACGTCACCATGATCGCCGCCAGGGCGTCCCGATGCCTGTCGATCTTGGCGTCCAGGTCGACCAGGTCGACGTTGCCGTCGTCGTCGCAGCCGACCACCACCACCCGCATCCCGGCCATCACCGCGCTGGCGGCGTTCGTGCCGTGCGCCGACGACGGGATCAGACACACGTCCCGGTGCCTCTCACCCCGGTCGCGGTGGTACGCGCGAATGGCCAGCAACCCGGCCAACTCCCCCTGCGACCCGGCGTTGGGCTGCACACTGACCGCGTCGTAGCCGGTCACCTCGGCCAGCCACCCCTCCAACTGGCCGATCATCTCCCGGTAGCCGGCGGTCTGCTCCGCCGGGGCGAACGGGTGGATGTGGGCGAACTCCGCCCAGCTCACCGGCTCCATTTCGGTGGTGGCGTTCAGTTTCATCGTGCACGACCCCAGCGGGATCATGCCCCGGTCCAGCGCGTAGTCGAAGTCGGCCAGCCGCCGCAGGTAGCGCAGCATCGCCGTCTCCGAGTGGTGCGACCGGAACACCGGGTGGGTGAGGACGTCGTCGGTACGCCGCAACGCCTCCGGCAGCGCCGCCGTCACCGCGCCGTCGACGCCGTCGACCCCGAACGCCGCCCACACCGCCGCCACGTGCTCGCCCGTGGTGGTCTCGTCGCAGGAGATCCCCACCCGGTCGTCGTCGACCAGCCGCAGGTTCACCCCGCGCGCCGCCGCGTCGGCCACCACCTGACCGGCCCGCCCCGGCACCGTCGCCGTGACCGTGTCGAAGAACGGCACGTCGGCCACCTGGACGCCACCGGCCCGCAGCCCGGCGGCCAACCGCACCGCCGTCTCGTGGGTGCGCGTCGCGATCGCCCGCAGTCCGTCCGGGCCGTGGTAGACGGCGTACATGCCGGCCATCACCGCCAGCAGCACCTGCGCGGTGCAGATGTTGCTGGTCGCCTTCTCCCGCCGGATGTGCTGCTCACGGGTCTGCAACGCCAACCGGTACGCCGAGTCGCCGGCCGTGTCGCGGGACACCCCGACCAGCCGGCCGGGCAGCATCCGCTCCAACCCGGCCCGCACCGCCAGGTAGCCGGCGTGCGGCCCACCGAAACCCATCGGCACCCCGAACCGCTGGGTGGTGCCGGCGGCGATGTCCGCGCCGATGTGCCCCGGCGCCCGCAGCAGCGTCAACGCCAGCAGGTCCGCCGCCACCGTCACCAACGCGCCGACCTCGTGCGCCGCCGCCACCAGCGCCGCCTGGTCACGGACCGCCCCGGACGCGCCCGGGTACTGCAGGTGCAGGCCGAAGAACTCCGCCGGCAACTCCTGCGCGGTCAGGTCCAGCACCCGCACCTCGATGCCGAGCGGCTCGGCCCGACCGGCGATCACCGCGATGGTCTGCGGCAGGGCGTCGGCGTCGACCACGTACACCGGGCTGCTGCTCTTCGACGCCCGCCGCGCCAACGTCATCGCCTCGGCCGCGGCGGTGCCCTCGTCGAGCATCGACGCGTTCGCCGTCGCCAGGCCGGTCAAATCCGACACCATGGTCTGGAAGTTCAGCAGCGCCTCCAACCGGCCCTGGCTGATCTCCGGCTGGTACGGCGTGTACGCCGTGTACCAGGCCGGGTTCTCCAGCACGTTACGGCGGATCACCGCCGGGGTGTACGTGCCGTGGTAGCCCAGACCGATCATCGACACGGCGACGGTGTTGCGGTCGGCGAGGGCCCGCAACTCGGTCAGGGTCTCGTGCTCACCGGTGGGCTCCGGCAGGTCCAGACGACCGTGCCAGCGGATCACCTCGGGGATCGCCGCGTCCATCAGCTCGTCGATCGAGGCGTACCCGACCGTCGCCAACATGCGGCGTTCGTCGTCGGGGCCGGGGCCGATGTGACGGTCGGCGAACTCTGTGGTCATGAGGGGCGCTCCTGCGGGGGCGGGGTCGACAGGTCGGCCCTCCCCCTCTGTCACACCCCACGGGCGCTCCACAGTGCCTGACCCACGCGGTCCTTTTGCCTGAGAGGTTCCGGGGAGGATTTGCCCCTTCGGCGCCGCCCCGGCTGCCGCCAGGCGGTCTCTCCCACGCGGGTGCTACCGGCGCGATCAACGCTACCAGCGTCCCCGCCGGCCCACACCGAAGCCCCGGGCCCCCTGCTCAGGAGGCGACGGACACCACGCGGTCCGCCCCGGCCGGGCAGAGCCGGTCGGCCACCGCCGGCAACAGGCGGCCCAGCGGGGCGTCGACGCACAACCGCGCATACCCGTCACCGCGCGTCGGCCCCTGGTTGACGATCACCACCGGTACGTCCTGCCGGGCCGCCGCCGACACGAACCGCCGCCCCGACATCACCGTCAGCGACGACCCGAGGACCAGCAGCAGCCGCGCCTGCCGCACCATCGTGAAACACCGCGCCACCCGGGGCGCCGGAACCGTCTCGCCGAAGAACACCACGTCCGGTTTGAGCATCCCGCCGCAGGCCCCGCAGTCCACGACCCGGAACCCGGCCACCTGCGCGTCGTCGAGATCCACGTCACCGTCCGGGTTGATCGCGGCGGCCCGCGCGTCGAAACCCGGATTGGCCCGCCGCAGCCGACCGTCCAGGTCCTCCCGGGTCGTGCGCGCCCCGCAGCCCAGACACACCACCTCGTCGAGGCGGCCGTGCAACTCCACCACCCCGGTGCTGCCGGCGGCGGTGTGCAGCCCGTCCACGTTCTGTGTGATGATCCCCGCCACCACGCCGGCCCGCTGCAACCGGGCCACCGCCCGATGCCCGTCGTTCGGGGCCGCCTGCGCGATCCACCGCCACCCCAGGTGGCTCCGCGCCCAGTAGCGGCGACGGGCCCCCGCGTCACCGGTGAACGTCTGGTACGTCATCGGGGTGTGCCGACGCGCCACCCCGCTGGGACCCCGATAGTCGGGAATACCCGACTCGGTGGACAGGCCGGCGCCGCTGAGCACCACCACCGCGCCACCGGCCGCCAGCCCCGCCACCTGCTCGATCACGTCCTCCACCCGTACCATGCTGCCCCACCCGGCGGCCCGTCGGCGAGCCGGCGGCGGCAGGAGCGCACCCGGGCGGATAGATTCGGCACATGCGTGTCGTCATCGCCGGAGGCCACGGCAAGATCGCCCGACTGCTGCACCGCGACCTCGCCGCCCGCGGCGACGTCCCGGTGGGCCTGGTCCGCAACCCCGACCACGCCGCCGCGCTGCGTGCCGACGGCGCCGTGCCCGTCCTGGCCGACCTGGAACACGTCACCGCAGGCGACCTCGCCGCACACCTCACCGACGCCGACGCGGTCGTCTTCGCCGCCGGCGCCGGACCGGGCAGCGGCGCCGCCCGCAAGGACACCGTCGACCGGGCCGCCGCCGCGCTGCTCGCCGACGCCGCCCACACCGCAGGGGTACGCCGCTACCTGCTGGTCTCCTCCGTGGGCGTGGACACCGACCCGCCTCCGGGCACCGACGAGGTGTTCGTCGCCTACCTGCGGGCCAAGAAGGCCGCCGAGGACGACCTGACCCGCCGGGACCTCGACTGGACCGTGCTGCGGCCCGGCCGCCTCACCGACGACCCGCCCACCGGCCACGTCACCCTCGACCGGCAGGCGCCCCGGGGCTCGATCAGCCGCGCCGACGTGGCCGCCGTCCTCGTCGCCCTGCTCGACGCCCCCGCCACCGCCGGACTGACCCTGGAGACCGTCGCCGGTCCCACCCCCGTCACCGCCGCGGTGACCGCCCACACCGGCGGCTGAGACCCCCGCCGGATCGCCGCCCGGACTCCGCCTCGACGCGACGACCGACCGCACCGACCAGGCGTCAGGGCTGCTGGTGGCGAGGCAACGAGCGGTCCGCTGACGCGGTCACCTCCGCCGGGGCGCCGATGCGCTCCATCGTGCGGGCCAACTGGGCGCTGCCGTCGTCCAAGTGCCGCGCCGCCGCCTGCATGTGCGAGATCATCATCTCGCCGTAGATGCGCAGCGCCTCCCGCGCGGCCACCCCGTCGTCGAACGTCGGCCCCGCCGACGCGCGATAGTCCTGCACCGCCCGTTCCGCCTGCTGCCGGGCCTCCTCCACCGCCGCCCGCACATAGCTCTCGTACTGGGTGCGGGCATACTCGGCGACCCGCCGCGCGTAGTCGTGCGCCTGCGCGATGATCTGCTCGGCCTCCCGCTGCGCCGCCGACAGCAGGTTCACCTCCTTGGCCGCTGGCGCCGCAGGCGACGGGCCCGCGCTCGGGATCACCCCGTGCCGGTGCAGCTCCAGGTGGCCGGTGAGCATCTCGTTCTCCGCCCGCAGGTCCGCCACCCGCGTCGTGAGCCGATCCACCTCGTCGGCCACCTGCATCCGGAACCGGTCCACCGCGCCCTGGTCGTAGCCGCGCCGGGTGAACGACGCCGACCCGAACTCCCACCGCCGCACCCGGTCGGCGGTCAACCGCACCTGCACACCCCCGGCCACCGGGGTGCCGTCATACCGGCCGATCGGGGCCGTACCCACCGAACCGGCCCGCCACTGGTCACTGCGGGGCTCACTCACCGGGCACCTCCGGAATCGTCAGGGGCGGACGGACTCTGCATCGCCGTACGCCACGCGGGGCCGTACCACTGCGCACCCGGACCCTCGTGATGCACCTGCCCGGGATGGAAACCGGCGCGGGTCAACGCCGTCACCGCGTACGCCACCACGTCGTCGGACCCGCACACGTACACGTGGCGGGACCGCCAGTCGCCGTCGGCCAGCGCCCGGTCCACCGGATGCACGAACTCCCCCGGCCGGTCCAGGTCCACCCCCACCACCTGGGTCACCCGCAACCACGGATACGAGGCGGCCAACTTGTCCAACAGGTCAGCGTCGTAGAACTCGGTCCGCGACCGCGCCCCCACGTACAGGTCGACCTGCTGGCCCGCCCCCTCCACCGACACCTGCTCCACCAACGCCTTCAACGGCGCCCAGCCGGTCCCGCCGGCCAGCAGCAGCAGATCCGCCGCCCCGGCCGCCCGCAACGTCAACGCCTCACCCACCGCCGCCGCCAGGTGCACCTGGTCACCCACCGCACACCCGTACACCAGACGCGACGACACCGCGCCACCCGGCGCCGCCCGCACATGCAACTCCAGGGTGCCGTCCTGACGGGGCGCGTTCGCCGGCGAGTAGTACCGCCACGCCCGCACCGCCGGATGCGACACCCCGATCGACTGGCCCGCCGTGAACGGCAGCAGATACTGCGGACGCACCGTCACCACCGCCACGTCGAAGCCGCGCCGCTCATGGCCGACGATCTCGGCCACCCACCACGGTGGATTCACCGCCTCGGCGGCCTGCGCCGCCTCGACCATCACCTTCGCCACCAACGCGTACGCCGCCGCCCAGTCCTGCGCCAGATCCTCGGTCCACTGGTCACCGAGGAAGTGCCGCAGTGTCGCCAGCAACGCCTCACCCACCGCCGGATAGTGCTCCGCCCGCACCGCGAACTTGCGGTGGTCGGCGCCCAGGTCCTGCAGGAAACCCACCAGCCGGTCCACCTGGTCCACCTGGGACACGATGTGACCCAGCGCGGTCACCAACCGGTCCCGCTGCCCCGCCATGTTCGTCGGGAACATCTGCCGGGTCTCGGGATGGGTCAGGAACAACGTCGAGTAGAAGTACAGCGGAACCTGGTCGCCGTGCCCGGTGACCAGCGCCCAGCTCCGCTTGAGACGAGAGACGTCCACGGCTCAGGCGTCCGCCCGGTCGCCGCCGGCCACCACCTGGTCCTGCACCTGCGCCAGCACCGCCTGCACGTCGGTGATGACGTCGTCGGGCACCCCCAACTGCGTCAACGTCGCCGTCAGGTGCTCACCCACCCGCACGTAGTGCGCCACCGGAATGTTCAACGGCCGGTGCGCGGTGGCCAGGTCCCGGCCCGCGTACTCGTTCGGGCCACCCAGCACCACGGTCAGCATCAACGCCATGTGCCGACGCTGGGCCACCATGTCCACCTCGGTGAAGTAGCCGGCCAACTCCGCGTCGGCCAACACCCGGTCGTAGAACAGCTCGACGGCGGCCCGCACCGCGCCGGCCCCGCCGATCCGCTCGAAGTGCGACATGGGGGTGGTCTCGTCGGTGACCGTCACAGGTCAGTCCTTCCGCCGGGGAGAGAGTGCACAGACGCGCGACATTCAGCGCGACGTCCGCCGCAGGCACCCCCGCCGTCGCGGCGCGGTGTCAGGCGGACCGTGTCGGACGATAGCGTGCCGCGCCGTCCCCGTCAGTCCCGAACAGCACACCACCGCCAACGCGCACACACGCAGCGTGACGAAATCCGGATAGGGAGACTGCGGGTCGTCACCTCACAGTCACTGATGGCGACGCCAACCGGCGATCGGGTCAAGCCGGGCAACCGTCACAGAACACCCCGCTGAGCAGGACCGACACGATCTCACCCGACGCGCTCACGCACCACCGGCCCCCGGTACGCCCACCGCCCGCCCCGAGACACAGCGTGATCGACGAATCGCGCGCAGAAAACCATCACCCGCACCGGCGGGCGGACGACCTGTCAGCCGGCCCGCCGCCGCGCCCGACGCGCCGCCAACTCGTCACCCACCAGATCCCCGTCCCCGGCAACCTCGGGCTCCGGATCCGCCACGCCCCCTACCGGCTCCGCCGGCAGATGCGACAACGACCCCTGGATCTCCTTGAACGCGCCACCGATCGCGATACCGAACACCCCCTGGCCGCCCTGCAACAGGTCGACCACCTCCTCCGGGGAACGACACTCGTACACCGTCGTCCCATCGGAGATCAACGTGATGCCCGCCAGATCCCCCACCCCACGCGACCGCAACGCCTCGATCGCCTTACGGATGTTCTGCAGCGACACCCCGGCGTCCAGCAGCCGCTTCACGACCTTCAACACCACCAGGTCCCGGAACGAGTACAACCGCTGCGTACCCGAACCCGAAGCGTCCCGCACACTCGGCACCACCAGCGCCGTCCGCGCCCAGTAGTCCAGCTGGCGGTAACTGATCCCCACCGCGTGGCAGGCCGTCACACCCCGGTACCCCACCGCACCGTCACTGTCAGTCGCCGAACCGGGCATCCCACCCGACTCGTCCCACTCCGCAACCGGATCGGAATCTCGCGGCTCGTGCATCCGGACAACCTCCCCGTCAGTGCGGTGACACGTCACTTCCGGGACGCGCACCCCTCGACACGGCAACCCTATAGCGACCGCCAGGAGTTACCACGGAGAAACCGCCGCGACACGCCGCGCATCGACAGCGACGATCATCACCATCACCGACCGTAACGCCACGATGGTGGTCACGCACATGGCCCGGGCGCACGACCCGGGCCACCGATCAACCGGCGAAGTCCTCCGGACGCACCTGCTCCAGGAACTCCCGGAACTTCTCCACCTCGTCCTCCTGCTCATCGGGAATCACGATCCCCGCCTCACTGAGGACCTCCTCGGCACAACGAATCGGCGCACCGACCCGCAACGCCAACGCGATCGAATCACTCGGCCGCGCCGAGACACGCACCCCGTCACCGATCAACAGATCAGCGAAGAACACGTTCTCCTTCAGCTCGGTGATCTCCACCGCCCGCAACGGCGCCTTCAACGCCGCCAACACATCCCGCAGAAGATCATGGGTCAACGGCCGGGCCGGCTTGACACCCTGCTGCTCGTAAGCGATCGCCGTCGCCTCGACCGCGCCGATCCAAATCGGCAGATAGCGGTCACCCTCGACCTCCCTGAGCAGGACGATCGGCTGGTTACTGGGCAACTCCACCCGAACCCCGACCACGCTCAGCTCGCGCACCGCCGCCTCCGTGTCGTTGTCACCTACGCCGCACCGCGCCCTTCCCTGCACGGTACACGGACCGCGACACGGCCATCTCACGCGCTCCGCGCACCACGCCCGTGCCCAGAAGAGGGGTTACCCCCGCAAGCCTACGCCACTCACCAACCCGCCGATCAGCGCGCACACGCACCTCACCGACCCAACGTCGACCGCAACCCCACCCGCACCAACGCCGCATGCAACTGCTGCGACAACGCCACCAACTCCCGCGCCGTCTCCGCCGCCCGCGCCCGCGCCGCCGGATCACTCTGCCGCGCCAACGGCGCCACCAACTGCGCGAACAGACCCACCTCCCGATCCGCCGCCGTCCGGTAACCCCGCAGATGCCGAGGCTGGAACCCGTACGCCGCCAAACCGGCCACCGCCTTCGCGATGATCAACGCATCCCCGTCGTACCACCCCGGCGGATCCGACACCACCAACCCGAGCCGCTCCAACTCCCCCAACGTCGACTCGTCCAGCCCACTACGCGCCACCAACTGCGTACGATCCAGCCGCACCTGACCCGACTCGACCGACGACACGGCGCCACGCCCCGGCACCTCACCGTCCGGCCCCACCGCCACCAACGCCGGCCGCGACCGCTCCGGCGCCGCACCATCGGCATCCCACTGCGCCAACTGCTCACGAATCACCCGCAACGGCAGATACTGATCCCGCTGCGCGGTCAACACGAACCGCAGCCGAGACACGTCGTCCCAGCTGTACTTCCGATAACCAGCCGCCGTGCGCTGCGGCTCCACCAGACCCTCGGCCTCGAGGAACCGCAGCTTCGAAATCGTCACGTCAGGAAAATCCACCCGCAACTGGGCCAGCACCTCGCCGATACTCATCAACGGCTGGGCGCGACCCACCCCGGACGGCGGAGAAGCCGCAGGCTCGTTCACCCCCGGCCGGCCTCCCCCTCCGGGCGCGGACCGGCGATGAACACGACCCGGAACTTGCCGATCTGCACCTCGTCACCATTGCTCAACGTGGCCGCCTCGACCCGCTCCCGATTCACGTACGTGCCGTTCAAACTGCCCACGTCCCGCACCGTGAACGTCCCACCGTCCCGGTGGAACTCCGCGTGCCGACGCGACACCGTCACGTCATCGAGGAAGATGTCACTGTCCGGATGCCGCCCACTGGTTGTCACGTCGTGATCCAGCAGGAACCGCGCACCCGCGTTCGGACCCCGACGAACCACCAGCAGCGCCATCCCCGGCGGCAGCGAACCGGACATCCGGCTCGGCACCACATCGGTGTCCGGCCCCTCCAGCGCTTCCTCGAGCGAACCCAGATTGAGCGTCGACGTGACGTCGAGCGGGGGGAACTCGTCGCCTGGGCGAGTCATGGGGACCACCTCACGGATCTGTTTCGGTCGGCGTCGGGAGACGGCGGGTCTGGCCGCCGGGCTACACACCACCCGGCGGCTGGCTCTCCGTGCCCGGAAAGGCTGTCCGCGACGCACAACTAATTGGGTTCTCGGTCGACTGGGCGAGCCTAGCCAGCGCCGAAAAACAGGGCAACCGGACGCGCGGCACACACACCGACCGCCGCCCGGGAAACCGAATCAGCTCTCGGTCAACTCGCGATACGCGTCCGCCGACAGCAGACCCTCCACCGCCGCCGGATCCGCCGGAGAGATCTCCACCAACCAACCCGCACCGTACGGATCAGTGTTGATCACCTCAGGCGTGTCGACCAGCGCCTCGTTGCGCGCCGACACCGTACCGCCCACCGGGGCGTAGATCTCCGACACACTCTTGGTCGACTCGATCTCACCCAACGACTCACCAGCCGCCACCACCGCACCGGACTCCGGCAACTGCACATACACGATGTCGCCCAACGCGTCCTGCGCGAAATGAGTGATGCCCACCCGCACGGCACCGCCGTCCACGGTCGCCACCCACTCGTGCTCAGCGGAGTAACGCAGTTCCTCAGGAATCACCAGCAGCGTCCTCATCCATCGGTGGCACCGGACCGACCGGCGCCGGCCCCACCCGGCCTCACGAGACCGGACGGGCGTGTTCCAGCGTGCTCGGCACGTGCAGCGCCGAAACCTCGGCAACCTCACGATCCTCAACGATCACGTTACCGCCGTCGCGCGCCACCACCGCCACCACCCCGCCAGGAATGTTGAGCGCCGTACGCATCGTCGACGGATCCCCGATCACCGTGATCGTGAACGGACCCGTCAACCGACGCCCGTCCACGATCAACGACCCGTTCTCCCCGTCCAGGAAATACGTCGACGCCACGATCCGCACCGACGCGCGGTCACCACCGGAGATCTGCATCGCCTCCGCACCGGCACCCCGCAACTCCTGCACCGCGTCCAACACCCCACTCGCCGAGATCGGCTTCGACGGCCCCGCCTGGAACAGCACCGCCAACCCCGGACCCCGCGCCGGCAACGTACCCGCCAGGATGCCCAACTCGTCCGCCCGCCGGGTCGCCTCCTCCAACGCCGCCTGACGCCCCTGCTCACCCGAGCGCAACTGACGCTGGCTCTCCTCCAACGTCGTGATGTCCTGCCGCAGACGCATCTCCCGCGCCTCCAGGTCGTACAGGATCCGGACCAGGTCCTCCTGCCGCGCCGCCGCCAACGACGAGTCCGTCGACGTCGTCTTCAACTGCACCGCCAGCGTGAACCCCAACAACACCAGCAGCACACCGATCATCACCGCCGCCGAACTGAACCGCCGCAACGGACCAGCCGCACCCGCCGCAGCCGCACCGCCCGCCGCCTCGTCCCGCTCGACGGCCTCGTCCCGCTCGACGGCCTCATCGCGCTCGACGGAATCCCGCTCGACAGGCTCGGCAGGCGCAACCGGCGACTCGCCGTCATCACCGTCACCCGGCTCCGGCCGCCCCTGCGGCGACAACGGACTCAACTCGTCAGGATCCGGCGCGTCCGGACGCGGATCCGGCTCCCCCGCCGGCCCACCCGGCCGGGCCGGACCCGCCGGCTGCGGCCACCCCGTACCCGTCTCGGTGTGCTCGTCAGTCACGACACCAACCTACGCCCGGAACAGGTGCCGACGGATCGCCGCCACATTGCCGAAGATACGAACCCCCAACACGACCACCACACCGGTGGACAACTGACCACCCACGCCCAACTGGTCACCCAGATACACGATCAACGCCGCCACCAGCACGTTCGAGATGAACGACACCACGAACTGCTTGTCGTCGAAGATCCGGTCCAACTTGGCCCGCACACCACCGAACACCGCGTCCAACGCCGCCACCACCGCGATCGGCAGATACGGCTGCAACGCCGCCGGCACCGTCGGATCCAGCCACAACCCGAGCACCACACCGGCCAGCAGAGCCAGCACCGCGATCATCGACCACCTCCGGAAGGGCTGGGTGACGTACCCGAGTCGGACGACTCGTCACCACCCGACGGCGACGCACTCGGACTCACCGCGGGCTCCGCGTAGCGTAGCCGCGGCTCCGGCGCCGCCGGCAACGTGAGCCGGTCCGCGTCCCGCACCTCGAACGACAACCCGTTCGCCTGCGACACCCGACGCATCGTCAACGCACTCCGACTACCCTCGTACGCCTTGCGCATCGACCCCGGACCGATCGCCGACACCTCGTACGGCCCGGTCACCGGCCGGAAGTCCACCAGGATCGCCTCACCCGCCGACCGGATCGTCGACGTCGCCGTCAACCGCTGACCATTGATCGCGATCGCCTCCGCCCCGGCGCCCCACAGATCGTTGGCCACCCCCTGCAGGTCGCTGTAGAGCACCCGCGACGGACCCACCTTCGCCCCGCTCAACGACTCCCCACCGTCCGGCCCGTCGGCCAACCGCACCACCACACCGTCACCGCGCACCCGACCCAGGCCCGCCCGCGCCTCCAGGTCCCGCAGCCGCGCCGCCTGCGAACCACCCAGCGCCGCCTCCCGCTGCCGGGTCACCTCCTCGCGCAACTCGTCAGCCCGCATGGACAGGTTGTCCGTCTCACCCTGCCGCTGCTTGATCTGCCCGACCAACCCCGACCGCGCCTGCGCGCGCCCCGGCTCCTCCGCCATCGTCTGCCGGTACGCCACCGCGCACAGGAAACCCAGCAGCAGCACGACCACCAGCGTGATCGGGCCCACCGACCACCCCGGACGCGCCGGCTTCCCGGTCTTCGCCCGGCGGGCCGCAGCGTCGGCGTACCCGGGATCCAGCGGGTTCTGGAACAGCTCGGTGAGGAAGTCCGGGCTGAACCCCCGGTTGCGCTCGCTCATACCGAAGCTCCGCTACGCTCCGCGCCGGCATGAGGCTCCACCGCGCTGCGCCAGATGACTCGCTCGCTGCGCTCGCTCATGCCGTCTCTCCTCGACCGACCGCCCGGACCAGCTGGCGCGCCTGGATCACGTACAACGCACCAGCCGCCCAGTAGAGCACCAGACCCCACCAGGCCAGCGCCCAGCCCACCGCACCGGCCACCGCCGACGCGGCCGGCACCGCTGCCGCCAGCAACAGCGTCGGGAAGGCCGCCAGCAGCAGGAACGTCGCGGTCTTGCCGACGTAGTGCACCGGCGGCGGACCGTAGCCGTAGCGGCGCAACACCACCAGCGAACCGGCCAGCAGCAGTTCCCGGGCCAGCAGCGCGGCGGTGAACTGCCACGGCACCACCTCGCGCGCGGTGAACGCCACCAGCGTGGCGAGGATGTAGAGCCGGTCGGCGAGCGGGTCGAGCAGCTCGCCGAGGCGACTGACCTGACGCAGTCGGCGGGCGATCCACCCGTCCACCCAGTCGCTGGTCCCGCCGACCGCCAGCACCACGATCGCGGCCACGTCGGCGCGGGCCACCAGGAAGAGGTACAGGAAGACCGGGACGCCCAGCAGACGGACGAAGCTGATCAGGTTCGGCAGGGTGAGGACCCGGTCGGTGGACCGTCCCGCGTCAGCCTCGAGGGCCTGCGGTTGCTCTGCCCGAGCCGGTCGACGCGCCACCGAACCTCCTCCGCGGCACGCGACCCCACCTCGGCCTCTGGGTCCGCCATGGAACGCCGTGCGCGCTGTCGGGCCGGCTGGTGCCGGCACCCCCCTGCGATCCCGATCCGGGATCTGCCCTGGCCCGCCGCCCACCGTTGGTGATCACCGGTCGGTCGGATGCGCTGCCACTATAGCGGGCTGCCGTGCCGCCTCGACCCGCTCGGCTCGCGCCTGTCGGTGATGTTCCTCCGGTGGCGGTGTGAGCACCGCCACCACCTCTAGGGCATCCTAGGATAATAGGTGGACCGGGAGCGTCAGGCGCTGCGGGCCGAGGAGTCCGGCGGCTCCGCGGTCGCCGCCTGGCCGAAGGCCTTGAGGGCCCGTAGCAGGTCCTGCTGCACCCGCGCCGGCATCCGCTCCAGGACCGCCCGCACGGCGTCGTGGCGGCGCGACCGCACCTCTCCCAGCAGGACCTCCGCCGCGGCGGTGGGCGTCAGGCGGACCTCACGCCGGTCCCGGGGGTCGGCCTCCCGGCGCACCAGGCCGATCGCCTCCAACCGGTCACAGAGCCGACTGGCCGAGGAGGGTACGACGTCCAGCAGCTCCGCCAGACCGTTGATGTTGGTCTCCGGTCGGCTACTGAGCAGCGACAGCACCCGCAACTGGGTCGGTGACACGGCCATCCGGTGCCGGGTGACGGCGGAGTCGAGCACACCCACCAACGACTCAGCGGCTGCGTCGATCGCCGCGGCGAGATTCGGTCGCTCCACCCGATGTCCCCTGCGATTGTCCCGCTCGTACCACCCGAGGCCCGTCAGTCCTGCGTCCGACCGTCGGCACCGTGCCAGTCCAGGCAGACCACCACGGCGTCGTCACGCAGGTCGGCGTCCGCGTGGAATGCCTGCAACTCACGCATCACCGTACCAACCGCCTCCGGCGGCGGCTGCAACCGCGTGGCCCGCATGGACCGCGCCATCGCCCGTTCCCCGTACGTCTCACGGCCACTGGGATCCGCGCCCCACACCCCGTCGGAGACCACGAACAACCGGTCCCCCGGGTCCAGCTCGAACTCCTGGAGCGCGTACCGGGTCTCGGCGAACATGCCCAACGGCAGTTGCTGCTCCAACGGGACCCGGGACACGGTGCCGCCGCGCAGCCGCAACAGGTGCGGCGAACCGGCGTCCACCGCCTGCACCCGGCCGGTGGCGCAGTCCAGTTCAAGCAGGACGGTGGCCACGTGCCGGTGACCCCGGTGCTGGTAGTAGACCGTGTCGGAGGCCAGTTCGGCCTGCTCCACCAGGCCGCCGTCGGACCGGCGGGCGTTGCGCATCGCGTTCACCGTCACCGCGGTCAGCAGGGCGGCGGTCAGCCCGATCCCGTCGCCGTTGAGCACGGTGACGGTGAGCCGGCCGTCGTCCAACGACCAGTCGAAGTGGTCACCGCCCACCGTGTACGCCGGTTCGAGCTGACCGGCCAACTGGAACGAACCGTGACTGACGCTGCGCCCCGGCAGCAGTTCCCACTGCAACTCGGCGGCCATGCTCAGGCGCTCCTGCCGACGTGCCCGCCGGTAGCGGTCGGTCTCCCGGTCGGCGGCGTGCATCGCCAACGCGACCTCACCGGCGATGTCCGCGGCCCGGCGCACCACGCTCTCCGGCGGCTCCTCGGGCATCTCCACCATCAGCACGCCGAGCCGCTCGCCCCACACCGACAGCGGCAGATAGAGCTGGCACCGGCCGTCGGTCCCGCCCGCCCGGACCGGCTGCTGACTGCTGAAGCAGCGTTGCAGCGGCCCCTGGAGGGCGTGGGCGGCGGCATCCGGCTGCCGCGAGTCGAGCACCGGCCACAGGCCGCTGATCCGGTAGTCGGCGACGAACACGACGGTGCCCGAGGCCCCCAGGACCGACCGGATGGCCCGGTCGGCGGCCTCGACCACGCGATCGGGCGGAGCCTCGCGCAGGGCGCGCGAAACCCCCGTGGGCGCATCCGGCATGTCGTTCCTCCGAAGATACTTGCTCTGGGGCAAGCATCATACGGAGGCGGTTCCATCCATGGTCACCCGGCCGACCGCACCGCCACCGCGCCGTGGAACGCGTCCGGCACCGCCTCCGGCGGGCCCTGCGGTCGCCAGTCGGTCACCGGCACGATGCCGTCCTCGGTCGGCGTCCACCGGCCCAACAGCGGCCGGAACGCCGCCGGTGCCCGCATCCGGAACGCCGTGCCCATCATGGCCAGCGCCTCCGGATGACCGGCGAGTTCCTCGGTGTCGAAGTCGATCGCCAGGTGGCTGCCGGGCGCGGCGGCCGTGTAGAGCTCGTCGAGGGTCCGGGCGAGCGTCTCGTCGTCGAGGAAGGCGGCGAGCCCGAGGAACACCACCCCCACCGGCCGCCGGCCCCAGCCCGGCACGAACCGGTGCAGCGACGCCGGGTCGATCGTGCCGACGTCGGTGGCGTCACCGAAGCCGTAACCGGCCCGGTCGCTGCCGGCCAGGATCTGCTGCCCCAGCCGGATGGTCACCGGGTCCACATCGGTGTAGAGCACGGTGGCGTCGGGCGCGGCCTCGTGCACGTTGCCCATCGTCGGCACCCCGGCACCGAAGACCAGGAAACCGTCCACACCGCTGGCGGCGATCGCCCGGACCGCCCGGCCGAGGAAGGCGCGCAACGCCCGGAACACCGGGGCGCAGGGCCCGTACGCCTGCTCGAAGGCGCGGGACGCCGCCACGTCGACCGGGTAGTGGTGCTCCCCGCCGAGCCAGAAATCGATCATCCGTGCGGTGCTCGGCTGGTCGGGCTCCACCATCGACGACGCTCCCTCCCCGGGCAGTCGCCGTCAGCGTACCGACCCGGTGCCGCTGCGCGGTATCGCCCCGCCGGGCCCCCACGGGCCGCGATACTGGCCGCAACGACGACCGGCGGCGGGAAGGTGCTCGTGGACCCGATCAACGGCGCGACGGTGGTGGTCGGTGTGGACGGCTCCGAGCCGTCCCGCGCCGCCATCCGGCTCGCCGCCACCGAGGCGGCCCGACAGGACCTGCCGCTGCGGGTACGGCACGCCTTCATCTGGCCGCTGCTGCGTACCCCGGTCACCGCGGTCACCGACGACCGGCCCGGCACCGGACTGCGGGAGCAGGCCGAGCAGGTGGTGGCCGAGGCGGTCGACGAGGCCGCAGCGGTCGCGCCCGGCCTGCGGGTCACCGGCGAGATCGTCGACGGCGAGGCCGCTGCGACGCTGCTGGACGCGGCGCCCACCGCCGCGATGATCGTCCTCGGCCACCAGGGCCTGGGTGGGCTCGGCGCCCTGGTGGTGGGCTCGGTGACGGTGAAGGTGGCCGCGTCGGCCGGCTGCCCAGTGCTGGTGGCCCGGGGTGCCGAGCACGCCGACGGACCCGTCGTGGTCGGCGTGGACGGCACCGAGACGTCCCGGTACGCGATCGAGTTCGCGGTCCGCACCGCCGCCCTGCGCGGCGCCTCCGTGGTCGCGATCCACGCCTACCGGCACCCGGTCTCCACCGGCCCCGGCGACATGCAGCCGCTGGTGTACGACGAGTCCGAACTGCGCGCCGACGAGGACCGCCTGCTCGCCGAGTCGCTCGCCGGTCTGGCGCAGCGCTACCCGGAGGTGTCGGTCACCCGCGAGTCGGTACGCGGACGGGCCGGCACCGTGCTCACCGACGCCTCCCGCCGTGCCCAGCTCCTGGTGGTCGGCGGCGCCGGTCACGGTCCGGTCGGCGGCCTGTTGCGCGGCTCGGTGAGCCAGGCGGCCCTGCGCCACAGCCACTGCCCGGTCGCGGTGGTCCCCGCGCCCGGGGTTGCCGGCGGTCCAGGCGGGTAGACGGGCACGTCCGTCACCGCGACGACCGGAGGAGACAGCGATGCCAGGACCGCGTCCGGGTAGCAACGCCTACGACAAGCAGCGCGCCCGCATCCGCAACGCCATCGACGACTCGGGTCGGCACACCTCGGACCAGAAGGCCGACGAGACCGCCAACCGGATCCTCCAGGAGGATCGGGGACAACGCGGCATGGCGCGGGGCGAGCGCACCTACGGCCCGAAGGGCAACCGCGAACCGGGCGACCCGAAGAAGTGAGGGGCGGGCACCTGGCCGACGGGCTCATCGCCGGGGCGGTGGGCACCCTGGCCCTGAACACGGTGACCTACCTGGACATCGTGGTGCGGGCCCGCGCGGCCAGCCAGACCCCGGAGGAGAGCGCCGGCCGGGTGGCCGACGCGGCCCACCTGCACCTGGGCGCGCCGCCGCAGGCCGCCAACCGGCGCTCCGGGCTCGGCGCGCTGATGGGGTACGGCCTCGGGGTGGCCGCCGCCGTCGGTTTCGCCGTCCTGACCCGGGGCCGGCGGCAGCCGATGCTGCGCGCCGCCGCGCTGCTCGGCGGCGGGGCGATGACGCTCTCCGACGGGTCGTTGACGCTGCTCGGCGTCACCGACCCGAGGACCTGGCGGCGCGTCGACTGGCTCGCCGACCTCGTCCCGCACCTCGCGTACGGGGTGACGGCCGCAGCCACCTGGAACCGGCTGCGGCCGTCGGGGCACCGGTAGCACGCACGCCGTACCGGTGCCGTGGGTCAACGTCGGTCGCTGTCGTCGTCGGCGACCGGCTGCTCGGTCGGGCCGTACCGGGACACCTGGCCCCGCGGCACGGGACGGCCGGCGTCACCCGACGAGGAGCCCCGGTGGGCCGGATGACCGGATGCCTGCGGCGCCTTGTTGTACTGGCTGGTGCCGCCGCGCTCGTTGCGGCGGAACTCCTCCTGCTGCGGGTTCGTCACGGTGTTCTCCCTTCCCTCGCCGACCGCATACCCGCCGCCGCGCACCGCATTCCGCGTCCCGGCCTGGGCACAGGGCTACTCCGGGCCACAACGGGTACTCCCGCGAGATGGGCGATCACCGCGAGATGGCACAGGCCCTGCTCACCCGCCGCACGTACGCCGAGGAGGCGGGGATCACCCTCGCCGACCGGCCCGCGCCGCTGTACCAACTGCTGGTGCTCGTCACGCTGCTGAGTACCCGGATCCGGGCCGGTGTGGCGGTGGCGGCGGCCCGGGAACTGTTCGCCGCCGGCTACCGCACCCCGCAGGCGATGGAGGCGGCTCACTGGCAGCAGCGCGTCGACGCGCTCGGACGCGGCCACTACCGCCGCTACGACGAGCGGACCGCCACGATGCTCGGCACCGGCGCCCGACTGTGCCTGGACCGATGGCACGGCGACCTGCGGCGGCTGCACCGGGAGGCGGGCGGCGACCGCACCGCTCTGCGCCGGCTGCTCACCGAGTTCCCCGGCATCGGGCCCACCGGGGCGGACATCTTCCTGCGCGAGGTGCAGAGCGTCTGGCCGGAGCTGCGCCCGTACGCCGACCGGCGGGCGGTCGCCGGCGCCAAGCGGCTCGGGCTGCCGGCCGCCCCGGACCGACTGGCCGGGTTGGTCGACGACGACGACTTCGGCCGGTTCGCCTCGGCGCTGGTGCGGGTGGCGCTCGGCGAGGAGTCGGCGGGGCAGCTCAACCGTCGTGTCGCGGCCCGCTGACCGGCGTCGTCAGGCGTCGCCGGGTTTGGTCAGGTGCCACACCAGCAGCGCGGCGAGCAGGGCCAGCACCACCAGACCCCCGGAGATCCCGCTGCCCTCGGTCTCCGACCGGCCGGTGGTGCCGAAGTAGATCACCGCGAGGCCGGCCAACACCGCGACGACCTTGCGGATACCTCGGTCCTTCATCCGTCGCACGATAGGGTCGACCGACCCCGGGATGCCGGTTTTAGCCCGCTCTGTCCCCCGACTGGGCGATCAGTCGGTCTCCAGGTCGTCCAGCGAGATCCTGTGGCTCATCAGCCAACGGGCCAGCGCCGACATCCCGAACAGCCACAGCGGCGCCGACTCGGTGGTGCCGTTGGTGGCGAAGATGGCGAACCTCAGGTCCGGCGCCCGGTACGCCTCGATCCGCCAGCGGTGCTGCCGGTCCCGCCAGACCGCGGAGGGGTCCATGGCGTCACGGTAGGCGTCCCGGACTCCCACCGGTCGGCGGATCGGCGCAATCCGCGTCGACCACCACCCGGGCGTCGTCCGGCAACCGGCGGGTGCGGCCCTGCCGGTCCAGCAGCTCCAGCAGCGGCACCGCCACCCGGCGGGTGGTGTCCAGCGCCTGCCGGGCGGCGCTGAGCGTGAACGGCTGTGGCAACCCGGCGAGCACCCGCACCGCCTGCTGCGGCGCGCCGGGCAGCAGCAGCACGTTGCCGGTCAGGCGCAGCAGCGCGCCGGCGCGTACCGCCGCGCCGATCTCGCGGACCCCGAGACCGACGGCGGCCAGTCGGTCGGCGTCCGGGGCCCGGAACGGGTACGTCACGAAGTCGTCGCGGACCATCGCCACCGCGCGGGCCACCGGTTCCGGCAGCGGATCCGCCCCGGCCACGCCGACCCGACCGGCGGCCAGCCGCAGCGGCGCCCGCACCAACGCCTCGACCAGCACCCGGTCGGGCAGGTCGAGCTGCCGGCGCAGCACCTCCACCGGGGCGCCCGGCTCCAGCGGATGCTCCCGGGCGTAGCGGGCCACCGCGTCGGCGAGCCGCCCGGCCAGCCGCGCCCAGTGGTCCGGATCGGCCAACCAGTCCCCCGCCACCGGGGCCACGTGCACCGGCACGCCCGCGCGAACCAGGTCCCCGGCCCGGACCAGGCCGCGTCGCCGCAGTTCACCGGCGAGATCCGGCCGACCGTCCAGGGTCGCCAGCACGGCCGCCCGGGCCGCGGCCGCACCCCGGCGACGCAACGGCGGCGGCAGCACGTCCAGCACGGTCACCCCACCGGCGACGTGGTGACGACCCGGGTCGCGCAGCAACGCCCGGTCGCCGACGAGCAGCGGCACCGGACGCCCCAACCGCAACCGGAGGGTGTCGCCGCCCAGCGGACGCACCCGCGCCGGCACGGCCGCCGCGCCCACGTGCAGGGTCAGCGTGGCCGGCAACTCGGCCACCGCGTCACCAGCCAGCCGCACGTCGACCAGGTCGGTCGACCGGAACCGGCCCGGGGTGAGCAGCGCGTCGCCGCGCCCGATCCGGTCCCGGGACACCCCGCGCAGGTTGACCGCCACCCGGGCGACCGGGTCGACGGTGTCGCGGGCCTCACCCAGGCGGTGCAGGCCACGCACCCGCACCGTCTCGCCGGTGCCGGCCAGTTCCAGCTCGTCCCCGACGCGCAGCCGGCCCGCGCCGAGGGTGCCGGTGACCACCGTGCCGCTGCCGCGCACCGTGAAGCTGCGGTCGACCCAGAGCCGCACCGGGGCCGCCCGGTCGGCGGACGGCATCCGGACGGCCAGCCGGTCCAGCGCGGCACGCAGCTCGGGCAGGCCGACGCCGGTGACCCCGCTGACCACCACCGCCTCCACCGCGCCCACCGTGGTCGACGCCAGTTCCGCCCGGGCCCGCGCCAACGCCGGCCCCGGATCGGCCAGGTCCGCGCGGGTCACCACGAGCAGGCCGTGCCGGACGCCGAGCGCGTCCAGGGCGGCCAGGTGCTCGGCGGACTGCGGCATCCAGCCCTCGTCGGCGGCGACGACCACCGCCACGGCGGGCACCGGACCCACTCCGGCCAGCATGTTCGGTACGAACCGTTCGTGGCCGGGTACGTCCACGAAGGCGACGGTGGCCCCGGAGGGCAACGTGGTCCAGGCGAAACCCAGGTCGATGGTCATGCCCCGGCGGCGTTCCTCCGCCCACCGGTCCGGTTCCATCCCGGTCAGCGCCCGCACCAGCGTCGACTTGCCGTGGTCGACGTGCCCGGCGGTGGCCACCACCAGCATGGTCAGTCGCCGTCCGCCACGGCCAGCACGCTGGCGCGGACGGTCGCGTCGGCGTGCTCCGGCACGCACCGCAGGTCCAGCAGCAGCCGGCCCCGCGCCACCCGGCCGAGCACCGGCGGGTCACCGGTGCGCAGCGGTCCGGCGTAGCGCTCCGGCAGGCTCAACGCCCAGGAGTCCAGCTCCACGCCGGGAGCACCGCCACCGCCCACCACGGCCACCGACGGCACCACGTCGGCCTTGCGGCCCTCGGCGGCCAGGGCGTCCCGCAGCCGCTCGGTGCGGGCCCGCAACACCGCCGCGTCGGCGTGCAGAGCGGTGCGGGTGGGGGTGGTGGCCGGGTCGCCGAGGGTCGCGGCGAGCGCGGCCAGGGTCAGCTTGTCCACCCGCAGCGCCCGGGCCAGCGGAGACCGCCGCAGCCGCTCCACCAGCGCGGCCGAGCCCAGCAGCAGCCCGGCCTGCGGGCCACCCAGCAACTTGTCGCCGCTGGCGGTGACCAGGTCCGCCCCGGCACGCAGGGTGGTCGCCGCGTCCGGCTCGTCGGGCAGCAGCGGATCGGGCGCGAGCAGACCCGACCCGATGTCCACCACCACCGGTACGCCGAGCCCGGCCAACCGCCGTACCGGCACCGCCGACGTGAAACCGGTGACCCGGAAGTTCGACGGATGCACCTTGAGCACGAAACCGGTCTCGGGACCGATCGCGGCGGCGTAGTCGGCCACCGTGGTGCGGTTGGTGGTGCCGACCTCCCGCAGCCGCGCCCCGGTGCTGGTCAGCAGGTCCGGCAGGCGGAACCCGTCCCCGATCTCGACCAGCTCGCCCCGGCTGACCACGATCTCGGCGTCGGCGGCCAGCGCGGTGGCGGCCAGCACCAGGGCGGCGGCACCGTTGTTCACCACGTGCACCGCCTCGGCCTCCGGCACGGCGGCGGCGAGCGCGTCGACGGCGTCGCGGCCCCGCCGGGCGCGTCGGCCGGTGCCCAGGTCAAGTTCGACGTCGGTGTGCCCGGCGGCGGCGACCACGGCGGCCACCGCCGCGTCGGAGAGCGCGGCCCGCCCGAGGTTGGTGTGCAGCAGGACACCGGTGGCGTTGAGCACCGCACGCGGGGCCGCCGACGGCAACGCGGCCAGCGCCTCGACGGGTACCGCCTCGGGGGTGATCTCGCCGCGCCGGGCCCGGTCCTGCGCCTGCCGGACGGCGGCCTTCACCCGGTCCCGGCCGAGGGCGGCGGCGGCCGCGACCAGCCGGGGATCGGCCAGCAGCGCGTCGGTACGCGGCACCCGGCGTCGCGGGTCGACGCCGCCGTCGCGCATCGCGTCATCTCCTCACCGTGTGGCGGAGACGGACGGGAATCGAACCCGCCTGGCCCGGATCCCGGACCACACCGGTGTTGAAGACCGGGAGGGGCACCAGCCGCCTGAACGCCTCCACCCAGCATTGGATCACAGCACGCGCCCGGCCGTACCGCCGAGTCACTGCTCGGTCGTCGACGCCTCACCGGCGCGCCGCGCCAGACGCTCCCGCTGCGGCAGCACCGTGTACTTCGGATCCCGGGCCGAGGCCACGCCCGCGTGGAACACCCCGAAGCGGGTCGCCACCGACGCGGCCAGCAACGCCGCGCCGGAGACCGCCGACAACACCCGGCTGCGGGCACCCAGCAGCGCCCCGGCCACCCCGGCCACGGTCAACGCCCGGCCGGCCCGCAACAACCGGCCGCCGCGACCGGTGCGGTACGGCTCACCGAGCAACCCCAGCCGGGTCTCCACCCGATGCGCGCCGAGCAGCTCCAGACCGGCACCGGCCACCGCCATCCGCCGCGCCGGACCGGCCTGCGCGGGCGGCACCGCGATCAGTCCCACCCCGGCGCCGCTGGCCAGGGCGCTGCCGGCGAAGACGAACGGCAGGTGCGGGTGCGCCTCGTGCCACGACGGCACGGCCGTGTCCGCCAGCAGCACCGCCGTGTACGTGCCCAGGGCCGGGGCGGTCACCGCGGCGGCCAGCCCGGCGGCGTGCCCCACCGGCGGCAACGCCCGACGGACCAGCCCCAGCGGACCCCGCTCGGGCAGCAGCGGCGCCGCCTCGGCGATCGCGGCCAACCCGGCCGCCGGCCCGTACGCGCTCAGGATCCACGTCCCCACCGACATCGGCGACGTCGGCTTCGCCACCCGCAGCATGTGGTGGAACCGCTCCGGCCGACCCAGGTCCTTGACCAGCAGGCCCGCACTGGCGGTGACCGCGACCAGCGCGGCGACCCGACCGACGCGGCGCAGCGCCGGACGGCCGGTCACCTGCCCACCCGCCGCCAGCAGCGACGAGCCGGCCGCCAGCCCACCGGTGAACAGGTACGCGGCGATCTCCCAGGTCCACACCGGCGGTTTCAGGATCGGCCGCCCGTAGTAGGAACGGAACTCCGCCCGGGGCACCGCCAACTCCTCGCCGCCGCGCCCACCACGCCCGCCGCGCCCACCACGCCCGTCGCGCCGACCGCCGGACCCGCCGCCGGACGCCTGGTCGCGGAAGCGGCGGAACCGGTCACCCACCTCCGGGTGCTGCGGGTTCACCGCCGGCCACCGAGGAACGCGCCGACCGCCACCGCCGCCATGGCCAGCGCGGCGACCCCGGCCCGCTGCCACATCCTCGGCAGGTCCCGGGTGGTGACCTGCGGGTCCGGTGGCAGGCCGTACACCTCCGGTTCGTCGAGCAGCAGGAAGAACGCGCCGTCGCCGCCGACCCCGTCGGCCGGGTCGTGACCGTAGAGCCGCGCCTCCGGCGCCCCCCGCTCGTGCAGCGTGGCGACCCGGGCGGCGGCGCGTTCCCGCAACTCGTCGAGCGGGCCGTACTGGATCGACTCGGTCGGGCACGCCTGCGCGCAGGCCGGCGTCATACCGGCGCCGATCCGGTCGTAGCACAGCGTGCACTTCCACACCCGGCCGTCGTCGACCCGCCGGTCGATGACGCCGTACGGGCAGGCCGAGACGCAGTAGCCGCAGCCGTTGCAGATGTCCTCCTGCACCACCACCGTGCCGAACTCGGTGCGGAACAGCGAACCGGTCGGGCAGACGTCCAGGCAGGCGGCGTGGGTGCAGTGCTTGCAGACGTCCGACATCATCAGCCAGCGGAAGTCCGACCGGCCCTGCGCGCTGCCGGTACGCCCCGGCGGGCCGGCGGCCGGCATCCCCAGGAACTCGGTCATCCGGGCGGCCGCCGCCGGATCACCCGGCGGCAGGCCGGGATCGGTGCCGGTCGGACTGCCGGTGCCGGTCGGGTTGCTCGTGCCGGTCGCGTTGCCGGTGCCGGCGGCGGTCGCCGCCGAGGCGGCGCTGACCGGGTCGCCGGTGGGCGTGCCAGCGAAAGGTGCGTCGCGGTGACCGGAGGGACGGGGCTGCTCCACGAAGGCCACGTGCCGCCAGGAGTTCGCGGTCAACGCGCCGGTGTTGTCGTACGACATGCCGAGCAGGTCCAGGCCGGAGGCCGGCACCCCGTTCCACTCCTTGCAGGCCACCTCGCACGCCTTGCAGCCGATACAGACGCTGGTGTCGGTGAAGAAACCCATCCGTGGGGGCGCGTCGACCCACCCGGACGCCGACGCCGGCTGGTACGCCGGGCTCGGCGTCGCGGGCAGGCCCGACCGGTGCTGCGGGTCGACCATCAGTGCTTCCCCTCCTCGTCGCCGGTCCCGGTCGGCGTGGTCGGCACACCGGGAGTGACCGCCGGCGGGGTGCTGCCCGGCACGATGCCGGCCCGGTCACCGTAGTCGCGGACCAGCTCGCGCAGGGCCACTCCGGTGGGACGCCGCCCCGGACGCACGTCACACGTGCCGATCTTGCTCTCCTGGATCAGCACGTTCGGGTCCAGGGTGATGCCGAACAGGTCGTTGGCCGAGTCGCCGGTGACCAGCCCCTCGTACCCGAAGTGGTACGGCAGCCAGAGCTGGTGGATCACCCGCCCATCCACCCGCAACGGCACGATCCGATCGGTGACCAGCACCTTCGCCTCGATCACCGCACGGGAGGTGACCAGGTGCGCCCAGCCCAGATGGGTCAGCCCGACCAGGCCGGCCAACTCCGGGGACACCTCCACGAACATCTCCGGCTGCAACTCCGCAAGCGGCCGTACGGTGCGGCTCATCCCGCCCGCCGTGTGGTGCTCGGTGAGCCGGCTGACCGTGAACACGTACGGGAAGACCTGACTGTGCGGCGCGGGCGGACTGGGGTTCGTCGGGTTGACCGGGTGCGCGTACATCTTGCGGGTCGGGTTGGCCTGTTGCGCGTAGAGCGGGTTGCGCACCGGGGACTCGGCCGGCTCGTAGTGGGTCGGCAACGGCCCGTCCAGCACACCGCTCGGCGCGTACAACCAGCCCTTCCCGTCGGACTGCATGACGAACGGGTCGTCCCCGGCCAGTGCCGCCGGACCGGTGGCACCCTCCGGCGGCCGGTACGACGGCGGTTTCGTCACCTCGAAGTCCGGCACGTCACGCCCGGTCCACCGGCCCGCCTCGTCGTCCCACCACACGTAGCGCTTCCGCTCGCTCCACGGCCGCCCCTGCGGATCCGCCGACGCCCGGTTGTAGAGCAGACGCCGGTTCGCCGGCCACGCCCACCCCCACTCGGCGGCCACCCAGTCCTGCTCGTGGCCGGGCCGCCGCCGGGCCGCCTGGTTCACCCCGTCGGCGTACACGCCGGTGTAGATCCAGCAGCCCACCGCGGTCGTACCGTCGTCACGGGCCTCGGCGAACGCGGACAGCGGGCGGCCGGTGGTGGTGTCGTACCCGTTGATCTCCCGCAGCACCGCCTCGGCGTCCGGCTCGTCGCGCGGGCCGTGCGTGGGGTAGTCCCACGCCAGGTCCAGCAGCGCCCGGTCGCGCGGCAGCGACGAACCCGCCAGCTTCTCCCGCAGCCGACGCCCCAGGTGATAGAAGAACCACAGCTCGGAGCGGGCGTCGCCGGGCGGCTCGACCGCCTTCTCCCGCCACTGCACCAGCCGCTGGGTCTGGGTGAACGTGCCCTCCTTCTCCACGTGCGAGGCGGCGGGCAGGAAGAACACCTCGGTGCGGCACTCCTGCGGCACGATCTCACCGGTGGCGACCTCGGGACCGCGCTGCCAGAAGGTCGCACTCTCGATCATGAACAGGTCGCGGACCACCAGCCAGTCCAGGTTGGCCATGCCGAGCCGCTGCGCCCGCCCGTGCGCCGACCCGACCGCCGGGTTCTGGCCGAGCAGGAAGTACCCCTTGATCTTGCCCGCCATCATGTCCAGCACCTGCTGGTACGTGCCGTGATCGCCGGTCAGCCGAGGCAGGTAGCCGTAACAGAAGTCGTTCTCCGGCGTCGCCGCGTCCCCCCAGTACGCCTTGAGCAGACTCGCCGCGTACGCGCGGGCGTGGCCCCAGAAACCCTTCTGCCCCGGATGCCGGATGCCGTCCACCCAGTCGTCGAACGTCACGTGCTTGGCGTGGTGCGGCATCGGCAGGTAGCCCGGCAGCAGGTTGAACAACGTCGGGATGTCCGTCGATCCCTGGATGCTGGCGTGCCCGCGCAGCGCCAACACCCCGCCACCCGGACGACCCACGTTGCCCAGCAGCAACTGGATGATCGCCCCGGTGCGGATGTACTGCACGCCCACGGTGTGCTGGGTCCACCCCACCGAATAGATCAGGCACCCGGTCCGCTCCCGGCCCGAGTTCTCCGTCCAGGCCCGGGCCAACTCCAGGAACCTCTCCCGGGGCAGGCCACACACCCGCTCCACCATCTCCGGCGTGTAGCGGGCGAAGTGCCGCTTGAGGATCTGGTAGACGCAGCGCGGATGTTGCAGCGTCTCGTCCCGGTCGGTCCGACCCGCCACCGGCGCACCGTGCGACTCGTGGCGCAGCCCCGCGGCGGTGTCCCGCTCGTCGGCGGTGCCACCGCTGCCCGAGTCGCCCTCGTGGCCCGCGTACTGCCAACTGTCCTGCACGTAGCTGCCGGTCTCCGGGTCCCACCCGGAGAACAGCCCCTCGGCGTCCTCGGCGTCGACGAAGTCGTCACTGACGATCGTCGCCGCGTTGGTGTACGCCAGCACGTACTCCCGGAAGTCCAACTCGTTGGCGAGGATGTGGTTCACCACCGCACCCAGCAGCACGATGTCCGTGCCCGCCCGGATCGGCAGGTACGCGTCGGCGACCGCGCTGGTCCGGGTGAACCGAGGATCGACGTGGAAGACCTTCGCCCCGCGCTTCTTCGCCTCCATCACCCACTGGAAGCCCACCGGATGGGCCTCGGCCATGTTCGAGCCCTGGATGACGATGACGTCAGCGTTCGCCACGTCCTGTTGGAAGACCGTCGCACCACCGCGACCGAAACTGGCTCCCAGACCGGGAACCGTGGCGGAGTGTCAAATCCGGGCCTGGTTCTCGATCTGCAACGCGCCCGCCGCGGTGAACAACTTCTTGATGAGGTAGTTCTCCTCGTTGTCCAGCGTCGCCCCACCCAGGCTGGCGAAGCCCAGCGTGCGGTTCAACGGACGGCCCTGCGCGTCGACGTCCTCCCAGGTCTCGGCCCGCGCGGCCAGCACCCGATCCGCGATCATGTCCAGCGCGGTATCGAGGTCGAGGTCCTCCCACTCGGTCCCGTACGGCCGGCGGTACCGCACCGTCGTCTGCCGCAACGGACTGGTCACCAGACTCTTGCTGGCCGCACCCTTCGGGCAGAGCCGTCCCCGGGAGATCGGGCTGTCCGGGTCGCCCTCGATCTGCGTCACCCGGCCGTCACGGACGAAGACCCGCTGACCACACCCCACCGCGCAGTACGGGCAGACCGACCTGGCCACCTCGTCGGCGTCCTCGGTGCGGGCGGTGAGCCCGGCGCTGCGCGCGGACTGGGCGGCGGCACCTCGACCCAGCGGGTCGGTGCCGGTGAGCTGCCGGTACACCGGCCACCCCAGCAGCACGTCCCGCAGTCCCACGCCCGCCTCCTCGGTCCCCGCTCTGTCCTGACCTTAGGCCAGCACCGGCAGGTAGGCGAGCGGGGCGGCAGAACCGACTCGGAACGGACGTCGCCCCCGACCCGTATCGGGCCGGGGGCGACGGTGGGTGTCGGTGTGCAGGTCGCCTCTCGGCGAGTGGCGCGACGCGGCTCCAGCCGAACGGTATTCCGCGACGGCGATATAGGTGAGGCCCGGGGACACTGGATCACACCGACGCTCGGTACAACCGACCCACGCCCACTCTTGTTCCCCCTCCCCCACCTTTCCAACCCCTCGCCCTGCTGTTGTGTAAGGAGGGGTCCCCTGCTATCGCCTGGTGTATAGGAAGGGACCCCTCCTAACATCTCCGCCACAGCAGACGCAGACGCCGCCGGCCGGCACCCCGGGTTGCGGGTGCCGGCCAGCGGCGTTGTTGCTTCCCCTGATTCGAGGAAAGTCTGCGGTTAGCTGTTCCAGTGTGCGGCGACCAGGTCAGCGGCCTGCTGCTCCCACTGCGCGTAGTGGTCGGGGAACGCCGACACCTGCACCGTCTGGGCGGCCACGGTCAGCGGCATGTCCTGCCAACCGTCGACCTGCTTCAGGCCCTTGAGGAAGGCGAGGGTGGAGTACTCGGGGTCGGTGATCTGCTCGACCGTGCCCCAACCCGAGGACGGGCGCTGCTGGAACAAGCCCTGCGAGTCGTGGTCGTTGCGGTCACCGAGGTGGCCCAGGTTCTCCAGCTTCGACTCCTGAAACGCGGTACCGATCGCGATCACCGCGGCACGCTCGTCCATACCGGCCTTCTTGGTAGCGGCGATGATGGCCTTCGCGTTGGCGACCTGCTCGTCGTCCAGATCGATGCGGGACTGGGCGCCCTGCACACCATGCGGAATCAACTTGCCCGTGTCGGGCTTGTCCGCCTGCACCGCCACCACCGAGGTCGCGACGGGGGTGGCGTCGGCCTGCGTAATCGGGCCGGCGAACACACCACCGGCGAACGCGAGACCAGCAACACCGAGAACGCTCTTACGCAGCAGCTTCGAGTTCATCACAAGCTCCATTCGGGGGTAGACGCCACCAGCCCAAGGGGGGACAGACAGGCGACGCGAACGCCGTCAGGCGCTAAGAAGAAGAGGGGAACCGACGCACCAGATCCGAGGGGGTCAGCGGGCCGTGCGGCGTCGGGTCGATGCACAACCACCTGCCGGGCCGGACCATTCCCCGGGGGAGGGTATCCGGGAGGCCCTTGCGGCGTCGGGATCACAACCACCGACCCGGCCACATCATTCCCGGGACCAACCACGAGCCCTCACGGCGTCGCGACCAGGTACAACGACCGACCGAGCCAGGCCATTCCGGCATCCGCCCACCAGCGTGGGGTCCTGCTCGGCCAGCCACCGGTTACAACGCCACCGACCCCACCCCGATTCCGCCCAGGCGTACCCGAGATTCGGACATTCGACGCGCCGAGGCTGAGATAGGCATACCCATCCACGGCATCCGTACCGCCTCGGAGCACCCGTACCCCTGCCTTTTTAGGGCGTCGCGCGGGCCGGGTGAGCGGGCGTTCCGGCAGGTGGGTGAAGCTCGTGGGTTCGATACGGGATCGGCTGGGGTTACCCTGACAGCATGCAGGCGGTCTCCCCCACCACGTCCGGCGTGGCCTTTCTGGCCCGGCCCGGTCGACCCACCCTGGTGACCGGGACGTTGACCGAGCTGCGCGGACCCACCCGGGGCGTGGTCGAGCTGCCGGTCCGCCTGATGTGGTGCGCCGACCGCGCCTTCGACCTGGCCGACCACGACCAGTTGCTCTGGATGTACGAGAACGTCCTGCGGGAGACCACAAACGTCGACGACCTGCGCAGTCTCGTCGACGGCTGGACGTTGCGGCGCGTGTGGCGACAGTTGAACCTGCCACGGGGCGTACGGCTGGCCTGGGAGACCCGGCACCGGGGTCTCCGATCGGCGTGACCGGACGACCGCACCCGCACGAGTTCTACCGCGAGGTGGCCCGGGTGGCGCTGGACGTCGCCGGGCCACACCGCTTCGTCCTCGGCGGCGGGGTCGCGTGGGCCGCGTACGGGCTGGTCACCCGCCCCACCGAGGACGTCGACCTGTTCGCGGACGTGGAGGGCGCGGCGGCGGCAGCGGCGACCGGGGTGCGGGAGGCGCTGGAGGCAGCGGGGTTCGAGGTGGCCGACGCGGACCCGGACAGTGACCTCGGCGGCCTCTTCGAGGGCTTCGACCGGGACATGCGGGACTTCGTGGTCGCCCGGAACGGCCGGCAGATCCGGCTCAGCCTGGCGCGGCTGGACCGACACCGTAGCCCGGTGGTGATGGAGTTCGGGCCGGTGATGGACGTCCGCGACCTGATCGCCAACAAGACCGCCGCCCTGGTCAACCGGCGGGAGGTACGCGACTACATCGACGTCGCCTCCGCGTTGGAGCATCGCTCCGTGGACGAGCTGCTGGGGTTGGCCCGGCAACTCGATCCGGCGCTCGACGACGAGGACGTACGGGAGGCCGGGCGCTACCTCGACCGGATCCCGAACGGGCGGTTCGCCCGGTATGGCCTCGGCCCGGCCGACATCGACCGGATCCGCCGACACCTGGCCGCCTGGCCCCGCTGACTCACCCGACGTCCGCGCCGTGCCCAGCGGGCGATGGCCGCCTCCGGCGCCGGGGTTTCGTGTTAGGAAGGGTCCCCTGCTATGCACGAGGCGTTAGCAGGGGACCCTTCCTTGCACCTCACTTGGTGAAGCGGCCGCCCGTGACGCCGAGGATCTCGCCGGTGATGAAGCTCGACTCCTGCGAGGCGAAGAAGACGTACGCGGGCGCCAACTCGGCGGGCTGACCGGGCCGGCCGACCGGCGTGTCCTGGCCGAACTGCTTGACCTTCTCCTCCGGCATGGTCGCCGGGATCAGCGGGGTCCAGATCGGCCCCGGCGCGACCGCGTTCACCCGGATACCCCGGTCCACCACGTCGGCGGCGAGCGCCTTGGTGAAGTTCGCGATCGCCGCCTTGGTAGTGGCGTAGTCCAGCAGCTGCGGCGACGGGTCGAACGCCTGGATCGACGAGGTGTTGATGATCGTCGCGCCGTCGCCCATGTGCGGCAGGGCCGCCTTGCACAGCCAGAACATCGCGTACAGGTTGGTCTTGAAGACCCGGTCGAACTGCTCGGTGCTGATGCCCGCGATGCCCTTCTCCTGGGCCATCTGGTAGGCCGCGTTGTTGACCAGGATGTCGATGCCGCCGAGGTCGCTGACCGCCCGCTCGATCAGCGTCTCGCAGTTGCGTTCATCGGCGATGTCGCCGCGAATCGCGATCCCCCTGCGGCCGGCGGCCTCGATCAGCCGTACGGTCTCCCGGGCGTCGGCGTCCTCCTCCTCGCCGAGGTACGAGATCAGCACGTCCGCGCCCTCGCGGGCGTAGGCGATCGCCACCGCCCGCCCGATGCCGGAGTCACCGCCGGTGATCACCGCCTTCTTGCCGTCGAGCTTGCCGGTGCCCCGGTACGTCTTCTCGCCGTGGTCCGGCTCGGGCGCCATCTCGTCGGTCCGCCCCGGCGGCGACTGCTGCTGGCTCGGCTGACCCGACTGCTGGCCGTACTGCTCGGTCGGGTCCTGCGGGGTGTGCTGGTTCTGGCTCACGGGTGTCTCCTCGGTGCGCTGACGGATGCCCTCATCGATCGCCCTACCCGACGTCGGTGGCCGGAAACAGCTGGGCACTCGTGAGACTGGCGTGCTTCTCGAGGCACTGTTCCGGTGCGGCGACGCTCACCCTCGCTAGGGCATCCTAGGATCCTGGTAGAAAAGGGATCAAGGGGCGGCGGGGGTACGCGGTCGGGGCAGCCGGGCGGCCACCGCCAGGGCCAACCGCACCGGCGCCTGGGCGACCAACTCGTCGAAACCGGCCTGCCCGGAGCAGAACCGGGTGAACGCGCGCCAGCCCGGTGGCGTCGCGATCGCCGCGTGCAGGATCTCCGGCCGCCGGGCGAACGCGTCGAGCAGGCGGTACCCGGCCCGCATGGACGGCACCAGCCGCTGGGCCACCGCCCGTTCGTAGCCGACCAGATCCCCGTCCACGACCGCGTCACCGGCCAGCTCGCCGGAGCGCAGGGCGTAGCTGATCCCCTCCCGGGTCCAGGGTTCCAGCAGGCCGGCGGCGTCCCCGGCGACCAGCACCCGCCCGCGCCGCAACGGCGAGTCCTCCGCCCGGCAACGGGTCAGGTGCCCCGAGTCGTGCGCCGGACGGATCCCGGCCAGGCCGAGCCGGTCCACGAACCGGCGTAGGTACTCACGGGTCCGGTCCCCCTCGCCGCGACCGGCGATCACCCCCACCGTCAGCCGGTCGCCCTTGGGGAACACCCAGCCGTACGACCCGGGCAGCGGACCCCAGTCGAGCAGTACCCGGTGTCGCCACTGATCCTGCTGCGCCGGCGGCACCGGCAACTCCAACTCCAATCCGAGATCCACCTGCCGGTGCCGCACCCCGACGTGCCGGCCGCTGACCCCGGAAGAGCCGTCGGCACCGACCACGGTCCGGGCCAGCACCGTGTCGCCGTCGGCCAGCCGCAGGCGTACCACCTCGGGGGTCTGATCGAGCGCGCGAACCGCGACCCGCTCGCGGACCTCCGCGCCGACCGCCACCGCAGCGGCCCGCAACCGGTCGTCGAACTCCTCCCGGCGCACCATGCTCACCAGCGGACCGTCCCGGTGCCGGCGGGTGAGCGCGCGTCGCCCGTCCAGGGTGAAGGTGACCCGGTCGACGACGTCGTGGGCGGGTACCTCGATCCGACCGGCCACGGCGGCGAGCGAGACACCCGTCAAGCCACCGCCGCACGTCTTGTACCGGGGGTGCGCGGCCCGTTCGAGGACCAGGGTGCGTACCCCTCGCCGGGCGGCGGTGTAGGCGGCGGAGAGGCCGGCGGGACCGCCGCCGATCACCACGAGTTCCCAGACGGTCACCGCAGCAGCCTAGGTCAGCCGCGACGCCGTGTGGGGGGCGGCGCGCCACCCCCGTCCGGGGTGCATCTTCGTCGCCGCGCCGGGTAAGCGCCCGACGCAGACCGCCCGTGACCGGCGGTGGAGCCCTAGGAGGAAGCCATGCAGCAGGTCCAGCTGTCGGACGTCGAGGCTCGGGTGTACGACGCGGTGGCGGCCCTGGAGGTACGCGGACAGGTCCCCTACCCCGACCTGATCGCCCAGGAGTGCGGCCTCACCGAGGAGGAGTTGCAGACCCCGCTGCACCTGCTCACCGAGAAGAACCTGTTGCACCGGGAGGACTCGCCGATGGCCGGGCTCGACTTCGGCCCACGCTTCTGCGCCCAGCAGCTCACCTGACGTCGTGGGTCCCGCACCGGGGCCGCGCCGGACGACGCCGATCGGGACAGGGGGACGATGAGTTCCACCGGCCCCGACACGTACGACGACCGGCGACGCTGGCAGGCCCTCGGCGTCGGGCTGGTCGCGGCGTTCATGACGCTGCTCGACATCAGCATCGTCAACGTGGCCATCCCGTCGCTGGACCGGGCCCTGAACGCCGGGCCGAGCGACCTGCAGTGGGTGCTATCCGGGTACGCGTTGACCTTCGGTCTGGTGCTGGTGCCGGCCGGCCGGTTCGGTGACGTGCACGGCCGGCGCAACGCCTTCGTGTTCGGCATCGCCCTGTTCACCGTGACCAGCGCCCTCGCCGGACTCGCCCAGTCACCCGGCTGGCTGGTCGCCGCCCGACTGCTCCAGGGCGCCGCCGCCGGTCTGGTGAACCCGCAGGTGACCGGCCTCATCCAGCAACTGTTCCAGGGGCCGGAACGAGCCCGACCGTTCGGGCTGCTCGGCGCCACCATCGGCATCTCCACCGCAATCGGACCGCTGCTCGGCGGCCTGCTGATCGCCGCCGGTGGCCCCGAACACGGCTGGCGGTGGGTCTTCTTCGTCAACGTGCCGGTCGGCATCGTCGCGGTGATCCTCGGCTGGCGGCTGCTGCCCCGCCACCCGATCGGCCAGGTGGTACGCCGTCGCCCCGACCCGGTCGGCGTGGTGCTGCTCGGCGTCGGCGTGACCCTGGTGCTGCTGCCGCTGGTGCAGCGGGAACAGTGGCACGGCCCGGCCAAGTGGCTGCTGCTCCCCGCCGGCCTGGTCACCCTGGTCGGTTTCGCACTCTGGGAGCGGCGGTACGCACGCCAGGGCCCACCCCTGTTCGACGTACGCCTGTTCACCCGCCAGTCGTACGCGCTGGGTTCGCTGATCGCGTTGATCTACTTCGGTGGCTTCACCGCGATCTTCTTCATCTTCACGCTGTACCTGCAGAACGGACGCGGTTACAGCGCACTGGTCGCCGGTCTGGCGATCACCCCGTTCGCCCTCGGGTCGGCCGTCGCCTCGGCCGTCGGCGGGCGGATCGTCAACCGCTTCGGTCGACCGCTGGTCGCCGTCGGGCTGCTCGCCGTGGTGGTCGGGCTCGGTCTGGTCGCGCTCGCCATCCAGCTGGCGCCGCACGCGCCCGTGCCCTGGGTGACCGCGGCGCCGCTGCTGCTGGCAGGGCTGGGCAGCGGCCTGGTGATCGCCCCCAACCAGACGCTGACCCTGTCACAGGTGCCGGTCCCGCAGGCGGGCAGCGGCGCGGGCATGCTCCAGACCGGTCAGCGCATCGGTTCGGCGGCCGGGATCGCCGCCGTCGGCGCGGTCTTCTTCTCGGTCGTGGCCAGCGGGAACGACGCTTGGTCGAAAGCCTTCGAGCGGTCCCTGCTGGTGTCCGCCGGCATCATCGCCCTGGCGCTGGTCGTAGCCCTCGTCGACATCGCCCGCCACCACCGCCGTCGGGGTGGGGTGTAAGGAGGGGTCCCCTGCTAACGCCTGGTGCATAGGAAGGGACCCCTCCTAACATCTCCGCCACCGCAGACGCAGACGCCGCCGGCCGGCACCCCGGGTTGCGGGTACCGGCCAGCGGCGTTGTTGCTCCCCCTGATTCGAGGAAAGTCTGCGGTCAGCTGTTCCAGTGCTCGGCGACCAGGTCAGCGGCCTGCTGCTCCCACTGCGCGTAGTGGTCGGGGAACGCCGACACCTGCACCGTCTGGGCGGCCACGGTCAGCGGCATGTCCTGCCAACCGTCCACCTGCTTCAAACCCTTCAAGAAGGCGAGGGTGGAGTACTCGGGGTCGGTGATCTGCTCCACCGTGCCCCAACCACTGGACGGACGCTGCTGGAACAGACCCTGCGAGTCGTGATCGTTGCGGTCACCCAGATGACCCAGGTTCTCCAACTTCGACTCCTGAAACGCCGTACCGATCGCGATCACCGCGGCACGCTCATCCATACCGGCCTTCTTCGTCGCCGCGATGATGGCCTTCGCGTTGGCGACCTGCTCGTCGTCCAGATCGATGCGGGACTGGGCGCCCTGCACACCATGCGGAATCAACTTGCCCGTGTCCGGCTTGTCCGCCTGCACCGCAACGGGCGAGGTGGCGACGGGGACGGCGTCAGCCTGACCGATCGGGCCGGCGAACACACCACCAGCAAACGCCAGACCAGCAACACCCAGAACACTCTTACGCAGCAGCTTCGAGTTCATCACAAGCTCCATTCGGGGGTAGACGCCACCCACCGGGGGAAGGGGTGACGCGAACGCCGTCAGGCGCTAAGAAGAAGAGGGGAACCGACGCACCAGATCCGAGGGGATTCACCGGACCAGGCTTACGGCGCCGGGTCGATGCACAACCACCTGCCGGGCCGGACCATTCCCCGGGGGAGGGATATCCGGAAGGCCCTGAGGGATATCCGGGAGATCCTTGCGGCGTCGGGATCACAACCACCGACCCGGCCACATCATTCCCGGGACCAACCACGAGCCCTCGCGGCCTCGGGACCAGGTATAACGACCGACCGGGCCAGGTCATTCCGGCATCCGCCCACCACCCGCCAGCGGGGTGAGGTCCTGCTCGGCCAGCCACCGGTTACAACGCCACCGACCCCACCCCGATTCCGCCGCGCACCCGCCCACCCGAACCCGAGAACCGGACATCCGGCCACGTCCGGGACGGACCTGCCCTCAGCTTCCCGGGTAGCGGCTCGATCTGCCTCGCCCCGCCGACCTCCCGGTTGACCAAGAGGTTTTAGTGCGGACACGACAGACATCCCGACTCAAACTTCTTGATCAACGAGGCGATCGCGGGGACGGGGGCGATCGCGGGGACGGGGGCGATCGCGGGGACGGGCGCGGGGTGGGGATGGGACGGCCGGCCCCTTGGTGGGGCCGGCCGGTGTGTCGGAGGGTGTCACCAGAGCTGGGTGACGATGTCCGCCGACTGCTCCTCCCACTGCGCGTAGTGGAACGGGTACGCCGACACCTGCACCGTCTGCGCGGCCGTGGTCAGCGGCAGATCCTGCCAGCCGCCGACGTTCTTGAGGGCCTCGAAGAACACCGTCGAGGAGTACTCGGGGTCGGTGATCTGGTCCACGCTGCCCCAGCCGGTGGACGGGCGCTGCTGGAACAGGCCCTGGGAGTCGTGGTCGTTGTACGCGCCCAGGTGGCCGAGGTTGTAGAGCTTCGACTCCTGAAGTGCGGTGGCGATGCCGATGACCGCGCCCCGCTCGCCGACGCCGGTCTCCTTGGCGACCTCGATGATGGTCTTGGCGTTCTGGCGCTGGGCGTTGTCGAGGGGAACCCGCGACTGGGCGCCCTGCACCCCGTGCGGGATCAGGTCGTCGCGGCTGGGCTTGCCGGCTCGGGGCTTGTCGGTGCTGCCGCCGGTGGTCAGGCCGGACTCGACGGTGACGCCGCTGGAGTTGCGTCCGGTGGCCTTGTCGATGGCGGCCACGGCGCCCTGGTGCGGGCCGGCGGTGATCGGCGCGGCCACGGCGGTGGGGCCGAGGGCCAGCCCGGCGAGGGCGGTCACGCCCACCACGCTCAGAGTGGTCTTCCGGTTCGGGTTCGTCGCGATGGCCGGGAGCCATCGAGTGAAGTCCAGCTTCACGATGGTTGCCCTTTCGATCGTACGAGCCGCTCGGGGTGAGCCGCTCTCGGGGGAACTGCCGCCGGTCGGGGTGTGGATGCCGGCGCTATGGGGAACACAACCCACCCGACGTGTCGGTCATTCCGGGCATGCCCGAGATGCCCGACGGCGTGACCCGGGTCACGCGCGAGACCCGGATCTCCGGTGCCAGAACCGAACAGAAGACTCAGACCTCGTACGGGGTGCCGAAGCGGACCAGGACGTGCCAGATCTGCTTGAGGTGTTGCAGCGTCTCGGCCGTGGACCCGCGATCGGCCCAACGGCCGGGGTCGGTGACCACCGAGGCGGCGGCCCGACCGATCAGCGCGGCGTGCACCGGCTCCCCCGACCCGGCGAACTCGGCGTGCACCCGGGCTGCCAGCGGCGGGATGGCCGGCCCCCGGAACTCGGCGTCGACCCGGTCCACCGGCAGGGCGAACCCGGCGTGCCAGCGCAGCGGGAAGCCGTACCGCTCGGCGGCGGACGCGAGGGTGACGCCGGTCGCGGTGCCCCGGAACGAGGGGTCGACCACCAGTTCGCGTACGTCCCGGGCCAGCGTGACCGGCCCGTGCACCTGCGCCTCGACGTAGTCGTCCAGCGCACGGCCGGCGCTGCGGGACACGGTGTCGGCCTCCCCGCGGCGGCGCAGCAACTCCTCGACCAGGGTCAGCACGTCCGTGCCCGGCCGCCCCAACGTGCTGCCGGTGTCGACGGTCGCCGTGAGCAGCGCCGCCAGCACCGGTTCGACCACGTCGACGGTGCCGACGTCCCGTGGGCCGAGGTGGCTGTCGCCGAGACAGAACGTGGTGCGGGTCAGCACCTCGGGGCGCAGCCGCAGGTGACACGAGCCGAAGCGCGGGCACGCGCCGTCCGGGTGGTCGAGCAGGTTCAGGCCGCCGTACTTCGGGCGGTCCGCCGGGCGCACACCCGGTCGCTGGTACGCGCCGCCGAACAGTCGCCGTTCCCACCGGTCCCGGTCGCCGCCCGGGTACGCGCTGAGCCCGCCGTTGGAGATGCCCGTCTCGAACTGGCTGCGGTAGACGCCCTCGGTGGCGAGCGCCTCGGCCACCGTCCGCCCGTCGGCGAGCAGTCGGTCGGGGTGGAAGTTGAGCGTCACGCGCCCGGCCCGGCCGAACGCGGACACCAGGCGTTCCGGATCGTGCCGGACGCCGCTGCCGGCCAGCGCCCGACCGATCCGGGCCAACGCGGCGGGACGGTCGCCCAACGCCACCTGCCGGACGTGGCGCAGCGCCGCACTCTGGGCGGCGGTCAGCGCGGCTCGCGGGACGGACATCCGCCGAGTGTGGCCAGGCCGACGGGCCGACGCCAACTCGTACCCGGCCGCAGGGGCGGCGAGGACACCCCTGCGGCCGTCAGGTCAGTGGCCCCGGGCCAGCCACTCGGATAGCTGGGGGGCCTCCGCGCCGATGGTGGTGCTGTCGCCGTGGCCGGTGTGCACCACGGTCTGTGGCGGCAGCGTGAGCAGCCGGTCCCGGATCGAGTCGACGATGGTGCCGAAGTCGCTGTACGAGCGGCCGGTGGCGCCCGGTCCGCCGGCGAACAGGGTGTCGCCGGTGAACACCACGTCGAGGTCGGCGGCGTACAGGCAGCAGGCGCCGGGGCTGTGCCCGGGAGTGTGCAGCACGGTCAGCGTGGTGCCGGCCACCGTGATCGCCTCGCCGTCGGCGAGCGGGCCGCCGGGTGCCTCGTCGGGGTGCACCATGTCCCAGAGCACCCGGTCGGCGGGGTGCAGCAGCACGGGCGCGCCGGTGACGCGGGACAGCTCCGGGGCGACGCGGACGTGGTCGTCGTGGGCGTGGGTGGCGATGATCGCGGTGACCCGGCGTCCGGCGACCACGGCGAGGATCGCGTCCACGTCGTGCGGGGCGTCGACGACGACGCATTCGGTGTCGTCGCCGATCACCCAGACGTTGTTGTCGACGTGGAAGGTCTGTCCGTCCAGGGAGAAGGTGCCGGAGGTGACGGTGTGGTCGATCCGGGCGGCCATCAGAAGACCACCACCGAGCGAAGGACGTCGCCGCGGTGCATCCGGGCGAACGCCTCCTCGACGCCGTCGAGCGGGATCTCCTCGGTGACGAAGGCGTCCAGGTCGAGGCGGCCCTGGAGATAGAGCTCGGTCAGCATCGGGAAGTCGCGGCTGGGTAGGCAGTCGCCGTACCAGCTCGACTTCAGCGCACCGCCCCGGCCGAAGACGTCCAGCAGGGGCAGCTCGATCCGCATGTCGGGGGTGGGTACGCCGACCAGCACGACGGTGCCGGCCAGGTCGCGGGCGTAGAAGGCCTGCTTCCAGGTCTCCGGACCACCGACGGCGTCGATCACTACGTCGGCGCCGAAGCCGCCGGTGGCGGCCTGGATCTCGGCCACCGGGTCGGACTCGGAGGCGTTGACGGTGTGGGTGGCGCCGAAGCGGCGGGCCCAGTCGAGCTTGCGGGAGTCGGTGTCCACCGCGATGATCGTCGTCGCGCCGGCCAGGGCGGCACCGGCGACCGCCGCGTCCCCGACGCCACCGCAGCCGATCACGGCCACCGAGTCGCCCCGGGTCACGTTGCCGGTGTTCATGGCCGCGCCGAGACCGGCCATCACGCCGCAGCCGAGCAGCCCGACGGCGGCCGGGCGGGCCGCCTGGTCCACCTTGGTGCACTGGCCGGCGTGCACCAGCGTCTTCTCCGCGAACGCGCCGATGCCCAGGGCCGGGGCGAGTTCGGTGCCGTCGACCAGGGTCATCTTCTGGGCGGCGTTGTGGGTGGCGAAGCAGTACCAGGGGCGACCCCGTCGGCAGGCCCGGCACACGCCGCAGACGGCCCGCCAGTTGAGGATCACGAAATCGCCCGGCGCGACCGCGTCGACTCCGGCACCGACCTGTTCGACGATGCCCGCCGCCTCGTGGCCGAGCAGGAACGGGTAGTCGTCGTTGATGCCGCCCTCGCGGTAGTGCAGGTCGGTGTGGCAGACCCCGCAGGACTGCACGCGTACCACCGCCTCGCCGGGCCCCGGGTCGGGTACGACGATGTCGGTGACCTCGACGGGCGCGCCCTTGCTCCGCGAGATGACTCCCTTGACCTGCTGGCTCACGCTCTCCTCCTCGTCCGCACCGACGCGAAGCGCCGCCGCCGTTGCGCCGCGACGTCGCCGGTGGGGCGGCGACGCGCGCGGTCACTCCCGCTGGCGAACCTACCTGCGGGCGGGCGGCTGGGCACAGCTTCGGCGCGGGTCGCCGCCGGTCGGTGCCCGCCCTGGTCGCGGCGGGCGGCGTTGCGCCAGCGCAGCACCTGCACCACGCCGAGCGCCCAGAGCACGTACTGCGCCGAGAAGGCCCAGCGGTACGCGGTCAGGTCGGGGGCGGCCTGGCCCGCCGGGGTGACCAGGTCCAACACCACCCCGACGGTGAGCACCAGCGTGATCGAGGCGACGAAGCCGCCGACGTTGACGATCCCGGCGGCGCTGCCGAGGCGGCTGACCGGGTTGAAGGTCCGGGCGTAGTCGAGGCCGATCATCGAGCCGGGGCCGCTGAGGGCCAGCACCAGCACCAGCGTGACGAGCAGCCAGCCGGGTGCCCGGCCCGGCCAGGCGAGCAGCACCGTCCAGACGGTGGCGGTGACGCCGACGACGGTGAAGACCAGCACCGAGCGGTGCTGCGGGTGGCGGGCGCACAGATGCGCGACCAGCGGCGCGGTCAGCAGCATGCCCAACGTCAGGACGGTGAGCAGGGAGGCGGCGGCGGTCGGGCTGAGGCCCTGCCCCTGCACCAGGAACGGGAAGCCCCAGAGCAGGGCGAAGACGGTGCCGGAGAACTGGGTGACGAAGTGGGTCCAGAGCCCGAGCCGGGTGCCCGGGTGCGCCCAGGCGGCGGCGAGCCGCCCACCGCCGGAGGCGGGGGTGGGTACGGCGGGCCGGTGCGGGGTGTCCCGGACGGCGGCGACCGTCACCAGCAGCACGGCCGCGCCGCCGCCGGCGGCGGTGAGGAAGGCGGTGGTCCAGCCGGTGTGGTGCAGCAGCGTCACCAGCGGTACGGCGGCGAGGACCGCGCCGAGCTGGCCGAGCGTCCCGGTCAACTGGACCAGCAGCGGGTTGCGGCGGCCCGGGAACCAGAACGCGATCAGGCGCAGCACGCTGATGAAGCTCATCGCGTCGCCGAGACCGATCAGGACGCGGGCCGCCACGGCCAGGCGTACGTCGGTGACCAGGGCGAAGGCGAGCTGACCGGCGACCATCAGGACGCCGCCGGTGATCAGGAGCCGGCGCGAGCCGTACCGGTCGAGGAGCATCCCGACCGGCACCTGCATCACCGCGTACACGGCGAGTTGGGCGACGGTGAGGGTGGCCAGGGTGGCGGCGCTGATGTCGAAGCGTTGCGCCGCCTCCACCCCGGTCACGCCGAGGGAGGTGCGGTGGAAGATCGACGCGATGTACGCGCTGAGCGCCACCGCCCAGACCAGCACGGCCCGTCCGGGGGGCGCCGGCAGTGGGGCCGGCCCGACGCTGGACGCGCTCACGAGGAGGTACCGGTGTGCGGCGCCATCACCGGGGACCCAGGAACACGCGTGCGGAGGTGTCGATGTGCGCGGCCACGGCGGCCACCCACGCCTGCGGGTCGTCGCCGTCGAGGGCGGCGAGTTGTGCGGCGTGCTCGGTCAGGGCCGCCTCGGCCCAGCGGGGCGAGAGCCGGAAGCTCGCCTCGCCCATGCGGACCTGCCGGTCCCGCAGCCGTTGGTACAGCTCGGCGAGGATCTCGTTGCCGGCGGCGTCGACCACGGTGGCGTGGAACGCCCGGTCGGCGGCCATCAGGGCGGTCAGGTCACCGGCGGCGTGCGCGACGCGCATCTCGGCGAGCCGTTCGGCCAACCGGTCACGGATCTCGGCGCGTCGGGGCCAGATCCGCTCGGCGGCGTGCACCTCGACCAGTCGACGGGCCTCCACCACGTCGGCGATCTCGCGGGCGGACACCGGCAGGATCAACGCGCCCCGCTTGGGATAGAGGCGGACCAGCCCTTCGGTCTCCAGGCGCAGCAGCGCCTCCCGGACCGGGGTCCGGGACACGCCGGTCGCCTCGGCGATCTCGCCCTCGCTGACCAGGGCACCGCCGGGGTGCAACTGCTCCAGGATGGCGCGTTTCAGGTGGCGGTAGGCCCGTTCGGCGGCGGACGGCGCGGCGGTGCGGCCGACCACCGAGGGATGCGTCATGTATCTATCATCTGTCCGACCATGGGCGTCGATGCGATCGGGGTGACCGGTGCGGGCTTCGCGCCCCGTGTCGGCACGCGACGCACCTGTGGTGTGGCTGAGCCGCCCCGGTCCCGATGACCCGGTGGCCAGGCTAGTGCGGGCGGCGTACCCGGCTGCGGTTTTTGAGGGCGGTCAGCAGGCGGCCGTGACCGACCGGCGCGACCCGGGCCATCAGGTCCGGCAGCCGGGCCGACCAGCCGATCAGGACCCGACCCCGGCGGCGGGCCACGCCACGCAACACCGCCTCGGCGGCGGTCTGCGGGGCGATGGTGAGCAGTCGCTCGAACCGCTGCCGACCCACCTCGTACTCGGCCCGGTCGACGCCGCTGCCCACCCGGGCGTCGCGGGCGATGCGGGTGCGGATGCCACCGGGGTGCACGCAGGTCACGCCGATGCCATCGGCGGCGAGTTCGTGGCGCAGCGCCTCGGTGAAGCCGCGCACGGCGAACTTGCTGGCCGCGTAGGCGACCTGCCCGGGCGGGGCGATCAGGCCGAAGAGACTGGAGACGGTGACCAGGTGCGCCCCGGGCGCGGCCTTCAGCGCCGGCAGCAGGGCGTGGGTCAGCTGCGCCACGGCCCGGAAGTTGACCTCCATCACCCAGCTGAACTCGTCGAAGGTCACCTCGTCGAAGCGCCCGCCGAGCGCCACCCCGGCGTTGTTGACCAGCAGTCGGATCGCCGGATGCCGGTCCCGGACCTGTCCGGCGACCACCCCGGTGGCCGCCGCGTCGGCCAGGTCCACCACGTACGTGTCGACCGCCCGTCCGGGGTGTGCGGCGCGGACGGCGTCGGCCACCGCGTCGAGCCCGGCGGCGTCGCGGTCCAGCAGGACCAGTGCCGCGCCGCGCCGGGCCAGGCCGTGGGCCAGCGCCGCCCCGATGCCACCGGCCGCGCCGGTCACCACGGCGGTGCCGTCGGTGAAGTCGAACCTACGCATCGACGGCACTCCCCCGTGGCGCGCCCGCCGCGTCGAAGCGGACCCCGGCGTCGGTGACCCGCCCGTAGCGCAGCATCAGCAGGTCACGCGGATAGTTCTGGTGCAGCCGCCAGGGTGGGCGGTGCCCCTGCGACGGCAGGTGCGCCAGGCTACGGCGGACGTACCCGGAGGTCAGGTCGATCAGCGGCGCCCGCCGCCCATCGGGCGGGGCGAGCGGGGTGACCACCCGGCTCCCGGTGCGGTCCAGGTGGCGCAGCAGCCGGCACACGTACTCGGCGACCAGGTCGGACTTGAGCGTCCAGGAGGCGTTGGTGTAGCCGAGCGTCATGGCGAAGTTCGGCACGCCGGAGAGCATCATGCCCTTGTAGGCGACGGTGGCCGGCAGGTCCACGTCGGCGCCGTCGACCCGCAGCGTCATGCCGCCGAGCGCGAGCAGGTCGAGCCCGGTGGCGGTGACCACCACGTCGGCCGCCAGTTCCGCGCCGCCGGTGAGCCGGACGCCGTGCGCGGTGAACGTCTCGACGGTGTCGGTCACCACGCTGGCCCGCCCGGCGGACAGGGCGTCGAACAGGTCCCCGTCGGGCACCACGCAGAGCCGCTGGTCCCACGGGTCGTAGCGGGGTGTGAAGTGGCGGTCGACGTCGTACCCGGCCGGCAGCCGTCGGGTCACGGCCCGCCGCAGCAGCGCGCGGACCAGCCCGGGCGCACGCCGGCTGAGCTGGTAGGTGGCGGCGGTGGCCAGCACGTTCTTCGACCGGATCAGCGGGTACGCCAGGCGGGCGGGCAGGCGTCGTCGCAGCGTGTCGGCGAACGCGTCGCGGGCGGGCAGCGCCAGCACGTACGTCGGGGACCGTTGCAGCATGGTCACGTGGGCGGCCCGCCGCGCCAGCGCCGGGACCAGCGTGACGGCGGTGGCGCCGCTGCCGATCACCACCACGGTACGACCCGAGTGGTCGAGGTCGGCCGGCCAGTGCTGCGGGTGCACGATCCGCCCGGCGAACCGCTCCTGCCCCGGGAAGTGCGGGGCGTGTCCGGCGTCGTAGCGGTAGTAGCCGGTGCAGGCGTACAGGAAGTCGCAGGTGAGCACCGTGGTGTCGGCGGTGTCGGCGCGCTGCACGTGCACCGTCCAGCGAGCATGCTCGCTGTCCCACTCGGCGCGGACGACCCGGTGCCGGAAGCGGATGTGCCGGGTCACGTCGTATGCGTCAGCGGTGCGCCGCAGGTAGTCGAGGATGGTGCGGCCCTCGGCGATCGCCGTCGGGGCGGTCCACGGCGCGAAGGAGTAGCCGAGGGTGAACATGTCGGAGTCCGAGCGCACCCCGGGGTAACGAAACAGGTCCCAGGTGCCGCCGAGGTCGTCGCGGGCCTCCAGCACGGCGTACGTCTTGTCCGGACAGCGACGGCGCAGGTGGCAGGCGGCGCCGATGCCGGAGAGCCCGGCGCCCACGATGAGCACGTCGACATGGTCGGACATCGGCTCGCCTCCCGCTGGCCTGCTGGTGCCCCGGACCCTACCGGGCGGCGTGCCCGGCCCCGGGTGCCGCTGGTCGGCTACCGTCCGGCAGCGGCGAGCAGGGTCGCTGCCGGGACGAGCAGGGCCCGTTCGTCGGCGCTCTGGGTGGGGTCGGCGCGGCGTCGCGCCACGGCCGCGTCGACCAGCGGTACGGCGTGACCGTGGATCGCGCGCAGGTAGGCGTGCAGCAGGTCCCCCGCCTCGGTGGCCACCGGCTGGTCCCGGTCCACGGCGACCTGGGCGAGGATCAGGGCGGTCATCGCCACGTCCAGCCCCGGCGCGCCGTGCCGCACGTTGCGCCAGTCGATCAGCACCGGTCCGGACGGGTCGAGGACGACGTTGTCCGGATGCAGGTCCAGGTGCAGGATCCGCTCCCCCTCGTCCGCCTCGGGTAGCGGCGCGACGGCGTGCAGGCGGCGGTGCAGGTCGGCCAGGACCGCGGCGGCCGCCTCGACGTCGATCCCGCCGGTGAGCAGGGCGTGCAGCATGGTCGGGCCGGACACCCGCCGCATCACCAGGTCGGTGCCGTCGGCGTGGTGCACCCGGGGCACCGGGAAGCCGGCCGCGTACAGGTGGGCCATGAACCGGGCCTCGACGGTCACGTCGCCGCCGTCCCGGTAGCGGCGCAGCACGCGCGCGGAGTCCAGCGCGAACACGTCGGCTTCCCGGCCGGAGGCCAGTGGGGTCGGGTCCGTCACGACAGCGACGGTAGCCCGTCGGTGATGCGGTTCCACCGTGGACCGCCGGGGACACCGTGCGTGGTCGACCTGTGTCACTCTGAACGGCGACGGTAGTCCGGAGGTGATGGTCACGTTACGCACGCAGGACCTCGTCGCCGTGCCGGACGTCCCACCGCTCGACGTCGAGGTGCCGATCGGGACGACGACGGCGCTGGTCGCCGAGCCCGGCGTGGGCACCGCCCTGGCCCGGGTGGTGGTCGGCCTGGTCACGCCGATCAGCGGCCGGATCCTGGTCGGCGAGCGGGACGTCACCGATCTGCCGCCGCCGCGTCGGCGCATCGGGTACGTGCCGGCCGGCGGCGCCCTGCTGCCGCACCTGACCGTCGCCGGCAACATCTCCTACGGTCAGCGCCGCCGCCAGCGGGTGCACGACGTCGCCGACGACTGGGCGTCCACCCTGGTCAGGCGGCTCGAACTCGCCCCGACTCTGGGGCTGCGCCCGCACCAGGTCTCGGAGGCGCAGCGGTTCCGGGTCGCCCTCGCGCGGGCCATGGCGTGTCTGCCCGAGGTGCTGGTGGTCGACCTGCCCACCCCGGTCGACGGGGTGCGCCTCACCCCGCTGCTCGACCGGCTGTCCCCACCGGACTCCCCCGGCGTGACCGTGCTGCTCTGCACGGGGCACCCCGAGGTGCTGACCGAGGTGTCCGCACGGGTCCGGGTGGGGGCCGCCGACGAGGCACCGGCGTGAACCCGGCCGGGCGGCTGCGCCGCCGTACCCTGCTGCGGGCCGCCGTGACGGCGACCGTGGCCGGGGCCGCCGGCTGCGCGCGAGGCCCCCGCCCGGTGCAGGTGGCGGTGGTGTGGAGCGGCAGCGAGCTGGCCCGGTTCCGCGAGGTGGTCGACGGCTTCCCCGACCCGGTCCGGGTGATCGGGGTGGGCAACGACATCGACGCCTTCCTGACCGCCCGGATGCTCGCCGGCACCAGCCCCGACGTGGCGATCCTGCCCCGGCCGGGGCTGATCGTCGAGTACGCCCGCCGGGGGTGGCTCGACCGGGTCGCCCCGGCCAGCAGCTACCTGGCGCCGACCGGGATGGCCGACCTGCTCACCGTCGACGGGCACCGGTACGGCCTGTGGATCAAGGCGGCGCACAAGTCGCTGTTCTGGCACTTCCCGTCGACGCTGGCAGAGCCGCCCCGCACCTGGGACGCGCTGGTCGAAACGACCCGTCGGCTCGGGGCACGGCACCGGGCCGCCGAAGGCCCGGCCCCGCTGGCGATCGGTGCCGCCGACGGGTGGGTGCTCACCGACTGGTTCGAGAACTCCCTCGCCGACATCGCCACTCCCGGCCGCTACGAGGCGCTGGCCCGGGGCGAGGCCGACTGGCAGGACCGGCCGGTACGCGACGCCCTCGACCGGCTCGCCGAGCTGTGGAGCGTCGACGGCGCGTTCCCCGGCGGCGGTCGACGCGCCCTGCTCACCCAGTTCGAGGAGTCGGTGATCCAGGTGGCGCACCACCGGGCCGCCGTCATGGTGTTCGAGGCCGACTTCGTCGACGGCGTGGCCGCCCGCTTCCGGCGCGGCACCGAGCCGCTGGTCACCTTCCGGTTCCCCGGTTCGCGGGTGGCCGACCAGCCGCTGGTCGTCGGCGGCGACGCGGCGGTCGCCTTCGCCGGCTCGACCTCCGGGGTGGAGCTGGTGCGCTGGCTCAGCGACGCGGCGGCGTTCCGGCCCTGGCTGGAGGCCGGCGGCTACCTCTCCCCCAACCTGGTGGTGCCGGTGAACCGCTACCGCGACCCGCTGCGTCGGCGGCTGGCGGCGGAGTTCCAGGCCGTCGAGGCGCTGCGCTACGACCTCTCGGACCGGCTGCCGGGCACCTTCACCGGCACCGACGGCGTCGGGATCTGGCGCATCATGCAGGACTTCTTCATGGACGTGACCGACGGGGTGGCCGCCCGGGAGGCGGTCCGGCGGGCCACCGGTCAGCTCGCCGCGGCGGCCCGGGCGGCGAGGAGCGGACGATGAGCCGGGAACCCCTGCTCGGTCAACTCGCCCTGCTCGACGACGTGGGACCGCCCCGGCGCGGGCGCGCGTACCCGGCGACCGGCGCCACCTGGGCGCTGCTCGCCCCGGCCGGGCTCCTGCTCGGTGGGCTGCTGGCCTGGCCGGTGCTGCGGACGGTGCAGGCCAGCGTCACCACCGACGGGCGGTGGGTGGGCGCCGAGCACTACCGGGCCGCCCTCACCGCGCCCGGTGCCGGTGCCGCGGTAGGCCGGACCGTGCTCTGGGCGCTGCTGGTGCCGACCGTGGTCACCGTCCTGGGGTACCTGCTCGCCGCCGCCTCGCGCCGGTCCCAGGAGGGCTGGCTGGTCCGGTTCATCCTGGTGGTGCCGACCGCGTTGCCGCTGGTGGTCACCGGGGTCACGTTCCGGCTGCTCTACGACCCGGACCCACAGCGGGGTCCGGTCACCCTGCTGCTGGCCCGGCTGACCGGCACACCCGAGCAGGTGCCGCACCTGCTCGGACCACGGCTGGTGACGGTGGCGGTGATGTCGGCGTTCGTGTGGGCCTGGGTCGGGCTGGCCGTGCTGGTGTTCCGGGCCGCACTCGACACCGTGCCCGCCGACCTGGTCGACGCGGTACGCGCCTTCGGCGGCTCCCGGCGCGACGTGTTCTGGGACGCCCAGTGGCGACCGTTGATGCTGCGTACGGTGGCGGTGGTCTTCGCCCTGGTCGCCGTCGGCACCAGCCGCACCTTCGACCTGATCCTGGTGATGACGCCAGGCTCGGTCCGGGACGAGGCGTCGGTGCTGGCGCTGCGGATCTGGCAGACGTCCGGGGCGACGACCACCGGGCAGGGCGCCGCCCTGGGGGTGATCTGGCTGGTCGCGGTGACCGCCGGCATGCTCGTGGTGGCGATGTTCATCCGGCAGGCGTGGCCCCCGCCACCGCAGCCGGCCGCACCCGCCCCCGCGCCCCCGCAGCGACGACTGGTCCGCCTGCTCGCCGCGGGGGCCGCCGTGGCGTGGCTGCTGCCGCTCGGGGTACTCGCGGCCACCTCGTTGCAGAGCCCGGTGCGGGCGGCCACCGACGCCTGGTGGTCCGGGCCACCGGGTCTCGACTCGTACCGGGCGGTGCTCGGCGGGGCGGGCCTGTGGCGCAGCCTGGGCTTCACGCTGGTGCTGGCCCTGGTCGTCACCGCCGTCGTGCTCTGCGTGGCACTGCTGGCCGCGTACCCGCTGGCCTGGCTGGCCGGGCCGCCCGCCCAGGCCGTCGGACTGGTGCTGCTGGCCGCCGCGGTGGTCCCGGTGCAGGTCGTCGCGGGGCCGATCAACGAGGTGCTCGGGGTGGCGCAATCCTCCGGCACCGCACGCGGACTGGCGCTGGTGCACATCGCGCTGGGGGTTCCGTTCGCTGTGCTGGTGCTGCGCAACGCCTTCGCCGATCTGCCCGCCGACCAGGTCCGGGCCGCCCACCTCGGCGGGCGTCACCTGTGGGACACGCTGCGACGGCTGGCCCGCCACCACCGCACCGCCGTGGTGGCGGTGGCCGTGCTGGAGTTCGTCCAGGTGTGGAACGACCTGGTGGTGGGTCTGCTGTTCAGCGGCCCGGACGCCACCCCGCTCGGCTGGTTCCTGGCCGAGCAGACCCGGGGTTTCGTGACCGCCAGCGGCACGCTCTCGGCCGGATCGGTGCTCGCCTCGATCCTGCCGGTGCTGGTGTTCGTGCTGGGCCGTCGACACATCGTCGCCGGACTGGTCGCCGGAGGCGTACGGTGACCGGCCCGAGCCGGCCCACCCGGCGACCTCGCCTGCTCAGCGTGCTGCTGGCCCTCGGCGGGGTGCTCGGCGCCGGGGTCAGCGCGCTGCTCGGCAACATCACCGGCAACCTGCTCTCCGAGTTGTCCGTCACCGCCCTCGGCTCGGCCAGCCTGGGTCTGGCGGCGCTCGGCGTGGCCGCCTCCTTCCTGGTGGAGTGGCGACGTCGGCAACGGACGCCGACGCCGGCCGACGACCACGCCGTCACCCCGTCGACCGTCAACGCCCCCACCCTGCCCCGGTCGGGCGGGTTCACCGGACGCCCCGGACAGGCGGAGGCGGTGGTCGCGCTGCTCGACCCCAAGCACGCGGTGGCGGTGGTGGGTCGGCGGGGCATCGGCACCTCCTGGTGCGCGATCAGGGCCGCCGACCTGTGCAAGGACCGGTTCCCCGACGGGCAGTACTACCTCGACCTGCGCCGAGGTGGCCGGGCGCGGTCGCCCCGGGAGGTCCTCACCGCGTTGGCCCGCATCCTCGGCACCGCTCCACCGGACTCGGGACGCGCCGACGACCTCGCCGACGCCGCGGACGCGCTGCGCGGCCAGGTCGACGGCCGCAAGGTCCTGCTGGTGCTGGACAACGTGGACAGCCCGGCTCAGGTCCGCGCGCTGCTGCCGCCGACCACCCGGGTCTGCCAGCTCCTGCTGGCCGGCACCGGACGGCTCGCCGCGCTCAACGGGGTGGCCCCCTACGGGCTGGAGGAGCCCACCGCACAGGACGCGGTGGAGATGTTCGCCGTCGCCGCCGCCGGGGCGCACCGACCGCCCCGCGACGACCCGCGCCTGGACCCCGACGTCCACGCGATCGTGGCGCTGTGCGGCCGCCAGCCCCGTGCCGTGACCGCACTGGGTCGACAGACCACCAACCACGGCTGGCGACACGCCGACGTGCTGCGCGCGCTGCGCCGTGCCGCCGACACACCGCCGCACCAGCGGGTCGACTTCTCGCCGATGGCCGAGCTGGTCGTCGCGCAGGACACCGCGTACCACGCGCTCGGCGACGAGGCGCGGCGGCTGTGGCGGCTGATGGCGCTCAGCCCGGTGCCGTTGGACCGGTCGAGCATCGCCGCGCTGGCCCGACGCCGCCCGGACCGGGTCGCCGCGCTGATCGACGAGCTGGCCGACGGCGCCTTCGTGGCCGCCGCGCCCGGCGACCGGTACGAGGTACGGGACCTGCTCGCCCCGTACGCCCGGATGCACCTGCGGGCGACGGTGCCGGTGCGCCGCCGGGTGAACGCCCAGGCGCGGCTGACCCGGCACCTGGCCCGCCGGGCCGAACGGCAGGTGACCGGGCTGGCGGCGACCGGCCCGGCGGAGGCGGACCGGCGGTTGCCCACCGTCGACCCGTACGACTGGTTCACCCTGCATCAGGACCTGCTGCTGGCCGTGGTCAAGGTGCCGGCCGGCGCGGTGGAGGCGCTGCCCCGGCGGGTCCGGGGCTGGTGGTTCCGGTTGGCGGTGGCGTCGTGCGGTTGGCTCGCCCATGCCGAGCGGCGCGACGAGTGGGAGGACCTGTGCCGGACGGTGCTGGCCAACCCGACCGCCCGGCAGCGACCGGAGATCGCCGGTTGGGCCCACAACCAACTGGGCGTGGTGCTGCGGCACCGGCACGACCCGCACGGCGCGATGGCCGAGCTGAGCCTGGCGGTGACCGCGCAGGGACGCCGGGACACCGCCCAGGCCCGGATGAACCTCGGTCTTGCCCTGCTGGACCTGGGGCGGCTGGACGAGGCCGTCGCCCATCTGGAGTTGTCCCGTCGGCACCGGGCCGGCGGTGACCGCGCCGGGCAGGCCCTCAGCGACCTGGGGTTGGGTGCGGCACGGCTGGCGCGCGGCGACCGGGAGACCGCCCACGACCTGCTGGTGCGGGCGGCGAACACGTTCCGCTCGCTGGGCGACTCGCGCGGCTACGCGGCGGCGCTGACCAACCTCGTCCTGGTGCACGCCGCGATGGGCGAGTACCTGGACGCGGCCCAGGCGTGGCGGGCCGCGCTGCGCGAGTACGAGACGGTCGGCGATCCGACCAACCGGGCGGCGGCGCTGCTCAACGCGGGGGCGGCGCTGCTCGGCACCACACCGGGCCAGGCCGACCAGGCGTCGGCGTGGCTGACCGAGAGCCTGCGGTTGCGCGAGGGGGGCCGGGTCGACGCCGGGTTGGGGCGGACGCTGTTGCACCTGGGCGACGCGGAGGCCGCACGGGAACGCCACGACATCGCCCGCCGACACTGGATCGACGCGTCGGCGGTCTGCGAGTCGGTCGGCGACGAGGATGGTCAGCGGGCGGCCGACGATCGCCTGGCCGGCACCCCCGGGTCGACGTCGGGTTGATCCGGCGGGCTTGCGGGCAGCGCTGCAGGAGTGGGTGTACTTGGTGATCCGCACGACGTGACGCTATGCGGATCGGCCGCCGGGCGTGGTCCCGCGACGGCGTCGGCGGGCGGACGGGTCGTCGGCTGCCGCCTCGACCGCCTGGCACAGGTCCACCAGCGGGTCGTCGGCCTGCGCCGCGCAGGCCACCTGCCTGAGCAGGTCCCGCAGTTCGCCGCGCTGCGCGGGGGTGAGCGCCTGGAGCAGTCGCGTCTCGACACCCGCCAGTGCCTCGCGCCGACGTCGGGCCGCGTCGCGTCCGGCGTCGGTGAGGGTGACCAGGCGGCTGCGACGGTCGGCGGGGTCGGGACGACGCACCACCAGCCCGTCGCGCTCCAGGTCGTCGATCAGGTACGTCAGGACGGTGCGGTCGATGCCCAACTCCTCGGCGACGGCTCCCTGGTTGCGGGCGGGCTCCCGGTCGGCGGCGACGAGCACCTGATAGCCGCGCGGGCCGCCGGGCAGGTCACCGGCGACGTGGTCGGCCGCGCGGATGTAGGCCCGGAAGACGACGCCGAGCATCCACCCGAGGTCGTCGGTGATCGGGTCGGTGCGGGGATCACTGGCCTGCGGACCGGTCATGCCCACAGATTAACCCAGATCACAGATTTTATTTAGCAAAGATGTTCTGTTCGCAATAACATCTGTGGCACGGGGTGATCGCCTCGTGAACGGGAAGGAAGGCAGACATGAGCGACTACGGGCACCCCCTGACCTTCGGGTCGTTCCTGACGCCCGGCAACGCCGACCCGGCCGGGCCGGTCGGCCTGGCCATGCTCTCCGAGCAGGTCGGGCTGGACCTGGTGACCTTCCAGGACCACCCCTACCAGCCGGCCTTCCTGGACACCTGGACGCTGCTCAGCTTCGTCGCCGCGCGTACCGAACGGGTGCGGCTGGCCGCCAACGTGACGAACCTGCCGCTGCGACCGCCCGCCGTGCTCGCCCGCAGCGTCGCCTCCCTCGACCTGCTCAGCGCCGGTCGGATCGAACTCGGGCTGGGTGCCGGGGCGTTCTGGGACGCCATCGAGGCGATGGGTGGTCGACGTCTGACCCCGGGCCAGGGCGTCCGGGCCCTGGAGGAGGCGATCGAGATCATCCGCCAGATATGGGACGCCGACGCCCGTGGCGGTGTCCGGGTCGACGGCGAGTTCCACCGGGCGGTCGGCGCCAAACGCGGTCCGGCGCCCGCCCACGACGTCGGCATCTGGCTCGGCGCGTACAAGCCCCGGATGCTCGCGCTGACCGGGCGGCGGGCCGACGGCTGGTTGCCCTCGCTGGCCTACCTGCAACCCGGGGACCTGGCCAAGGGGAACACGATCATCGACGACGCGGCCACCGAGGCCGGCCGGTCGCCGGGCGACGTACGACGGCTGCTCAACGTCAACGGGCGGTTCGCGGCGACCGGTCGCGGGCCGCTGGACGGCCCGGCCGAGCAGTGGGCCGAGGAGCTCGCCGACCTCGCCCTGACCGACGGCGTCAGCACCTTCATCCTCGGCACCGACGACCCGGACGATCTGCGGCGGTTCGCGGCCGAGGTGGCGCCGGCCACCCGGGAGCTGGTCGCCGCCGAGCGCGCCTCCGGTCGCGGTGGCGGCACGCCCGCGCCGGCCGACTCGCCGCCGGGTGAGACGACCCCGACCACCGCCACACGGACCGCCCGGCCGGCGCGCCCCCGGGCCGTGCTCGGGTCGAGCGCCTTCGCCGTGGTGCCCACACCCGACGACGGCGTACGCCGCAGCGACGTCCGGGTCTGGGACGAGTCGGCCCGCCCCACCGGCCCGGCACCGGACCCGACGCGCACCTACACGGCACACGAGCAGGCCGGCGCCCAGCACCTGATCGACGTGCACGACGGCCTGCGCAGCGAGCTGGCCCAGATCCAGGACCTGATCGAGCAGGTCGCGGCCGGGCTGGTCGACGTGGGCACCGCCCGGTCCCACATCAACACCATGACCATGCGGCAGAACAAGTGGACGCTGGGCACCTACTGCGAGTCCTACTGCCGGGTGGTGACCACGCACCACACCCTCGAGGACCGTGCGCTCTTCCCGCACCTGCGCCGCACCGACCCGCGACTCACGCCGGTGATCGACCGGTTGGAGGCGGAGCACCACGCCATCCACGACGTGCTGGAAGGTGTCGACCGGGCACTTGTCGCGTTCGTCGCCACCCCGGACGGGATGGCCGAGCTGCGCGCCGCCGTCGACCTGCTCAGCGACACGTTGCTGTCGCACCTGGCGTACGAGGAGCGGGAGCTGGTCGAGCCGATCGCCCGCCTGGGCGCGCACTGACCGGCGGCGGGGCCGTCCCCGTCAGGCTGCGGGTGCCCGGCGCATCCCCCACACCCGGGGGCCGCCGTCGGGCACCCGCACCTCACCGGTGACCAGGAAACCGAGCCGCCGGTAGAAGCCGACGTTGCTCTCCGACGAGGTCTCCAGCACCACCGGGAGGTGCGCGCGCGCCGCGTCGGCCAGCCCCGGCCCGAGCACCCGGGAGCCGAGACCGCTGCCCCACCGGTCGCGGCGCACGCCGACGGTGGCCAGCAGGTACGCCGGGTCCGCGGTGCGAAGTGGGGCACACGCGGCCTCGGCGGTCACGGCGGCCTCGTGCCGGTCGCCGGCCAGCTCCGCGTTCCGGGCGGCGAGGTCGGCCCAGATCTGGTCCGGTACCGGCCGGTCCGGTCCCAGCCACACCGCGACCGCGACGATCCGACCGGCCGGTTCGGCCGCCGCCCACACGTCGCCGTACGGCAGGCCCACCGCTTCGACGGTGAGGGCGAACAGCTCGGTCAGCCGCTCCCGGTGCCGGTCCGCCGCCACCGTCCAGGCGGTCCACGGGTACCCGTCGAACGCGTCGGCCAGCGTCTGCGCCGCCTCGGCCACCTCGCCGGCCGCCAGCCGCCGTACCCCGATCTCCATCCGTCGTCCCTCCCCCGTCGGCACCGGCAGGCATCCTCGCACGTCGTCCCCGCTCCGGCGGACGCCATGCGGTGACGGAGCGACCGACAGGGGCGGGGACAATCGTGCTGTCGGACGAGGCGGGGAGGTCGGGTGTCACAGTCCACGGGGTCGGCCGGAGCGGACGGGGAGACGCACCGCAGCGGCGCGGACGACCGGCTGCGGGCCGACTGTGCGCGATGCTTCGGGCTCTGCTGCGTGGCCCCGGCGTTCGCCGCGTCGGCCGACTTCGCGGTCGACAAGCCCGCCGGGCAGCCCTGCCGCCACCTGCGGACCGACTTCGCCTGCGACATCCACGTCGACCTGCGTGCTCGTGGCTTCCCGGGCTGCACGGTCTTCGACTGCCACGGGGCCGGCCAGCGTGTCGCGCAGGAGACCTTCGGCGGCCGGGACTGGCGGGCCGCCCCGGAGACCGCACCGCTGATGTTCGACGTCTTCGCGGTGATGCGTCCGCTGCACGAGCTGCTCTGGTACCTCACCGAGGCGTTGGCCCTGCGGCCACCCGCCGCGCTGCGCGAGGAGCTGGCCGCCGCGCTCGCCGAGACCGATCGGCTCGCCGGGGGCAGCCCGCAGGAGCTGCTGGCCGTCGACGTCGAGACGCACCGGGGGGAGGTCAACCGGCTGCTGTCGCGTACCGGCGACCTGGCTCGGGCCCGTGGCGGCGCACCGGGCGCGGACCGGCGTGGCGCCGTGCTGGTCGGCCGCGACCTGCGCCGGACCGACCTGCGGGGGGCGAACCTGCGCGGCGCGGTGCTGATCGGCGCCGACCTGCGCGGGGTGGACCTGACCCGGGCCGACCTGACCGGCGCGGACCTGCGCGGGGCGGCGCTGGACGGAGCCGACCTGACCGGTGCGCTGTTCCTGCACCAGTCACAGGTCGACGCCGCGCGCGGCGACAAACTGACCCGGCTGCCGGATCGGGTGACCCGACCGGCGCACTGGTCGGCGCTGTCGCTGACCCCTCGTCCGGCGGGCCGCCGGCCGAGGCGACGCTAGCGGCGGGCCGCGGCGACGGCCGCCCGCGCCTCGGTCATCCCCTGGTTGGCCAGCGCGTCGGCCCGCTCGTTCTCCGGGTGCCCGTTGTGGCCCTTGACCCACAGCCAGGTGACCTGGTGCCGGGCGCAGGCCGCCTCCAGCCGCTGCCACAGGTCGGCGTTCTTCACCGGTTGCTTCGCCGCGGTCCGCCAGCCGTTGCGCTTCCACGAGGCCAGCCAACTGGTGATGCCGTTGCGGACGTACGTGCTGTCGGTGTGCAGCTCGACGGTGACCGGCCGGGTCAGGCTCTCCAGGGCCTCGATGGCGGCCATCAGCTCCATCCGGTTGTTGGTGGTCGGCGTCGCCTCACCACCGCAGAGCTCCCGCTCGTGGGAACCGTAGCGCAGCAGGACACCCCAGCCGCCCGGGCCGGGATTGCCGCTGCACGCGCCGTCGGTCCAGATCCGCACCACCCGACCGGCCGCCTCGTCCACCATGGGGCAAACCTACCGAAGGCTTGCCCGGCGGCCGGGCCCGGCACCCCGGTCGACAGGCACCCGCGCGGCGGCTGAGCGCGGCGAGACGTGGGCGCCACCGGGCGGGCGAGCGCGGCGGGACGTCGGCGCGACCGGGCGGGTCAGTGCGGCGGGGCCTCCGCGTCCGACGGTCCGACCACGGCGGGCGGGACCGTCCAGGCCGGACGGCGCCCCGGCGCGATCCGGTCGCGGAGCCGACCGGCCGCGTCGGCCACGCCGGCGGTCACCATCGGCAGCGTCCGGGTGGAGCGCATCACCGCCAGATCCTCGGCGCGGGTGGTGCAGCCGTCGAGGAACCGCAGCACCCGTGACGCCGGGTTACGGTCGAACAGCCGACCGAAGAACTCCGGACCACCGACCAGGTCCCGGTCCAGGGCCCGCAACGCCACCGCGTCCATCCAGCGGTGCCGAGGCGGGTACGCGGACGCCGGCACCGGGTCCCGCCCGGCGGCCACCGCCCGGGCCACCTGCTCGGCCTGCCGGTGCATGGCGGAGAAGGTGAAACCGGTCGACGGTCGGGTGGCGCCGCCGGCGGTGCCGAGCCGGACCACCCGGGGCGAGGGGCGGGCCACGAACGGCCCGTCGGTCATCGGGATGACGCCGTTCTCCACCTCGGTCACCGTGAGCCGGGCCGGGTCGAGCCCGAGCAGGTCCCGATAGCCGTGCAGCGCCGTGTCGTACGCCGCCGAGGTGAGCAGGTCCGGTCCGAACTCGGTGTACTCGACGAGCGCGTACCGGCTGTCGACCGGCAACACGTAGCCGAACGAGACGCCCCGCGCCGGCTGCGGGGTGCGGAAGTCCATCAGCACGGCCCGTTCCGGGTCGAACACCGGCCGATCCGCCGCCAGCCACCAGCCACGGAAGTGCTGCAACCAGTTCGTCCGACCGGGTCGTCGCGGTGGCCGGGGCCGGGAGTCCAGCACCCAGGCGGCGCACAGCGGACCGTCGCCGGTACGCACCACCACCCGGTCACCGTCGTCGTGCACCTCCTCGGCACCGGCGACGATCCGGCGTACCCCGAGACGCCGTTCCGCCTCGGCGGCCCGGTCGTAGATCGGGCCGGAGCGCAGCATCGCGTACCGCAGGGGGGCCAGGTCCAGGGTGCGGTGCGTGCCGGGCGTGACCACCTCGACCTGCGTCCAGCTCGCCGTCAGCAGCTCGTCCAGGTCGTTGCCGGGCTCGTCCCAGAACGCCCAGGTGCGGTCCTGGCCGCGCCGGTGCACCGGGTCGACGACGGCGATCCGCAGGTCGCGGACGCCGTGCCGGGCCAACGCGGCCAGCACCAGCGAGGCGGCGCCGCCCCCGCCGACGAGGGCGAGGTCGACGTCGACCGGCGCGGAACTCATCCGGTCACGCTGTCACACCGGCCGTGCCGTGGTGGTGTCAGGCCCCGAACCGGGGCGGCGCGACGGTCGATAGGGTCACCGGACCGGCGCGTCACCGTGCCACGTGCCGTCACCGGAGGACGTCATGAGTACCCGCGCCGCGAACACGCTCACCGCCCGCTGGACCGCCACCCTGGACGACGAGGCCACCGTGCTCTCCGGCGCGGGCGTGCATCCGCTGCTGGCGCTGCTCGCCCGGTACGCGGACGGGCCGGCCCGGGCCAAACTGTCGGCCGTGGTCGGCGACCCGACGGACGTGGACCTCACCGACTCCCCGAGCACCCGGATGGCGCTCGGTTTCTGGTCGCGGCGCGGCCTGCCGCTGTCCGAGCGGTGGCGCACCGAGGTGCCGGCCGCCCTGCGCGGCGAGCTGACCGGGGACGAGACCGTCGACCAGGCGGCGCTGGACGCGTGGGCGGCCGCGCAGACCGACGGTCGGATCACCGCCATGCCGGTACGCGCCAGCAGCGGGACGGCGATGGTCCTCGCCAGCGCGCTGTCGGTGCTCACCACCTGGAAGCAGCCCTTCCACAGCACGCCGTGCCGACCCACCGACGGGCCCTGGGCGGGGCGGGACCTCGCCGGCCTGCGCCGACGCGGCCGTGACCTGCACGCCCTGCGGGTGGTCGACACCGTCGCCGGGCCGGTGAGCCTGCTGACGGTCGAGGGCGCCGAGGACGTCGACGTCGTCCTCGGCCTCGGTCCCGCCGGACACGGTCCCGCCGAGGTGCTGCCCGCCGCGATCGGCGCACTCGACGGCGAGGTCCCCGCCCTGCCGCTCACCGCCGGGCCGGGCGTGACCGAGCAGATCGTCGACGCCTCGGACGCCACCCCGGAGTTGACGGTCTCCACCGTCGCGTTCACCGTCGACGCCGCCCACGACCTGCTGCGACAGCCCGGCCTGTTCGGGTTGACGACCGCGACCGACGCCACCGGGGACCACTTCCCCGGCATCACCGAGCGGTTGTACGTGGCGCAGGCCGTCCAGAACGCCACCGCCACGTTCAACGCCACCGGCTTCTCCGCCGCCGTGGTGACGGCGTTCGCGATGCGGGCCGGTGCGATGCGGCCGCCCGTCACCGTACGCAAACGGCTGGTCAGTCTGACCGTCGACCGGCCGTTCGGCTTCGTCGCCGTACACCGACCGACGAACCTCGTCCTCGTCGCCGGCTGGGTAACCCACCCCACCGCGGCATAGGGGTTCGGTGTAAGGAGGGGTCCCCTGCTAACGCCTGGTGTATAGGAAGGGACCCCTCCTAACATCTCCGCCACCGCAGACGCAGACGCCGCCGGCCGGCACCCCGGGTTGCGGGTACCGGCCAGCGGCGTTCTTGCTTCCCCTGATTCGAGGAAAGTGTGGGGGTCAGCTGTTCCAGTGTGCGGCGACCAGGTCAGCGGCCTGCTGCTCCCACTGGGCGTAGTGGTCGGGGAACGCCGACACCTGCACCGTCTGGGCGGCCACGGTCAGCGGCATGTCCTGCCACCCGTCGACCTGCTTCAAACCCTTCAAGAAGGCGAGGGTGGAGTACTCGGGGTCGGTGATCTGCTCGACCGTGCCCCAACCCGAGGACGGGCGCTGCTGGAACAGACCCTGCGAGTCGTGGTCGTTACGGTCACCCAGGTGACCCAGGTTCTCCAGCTTCGACTCCTGGAACGCCGTACCGATCGCGATCACCGCGGCACGCTCGTCCATACCGGCCTTCTTCGTCGCCGCGATGATGGCCTTCGCGTTGGCGACCTGCTCGTCGTTCAGGTCGATGCGGGACTGGGCGCCCTGCACACCATGCGGAATCAACTTGCCGGCATCCGGCTTGTCCGCCTGCACCGCCACCGCCGAGGTCGCGACGGGGACGGCGTCAGCCTGCATCGTCGGGCCAGCGAACACACCACCAGCGAACGCGAGACCAGCAACACCGAGAACGCTCTTACGCAGCAGCTTTGAGTTCATCACAAGCTCCATTCGGGGGTAGACGCCACCCACCGGGGGAAGGGGTGACGCGAACGCCGTCAGGCGCCAGAAGACAAAGAGGGAACCGCGCGGCTCGTGAAGAAGGGGCATCAACGAACCGGCTCTTGCGGCGTCGGGATCACAACCACCGACCGAACCGCATCATTCCCGGGGCCAACCGCGAGCCTTCGCGGCGCCGGGACCAGGTATAACGACTGACCGAGCCAGGTCATTCCGACATCCGCCCGCCACCCGCCGCGGGGTGGGGTCCTGCTCGGCCAGCCACCGGATTACAACGCCAGCGACCCCACCCCGATTCCGCCCCGAAGCCACCCACCGGCGCACACGAAAGCGGACATTAAATCACGAACGACGCATACCCCATCCTCGCTTCCCACAGGGTCGCCTGGCCGCCCACCCGGGCCCCGCCCATTCCCCGTTGATCAAGAAGTTTTGGCGTGAATGCCGGGGGATCCACGGCTCAAACCTCTTGATCAACTCGTCCGAGTCCGAGTCCGAGTCCGAGTCCGAGTCCGAGTCCGAGTCCGAGCGGCCGGGGCTGGGTCCGGGGGGTGGTGGGAACGTCGGAGACCCGGTCGCCGCGAACCGGACGGGTGCCACGATCGGCGCGACACCGCGCCGACCTCGCCTTCCGCCCACCGGTCACGACGTGCGGCAGGCGGACATCGACCGGATGCCGGTGCCCGCCCGACTCGTGGCGGGACCTTCCGCGACGCCCGAGTCGGTCGGGCGGACACGTGACGGCAACGAAGATTTCTCATTTTCACCGGATCGGGTCCCAAGCCCACCTAGTGTTGGGCACACCGGTGCTAGTCGCGGAGTTGGCCACCCGAACGACGTCCCACGCAGTCAGCGGACGAAAAGTGAGGGAAGACGCGTATGAAGGCAACCAGAGTTCTCGTACCGGCTGCGGGCAGCATCGCCTTGGGCGCGCTGCTCATGCCCGGAGTCGCATGGGCGGACACCACGGTGTCACCGGCGACGACCCCGGTCGGGGGGACCGTCGTGCTCACCGCGACCACCTGCAACCCGAGCACCGGCGACGCGCTGTTCCGCGTCACCGGCCCCGACCGGGACCAGAACGTCCGCTCCACCACCGCCGCAGCCGGCGGCGGCCTGAGCGCCGAACTGTTCACCGCCGGTTTCACCCTCGGCACGTACACGGTGGCCGCCACCTGCGGGGACGGCACCTCGGACGGCAGCACCACGTTCACGGTCACCCCGATCGGTGGCGCCCAGGCCGGGGGCCGCACGAGCGACGACGGACTGGGCACCCTGGCCACCGGGGCGACCCTGATCGCCACCGCGCTCGGTGGCGGCGTCATCCTGGCCCGTCGCCGCCGGCACGCCGAGGCCGCCGCGCGTCTCTGACGCGCCAGCACTCCATCCATCCTGCGACGGGTGCCCGCGCCGTACGCCACGGTGCGGGCACCCGAGGGACACCGCACACCCGGTGTCCCGCCGACCGTCCGACATCCGGGAGCGGAGGTGACCGTGCGGGCGTACCACGGGGGACGCATGCTGCTCGCGCTGGTCGCGGCCGTCGGGGTGGCGCTGGTCGGCGCGGGGCTCGGACGGATGCCGGCCGGACCGCCGCAGCCCGACGGCGCTGCGCAGCGGGCGGGCACCGCGCCGAGCCTGCCGCCGCTGCCGCGCGCCGACCCCGTCGAGGTGCGGATCGAGGCCATCGGCGTACGCGCACCGCTGGTGCCGGTCGCCGCCGACGCCTCGGGCGCGTTGGAGGTGCCGCCGCTGGACCGCCCGCAGGTCGCCGGGTGGTACCGGCCCGGTGCCAGCCCGGGTGAGATCGGAAACGCGGTCCTGGTGGGCCACGTCGACTCCCGGGACGGCCCGGCCGTCTTCTTCGAGTTGGGGCGGTTGCGGCCCGGCGACACCGTCCACATCGCCCGGGTCGACGCCACGGTGGCCCGTTTCACCGTGGACGCCGTCGAGGCGTACCCGAAGGAGCGGTTCCCCACCGACCTGGTCTACGGCCCCGGCGGCCTGGCCGGGCTGCGGTTGATTACCTGCGGCGGCCGGTTCGACCCGACACGCGGCGAGTACGCCGACAACGTGATCGTCTTCGCCACCCGCACCGCGTGAGCCCGACACGGTGAGCCCGCACCGCGTGAGCCCGCGCGACTGGTGGCACGCGTTCGACCATCCGGACGCCGGGAAGACCCGAGCGTCCACGACAGACCCGAGGAGTAACGATGGCCCAGGCAGCGATCAGGAAGAGCACCGGAGCAGGCACGGCGGCGAAGCGGTCCACCGGGACGGCAGCCGCCAGGAAGACGACCGCCAAGGCGACCGGCGGCAGAGCCACCACCGGCAAGGCAGCCACCAGCACGACAGCCACCCGCAAGACGACGACCAGCAAGGCGGCGGCCGGTAAGGCCACCGGCAGGAAGGCCACGACCGGTACGACAGCGGCGACCTCCGCCCGTACGGCGCGGAAGAAGGCCGTCTCCGCCACCGCGAGCCCGACCCGGCGGCCCACCGCGAAGGCGACCGCCGCGAAGAAGGCCGCCGTCGCGAAGAAGGCGCCTGCGGCGAAGAAGACAGCGGCGAGGAAGACAGCGGCGAGGAAGACAGCGACCAGGAAGACAGCGGCGAGGAAGACAGCGACCAGGAAGGCACCGGCGGGCAAGGCCACCGGTGGTCGGGCGCCGGCCACGAAGACCGCCACGAAGAAGGCGGCGACCCGGAAAACATCGGCCAGCCAGGCCACCGCCGCGCGGTCCCGGGCAGCGAGCGCGCCCAGGCCGACGCGGAAGGCGACCACGATGGAGTCGTTCGGCAGCCGGCGCGGCGCACGGACCCGCTGACCGGCGCGCTACCCGTCGGACAGCCGGCTGAGGAAGCCCCGGACCTGCTCGCGGGCCCGTTCGGTGATCTCCGGACCGTGGGTGAAGGCGACCGCGTCGTACTCCAGCTCGCCGAGTACGTGGGCGGTCTGCTGGGTCATCTCGAAGTCGGTGCAGAACGCCTTGACCGGCCACCGGATGCCCGCCACGTTGAACAGCGCGTCGCCGGTGATCAACACCCGGGTCGGCTCGTGCAGCAGCGACACGTGTCCCGGCGAGTGGCCGGGGGTGTGCACGACGCGCAGTCCACCGCCGACATCGAGCAGGTCCCCGTCGGTCAACGGCTGCGCCACCTCGAAGGCCGGGAAGCGGCCCCCGGCGAGGCGGCCGAACAGCCGGGCACCACCGACGGTCGGATCCCTCGGCGGCGGGGTGCCGGACTCGGCGTACGGCATGTCGGCGGCGTGCAACGCGATCGGCGCACCGGTACGGCGAGCCACCTCGGCCGCCCCACCGACGTGATCGGGATGGGCGTGGGTGAGCACGATCCGGGTCACGTCTGCCGGGTGCTTGCCGATGGCGGCCAGCCCGCGCACGATCCGGGCCGGTGCGCGACGTATCCCGCAGTCGACCAGGGTGACGCTGCCGTCGTCGTCGACCAGGGCGTACGAGTTGATGAAGGACCTGCCCACGGTGGGGATACGCCAGACACCCGGGGCGATGGCCGCTGCGGCTGACCGCGCCATCGGCGCACCATACCATCCACCTTCCCCGATGTCCGGGGCGCGCCATGCCCCCGGCGTCACCCGTCGGGTCCGGTGCCGAGAGGATGACGAGGTGGCGAAGCGGAACAGGCGGACCGAGGTGACCGGGGTGTGCCCGTGCGGGCAGGGCATGCCGTACGCGGACTGCTGCGGACGACTGCACCGTGGCGAGGCGGACGCGCCGACGGCCGAGGCGCTGATGCGCTCCCGGTACGCGGCGTTCGCCGTCGGTGACCGGGACTACCTGCTGCGCAGTTGGCACTCCCGCACCCGCCCGCCCCGGCTGCACCTGGACCCGGCGCAGCGGTGGACCGGGCTGGAGGTCGTCGGCATCGGCGGTGGCGGGCTGTTCGACAGCACCGGGACCGTGGAGTTCCGCGCCCACTACCGCGAGGGCCGCGATCCCGGCACGGTGACCGAACGCAGCCGCTTCGTCCGGGAGGACGGCCGCTGGGTCTATCTGGACGCCGAGCGGCCCTGAGCCGGGCACGCTCACGCGTCGATCCGGGCGGACGGCACGTCGACCGGTGCGCGTCGGGTCCGACCCACGCGGAGCATCTGTGCCGCCGCGACCAGCAGGTACGGAACGACGGCCAGGGCGAACGCCCACGCGTTGTCCGTGGCCGTGGCGAGCAGGCCGAAGCCGACGTACACCGCGATCGTGGTCAGGTCGGTGAGCGTGCCCGCCAGCGAGGTGACGGTGGCCCGGGCCGGGCCGCTGATCCGGGCCTGGAGGCGGGCGTCGGCCAGCACCGAGGCGAGTTGGAAACCGGCGAACGCGGCCGCGACCAGCAGGAACCCCACCGGTCGGCGGAGCAGTGCCCCCGCCGCCAGGACCACCGCCGAGGCGGCCAGCAGCAGGGCGTACCCGCCGGTGCGCAGCCGCTGCCCGGCCGGGGCGAGCAGCCCGCCGGCCATCTGCCCGAGGGTGACCACCAGCAGCAACAGCGGCACGGTGGTCAGGGCGACGCCGGTGTCCCGGGCCAGCAGCGGGAGGTACTCCTCCAGCGCGCCCCAGATCGCGCTGACCACCGCCACCAGCAGCACCGCCGCGCGTACGGGCCGGTTGCCGCGCGCCTCGGCGACGCCCAGTCGTAGCCCCTGCCACCAGCCGGGCTCGTCCGGTTCGGACGGCTCGGCGGCGGGACGCCGGTGTTCGGGGAAGCGGGTCGCGACGGCGGCGGCCAGCAGGCAGGCCGCGACGCTGGCCGCCCCGACCGCCGGGTAGCCGCCGAGCCCGAGCACCGGCCCGGCGAGCAGGATCGACCCGAGCACCCCGGCGGTGCCGGCGGTCCGGGCACGACCGATGGTCCGGGCGTACCGGTCGGCGGCGCCGACGTGGTCGAGCTCGTCGAAGACCAGCGCCTCCAGCGCGCCGGAGGCGAGCGCACCACCGGCTCCCCAGAGCACGAACCCGACGGCGAACGCCGGATAGGACGGCAGGACCGTCCAGAGGCCGAAGCCGACGGCGCTGCACAGCGGTGCCAGGGCGAGCACCAGGCGTCGGGAGGTCGCGTCGGCCCAGGCACCGGCGGGGACCTCCAGCACCAGACCGGCCAGCGACCAGATCACGAACAGCGAGGAGATCTGCCCGACCGACAGCCCGGTGTCGGAGAAGAGCAGCACGTACACCGGGTAGAGCAGGATCAGGTCGGTGAGGAACGTGTACGCGTAGAGAGTGGCCGCCAGGCGACGGCCGGCGGCGGAAGCGAGGGTCATCGAGGCCGTCCGGATGGGTGGGGGCGATTACGGACACCGGTGTGCACGGTGTCCGAGGGCGGCCCCCGGCCTCGGTCGAGGCATCAATGTCGCCAGGTCATGCGGTGATCGTAGGCGGCCTCACCACCCGGTGCCACCCCGTTGCGGGCTCCGGCGGGGCGTCGCCCGGAGACGAAGACTGCCGGACGCGTCGCGGGACGGGACCGACCGGTCCCGTCCCGCGAGGTGACGCCGTCGGCTCAGCGACCGGGCGGGTCGTCGGACTTCGGCAGGATGATCGTCGACTCGCTCTCGTCGGCCGAGGTTCGCGGCGCCGGCACGTTCGGGCCGGTCGACGTGACCTGGGTGGTGTCCGCGTCGCCGGTCGTCGCGGCGGACTGGCGCGGGAACGCGGTGGTGGCGTCGGGGTCCTCAAGGCCCGCCGCCGACTGACGCGGGAACGCCGTGGTGGCGTCCGGGTCGTCGTGGGTCGCGGTGGACTGACGCGGCATCACCGTGGTGGCGTCGGAGCCGACGTGGGGCGGGGTGACGACCTGGGTCGCCTCCGGGTCGTCCGACACCGGCGTACCCGCCGACGTTCCGGTCGCGAACACCGGCGTGGCGGGCGGCGGGTCGGCGGCCGGCGCGCCGAAGGTCGCCCCGCCGGGCGGTACGGGTGCCGCCGCCGACTCGGCCAGCCGGCGCTCGGCGGCGATCCGCTGCTCCTCGCGCTCGCGGGCAGCCTGCGCCTCGCGCTCCCGGGCCGCCTGCGCCTCGCGCTCCCGGGCGGCCTGCGCCTCGCGCTCCCGGGCCGCCTGGGCCTCGCGCTCTCGGCGGCTGGCGGAGTAGGCGCGGGCGTGCTCGGCGATGGTCCGCGACTCCGCCTCGGCGCGGGACAGCCAGGACTCCCAGCGGTTCTGCATCGGACGGATCAGCCCGCCGCCGACCCCGACGACGAGGATGCCGCCGACGGTGGCGAGCACCGCGATCAGCACCGGAGTGGTGACGGCGGTGGCCACGCCGATCTGGTTCAGCGCCGCGATGATGCCGAGACCGAGGATGAACGCCGAGGCGATGGTGGCCAGCAGCCGGCCGTACGACAGCCCGCCGAGCGCACCGGAAATCAGGTCCTTGACGGCGCTGGCGATGGCGGCGGCGACCACCACGATGACGATGGCGACGAAGGCCCTCGGCAGCCAGGCGATGACGCCGGCGATCAGGTCCGAGATCGGGTTCGGTCCCCAGATGCCGAACGCCAGGTAGAGGGTGAGCAGCAGGATCCCGTAGTACGCGAGCCGCGCCACGATGTCGCTGGCGTCGTACCGGGAGCGGGCCAGCGCCCGACGGATGCCGCCACGTTCGACCGCCCGGTCGAAGCCGACGCGTTCCAGCAGCCGGCCGACGAGTTTCAGCACCGCCTTGGCGATCAGCCAGCCGGCGACCAGGATCGCCACGAAGGCGACGGCTTTGGGAAGGAAGAGGAGTATGGCGCGGAGGGTGTCCCCCACCGCATCGCCGAAGTTGTCTCGCATCCAATGGTCCTTTGCACGGGCGGTCGGTCGGTCCGGCCCGACCTACCCCCGGGCGTCGCGCGAGAAACGTCGCGGGTGTCCGCCTCTCAGCCCGGACAGGAGTACGCGACCTCGGTGACCGCTTGCGCCGACGACGGCGAGACGACGTTCACGGTGGCCGTCTCGGTGGTGCTGCCCACCCCGCTGAACGTCCACCGCAGGGTCAGCTCCACGGTCCGCTGCCCCGGGCCCACCCGCTCGGTCAGCAGGGCCCCCGGCGCGCTCCCGGACCGTAGCCACTGGTACTCGACGGTGCCCGGGCGGCCGTTGGTGCGTACCGTGGCGACCACGTCGACGGTGACGTCGCACCGCTGTCCCGCCGGCTGCGGCACCGCCACGCTGACGCCGCTGATCTCCAGCGGGTTCAGCCGCTGCCAGATCCAGAGCCCGACCGCCGCCAGCAGTGCGAGGGTGAGCAGCATGGACAGCACCGACAACGAGCGACGCCAGCGGGACCTGCGGCGCGGTGCCGGTGCGGGGGTCGGCCACGCGGGGGCCGACGGCGGGGCGGCCGGCACGCCGGGCCCGAAGCGCAGTTCACCGCCGGGTCCGGTGGTCGGCGCCGCGAACGCACCACCCCGCGCGGCGCTCGTACGCACCGTTGGGGTCCCTGCCGGGTACGCAGCCGGTCGCGCAGTGGTCGTGCCGGGCGGCGGGTAGGTCGCCCCCTGGGTGGCGTCGAGGTCCGAGGTGGCCCACGGTGCCGTGACGCCGAGACGGGTGGTCGGATCGGCGTCGGCCCAGCGGACCGTCGGTTCGTCGGACGGTGACACCGGCTGGGGCGGCAGTGCGTGGGTCGGGTCGTCGGGCTGGGTCACGGCGGGTCTCCCGGGTCGTGGTGGTGCACGCGCCCGGTCAGCCCGGCGTGCAGTAGGAGTAGAGGGTGACGTACGTCGGATCACCGGTGGTGGTGTTGCCGGCGGCGTCGGTCGCCACCACCGTCACCGGGATCCGGGCGGTGTTCCCGGGGCGGGGCAGGTCCGCGAGGACGCCCTGGAAGCGGCCGCCGCCGGCCGGAGCCATCCGCCGCTCGTACGTCTGCTTCTCGATCGTGTAGCGGACGCGGACCCGCAGGTCGTCGGCGTCCGTGCGGTCGTCCTGGACGAGTGCGGTGACGGTGCTCGCGGTCGGCCCGTACGGGCAGCCGGCGGGATCGAGTGTGGTCGGGCTCGCGGCGACCCGACCGACGGTGGGTGCGGTGACGTCCGGTGGCGGCGGCGGGCTGGTGCTCGTCGACGGCGACGGATCGGCCGTGGACGGTGTGGGTTCGCCGATGGGGGTCGCCGAGTCGGTCGGGTCGGCCGTGGCGGTGCCGCCGGTCGGGGTGGGGGGCGTGACGGACGTCGGGGTGGGAGTGGCGGTGAGGCCGCGCGTCGGCGTGGGGGTCGGTGCGGCCTCGGTCGGCGCGGGTGCCCCGGTCAGGTCGGTGGTCGCCTCGGACGCCGCACCGGTCGGCACCGGCGGCTCCTCCATCGCGTAGCCGAGCCCGGCGCCGCCGACCAGCATGGCCGCCACCAGGCCACCACCGACCAGCGCGGCCCGGGCCCGACCGGTCCGCCGCGACGCCGGTCGGCGGCCGGAGCCGTCGTCGGCGGTGCGCGCGCCGAGCGCGGTGGCGGCCACGCTGACGGTGCCACCGCTGCCGTCCCGGAACGGGAACAGGGCCGCCAGCAGCACGGCCCGCTGGGCCAGCTCGCGCAGCCCGCGCTCCTCCCAGTCCGCCCCGTACGCGCCGACGGCCGTCTCCTCCAGCTCGGCGAGGAAGACCCGGGCGGGCTGTGGCCGGTCGGCGGGACGTTTGGCCATGCCGTGCCGCAGCAGCCCGTGCACCGGTCGCGGGGCTCCGTCGGTGGGGATCGGCGCCCGCGCGTGCTGTCGGCGCAGGGTGGCCAGATCGCCCCCGTCGTACGGGGGGCGGCCGGTCAGGCACTCGAAGAAGGTCGCGGTGGCGGCGTAGATGTCGCACGCGGGTTCGGCCGGGGCGCCGGTCCACTGCTCCGGGGCCATGTAGCGGGGGGTGCCGGTGACGCTGCCACCGGCGTCGGCGCCGACCGGCATGGCGATGCCGAAGTCCGCCAACTTGCTGGTGCCCTCGGCGGTGACCAGCACGTTCTCCGGCTTGTAGTCGCGGTGCACCACCCCGTGCGCGTGCGCGGCGGCCAGCCCGGCCAGTGATCCCTTGAGGACACAGAGCGCCGACTCGGGTGTGGTGGGCCCCTGCGCGCGCAGCATTTGGCGCAGCGAGACGCCGTTCACCAACTCCATCACGATGGCCGCGCCGTCGGGTGCCTCGACGTACTCGTAGAGGCGGCAGACGTACGGGTCGTCGATCTCGGCCAGCAGTCGGGCCTCGTCCCGGAAGGCGTACCGGAACAGGTCGTCGTGGAGCTGCCCGGTCAGGTACTTGATCGCGACCGGGGTGCCGGTGACGTCGTGCACGGCGAGGTCGACGGTGCCGGACGCGCCGGCACCGAGCCGCCGGACCAGGGTGTATCCGGGAACCTGCCATCCGGTCATGTCGCCGCTCCCCGCGCTCCGCCCAGCGTGAGGGTGGGCACGCTGCTCATTGTGGCCGCCCGTGGGGGCGGGACCATCCGCCCGACAGGTGCCGTCGTCGGCCGGGTGGCCGCCCGACGGCTCGTCCGATCGACGAGGTGGCCGCCGGACGATCCGGCGGCCACCGCGCGATGGTCGGTCTCGGACACGCCGTCAGAGGTAGCACCTCGGGTCAACACCTACGGCGCGATCGCCACGGCGGGTCCGGATGTCGACCTCCGTCGACCTCTGGCGCCGAGCACGGCTCCGGCAATATCCTCCACCTCAGGAGTTTCTCGTGGCGCTGATTTTCACGCGCGCGCCCATCCCGGAGGAGACGCCATGCCTGCCGAGCACACCGAGTGGAACCGCCGGACGATGCTGCGCGCGGGCCTGGGCGCCGCCACGGTCGCCGTCGTCGGGACCGGCCTCGCCCGCCCCACACCGGCCCGGGCCGGCGACGACCTCGACTGGATCATCGGCTGCGACGAGTGGGGCGCCCGACCGCCGACCGGCCCACTGGCGGTCAGCGCGACACCCACCAACAAGATCATCGTGCACCACATGGCCTTCCCCAACGTCACCGACCACTCGCGGGAAAGGGCGGTCGCGCTCGCCCGGGAGTGCCAGGACCTGCACGTCGACGGCAACGGCTGGTCGGACACCGGCCAGCACTTCACGGTCAGCCGGGGCGGGTACGTCCTGGAGGGCCGACACGGCAGTCTGGACCGGCTACGGGCCGGTGACCGGCAGATGATCGCCGCCCACTGCCCCGGGGAGAACGGGCGGGCCATCGGCATCGAGAACGAGGGCACGTACGTCGACCAGACCCCGCCGGCCGCGCTGCTGGACTCGCTGGTGCGGCTCTGCGTGGCCGTGTGCCGCCGGTACGGTCTGCACGCGCACGACATCTTCGGACACTGGGACTTCCGCACCACCCAGTGTCCCGGCGCGGCCTTCTACCGGCAGTTCCCGACGCTGCGCCGCCGGGTCTTCCAAGCCCTGGGCACGCCACGGCGCGACGTGCCGGTCCGCCGTTGGCCGGACGTGTGGCGCTTCGTCAACGCCCCCACCGTCCGCGTGGCGCAGCACCTGCTCGCCCACCACGGCTACCCCGTAGAGCCGACCGGCACCTTCGACCCGGCCACCGTGGCGGCGGTGCAGGACTGGCAGGCCCGCCAGGCGCTCCCCGTCGACGTGGACGCCACGCTGACCGCCGCCACCTGGGAGACCCTCGCCCCGGACCTGGGCCGAGGTGGCGTCGGGCGGCCGGTCACCGCCGCGCAGGAGCTGCTCGCCGTCAAGGGATACGCGGACGTGGCGCCGACGGGTGTGCTCGACGAGCCGACCCGACGGGCGGTCCGCGACCTCCAGGCGCTGCACCGCCTGCCCCGCACCGGCACCGTCGACACCGACACCTGGTGCGCGATCGTCGGCGGGGTGGTGCGGCAGTCCCTGGTCCGTGGCTGAGCCGGGACGTTTGACCTGGCCCGGAGTCGGAAAGTGTGGCGGGATGAGATGGGCTCGTCACGCCGTACCCGCCGCCGTCGCCGCACTCGCCGCGCTCGCCGCACGCGATTTGCTCCAACGCGAACACGCGCTGCGTCGCAACTTCCCGGTGCTCGGCCGGGCACGCTACCTGCTGGAGTCGATCGGGCCGGAACTACGGCAGTACATCGTCGCCGGCAACAACGAGGAACGCCCGTTCACCCGCGACCAGCGCCGGTGGGTGTACGCCTCGGCGAAGCAGGAGAACAACTACTTCGGGTTCGGCACCGACAACGACATCGAGTACACCGCCGGTTATCCGATCATCAAGCACCGTACCTTCGGTCGGCCGGTCCCCCCGTCGATCCCGACCATGGGCCACGACGCACGGCTGCCGGTCGCCAAGGTGCTCGGCGCCGCCCGGGGTCGCGCCCGCGCCTTCCGGCCCGAGTCGGTGGTGTCCATCAGCGGAATGAGCTTCGGTTCGCTGTCCGGCCGGGCCGTCGAGGCACTGAACCGGGGCGCGGCCCTCGCCGGCTGCCTGCACAACACCGGCGAGGGCGGGGTGTCCCCGTACCACCGCAACGGCGGTGAGCTGATCCTGCAGATCGGCACCGCGTACTTCGGGTGCCGCGACGACCGGGGCCGGTTCGACCTGGCCCGACTCAAGGACGTGGTGGCCGCCAACCCGGTCCGAGCGTTGGAGATCAAGCTCAGCCAGGGCGCCAAGCCGAGCCTCGGCGGGCTGCTGCCGGCGGCGAAGGTCTCCGCCGAGATCGCCGAGACCCGGGGCATCCCGGTCGGCCGGGACTGCGTGAGCCCGTCCCGGCACGCCGAGTTCTCCGACTGCGACAGTCTGCTCGACTGGGTGGAGCTGCTGGCCGCCGAGACCGGCCTGCCGGTCGGCATCAAGTCCGCCGTCGGCGACCTGGGGTTCTGGACCGAGCTGGCGGACCTGATGCGGGACACCGACCGGGGCGTCGACTTCGTCAGCGTCGACGGCGGCGAGGGCGGCACCGGCGCCGCACCGATGATCTTCACCGACTCCGTGTCGCTGCCGTTCCAGCAGGGCTTCGCCCGGGTCTATCCGATCTTCGCCGAGCGTGGCCTGCACGAGCAGGTGGTCTTCATCGGCGCCGGCAAGCTCGGCCTGCCCGACAACGCGGTGGTCGCGTTCGCGCTCGGCTGCGACATGCTCGCCGTCGGGCGGGAGGCGATGCTGGCCATCGGCTGTATCCAGGCGCAGAAGTGCCACGACGACAGCTGCCCGACCGGAGTCGCCACCCAGAACGCCTGGCTGGCCCGGGGCCTGGACCCGACGTCGAAGGCCGACCGCGCCGCGCACTACATCAAGACCCTGCGGCGCGACCTGATGAAGGTGGCCGAGGCCTGCGGGGTGGAACACCCCGGTCTCATCGACGCCGACTCCGTCGAGATCCTCGGCGGCCGCACCAGCTCCACCCCACTGCGCGAGGTGTACGGCTACCAGCCCGACTGGGGCCTGCCCTCGGACGCCGACCGGAAGGCGATCGTGGACCTGATGTCCACCGAGGCCCCCCAGGGCGGCAGCGCTCCCCCGTCGCGCACCGCCCGCAGATGAGTTCCCGAACGCTCTGACCGGCCACCTAACCGCAGTTCATCGCTTGCTTTAGTGCAGGTGTGCGATGGTGGCGGCGTGTCGGTCGACGCCATCATCGCGCACGCGGACCTGGACGCGTTCGGCGACTGGCCGGGGCACCGGCCCGGAGATGCCGCTGCTGCCCGACCCCTGACCTCGGGCGGCGCGGGCCGGGCGGACCCGAGGACCGGTGCCGTGACCGGGTCGAGCCTCATACAGCCCGGTCACCGGACGAGCCGGGCGTCCGCGTCGACGGCGGGAAGGGCGGTGGCGCGGGGTGCGGCGATGCCCGCGCCGGACCGGACGTCGGAGAGTCGGTCGAGGCGGGCCTGCGGTGCGGGCCGCCAGAGCCCGGTCACCGGGTGCCCGTCCGCCCGGACGAGGCGGCACCGCTCCTGGTAGCCGGCGCGGCGATAGAGGCGGCGGTCGGCACCGTGGTGCGCCTCGGCGTAGGTGGGCAGCCCGAGCGCGTCCATCCACTGGTGACTCCCGGCGAGGAGGGTGGCCGCCTGCCCCACCCGGTCGGTGTCCGGCGGCGCAGCGAGCAGGGCCAGGTGCTGGTGGGGTTCCTCGGGGCGCCGTGCGGCGAGAACCTCGTCGAACCGGCGGAAGCGTCCGGCGTGCCCGCCGCAGGCGTCGTCGAGCCGCTCGTCGTAGCGGGGCGGTGGCGGGATCGGCCGGTACCGGTGGAACCAGACGCTGGCCGCCGCCCCGTTCGCCAACAGGAACGCGTCGCCGAAGAGGAGGGCGTGTTCGACCCAGATCCGGGCCACGGCGGCGAGGACGGCGGGGCGCCGTCGCGGATCGGGTACGAGCCACCCCCCGGCGGCGGTCGGCGCGACGGCGGCGGTGACGAGGTCGACGATCCAGTCGATGTCGCTCCAGCGGGCGCGGTGGACCGGCGGGGTGACCTGCACGGGGGCTCCTGTGTCGTCGGGCCGGTCCGCTTCGGTGACACGGACGTCGGAGAAGGCCGGTGCCGTACGGTCACGACCGGCGAACGCGACCGACCCTAACCCACAGCGATGCTCCGATCACAGAGTGCTCGATGTGTCGTGACAATGACACATCGGACGGACTGCTCCCACCAGTTGACGAGTGGAGGTGCACTGGGCACACTGCCCGGCATGGCATTCGGCCCCGTCACTCGGTCGTCCGCTGGCCGGCGGAACGGGCCGACGGACGCCCTCGGCCCGACGCGCCGCGTGGACCGGGTGGCGCGTACCCGGCGCGGCACGCCCTGGTTCTGGGCGTTCCTGGTGGTGGCGGTCGTGGAGCTGGTCGCCGTGGCGGTCGACGCGACCCCGGTGCAGTGGCTGGCCAAGCCGCTGCTCGCGCCGCTGCTGCTGGTCTGGCTGTGGCGGGTACGCGGACAGACCGGCCCGGTCGCTCTCGCGCTGGTCTTCGCCACCGCCGGTGACATCGCGCTGCTGGTGCCGGGCGAGGCCGCGTTCCTGGTGGGGATGGGCTGCTTCCTCGGTACGCAACTGGCGCTGATCACCGCGTTCGTCCGGCATCGGCGGCCGCCGGCGCCCGCGCTGGCCGGATACCTGCTGCTCTGGGCAGGCGCGATCGCGCTGCTGTGGCCGCGCCTCGGCGACCTGCGCTGGCCGGTGCTCGGGTACGGCCTGGCGCTGAGCCTGATGGCCGCGACCGCGACCAGCGTCAACCGCCGGGTCGCGGTCGGCGCCGCCCTGTTCCTCGTGTCGGACCTGCTGATCGGCCTCGGCGCGGCCGGCGCCACGCTGCCCGCACACGGGGTGCTGGTGATGACGACCTACAGCGCGGCACTCTTGCTGATCACCACCGGCTGGGCGGCGCGCGCCGACGAGCCCGCTCAGACCGGCGGCATCAGCCCGCCCCGGTAGGCGGCGGCGACGGCCTGGGCACGGTCGCGCAGTCCGAGTTTCATCAGGACCCGGCCGACGTGGGTCTTCACCGTCGCGTCGCCGATGTGCAGCCGGGCGGCGATCTCGGCGTTGGACAGCCCGTGCGCCATCTGCACCAGCACCTGCCGCTCCCGGTCGGTGAGCCGGTCCAGCTCGGCGGTGGTGGGCGCGCGGTGCTCGCCGAGCGCCGCGAACTCGGTCAGCAGCGTCCGGGTCACCGCCGGGTCCAGCCACGCCTCCCCGGCCGCGACCGCGCGGACCGCCAGGGTCAGTTCGTCGGGTACGGCGTCCTTGAGCAGGAACCCGGACGCGCCGGCCCGCAGCGCGGCGCGGACCGCGTCGTCCACGTGGTAGGTGGTGAGGACGAGTACCCGCACCTCGGCGGTGTCGGTGGTGATCTGGCGGGTGGCTTCCACCCCGTCGGTGCCCGGCATCCGCACGTCCATCAGCACCACGTCGGGGCGGATCCGGCGGGCCAGCTCGACCGCGGCGGCACCGTCGTCGCACTCGCCGACCACCTCGATGTCCGCCTCGGCGGCGAGCAACATGGCGATCCCGGACCGCACCAGCGGCTGGTCGTCGGCGAGCAGCACCCGGATCACGAGGTCACCGCCACCGCCGGTGCGGCGCGCAGCGGCAGGCGCGCGTACACCCGGAAGCCCTCGCCCGGCAGCGGCCCGGCGGCCAGCTCGCCGCCGACCACGGCGACCCGCTCGCGCAGGCCGAGCAGGCCCCGCCCGGTGGACGGCAGTCCGCCGGTCGCCGTGCCGCCGGTGTCGCGGACCTCGACCTCCAGGTCGTCGCCCCAGGTGAGCCGCACGGTGGCGGTGGCCTGCGGGCCGGCGTATCGGGCGGTGTTGGTCAGCGCCTCCTGCACAGTCCGGTAGGCGGCCAGGCCCACGCTCGGGTCCACCGGTCGCGGCGGGCCGTCGACGGTCAGGGTGACCGGGAGTCCGGCGTCCCGCATCCGGACCACCAGCTCGTCGACCTCGGCGGGCCCCGGATGCCGGTCCTCGGCGGGTGCCGGCGGGTCGCCGGGCGCGATGACGGCGAGCATCCGCCGCAGTTCCTCGACGGCCTGCCGGCCGGCCTGCTCGATGTGGGCCAGCGCCTGACCGGCCCGGTCCGGGTCGGTCGTCACGATCCGGCGGGCGCCGCCGGCCTGCAACACCATCACCGTGACGCTGTGCGCGACGATGTCGTGCAACTCTCGGGAGATCCGGGCCCGTTCGTCGGTGACCGCACGCTGCGCCTCGACCACCCGCAGCCGCTCGGCGGCGGCGAGCCGACGCCGGTTGCTGCCGGCCCACCGGCCCAGCGCCCACGTCCCGGCGACGACCGTGGCGTAGACCAGGGCGAGCCCGACGAAGACGGCGGTACGGCGACCGGCGTCCTCCCGTCCCGCCAGCCACGCCTCGTTGGCGGCGATCACCAGGTAGGGCGCCAGCGCCGGGACGGTGGCCCAGGCCCGGTCGGCCGGCGCGTGGGCGCCCACCGCGTAGAGGGCCACCAGCACGCCGAGCACCGGCTGGTAGCCGGGCACCACCGCGGTGCCGACCAGGCCGAGCGCCCAGACCAGCGCGAACACGATGACCGGTGCCCGGCGACGCCAGAGCAGGGCGACCGGGGCGAGCGCCGCGAACGCCACCAGCAGGAGCGTCGAACCGTCGGGTCCGGCCCGACCCAGGTCGGAGCCGGCGGTGGAGAAGATCGCCAGGTCGAGCACCCAGACCGCCGCGGCGACCAGGACGTCCCGCCCGGCCGGTCGGCGGGTACCAGCCGACGGGTCCAGGGCCGAGGGTGCCGGGGTGGCCTGCGTGGGCGGGGACCCGGTGGCGGTCGGAGGTCTGGGTGGGGTGGTCATCGGGGGCCGTGCGGCTGGCAGAAGCAGAACAGGATGCAGAAGCCGCCGGTCAGTTCCCGCAGCGAGTCGAACCGGTGCTCGGCGCGGCGCGGCTCGCGTTGGGCCTGCTCCAGCTCGCCGGCCCGACGGAGCAGGTCGTCGTCGATCAGGTGGATGTCGTCCCGGACGATCTCCTGCCGACGCAGCGCCTCCCACAGGTCACCACCGGCGGCCTCGATCGCCTCGGCCAGCGCGGCCGGGTCGGCGGCCCCGACCTGGGTGCGATAGCCGGAGGTCCGGCCGAGTGCGGCGACGAGCGCCAGCGGCGCCCGGTCGGTCAGCCCGAAACGCCGCCACTTCCACACCGGCGCCACCTCGACCGGCAGGTGTTCGGCCAGTCCGGCGGGGAAGATCACGACCTCGAGGTCGGCGTGCGGATCCAGCAGCGACTTCGGCGGGTCGGGTACGAGCACCTGGTCGCCGTCGATCAACACACCGGCGGCGAGGTGACCGGCGGCCCGGTCGGTCGCACGACGGTCCTGGATGGAGACTCTGATCTCGGCGCGGATGGCCGTGTCGACGCACACTCTGGTTCCTCCGGGGCAGCGGGTGCGTGAACCGTAGGCCGAAAACGATCATCCGGCTGTCAGATACCGACACCGAATCCGTCCATCCGCCGCTTGACAACTCCCCCCTCCCGCCTCCCGCCCCCCTCCCCCCCTCCCCCCCTCCCACCTCCCCTCCCCGCCCCACCCCCGTCCGGGTTGATCAAGGAGTTTGGGTCACGATCCACGAGCAGACAGGGCCCAAACTCCTTGATCAACGAGGCAAGGGTGGGTGGGTGGGGGTGGGGGGTCAGGGTTGGGGGTAGAGGGCGGCTATGTCGTCGGCGAAGTGGGACTCGACGGCGTTTCTCTTGATCTTGAGAGTGGGGGTCAGCTCGCCGTCGGCTTCGGTCAGGTCCCGGACCAGGATGCGGAAGGTCTTGACCTGTTCGGCGCGGGAGACCGTGCGGTTGGCCTTGTCGATGGCGTGCTGGATCTCGCCGCGCAGGTGCGGGTCGTCGCGCAGGGACGCGAGCGAGGCACCGGAGTGGCCGTGCGTCTCCCGCCACCGGAGCCACGCCTGCGGGTCGACCGTGACCAGCGCGCCCACGTACGGACGGCCGTCGCCGACCAGCATCGACTGGCTGACCAGCGGATGCGCGCGGATGAGTTCCTCGATCGGCGCGGGCGCGACGTTCTTGCCCGCCGCAGTCACCATGATCTCCTTCGTACGGCCGGTGATCCGCAGGTAACCGTCGTCGTCGAGCCGACCGAGGTCACCGGTGCGCAGCCAGCCGTCGTCGGTCTTCGCCTCCCGGGTGGCCTCGGGATTGTTCCAGTACCCCGGGAACACCACCTCGCTGCGGACGTGGATCTCCCCGTCGTCGGCGATGCGGACGCGCACCCCGGGCAGCGGCCGACCGACCGTGCCGATGCGGATCGCGGTCGGCAGGTTGGCGGCGAGGGCCGGGGAGGTCTCGGTCAGCCCGTACCCCTCCAGCACCGTGATGCCCGCGCCCCGGAAGAAGTGTCCGAGCCGCTCTCCCAGTGGCGCTCCGCCGACGATCGCCATGCGGCACCGCCCGCCGAGGGCGGCCCGCAGCCGGCGGTACGCGACGAGGTCGAACACCAGGCGGGCCAGGCCCAGCGGCAGTCCGGGCCCGCCCGGGTGGTCCAGGGCCCGGCTGTACCGAACGGCCACCTTCTCGGCGAGGGTGAACAGCACGCCCCGGTGACCGTCCTGCGCCGTCTGCCGGGCCTGGTCGTACATCTTCTCGAACATCCGGGGCACGGTGAGGATGAACGTGGGCCGGAAGCGGCGGAGTTGGTCGAGCACGCCGGACATGTCGGCGCTGTGCACCATGGTGGCCCGGCTGTGCACCATGCCGACCTGGATCAGCCGGGCGAAGGCGTGCGCCAGCGGCAGGAACAGCAGCGTCGACGCGCCAGGGTGCAGCAGTTCGGGCAGTACGGCGGTGGCGTTGCCGATGTCGGTGGAGATGTTGCAGTGGGTCAGCACGCAGCCCTTCGGCGCGCCGGTGGTGCCGCTGGTGTAGACGATCGTGGCGATGTCCCGGCCGGTCACCGCCGCGCGGCGGCGGTCCACCTCGTCGGCCTCGACGGCGCGACCCTGGGCCGTCAACGTGATCAGGTCGCCGGCGTCGATGCGCCAGGTCTGGTGCAGCTCGGGCAGGTCCGGCCGCAGTCCGGTCACCGTGGCGGCGTGGTCCGCGGTCTCCACTACGCACCCGACCGCACCGGAGTTGCTCAGGATCCAGCGGATCTGGTCGGTGCTGGAGGTGTCGTAGATCGGCACGGTGACCGCGCCGATGGACCAGAGCGCATAGTCGACCACGGTCCACTCGTACCGGGTCCGGCTGAGCAGCCCCACCCGGTCGCCGTGCGCGATGCCGACCGCGAGGAGGCCCCGGGCCAGCGCCAGCACGTCGTCGCGGAACTGCCGGCAGGTCACCGGCAGCGGGCCGCCGCGCCCGTAGCGGCGTACCGGCCAGGACCGAGGGTCGGGGTCGGGGCGTACGAACTGCACGGCGTCCGGGTCCTCCGCCGCGTTGCGCCACACCCGGTCGGCCAGGCTGCCGTCCTCGCCGCCGACGATCGGATCAACCGCTGTCTCCCGCACGTCCGCCCACCTGCCGTCGCGTCCCCGTCCGGCTGATGGTGGCCCGGTGGCGCGCGCCCGGTCCCGGGAACGCGAAAACCCGTCCCACACCACCCGGCCCGTGCTATCGCCCGCGCCGCCGCCCGGCCGCCCCGGCGAACCGGCCCGAGGAACGCGGACGGCGGTGGCCCGGCCGGGACAAGCCGGGACCACCGCCCCCCACGCGCCGTCCGACGGGTTACGCCGGAGGCTCGGCCACCGCAGGTACGCCGGCGGCCAGGTCACGCACCGGTAGGCCGAGTCGCCGTACCGCCGCCTCGATCAGTTCCCCGGTGGTCAGTTGCAGGTCGAGCACCACACCGCGCTCGTCGCGCCAGAGCGGTTCCAGCGTCGCGGTCTGCGAGTCCAGCAGACTCGCCGGCATGTAGTGGTCGGCCCGCAGCGACATCCGTTGCCGGATCGTCTCGGTCGGGCCGTCCAGGTGCACGAAGTCGACGCTCGGCGGGCCCTGCCGCAGCACGTCCCGGTAGGAGCGCTTCAACGCCGAGCAGGCCAGCACCGTCGACACGCCCTCCCGGTGCCGGTCGGCCATCCACCCGGCGAGAGCCCGCAGCCACGGCCAGCGGGCGTCGTCGTCGAGCGGTACGCCCGCCCGCATCCGCGCCACGTTTGCCTCGGAGTGGAACTCGTCGGCCTCGGCGAACACCAGCCCGGTCAGCGCGGCGACGCCCTGGGCCACGGTGGTCTTGCCCGCGCCCGACACCCCCATCACCACGATGTGCCGGGTCGCTGAGTCACCAGTCATGGACCGTGCCGTCCATCAGCCGGTTGAACGGCAGATAGGCCGGCTGGTACGGGTACCGCGCGGCGGCCTCCTCGTCGAGTTCGACACCGATGCCCGGCTGCTCGCCCGGGTGCAGGTAGCCGTCGGCGAAGGTGAACGACTGGCGGAACACCTCGTTGGTGAGCGGGCCGTGGCGCATGTACTCCTGGATGCCGAAGTTGTGGATGGCCAGGTCCAGGTGCAGCGCGGCGGCCATGCCGACCGGCGAGATGTCGGTCGGGCCGTGGATGCCGGACTTGATCTGGTACTGCGCGGCGAAGTCGAGCAGCTTGCGCATCGCCGTGATGCCACCGGTGTGGGTGACGGCGGAGCGCACGTAGTCGATGAGCTGCTCCCGGATCAGGGTCTGGTAGTCCCACACGGTGTTGAAGATCTCGCCGATGGCCAGCGGCGTGGTGGTGTGGTGGCGCACCAGCCGCAGCGCCTCCTGGTTCTCCGCCGGGGTGCAGTCCTCCAGCCAGAACAGGTCGTACGGCTCCAGCGCCTTGCCCAGCTTGGCGGCCTGGATCGGGGTCATCCGGTGGTGGCCGTCGTGCAGCAGCGGCAGCTCCGGGCCGAACTCGCTACGGACCGCCTCGAAGACACCGGGCAGGTGACGCATGTACGCGCGGGTGTCCCAGTCCTCCTCGGCCGGCAGCGGGGTGCGCTGGGCCGGCTCGTAGTCGTAGCGCTTGCCGCCGGTGCTGGGCTGCGCGGCGACCCCGTACACGGCGTTGATGCCGGGCACCGACGTCTGCACCCGGATCGACCGGTAGCCCTGGTCGAGGTGCGCGCGGATCGAGTCGAACAGCTCCGGCAGGTCCCGCCCCGAGGCGTGCCCGTACGCCATGATGCCGGTGCGGGACGCGCCACCGAGAAGCTGGTAGAGCGGCATCCCGGCGGCCTTGGCCTTGATGTCCCAGAGCGCCACGTCGACCGCGGCGATGGCGGCCATGGTCACCGGTCCCCGCCGCCAGTACGCCGAGCGGTAGAGGAACTGCCAGGCGTCCTCGATGCGGTGCGCGTCCCGGCCGATCAGCAGCGGGACGACGTGGTCGCGCAGGTACGAGGCGACCGAGAGTTCACGCCCGTTGAGTGTGCCGTCGCCCAGGCCGGTGATGCCATCCTCGGTTGTGATCTTCAAGGTGACGAAGTTGCGGTCCGGACTGGAGACGATGACGTCTGCAGCGACGATCTTCACGAGGGGTGCCTTTCTCGCAGGTGATGCTCAGCGAAGGGTGGTGCCGGCGGCGCTGCCGGTGATCAGGGACAACTCGTCGCGGCGGGGTAGGCCCTCCCAGTCGCCGTGTCCGGCGACCGCGAACGCCCCGAGCGCCACCGCGCGCCGGAGCCGGTCGGTCAGGTCCAGCCCGTCCAGGTGCCCGGAGAGGTAGCCGGCGGTGAACGCGTCACCCGCACCGACGGTGTCGACGGCGGTGACCGGCACCGCCGGCACGTGCTCCACTCCGTCGACGGTCCAGGCGCGGACGCCGTCGGCACCGAGCTTGACCAGCACCGTCGACACGCCCCGCCGGAGCAGGTCGGCGGCGGCGTCGCGCTCGTCGGCCCCGGCCTCGGCGACCAGGTCCAGCTCGTCGGTGGAGGCCACGACGACCGAGGCGTACCCGGCCAGCGGGGTCAGGGTCGCCCGAGCCTCCTCCCGGGACCACAGCCCGGCCCGGTAGTTGACGTCCAGGCTGACCGGGATACCGGACTCGGCCGCGGTGCGGACCGCCCAGCTCACCGCAGCCCGCGCGCTGTCGGACAGGGCCGGGGTGATCCCGCTCAGGTGCAGCAGGCGGGCACCGGCGGCGAGCGGAGCACGCAGGTCGTCGACGGCGAGCGCCGCGCCCGCCGAACCGGCCCGCAGGTAACGCACCCGGGACACGTCGGCGGTCCGCCGCTCCAGGAACATCACCCCGGGCGGGCGCTGCGGGTCCCGCCGTACGTCGGTGGTGTCGACGCCCTCGGCGCGCAACTGCCGCAGCACGAACTCGCCCAGTTCGTCGTCGCTGATCCGACCGGCCCAGGCCGCCCGGTGACCGAGCCGCGCCACCCCGATGGCCACGTTGGACTCGGCACCGGCCAGATGCATGGTCAACGGCCCGCCGGCCGCCAGCGGGCCGGACGACCGCAACGACACCAGCGCCTCACCGATGGTGAGCAGATCCCGCTGACGCTCGCTCATGTCAACGCACCGCGTCGAGGTAGCGGCGGGCACGGTCGCGTAGCGCGTCGAGGTCGCCGCCGGAGGCGGCGTCGCCCACCAGCGGGCCGCCGACGCCGACGGCGATCGCGCCGACCGCCAGGTAGCCGGGCAGCTCGGCCAGGCCGACCCCGCCGACCGCGACGAACGGGATGTCCGGGAACGGGTCGCGGAGCGCCTTGAGGTACCCGGGTCCGCCGACCGAGGCCGGGAAGAGCTTGACCACGCTCGCCCCCGACCGCACCGCCGTGTACGCCTCGGTCGGGGTCAGCGCGCCGGCCGCCACCGGCAAGCCCCGCCGGGCCGCCTCGGCGATCGACTCGACCACGGCCGGCGTCACCACGAACTGCGCGCCGGCCGCCGCCACGTCGGCCACGTCGGCCACGGTGAGCACCGTGCCGGCGCCGACGAACGTGTCGGCCGGGGCGTCGGCCCGGATGGCCGCGATGGCGTCGAGCGCATTCGGGGTGGTCAGCGCCACCTCCACCGCGCGTACGCCCTCGGCCAGCAGGGCGGTGCCGGCGGCGATGGCGGCGGCGGTGTCGGTGCCCCGGATGATGGCCAGCATCCGGGAGCGGGTGAGTTCGGCGGTGAGATCGAAGGTCATGGTCACCACTCCGCGTACGAGCCGTCGGGGTGCCGGAACATCGGGCTGCGCCAGGCGTGGCCGCGCTTGTCGGCCGCCCGCACCGCCTGCTCGTCGATCTCGATGCCCAGCCCCGGTGCGGTGAGCCGCTGCACGTACCCGTCGACGAAGGTCAGCGGCTGCTGGTCGACGCAGTAGTCCAGCACCTCGGCCCCGAGGTTGTAGTGGATGCCGATGCTCTGCTCCTGGATGAGATAGTTCGGCGTGGCGAAGCCGACCTGGAGGCAGGCGGCCAGCGCGATCGGCCCGAGCGGGCAGTGCGGGGCGAGCTGCACGTCGAACGTCTCGGCCAGCGCGGCGATCTTGCGTACCTCGGTGATGCCACCGGCGTGCGCGAGGTCCGGCTGGGCGACCGCGATGCCGGCCTGGAGCACCGGCAGGAACTCCTGCCGGTTGTACAGCCGCTCCCCGGTGGAGACCGGCGTGCTGGTGGAGCGGACGAACTCGCCGATCAGGTGGGAGTTCTCCGGCACCACCGGCTCCTCCAGGAACAGCGGCCGGAACGGCTCCAGCAGCGGCGCGACCCGGCGGGCGTTGGCCAGGGTGAACCGGCCGTGGAAGTCCACGGCCACATCCCGCTCGTCGCCGAGCACCTCCCGGGCGGCGGCGACCCGCTGCACCACCGCGTCGAGTTCGGCGACGGAGGCGAGCGGGCTCATCCGCCCGGACGCGTTCATCTTGACCGCGGTCAGGCCGGACTCGACCCGCGCCGCGATGTGGTCCCGGACCTCGTTCGGCTCGTCACCGCCGACCCAGCCGTAGACCCGGATCCGGTCCCGGACGGGCCCACCGAGCAACTGGTGCACGGGCGCACCGTACCGCTTGCCGGCGATGTCCCACAGCGCCTGGTCCAGGCCGGCGACAGCGCTGGCCAGGATCGCCCCGCCGCGATAGAAGGAGCCCTTGGTCATCACCTGCCAGTGGTCCTCGATGCGCAGCGCGTCCTGCCCGACGAGCAGCTCGGAGAGCTGCTCGACGGCGGTGCGGACGGTCTCCGAGCGGCCCTCGCAGGTGGCCTCGCCCCAGCCGACGATGCCGTCGGTGGTCTCCACCCGGACGAACAGCCAGCGGGGTGCGACGAGGAAGGTCTCGACGCGGGCAATGGTGGTCATGATCGGGTCAGCCCTTCGTCGCACCGGCGGTGAGACCGGAGACCACGTACTTCTGCACGAACAGGGCGATCAGCATGATCGGCAGGGTGACCACCGTGGTCGCCGCCATCAGGCCGCCCCAGTCGATGCTGGCGTATCCGACGAAGTCGAAGATCGCCACCGGCAGGGTCTTCGTGCTCGCACCGGAGAGCACCAGCGCGAACATGAAGTTGTTCCAGGAGAAGATGAAGGACAGGATGCCGGCGGTGGCGATGCCCGGGACGGACAGCGGCAGGGTGATCCGCCGGAACGCGCCGATCGGGGTCAGCCCGTCGACCAGCGCCGCCTCCTCCAACTCCTCCGGCAGGCCGTCGAAGTAGCCCATCATGATGTAAACGATGAGCGGCAGCGAGACGAACATGTGGCTCAGGATCAGCACGCTGAACCCGCCGACCATGCGCAGGTTCGAGAAGACGTAGTACCACGGCACCAGCAGCGAGACGCCGGGGATGATCCGGGCCATCAACACGACCAGTGCCGACTTCTTCATGTTGAAGCGGCTCATCGAGTACGCCGCCGGCACGCCCAGCAGCAACGACAGCGTCGTCGCCGCGAACGCCACCCAGAGGCTGTTGACGATGAACTGGACGTAGTTGGCCTGCTGCAGGACCGTGTTGTAGTTGTCCAGCGTGGGCGTGAAGACCAGTGCCTTGCTGGAGTCGTAGATGTCGACGTTGGTCTTGAACGACGCGGCGACCATCCAGATCAGCGGCGCCACCAGCGACAGCACCACGACGATCAGCGCGACCACCCGGAAGATCTTGAAACCCTTACCCGGTTTCATCGGCCCTCCTCCTTCTTCTTGCGCGCGGTGAGGACCCACATCAGGGCGATGATGAGCAGGAAGAACAGGATCAACACGGTCGACGACAGGCCGTACTCGTTGTAGTCGAAGCTCAGGCCGTACGCGTACACGTTGAGCGTCTCGACCTCGTTGAACGAACCACCGCCGCGCCCCTTGGTGGCGTACAGGATGTCGAAGGTCTTCAGCGCGTCGATACCGCGCAGCAGCACCGCGACGATCACGGTGGGCATCAGCAGCGGCAGGGTGACGTGCCGGAAGCGCTGCCAGGCGCTGGCGCCGTCGATCATCGCGGCTTCCTGCGGCTCGTCGGAGAGCGAGGTGAGCCCGGCGAGCAGGATCAGCACGACCATCGGCGTCCACTGCCAGATGTCGATGAAGATCGTGGTGGGCAACGCGGTGTGCTGACCGGCGAGCCACGGCTGCGGGCCGATGCCGACCCAGCCGAGCGCCTGGTTGGCCAGACCGATGTTCGGGTCGAAGATGAGCCGCCACATCATGCCGACCGCGACCGGGGTGGCCACCAGCGGCAGCAGGATGGCGACGCGGACCCACTTCTCGCCCCGGAACGGCCGCCACAGCAGCAGGGCGATCGCCATGCCGAGCACGACCTCGACGAGCAAGGCGACGCCGGTGAAGGCACCGGTACGCGCGACGGCGGGCCAGAACCGGTCGGTGTCGGTGAGGACGTCGACGTAGTTCCGGAAACCGATGAACTCCGACTCGGCGCGGACCGACCCCGAGGAGTCTGTGAGGCTGAGGTACGCCGTCCAGGCGAGCGGGAAGATGATCAGCGCGGCGACGAAGGCCATGGCCGGGGCCGCGAAGAGCCACTTGCGATGGTCGTTGGCCCAACGCGCCCAACCGGGCGTGTCGGGCATGACAGAGGCGCTACTGGTCGCCCGCTCGGGGGCGCTGACTGCTGACATCAGATCTCCGTGATGGGAAGGCCGGGCGGGGGTGGCGGGGCGATCGGCCCCACCACCCCCGCGCTCGGACCTAGCGGGCCTCGTCGTCCAGGAACTTCTGGAACGCCTCGTGGGCGGTGTCCGCCGAGGCGGCGGCGTCCCGACCGGTGATGGCGTCAACGATCGGCTGACCGACGATCTCCCGGGCCTGCGCCACGCGCTCGACCACGGGCCGGTCGTGACCCACGCCGTTGGCGAGGCTCACGGTGATCGCCTGCGCCATGTCCTCCGGGTAGGTCGAGGTGCCCTCCGGGTTCTCGAAGACGGAGGCGCGGGCGCCGGGGGTGCCGGCCTTCTGCTGCTCCAGCGACTGCTCCTTGCCGGCCGCCCACTCGATGAACTTCCAGGCGTTGGTCTGGTTGCCCGAGGCCTCGTTGATCGCCAGGCCCCACGAGGGGATGTTGTACGGCTTGGAGCCGGCCGGACCGGCCGGGAACGGCGCGAACCCGACGTTCTCGGAGACCCGCGACTTGCTCGGGTCGGTGGCGTTCGCGTAGAGCGAGTTGGCCTCCGGGTAGAAGGCGGCCTGGCCCTGGGTGAAGATGGCCATCGCCTCGGACCAGCTCATGTCGGTGCTGATGTTGGCCGGACCCTGCTCGCGCAGCAGCCCGCCGTAGAAGGCGTACGCCTGCTTGGCGGCCTCGCTGTTGACGGCGGAGTTGCCGGCCTCGTCGACGAAGTCGCCGCCGAAGCTGTAGAGGAAGCTGGAGAACTGGGTGACGGCGGCGGCCTTACCGGTCCGGGCCACGAAGCCGGCCACGCCCGGGTTGTCCGCCTGGATCTTGGTCGCCTGCGCCTTAAGCTCGTCGAGCGTCTGCGGCGGGGCGCTGAAGCCGGACTTCTCCAGCAGGTCCTTGCGGTAGTAGAGCACCTGCTGCTCGGTGATGATCGGGATGCCCACCACCTTCTCCTCGTAGGTGGTGGCGCTCACCGGGGCGTCCTGGAAGTCGGCGAAGTCGAAGTCCGCGCTGTCCTTGGCCTTGTCGGTCAGGTCGGCCAGATACCCGTTCTTGGCGAACAGCCGGCCTTCCTGCAGCGGCCGGTACATCATCACGTCGATGTCGTCCGAGCCGGCGTTGAGCTTCACGTTGTACTGGTCCGACAGCTGGTCCTCGCCGAGCTGGGTGACCTCGACCTTGAGACCGGTCTGCTGCTCGAACTCGGGCAGCGCCTTCCGGATGTTCTCGGTCCAGACGTGGTTGACCAGCGTCACGCGCACGGTGTCCGACGCGCCGCTGTCCTCACCACCACCGCCACAGGCGGAGAGGGTCATGGCGGCCACGACCGCCAGAGATGTCCCAACTATTGATCGACGTCCCACGTCCGTCTCTCCTTCTGTCCTGGCCGACGCCTCGGGGGGACGGGCGCGACCTCGGGCTGTTACATCCGCTTAACGTCCGGATGTTAGGCCGATAAAGCAGACTTATACAAGGGGGAGACCTAACTGATATGATCCGAGCCGTGAAGGTTCCCTCACCCGGGGTGACACCCGCCCAAACCACCCGGACCGAGAACGGTCTGCACGGCCGTGTCCTCGACCACCTCGGTACGGCCATCTGCGGCGGTGAGCTGACCTCCGGAGCGGTGCTCAACATCGACGACCTGGTGGACCGCTACGCCGTGTCCCGCTCGGTGATCCGGGAGGTCCTCCGGGTGCTGGCGTCGATGGGCTTCATCGAGACCCGCCGCCGGGTCGGTGTCATGATCCGCCCGGCCCACCACTGGAACGTCTTCGATCCCCAGGTGATCCGCTGGCGACTCGCCTCCGTCGGCCGCATCGCCCAGATCCGGTCGATCACCGAGCTGCGGACCGCGGTGGAGCCGCACGCCGCCTGGCTCGCCGCCCACCGGATCGACCACGACGAGGCCAGCGACCTGGTCGGCCTCGCCGCCAAGCTGTGGGCCGCCGGCAAGGCCGGCGACGAGAAGCGCTTCCTCGACCTCGACATCGAGTTCCACCAGCGGGTGCTGCGCGCCTCCGGCAACGAGATGTTCGTCAAGCTCCAGGACCTGGTCGCCGAGGTCCTGATCGGACGCCACCACTACCACCTGATGCCGCACTACCCCCACGAGCAGGCACTGCAACTGCACGCGGACGTCGCCCAGTCGATCCAGCGCCACGACGGCGAGACCGCGCGCGAGGCGATGGTGCAGATCATGGAGCATGCGTTCGAGGAGATGTCCTCGATCTGGGAGCAGGGAGTCACCCCCGAGCCGACACTCGCCCCCGAATCCGGGCCGACACTCGCCCCCGCGCCCGAGCCGGCCTGACCGGATCGGGACCGGCCAGGTCGGCGTGGTCGACCTGTTCCGCCCGGGTCCGGCACGCCCTGCCGACCGCGCCCCGCCGGTCTGGACATGCCGGCGGGGCGGTCGACCGGGTCAGACCGCCCCGCGGTCGACCAGGCTGAACGTGGTGTCGACCTCGGCGTCGCCGAGGAACTCCACGTAGATCACCTTTCGGCTCCGGCTCCACTGCACGAAGCCGTGCTCCTCGTTGTACAGCACATGGGTGGGGCGGCCCCGGTCGTCCTTGCCACCTTCGATGGGCCTGACGCTGAACAGCGTCGCCTGGGTCGCCACACAATCGGCACCCACCAACAAGGAGGACGTGCTGGGCTGGCGTTTCACCCCGAGGCAGGGCTTGTGCGCGATATCGGGGTTCAATGATTTGATCATGTAGTCGACGCCGAACGGCTGAAGGACGAAGACGGCGTCCGGACCGGTGCCGTCACCGACGTGGACCCTGCCGTCGCCGTCGACCGACAGGTCACGGTCGATCTCCACGACATGCAGCAGGGCCCGACGCTGGCCGTTGAGAATGCCGAGGGTGGCGTCGGCGGGAGACGGTGCGGTCGTCGGCCCACCCGATCCGGCGGACACCGAGTCCAGACTGCTGGAGGCGGACGGACCGGGGGTCGGCTCGGCGCCACCGAGGACGCCGCGCACCAGACGCGGGCCGACCAGAACGGCCGGCACCAGCAGCGCCGCCGCGACCACCGTGGCGACCAGCAACAGCCGGCTCCGCCGTTTACCCACCCGATCGCCGGACACCGGCTCCAGTGACACTGGGGCGTCGCTCCCGCGACCGAGGGCTTCGTTGCCGTCCACCGCGGACGCCGAGGAGACGACGGCGGGGCCGGTGGATGCCGACGCCGCAGCGGCCAACATGCCACGGGCGTCGCTCGACGACGGCGCCGTCGTCAACAGTTCGTCGAGCAGCGTCCGGGCCGTAGGACGCTCGGCCGGATCCTTCGCCAGCGCCCGCTCCACCAACCCGCGCAACGGCTGACCGAGGCCGGTGAGGTCCGGCGGCTGGCTGAGGATCCGCATCGCGGTGGCGGCCGGTGAGTCCCCGGCGAACGGGGTACGCCCGGTGGCGGCGTAGGCGACCACCGCGCCCCAGGCGAAGACGTCCGCGGCCGGACCGACCGTACGGTCCCGCCCGGTCTCGAACCGCTCCGGCGCCATGTACGCGATGGTGCCCACCATCTGGTTCGTTCGGGTGTGCTGACTGGTCGCCTCGAAGGCACGGGCGAGGCCGAAGTCGATGACCTTGATGCCGCCCAACGCGACCAGGACGTTGGCCGGCTTGAGATCCCGGTGGATCACCCCTGCGCCGTGGATCGCGGCCAGCGCCGTCGCCACCCCGACGGCCATGCTGTGCAGCGCGCCCGCGCCGAGTGGCCCCTGCGCCCGGATCACCTGGGCGAGGCTCGGCCCGTCGACGTACTCCACCACCAGGTACGGCGGATCGTGATCCGGATCGGCGTCCAACACCTCGGCGGTGCAGAACGGCGGCACCTGGCGAGCCTGGTTCACCTCACTGCGGAACCGAGCCCGGAACTCGCGTTCGTCGGAGAGGTCCGGGCGGATCATCTTGATCGCCACCTGCCGGCCCTGCCCACTCCGGGCCAGGAACACCTCACCCATCCCGCCCTCACCGAGCCGTCCGAGCAGGTCGTACCCGCCGAGCCGGACCGGATCACCGGGGCGCAACGGCTGGTTCACGTCCCCATTCCACAGTTCGTGGCCGACCCGTGAACCGTTCTGCGCATGATCTTCCCCTACGGATACTCGGAGGTCGATTCGACACCCTACCGCCACTCCTGATCGGCGCCACCAACGGTGAGTGGGGCTCCTGATCGTGGCGGTGTGGCTGTTCGCGCATCGGCGTGGCGGGCAGTCACACCGCCACGATCAGCGGAGTGGGCGTCCGTACGATGCGGGCATGGCGTTGCTGCACCGGGCGGAACTGCGCCCCACCAAACTGGAACTGTTGGCGACGTGGCTGCCCAGCCGCGTCTGGTATCGCGGAGACGCCGACGCCGAGGTGGTCCGCGTCGGCGCGTACCGGTTCGACGACCCGGCCGGCGAGGTCGGGATGGAGACCCTGCTGGTACGCGCCGGAACCGGCCCGGTGCACCAGGTGCCGCTCACCTATCGTGGCGAGCCGCTGGCCGGTGCGGAGGAGTGGCTGGTCGGGACGATGGAGCATTCGGCGCTCGGCCGGCGGTGGATCTACGACGCCTGCGGCGACCCGGTGTACGCCGCCGCACTCGCCGACGCGGTGCTCGCCGACGCCGGTCAGGCCGAGGAGTACTTCGAGGAGGACGGCGAGCGGCAGGTACGCCCACCGAACATGGAGATCGCCAGCGACGCCCCGGCAGCCGAGGCGCCCCCGGTCGGTGCGGTGCGTGCGGTGGCGGACGGCGACCTGACCGTGATCGTCACGGACGGCGTCGAGCTGACCGTGGTCCGCCGTCCGAGCTCGGGCGCGGCGGCGACCGGGGTCGCGTTGATCGGCACCTGGGACGACGTGAGCGCACCACTGGCGTACGCCGCACCGCGCTGACCACCGCCGATACGGCTTCCCCAGCCAGAGGCCGCCCACTGCATACCGAGTATGCTTCAGCGCCATGCGACCCGCCCCCGACCACCGACGCGTGGCACTCGTCGCCGTGCTCGGCGGTTTCCTGCTCGGCTTCCTCGACTTCGTGTGGATCAAGTACGTGCCGTACCCCTTCGCCAACCTGGGCAACTCCAGCGCGGTGTGGGCGGTGGCCGCGTTCGCCTTCGGGTTCTGGGTCCGCTCCGGCCTCGTCCGCGCGGCCGTCGGTGCCGCCGTCGCGCTCGTCGTCGCGGTGCCCAGCTACTACGTCGCGGCGGCCCTCATCCAGGGCGACGACTGGGCGGTGCTGTGGGCGACCACCTCGCTGACCTGGATGGCGTTCGGGGTACTCGCCGGAGTGATCTTCGGCGTCGGCGGCGTCTGGGCACGCGGGTCGGGGTGGCGGCGGGTGACCGGCACGGCGCTGCCCGCCGCCGTGCTGTTCGCCGAGGCGCTGCTGCAGGCGCAACGGATCAACCACCCGAGCTACGGGATCGAACCGCTCTGGAACGCCCTGATCAACGCGGTGCTCGGCGTCCTGGTCGTGGTCCTGGTCGGCCGCACCGCCCGGCAGCGACTGGTCGCGCTGGGCACGGCCGTGCCGCTGGCGCTGGCCGGGTACGTCGCGTTCCGGCTGGCGGGCTTCGCCTGACCGCCCGCGTCAGTCGGTGAACGCGGCGAGATCCAGCACGTCCAGGCGCTCCGGATCGGCGATCACGTCGATCTCGGCGATGCGTCCACCCACGACGGTGAAGGCCATCACCGACAACGGCCGACCTGCGGCGGTCACCACCACCCCGGCGACGCCGTTGACCAGCGCCGGCCGGGCGAACGGCGAGAACCTGCCGAACGAGGTGGCCTCGGCGGCGACGCTGGTGGCGCCCCTGATCACGGTGGTGAACCGGGCGCGACCGGCACCGCCGTCCGACCGCAGCACCACCTCCGGGTGCAGCACGGCGACCAGGGCGTCGAAGTCGCCGTCCCGGGCGGCGGTCAGGAACGCGTCGACCACCTCGCGCTGACGGGCGAGGTCGGCGTCCGGCAGCGGCGACTGCCCCCGCACCCGGCGGCGGGCCCGACTGGCCAGTTGACGCGCGGCCGCCGGCGTCCGGTCGATCATCGGGGCGATCTCGTCGAACGGCACCGCGAACATGTCGTGCAGGACGAACGCCAGCCGCTCCGCCGGGCCGAGCGTGTCGAGCACCACCAGCAGCGCCAGCCCGACCGAGTCGGCCAGCACCACGGCGTGCTCCGGATCGTCGGTGCCCTCCGGGCTGACCAGCGGATCGGGCACCCTGGCGTCGAGCGGCTCCTCGCCGCGACGCCGACGGGTCCGCAGGGCGTTCAGACAGACCCGCGCCACCACCGTGGTCAGCCAGGCGGGCAGGTTGTCCAGCGCGGCGGCGTCCGTACGGGCCAGGCGCAGCCACGTCTCCTGCACGGCGTCGTCGGCCTCCCCCAGGGAGCCCAGCATCCGGTAGGCCACCGCCCGCAGGTGCGGCCGGTGCTCCTCGAACCGCGCGGCCAGCCAGTCGGACTCGATCATCGTTCGCCCTCCTCCGGGTCCACCCACTCGACCCCGCCGCGCCCGGCGATGTGACGTCGGCCGGTCACATCCGGCGTCCGTGCGGAGTCGACCCCGGTGAAGCCACGAACGGTAGCCGACCGCACGACGGGCGGTCGCGACGCAGGGAGAGACGATGAACCCACCGATCCTGGTCACCGGCGGTACCGGCACCCTGGGCCGCCTGGTCACCCCGCTGCTGCGCGACACCGGCCGCCCGGTACGCGTGCTGAGCCGGCGAGGTGGCCGCAGCGTCCCCGGAATCGCGCACGTCCGGGCCGACCTGCTGACCGGCGAGGGCGTGGAGAGGGCGGTACGCGGTGTCGACACGGTGCTGCACCTGGCCGGCGGCCAGCAGGGCGACGACACGCTGGCCCGCACCCTGGTCGACGCCGCACGGCAGGCGGACGTACGGCATCTGGTCTTCGTCTCGGTTGTCGGCGCGGACCGCGTCCCGCTCGCCTGGCTGCGAACCAAGCTGCACGCCGAGGAGGCGATCAGCGGCTCCGGCCTGCCCTGGACCATCCTGCGGGCCGCGCAGCTCCACGACCTGGTGCTCACCATGGCGCAGAAGCTGACCGCCCTGCCGGTGGTGCCGCTGCCCGGTCTGCGGTTGCAGTCGGTGGACGGCCGCGAGGTCGCCGACCGGCTCGCCGAACTGACCCTGGGCACCCCGGCGGGTCTGGTGCCCGACATCGTCGGCCCCCAGGTGCACACCACGGGTGAACTGATCCGTGGCTATCTGCGGGCCAGCGGGAAGCGGCGGCTCACCCTGCCGGTCCGCCTGCCCGGAAAGGCGGGACGCGCCTACCGCGACGGGGCGAACCTGACGCTGCGCGGCGCCACCGTCGGCACCCGGACCTGGGAGGCGTTCCTCGCCGAACGGGTCGTCGCCGCCCGGTAGCCACGCGGGACAGCACGCAGCGCCACCGGTTGGTAACGTGGCGGCGTTCTGCGGTGGTGTCCCTTGGGGAGGGTCGCGTGTGGGCGGACGAGGCGGCCTTGGACGCGACGCAGCGCCGCCTCGACGAGTGGGAGTCCGCCGTCGCCGACCGGGCGCGGCGGGCCCAGTCGCTGGCGGCCCGGGTCGCGGCGCTCACCGGCACCGCACACAGCCCGGACCGCACCGTCACCGTCACCGTCGACTCGGCCGGGCTGCTCGTCGACCTGCGGCTTGACGACCGCGTACGCCAGCACCCCGCCGCCCACACCGCGCGCCTGATCGTGGCCACCACCCGCGCCGCACACGCGGACCTGCTGCGCCGCGTCACCACGACGACCCGCGAGACAGTCGGTGCGGACGACCCGACGGGACAGGCCGTCGTCGACTCCTACCGGCGACGGCTGGGCCACGAGCGAAGCCAGCCGGATGCCGACCGATGACGCGGTCCGGGTCGACCCGGACGACCTGACCACCCACGCGGAGCGCCTCGACCGGCACGCCGACACCCTCGACACCGCCCGCCGGGCCGGCCAGCAGGTCCGGCTCGACACCGGCGCGTACGGGCAGCTCTGCGCGTTCATGCCGACGTTGCTCGACGGCCTGCACCGCGTCCTGGTCGACGGGATCGGCACCGCCACCACCTCGGTCCGCGACACCGCCACCCGCCTGCGCACCGGCGCCGACCGATACCGGGCCGCCGACACGCGCGCCCGACACCGGCTCGACCGGGTGCGGGACCGGCGTGCCGGGTAATCCGCTCGTCGCCGCCCCGGCGCAGGTCGCGCCCAGCGCCTGGGCCGGGGTCTGGATCTGCGAGGACATCGAGCTCATCGCCCGGGGCGTACGCGAGGGAAGCTGGATCGACGGCAGCCTCGGCGTGGTCAGCGCCGGCCTGGACGCCCTCGCCTTCGTCTCCGACCCGGTCGGCGCCCTCCTCCAGTACGGTGTCGCCTGGCTCATCGAGCACGTCAAGCCACTCAGCGAGGCGCTGGACTGGCTGGCGGGCGACCCCGCGCAGATCACCGCACACGCCCAGACCTGGCGCAACGTCGCCGCCTCGCTGCGCGCCGAGGCAACCGGCCTCACCGACGCCGTCCGCACCCAGGTGACCGGCTGGGACGGCAGCGCCGGGAACGCCTACCGGACCTGGGCCGCCGAGCAGCACCAGGCCGTCACCGATTTGGCCCAGGGCGCCGAGACGATGGCCGCCATCACCGAGGGCACCGCAGGACTGGTCGCCGCCGTCCGGCTCCTGGTCCGCGACGCCATCGCCACCTGCGTCTCCCGCCTCACCGTGTACGCCGCCGAACTCCTCGCCACCGCCGGACTGGCCACCCCACTGGTAGTGGAGCAGGTCACCACGCTTGTCGCGTCCTGGGCGGCCCGCATCGCCAAACTGCTGCGCGGTCTGCTGAACAGCCTCCGGGCGATCATCCCCCACATCCGCCGCCTCGCCGACCTCATCGACCACCTCAAACGCGCCCTGAACCGGCTTCGGCGAGAGCCTCCAGCGCCTCACACGCCTGACGATCCCAGGCCGACCCGCACGCCAACTGACGCCCGCCAGCCCGATTTCACGAGTCCGGACATCGACCCGAAGAAGATCACGGCGTACGCCATGAATCCGGACCATCCCGTCGGCAAGAACAAGTACCGGGTCATCAACTCCGCCACCGGGCTGGGCCCCGACGACTCGGAGTCGATCCTTCAGCAGGTCAGAGACGGTGTCCACGCCGGCAGCCCGCTACGGGGGAAGTCAGATCAGTTCGGCGAGCGGTGGAGCGTCGACCTGCCGCTGACCGGTCCGAAAGGAACGATCATCGTCCGCACCGCATGGATACTTGAGAGCGGTGCCTCCACGCCTCGCATGGTGACCATCTCGTTCCCGCCGAAAGAAGGCTGACCGTTGAACCTGTATGACGTGGTCGAGTTGCGAGAGGCCATCCCGGACGAGAATCTGGCCCCCGGGGCGGTCGGCACGATCGTGCACGTCTTCGATCACGTCCCGATTGCGTACGAGGTGGAGTTCGCCGACTCGGACGGACGGACGACAGGCATGGTGACCCTCACCATCGATCAGATCCGTCCGCTCCACGCCCCGTCCTGACTGCTGTGGCTGAGGAAGCGCCTCAGGTCAGGATGATGGGGTTGGTGAGGGCGGCCATCTGGTGGGTGGGGTGGCGGACCTCGACGCGGACGTAGCCGGCCTCGTCCGCCGTGGTGTGCCACCGGGTCGTACCCGTTCCGGCGGGAGACAGCGCCTCGCGGTGCACGGTGCCGCGTTCGGTGTGCAGGGTGACGACACCGGACGGCACGCCGGACACCTCGACGCGTACCGTGACCTGCTCGCCGCCGGTGGGTAGGCGTTGGCCGACGGCGGCGACGCGGTCGGCGGTCGACGCCTCGACCTTGAGGTGGACGCCGGTCGACTCGGCGATCCAGCTCCGGCCCTGGCGGAGGCCGGCGAGGATCGCCTCGGTGCTCAGATCCTGCGCGAACACGACGGTGTGCGGGGTGCCGAGCTGGCCGGCAAGGTGGGTGTCGCTGTTGCCGACCGCCGGGCGCCAGCGTCCCCGGTGGACATCGTGGGCCAGGGTGCGTCCCCACTCGGCCAGGGCGGCCTCGTTGTCGGCGTTCCACGGCAGGTCCGAGGCCCAGCGGCCGTTCCACACCTCCACCGCGTCGAACCAACGGTACGGGTAGGCAGACGTCCCCGAGGGGTACGGCGCGTACGGGTGGGCCAGCACGCACAGTCCACCCGCGTCACGTACCCGGTGCAGGTGGCGCTCGACGGTGTCGTCGCGGATGCCGTAGCCGGAGTCGACGTGTTGCTCCGGTGGGAGACCGAGGGCCAGCCAGTGGCCGGTGCGGGTGGTGACCTCCTGCCCGAGGATCACCAGCAGGTCGTCGCCGGAGTGGGGTGGGGCCCACTGCGCGTGGCCACGGACCGTGTCGTGTTCGGTGGTGGCGACGAAGTCCAGCCCGAGCGCGCGGGCCGCCGTCGCGAGCTGCGGCACGCTCAAATCCGCGCCCTGGGAGAGCGTCGAGTGCAGGTGACAGTCTCCCCGGTACCAGGCAGGGCCACGGCCCGTCGCCCGAGCGGCCGGAAACCGGGGTGCGGCGTCCGGTCGGGTGACCATGCCGGCAGCGTACGCGGATCGCGTCCGCGCCAGGGGCACTCCCCCGGTCCGAGGCCCGAGGTACGGGAGCCACCTCCGACCTGGGTAGGAGACGCCCCTCGGACCGACGGCCGCAGGTGGGGCCGCTGGTCGGGCGCTTCCGGGTCGCCGCCCGAACAGCATCAGGACATGACTTCCGCGCTGCCCCTGCGGGCACCATGGCACCGTCCCCTGCTGGTCTTCGTCTCGGCGATGGCGGTCCTCGCCGTCGTCTGCGCCGTCGGCGTCTTCGCCGATCCCCGGGTACTGACCGGCGCGCCGATCTGGCTCAAGCCGCTCAAGTTCTCCGTCTCGTTGATGCTGTATGGCGCCACCCTGGCCTGGATGCTCACCCTGCTGCCCCGGCGCAGCCGGGTCGCGGAATGGGCCGGCACCGTCATCGTCGCCATGGGGGTGGTGGAGATGGTGATCATCGTCGGGCAGGTGCTGCGGGGCACCACCAGCCACTTCAACGTGAGCAGCCCGCTGAACGCCGCCCTCTGGCAGGCGATGGGGATAGCGATCAACGTGCTGATGGTCGCGCACCTGGTCATCGGCGTGGCGGTGCTGCGGCGACCGATTCCCGACCGGGTCGGCCGGTACGCGGTGGGGCTGGGTCTGGGTCTGACGCTGCTCGGCATGCTGACCGCGGTCCCGATGACGATGAACGGCGCGGAGTCGGCCGTCGCCGGGATCGCCGGGGCGCACAGTGTCGGCGTGCCGGACGGCGGCCCCGGGCTGCCGATCCTGGGCTGGAGCACCACCGGTGGGGACCTGCGGATCCCGCACTTCGTGGGCATGCACGCGTTGCAGGTGCTGCCGGTCCTGGCGCTGCTGCTGGGCCGGTTCCGCAACGAGCGGCTGGATCAGCGTGACCAGGTGCGGCTGCTGGTGGTCGCCGGCGCGGCGTACGGCGCAGGGACTCTGCTGCTGACCTGGCAGGCGCTGCGCGGACAGCCGCTGCTGGGCCCGGACGCGCTGACCCTGGGCGCCGCCGCGGCGCTGCTGGCCGCGACCGTGGTCGCCACCGGTGCGGTGCTCGTGCGGCGACGTCGACCCGAACCGGTGGCCACGCCCGTCGACGGCCCGGAGCAGGCCGACACCGAGCGGGTCGAGGTGACGGTGTGACCGGCGCCCTGTTCACGCTGACGTTCGCGCTGGCCGCACCCTTCTGGGTGCTGATGATCCTGCTGCCGCGCTGGCCCCTGACCGCCCGGATCATCTCCTCGCCACTGATCGTGGCACCGACCCTGGCGATCTATGCGGTGCTGGTGCTCCCCGCGCTGGGCGACGTGCTGCCGGCGGTGGCCTCGCCGACCCTGAACGGCATCCGCGACCTGCTGGGCACCGACGACGGTGCGGCGGCGGCCTGGGCGCACATGATCGCGTTCGACCTTTTCGTCGGGAGGTGGGCGTGGCTGGACAGCCGCGAGCGGCGGATGCCCGCACTGGTGATGGCGCCGGTGCTGGTATCGACGATCCTGCTCGGGCCGATCGGGCTGGCCGTCTATCTGGCGGTGCGTACCCGCTGGACACGGCCGATCTCGCCGTCGGACAGCAGGGCCTAGGCTTGGTCACCGTGGGATGGCTGGGACGCTTGTTCGACGCGCGGGACGCCCGCGTGCGGATGGCCCTGGTCATCATCGCGGGCGTCTTCTATCTGTCCTTCGGTGAGCTGCACGCCGGTACGCCCACCACCACCCAGTTGGTCCTCGCGATGGCCGCGTTCACCGCCGGGTTGCTGCTGTTCCGCCGGCTGGTGGGCAACCTGCTGGTGCAGGTGGCGTTGCTGGCGGTCGCGATCCACGTCATCGACGACGTGATGATCAACCAGGTGGGCGCCGGGTGGGCGTTGCTGGAGCTGACCGTGCGGGCGCGCCGGACCCGCACGGTCTGGTGGGGCGCCGGCCTGCTGGCCCTGGTCGACCTGACCGGCGTACGGGGCGAACCGGTCGAGTGGCTTCTCGCCGCGGCGTCCGGGCTGTTGGTGGACGTCGGCGTGCCGGTGCTGCTGGGCCTGGTCATCCGGACCACGCAGGAGCTGGGCCGGCAGGCGCAGCAACGCGCCGAGGAGGAGCAGCTTCGGCGCGAGTCGGAGAGCCGCGCCGCCCGGGCCGACGAGCGCAGCGCCATCGCGCGGGAACTGCACGACGTCGTCGCGCACCACGTGGCGTCGATGGTGCTGCGGGTCGGGGTGGCCCGGCACGTGCTGACCGACCTGGATCCACGGGTGAACGAGGTGTTCGACGACGTGCACGGCACCGGCAGCGCCGCCCTGGCCGACCTGCGCCGACTGGTCGCGGTGCTGCGCGACCCGGACGGCGTACGCGGTGACGCGGCACTCACCGCGATCGAACCGTCGGCGGTGCCGGCCGCCATCGGCGCGGCGGTGGACCGGGCCCGCCAGGCCGGGGTGACGGTGGAGGCGGAGGTCGACCCGGCGGTCGCGTCACTCGACGCGGTACGGGGTCTGGCGGTGCTGCGCCTGACCCAGGAGTCGCTGACCAACGTCGCCAAACACGCCGGTGCCGCCGCGCTGGCCCGGTTGAGCGTCAGCGTGGTCGACGGCGCGGTGCACCTGGAGGTGACGGACAACGGGCGCGGCGCGGTCCCGACGGCGGTGCCGGCGGGCGGCGGCCACGGCATCACCGGGATGCGGGAACGGGTCGAGGTCCTCGGTGGCCACCTGGAGGCCGGGCCGACCGGCGGCGGCTGGCGGGTCCGTACGATCCTGCCCGCCACGCCGGACCGTAACGTGCCACAGGCGAGGGAGGCGTCATGATCCGTGTGCTGCTGGTGGACGACCAACATCTGATCCGCGCCGGGTTGCGCATGCTCTGCGACGCGCAGCCCGACATCGAGGTGGTCGGTGAGGCCGACAACGGCCGCGAGGCGATCACGATGGCCGCGCGGCTGGTGCCCGACGTGGTGGTGATGGACCTGCGCATGCCGGGCGTCGACGGGATCACCGCGACCAGCCGCATCCTGGCCGACCGGCCCGCCACCCGGGTGCTGGTGCTGACCACGTTCGGCGACGACGACCACCTCTATCCGGCGCTCACCGCCGGTGCCTGCGGTTTCCTGCTCAAGGACGCACCGCCCACCGAACTGCTGGACGGCGTCCGGCGGGCCGCCGTCGGCGACAGCCCGTTCAGCCAGGACGTGCTGCGACGTCTGGTGACCCGGGCGGTGCACGCCCGCGCCGAGACACCGGCACCAGTCGACGGCCTGACCACCCGGGAGCAGGACGTGCTGGACCTGGTCGCGGAGGGCCTGTCCAACGCGGAGATCGGCGAGCGCCTGCACATCGGTGTGACCACGGTGAAGACCCACATCACCAGCCTGATGACCAAGACCGGCAGCCCCAACCGGGTACGGCTGGCGCTGTTCGCCCGTGGGCTGTGAGCCCGGCTATCCCCCGGCCATCGCGGAGGGCGGCTATCCCCCGGCCATCGCGCCCAGGACGATGTACGGCTCCGCGCCGGTGAGCACCGCCTCGGGCAGTGGTGCGTCGGGTGGGGAGTGGGAGAGGTCCTCCTCGCAGGCGTAGAAGCGGACGAAGGCGCGACGCTTGCCGCTGTGCCGGTCCCGGATGGTGCCGAGCAGCATCGGGTAGCGCGCCTCCAACGCGTCCAGCACCAGCCGCTGGGTGGCCGGCCCGCCGTCCGGACCGACCACCTCCAGGCGTACCTCGCCGGTGACCCGGGCGAGGGTCTTCAGGTGGGCCGGGAGGACGACCCGAATCACGGCAACACCTGGACTTCCACGGAGAGCACCGGGGGCAGGTCCCGGACGATCGGCGCCCAGGTGTCACCGCCGTTCGCCGAGTGGTAGACCTGCCCGCCGGTGGTGCCGACGTAGATGCCGCACTCGTCGAGCGTGTCGACCGCCATCGCGTCGCGCAGGACGTTGACGTAGCAGTGGGACTGCGGCAGCCCGTCGGTCAGCGGCTCCCACTCGTCGCCACCGGTGCGGCTGCGGTAGACCCGCAACCGCCCCTCCGGCGGGTAGTGCTCGGAGTCGCTCTTGATCGGTACGACGTAGATCGTCTCCGGCTCGTGGGCGTGCACCGCGATCGGGAACCCGAAGTCCGACGGCAGGTCGCCGCTGATCTCACGCCAGTTAGCGCCGGCGTCGTCGCTGCGCATCACGTCCCAGTGCTTCTGCATGAACAGCGTGTCCGGCCGCGACGGGTGCTGGGTGATGTGGTGCACGCAGTGGCCCACCTCGGCGTCGGTGTCGGGGATCTCCCCCGACCGCAGTCCCTTGTTGATCGGCAGCCAGCTCGCGCCCGAGTCGTCGCTGCGGAACGCGCCCGCCGCCGAGATGGCGGTGTAGATCCGGCCCGGGTGCACCGGGTCCAGGATGATCGTGTGCAGGCACAGGCCACCCGCGCCGGGCTGCCACGACGGGCCGGTCCGATGGGTCCGCAACGCGGTCAGCTCGGTCCACTTCTGGCCGCCGTCGCCGGAGACGTAGAGGGCGGCGTCCTCGGCACCGGCGTAGACCGTGTCCGGGTCGTCGCGGGACGGCTCCAGGTGCCAGATCCGCTTGAACTCCCACGGGCGCGGCGTGCCGTCGTACCAGAGGTGCTCGCCGACCTCGCCGGTGTAGGCGAAGTCGTTGCCGACGGTGGCCCAGGTCCGGCCGCCGTCGTCGGAGCGCTGGATCAACTGCCCGAACCAGCCGCCGGACTGCGAGGCGTAGACCCGGTCCGGGTCGGCCGGGGAACCGGTGAGGTGGAAGATCTCCCAGCCGCCGAAGTGCGGCCCGTCGACCGTCCAGTCGGCGCGTCGACCGTCCGAGGTGAGCACGAACGCGCCCTTGCGGGTGCCGACCAGCACCCGTACGCCGGTCATCGCGGCTCTCCCCGGAGCGCCGTACCGACCTGGTGTGGTGTTCGTTGTCGTGTGGCCATGTCGCTATTCTCCTGTCGTGTCCGATGAACCCCGATTGCCACGCCGGACCATTCACTGACGGTCATACTCGCCGGGTACGACAGGATCCGCCCGGCGGGCGCGGCACTCGTCCGCCCGGCGGGCTGACGAGTAGGGGTCGAACAGCTCAGCTCGACATCACGCGGGCGTGCAGGTCGGACACCACCTTGCGGGCCGACTCGAAGGCACCGGCCTGCCAGGCGATGTAGTGGCTGAGGTGGTCACCGGCGAAGTAGACCCGGCCGTCCGGCTCCAGCAGACGCCCGTAGTGCCCGCCGCTGGTCCGCGAGGGCCAGGACATCCAGCCGCCCTCGCTGTAGCGGGTCCGCTCCCAGGCCACCGAGAACGACGTCTCCACCTCGGTGCGGTACGCCTCGCCGTGGATCTTCACCCCCTGGGCGACGGCACGGGCCTCCCGCTCGGCGTGCGGCAGGGCCGCGTACGACTGGGCGTTGGCACCGAAGTTGTAGTAGCCGATGACCAGGCCCTTGGCGCCGTGGTAGCCGTACGACGGGTACCAGATCGCGGACAGGTCCAGGTTGGTGTTGGTGATGCCGGCGTAGATGTTCTCGTCCTGCTCCCACCAGCGCCGACGGTACTGCAACCCGATCTTGCCGGTGGCGTTCGGCACCGCGTAGCCGAGGGCGTCCCGGACCGGCTGCGACAGGTTCGACGGGATCCTCGCCAGCACCGGCGGTGGGATGGTGCAGACGCAGAAGTCCGCGGTGACGGTCCGCACCCGACCGCCGGGTCCGGCGTGGACGACCGAGACGCCGGACCCGGTGTTCGAGATCGACCGCACCTGGGCGCCGTAGGTGATGCGCCCGCGCCCCACGGCCTCCTCCAGGGCGTACGCGATGCGGTCCATCCCGCCGACCGGTTGGAACATCAGCATCGCCTGGTCGTAGCCGAACTCGAAGGAGAAGTACCGGCCGACACCGCTTGCCAGCACGTCCGTCAGGGAGTGCGGGGTCAGTTTCGGCGTACCCGCCTCGTGGCCGGCGCCCGGTTCGACCTGGTAGCCACGGCGGTTGGTGCCCGCGTACCGCCAACTCGCCGCCGGTTCGCCCGCCACCCGACCGCCGATCGCGCCGAACCCGCGCAGGAACTCCAGCAGCCGCTCCTTGTCGTCGGCGGTGAGGTGCCCGTCGAGCGCGCCCTGGTCGGTGGCCTTGGCGAGCAGCTCGGAGACGTAGCCGTAGACGTCCGCCTTCGCCTCGCGGTGCCGGATCGGCGTGCCGGAGAGCGGGCCGACGTTCTCGTTGTAGTAGTAGCCGTCGGCGTTCTGGTTGCCGAAGATCTCGACCGGTACGCCCAGCTCCCGGCAGTAGTCCATGGTCACCATGTGCTGGGCGATCCGCGCCGGACCGGCGTTCATGTACTGCCCGCCGGTGAACCGGGCCCGTTGGGTGCGCCCGTCCAGGTCGGTCTCGCTGGTGCCACCGCGCACCGTCCAGTTACGCCCACCCGGGCGGGTACGCGCCTCCAGCACGGTCACCCGGTAACCGGCCTTGCCGAGCTCGTACGCCGTCGTCAGTCCGGCGATGCCGGCGCCGAGCACGACGACGGACTTCGCGGACCGGCCGGTCAGCGTGAAGTCCGACCGGCTCGGCGCCCGGAACGGCGGCGCCGCCTGCGCGGCGGGGGCCAACCCGAGCGCGCCCATCGTCCCGTAGAGCACCCCAGCGCCGCCGGAGACCCCGACCGCCTGGAGGAACTGCCGTCGTGTGGTGGGTGTCGTCATCGCCGCCTCCTAGATCGATGGACGACGATCTCAGCGGTGTGTTTCATCGCCGTAGCCCATCGGTAACACCCGCCCGACCGGTCACCGAATCCGTGCGCCGAGCGCGGCCGCTGTCACCGAGGCGAGACCTGCGTGACCTTCACCAGAACCCTGACCGCCCTCGCCTCGCCGACCGCCGACCTACTGGTGATCATCGGCCTGCATTTGGCGCCGCTATCGCCGCCCAACTCACCAGTACGCCCTCGATCCGAGGCCGCATGGACGCGACACCGACCCGCAGCTCATAAGGCGGTTCTTCACCTGCGGCGCTTGTTCAGACTCGGAAGGCCGCCGGAGACAGTCCGCACGCTGCCGTCCGGGTTGCTACGGCCCGGTTTCTGCGGTGCCTCGATGACCCGCCGACCGGCAAGGTCTGCGGCGCTCAGGTTGACGACGGCACGATCCGAGGACCGCCAACTCCGCACTGCAGCGAACGCCTGCTGGTCGTCGGCGATGCCGGTCAGCGTACGTATCGCCGGCATCGCCCTGGACGGGTCAGCGAGCAGGAGTTGGGCGGCATCGGCGGAGCTCAGGCTGCGCGGCGAGCTGTTGTCAGCAGGTGCGAGGGAGGCGTGGATCTTCCCGTCCTGGAGCCGCAGCCACACCGGCCGCTTGCCGTCGCCGGCCCGAATCACCGGGGTAGCTGGTCTGGACGACTGTGCCGGGGAGACCGGCTTAGCTGTCAGGTGGGCTCGCAACCTGGCTGTCGGCCGAGCCTGTCGCCGCGACTGAGGCGGAACATCGACAGCCGTGCGGGATACCCCTTCCGGCGGCGATACCTTCGTCCTGGGTTGCGGGCCTGTTGCCTGGACCGCTTGCCGTTGCCGCACGAACCAACCGGCATGTTCCCACTGCTGCGGCGTGAACCTCACCGGAACGACCTCAGTGAGGTGTGGCGACGCCGGGTCCTGCAATGAGAGATGTGCGCGGCGCCTCGCGTGGTCGGCCGCAGTGAGCGACCCGATCTCGAGGACCGCAGTCAGCGGTATCCGACGGAGGTCCGCCTTCGGCCAGGGCAGCAGACGTCGGCGCCGGAGAACGAGGTGTTCCCCCTCGAAGCGGGCAACCCAGCGTCGCACTTGCACCACCTCCCGTGCTGCGCACGTTAGCGGCAAGACGACTGCCGCTGCCTCGGCACAATGGCCAGTTGAGACGGCAAGTCGTCCGGTTGTGTCAGCGACGCCACCAACCGCGACATCCTCCGGGGCGTACGTTCCTTACGTGTGCTCGATGGAGCGGTCCGAACGCGCGGCACCGACGTCGGACAGGAACGGACTGGGCGGACCACTCCATGAGACGTGCAGAGCTTCTCGGGCCCGGGTACTGGCAACGAAGAGTAGGCAGCGTTCCCGGAGCAGATCACTTCCGTGCTGGATGGAATCCACCTCGGGCGGCGTGACCTCCTTCGCGAACGGCACCGCCTTGGCCGTGACACCGACTATCGCGACACAGCGGAACTCCAGGCCCTTCATCGCGTGCATGGTGGCGAGCCGCACTCCGTCGACGTCGGCACCCGGCTGGTCTCGTACCCGGACCGACGGAACTCCGGCTCCGGCCAGCTCGTCCTGCACACTGCTCAACGTCGTGTTGAAGCGGGAGCAGACAGCGATCTCGCTCGGTCCCACGCCCTGCGCCAGCCACTCCCCCACCCGCTTGACGAGCCCCGCGATCTCGGCCTGCGACGAGGGATGTCCCTGCACGGTCGGTCGCTTGCCGTGCAACAGCGACCGGTAGCCGGTCAGGCTGTCCTCGCCCTCGCCGCCGAGGTCCTCGACCGGCGCCCTGACGAGGACCCTTGTGGACCAGGTGAGGATCTCCTCGGTGCTGCGGTAGTTGATCCGCAATCGGCTGCTACGGCCGGTGACCGAGATGCCGAGCGCGCTGAGTGACACCCGCGAGTCGTAGATCCGCTGGTGCGGGTCGCCGGTGATGAACAGGTCGTCGGGGCCGGGCGGCACGGCTGCCCGCAGCACCCGCCACTGCGCGGGGTGCAGATCCTGCGCCTCGTCGACCACCACGTGGTCGTACCCGTGATCAGCCAGGTCGGCGTCGCCGAGCAGCTTGGCCGCCTGCGCGCAGATCTGCAGGTGGGTGGCGGTGCCGGCGGCCGACAGTTCAGCGGTGAACATCTCGACGGCGTCCCACACCCGGTCGCGCTGCCGCGTAGCCAGCCCGGCGCCCCGGCCGCGCCGGCTGGCGACACGGTACGCCTCTCGCGTCTGCACGTCGTGGGCGAGGATGACATGCCGATATTCCTGGGCCAGGAACTGCTCGGTCCAGGGCAGAGTCAGCTTCCGGCACACCCGCCGCCAGGTCTGCCGCTCGTCGACGTCGCCGATCGGCGTCGACACCCGGCCGGCGAGGGCACGCACCGCGCGGTTGGCGACGGCGTTCACGGTGGTCACCTCCACCCGCGCCAACTGCTCCTCGTCGCCGAGAAGCAGCGCCAGGTTCTCCCGCAGGCTGGCGGCCAAAGCATTGGTGTACGTGGTGAGCAGCACCCGACTGTGTGGCGTACGGGAAAGCAAATGCTTGACCCGGTGCAGCGCAGCTACCGTTTTCCCGGTGCCCGGCCCACCGGTCACCTGAGCCGGACCGGTGTACGTCACCCGGTAGGCGACTCGCCGCTGCGAGGGATGCAGGAACACTCGCCAGGCAGCGAACGGCTTGTCGAGGATCTCGGCCAGTTCGTCGGGCCGGGTCACCAGGGTGATCCGGCTGGCGGTGTTGGCGATCGCGATTTCCAGGCTGTCGCTCGGGTCCGGCGTCGCGTCGACCGGTCGACGCGCGGTCACCAGGTCGCGGTAGACCTCGTCCGGGCTGAACCCCTCGGCGAGGTACTGCAACACCTCGAACTGATCCTCCGGCAACAGCGTCCCGAACGCCTCCAACTGCGACTTGTCAACGATCGTGCGGACCGCCCGCAACACCTGGTCATCAATGCCGAGGTGGCGCAGCACGGTGTCGGAATGTTTGGCGAACAACAGGCTCGGTGCCTGCGCGGCAGCCTTCTCCAGCGCCGGGGTGAGCTGCTCGATGGCGACGACGTTACGGACCTCCAGAGCACGGGTCGCGCTGTTGACCGTGTAGAGCCGCTTCGCGGCCCAGCCGTACGCGTCGTCGTGCGGCACGACGTTGAGCAGTAGGAACGTGTCGCTGCCGTCGTCCGGCGCGAGGACCACCCCCCGCCAGAAGTCGGTGATCCGGATGGTTCGCATCCGTGGATCACGGGCGTTGTTGACGGACTCCAGGTGCAGTCCCTTGTCGGCGTGCAACTCGGCGACGGTGAGCTGCTGGAACTTCTCCATCGCCTTGCGTACACCGGCCTTGACCGGCCTTTCGAGGACGTCGTAGCTCTGCCAGAAGGTGTTGGCGAGGGCGAGCTGCGGCACGGAGCCTCCTGCCTGATGATCGATTACGGCGGTGGATGCGACCCTACCGGCGATCCGTCGGGCTGCTCCCACGACGGAGCCGAGCTTGGTCCAGCCGGGCAACCCCGTAGTCGCTCTTCCGCCCCGTTCCAACAACGGCTTTTCAGCATGAGCGGAAGAATAATGAGTCGGATTCACGACACCTTCCGCCAGGAGTAGTCGTCTAGGCTGCGGCGACCTGAAATCAAGGGGACGGGCGAATATTCCGTGACGGACGCAACCAACAGTCAACACATCTGTCGGCAGTGCGGCGTGATCTGCGTCCAGTCTGGTAGCACCTGGGTCCACCCGGAACCGTGGCGCACCCTCAAGGCCCGGCGCATTTGCGAGCGCCCTGAGCCGCTTCGTGCAGCCACCCGCCAGGAGATCAAGAACGGCGCCATGGAACTGGTGCGACGCGACAGGTGGATCCAGGAGGAGCAACTCCAACCACTTGTCACCGCTGAGGGTAGTCCCATCGAAGTCGCAGTCGTCGGTTGCTACCAGTTACATCCGACCGGGCACGAGCACCCCCGTGGCTGGGGTTATCTGGCCGACGACGGCCACTACGGTTTTGGCGCGACAACCACACAGCGGCGCTTTGACGGCGATGGCGAGTTGGCGGCCGAGGCGAGGGCGCTGTTCTGGGCGCTGCACCGGCTTCTCCGGCGATACCGGGTGACGGTCGTGACCGACTATCCAGCGATCGCCGAGATGGTCGACGCCTGGCGCCGTGGCGAGCTGACTGCGGCGCCACCGGGATACGACCGATCCGATCGTCCGTCGGGTCGGCAGGCCAAGCTGATGTATCTGGCACCTCGTGTCCATCAGTACGCCGACCAGGTGTCTGTTCGGGTTGTCGGCGGATACGAGGACACCATCCTCGGCCGTGCGGCGAACGAACTGTCCGTCCTTGGCTGGAAGTGGAGCGCCGGTGAGCTGAGCAAATTCAGCGCCCGGGAACGTGGCCTTTCAGTCGCCAGCGACGCCCTCGGTGTCGAGCCGACTCTCGTGCCTCGCATGGATGGGAGCGACAGCCCCGACGAGCCGCGTACCAACCAGTCGCGAGGAGCAGGTTCCTCTCACGTACGGCAGAACGGAAGCACGAGAATGTCGAACGGTTCGTCATCCCGGAGCCGTCGGGAACTTCTGATCAACGGCCGCCGGGTCCGCATTGCCGACCTGATCGAGGCCGGATTGCTCACCGTCGGCGCAGAGCTGACCTTTCAGCAACGAATCGGCGAGGCGCCTTACCAGGCAACGGTTACGCAGCGGGGACAGCTCCGCCTGCCGGACGGCCGAGAGTTCCCTACCCCGTCTCGTGCCGCGGCGGAGTCCGCCGGGCTCGTCGCAGTGCCGGGTTGGGCGGTCTGGCGGGTCCAGCCCGGCGGGGAGACCTTGCACCAGTTGCGGGCCAAGCTACTCAAGGACGTGGCCGACGAGGTATCAGCCGACGAGGAGCAGCCCGATGAACAAGCAGAGGCTGTACGCCGCCGCTTCACGGTGCTCGAAGAGGCCCGGTCAGAAGCCGACGCCGGCAAGCCACGCAGCCTGACCGTCCGCGAATTTATCAAGTACTGGGGCTTGGAGGACCGCGACCGGACCGCCAGCGCGCAGATCGACGCGGACCTCGCGAACCACGGCCTGACCACAGCTCCCGACTTCCGTACCGTCAGCTTGGACAAGACGATCCGGATCATTTTGCAACCTGAGGGGGACGAAGCTGGCACCAAGGACGGGGGTGACATCTCTGACCCCTTGCAGTCCAGCAGCGACGAGGAAAGCGTCGACGTTGGACTGACGCTGGGCAACATGCTGCCGGACGATATGTCGCTGACCTGGGTGTCTCCCACGGCCTCGTTCGAAGAAGCCATCACGGCGATGCAGGTCGATGACTTTTCTCAGATCGCGGTGCTGGCCAACCCGTACACCCTTCATGGCGCCGTGAGCTGGGAGTCGATCGCTGCGGCGAAGCACCGCGATGCCAATGCCACGTTCAGCGAGGCGATCGATCGGCGCGCGGCTGCCCGAGTCTTCGATTACGACGTGCGCCTGCTCGACGTGCTGGAAACACTTCAGAAAAACGGCTTCATCTTTGTCCGAGACGACCAGCGGAAGATCAGCGGCATCGTCACCGCAGCCGACGTGGTACGCAAGTACGACGAAACAGCAACACCGTTCTTCCTCATCGGCGAGATCGACCAGGAGCTGCGGCAGCTCCTCCAGAACACGTTTGATGAGGAGACCGTCAAGCAGGCGTGTTCGGCGGCAGGCTCCTCCTTCAAGTCCTTCGACTCCATGTCGATCGGACAGTACCAAGCAGTGCTCGACAACCCGGACTGTTGGAAGCAACTCGGTTGGCCACTTGACCGAAAGACCTTCGTCAAACGCCTTGACCGGCTACGCAAGGTCCGCAACAACGTCATGCACTTCAACCCCGATCCGGTGCGACCAGCGGATGTCGGCAGGCTTCGCAACTTCCTCGACCTGATTCGCCGCTACAGCAAGTGAGAACCGAGGTTCTGCATGCCCGCATTGACGGCTGAGGTGAAGGACGCGAACAGTCCGGTGGCCCGATGGCTTCGGTCGACCTTCCCGCACCACGGGCAGGTGCAGGACGAGTACCGGCAAGCTGCGGGAGTTGCCCATGTGCTGCCCGGCCCTGCGGTGGCGCCGGGCACCCAGGGTGCGGCGATCGACTGGTGGCTGCGGTTCCTGATCGACCCGGCCCCGTCGGTCGGCCTGGCGGCAGCTGGGTTGCGCTCGGGTCGGGCACCCTGTCTCCGGGCTGGTGCTGAGCTCCTGGGCGAGCTGGGCGCGATCGATCACCACACACGCCAGCTGGCCTCGGTGGAGCCAGCCCGATTCGCCCACCGGGACGACGAATGGTGGGCCCGGGTGTCGTACGCCCTTGCCCTGCTTGCGGAGTTGTACCGGGCACCCCGAGTTGACGGCTCCCGGCTGATGCGTCTCAACCCCGACGACGGGGCAGCGCAATTGCTGGCGCTGGCCAATGCCGACGAGGTCGCCGACCTGGTCGCCATGCGTGACCTCGCGGTGAAGCGACTGCTACCGGCGCTGCCGCCGGGGCAGGTAGTCAGTGGGCCGACCTTCGAAGGCAGCGCGGACCTCAACGCCGACGCCGACCTGATCGTCGGCGGATTGCTGATGGACTTCAAGGCAAGCCAGGGCGGTCGACCTCGCTCGGACGGCACCCGGGCGGCGGCGCTGTCCCGCGCCGACCTGGACCAACTCCTGGGTTACGTGCTGCTGGACTATTCGGATGGCTTCCGGCTGGATGCCGTGGCGATCTACGCCGTGCGCTTCGGCCACTTCCAGACCTGGCCGTTGAGGGAACTCTGCACCAGGATGGCCGGTCATCCAGTTGACCTCGCGCTGCTCCGCAAGCAGTTCGCCGTCCTGCTCCGCCGATAGACCGCCCGCCGCTCAATCACCTCTCGTAAGGAGTTCCAGGCATGGCAACAGATGCCTTCGACGGGCCAGTCCCGGCAGCGGCCGCACCTGGGCAGCGAGTACTCGACCTTCTGGACAAGGCCATCGACATCCAGGGCCCACTGGTGCGCAAGAACATCGCCCGTGCCCGCCAGCGGAATCCAGAGGCGACACCGGCGCAGGTGATCCGCAGTCTGGAGCGGATGTACGTCAGTGCCCTGACCGGGACCGGCGCCGCAGTCGGGGGAACTGCGGCCGCGCCCGGCGTCGGCACGGGAATCGCACTGGCGCTGTCGGCAGGCGAGATCTTCTCGTCTCTTGAGCTGAGCGCGCTCTTCGCGCTCTCGATCGCCGAGGTCCACGGCGTCCCCATCGACGAGGTGGAACGCCGCCGGACGATCGTGTTGGGGATCATGCTCGGCGGGAGCGGCTCCGCCACCATCACCAAGGTCGCTGAGCGTACGGGGCAACACTGGGGACGTCAGGTCGTCTCCAAGGTGCCTGCCGAGACGTTGCGCCAGATCAACAAGATCCTGGGCAGACACTTCGTCACGAAGTACGGCACCAAGCAGGGCATCGTCGTCCTCGGAAGAGTGGCACCGTTCGGGATCGGAGCGGTGATCGGTGGTGCCGCCAACGCCGCCATGGCCTCCCTGGCGGTGAAGGCGGCCCGTCACGCATTCGGCCCACCCCCGTCGGAATGGTCGTGAACGCAGGGCGGTGAGGTGCCGCAGCCCGACGCGGCCAGCGATGGCAGCGCGGCGACTCGGGCCAGCACCGGCCGCCACGTGCCGTCCTTACCGTCCGGCCCGATCTCGACGCCTTCGAGCCACACCCACTGTCCGTCGTACCACTGGCTAACGTCCAGCCTGACCCGGACGATCCGCAGCCGCAGCGGACCGGCTGGATACCGGTAGTCGGCCATGTCCAGCCGGACCACGTCGCCGGGCGCGACGCAGACCTGCGGGACCACTGGTACGCGGACCACGGCCGCCCCGATCGGGCACTCCTTGTCGCACGGCAGCCCGACTCGGGCAGTCAGTGCCGCCTGTCGTGCCCGCAGGATCAGCCGGTTGCGGATCTGCGCGGGCGACAGGTCGAAGGCGCTCACCGCAGGTACGTCCGCAGAAAGCGAGTGAGGGTCTCCTCGGCCCAGGCCGCCCGAGGACATGTGCCGTTCGCGCGATAGTCCGGGCACTTCCGGGAACGCGGATCCTCGGCGGGCCGCCGCCAGTGTTGGTTCGTCAGCCGGTTCGCCCGCTCAAGCTGATCCGAGGTGATGTCGTCGCCCGTCCCCGCCCGATCGGGCTCGGCCGGCGGCCCCGCGCAGGCCGGCGTCGGGAACCTCCCCCGGTTCCGCCGCCCGGCCGGGCCGTCGTCGTAGCGCCCCTCCCCCTGGTTCCGCGCCCCCGCCGGACGCTCCTCGGGCTGCTCGTAAACCTCCGCGCCGTCGCAGCGCGAGGTCACCCGCAGCTCCGGTACGACATGCTCCACCGATACCCGCCGAAACCGCCCCGGCACATCCTCGTCCGGCACCGCCTGCCCGGTCAGGTCCAGCGCGACCGGCCCCGGCCGCAAGAACCACTTCCACCGCCTACCCATGTTCCGTCCCCGTTCTGTTGACAAAGGCAACTGTCGCTTTGCTTGCGCTGCGGCCGGTCACCGGTCGTAGCCCCGGGCTCGGGCCTGTGCGGACTGCCAGTCGCGCAAGGCGGCCTTGATCCGGGCGGTCTCCCGGCGACTCTCGGCAAGCGCCTGCTGGACGGCGGCCAGGTCGCCGGCGACCCGGTCGAGGAACGCGTACACCTCGTCGGGTGCCAGACCACGACGGCCTGGCCAGACCCGGCGGAAGCGACGCCCGCGCACCTGCCAGGGCAGCAAGCCGGTGGACGCGGCGGAGCGGTAGGTCGTCATATCGCTGCCTTCCAGGCTGGACGAAAGGGATGCGATCGAAACGCGGCGGCCGTCCGGGGGGAATCGGCCGGCCGCCGCGCTGTAGTCATGCTGCGACAGTCCGCACTGGATCCGCAACGTTCCAGAAGCAGATTTCGCGCATATGCATTGACTTTCTTTCCTGGAACCACTATGTGTTACAGAGAAAGGTGACGCAGCGTTGCGAGTTGGAACCAGGGAGTGCGCTTATGCCCGAAGACATCGGATCGACCGTGCCGCGCCGACAGCTCGGTCGGCTGCTACGCCAGTTCCGCAACGAGGCGGGGGTGACACTCGACGCCGCCGCCGAAGCCCTCGAATACAGTCGGCAGAAGATCTGGCGTCTCGAATGCGGCATGGGCTCGGTCCGCGTGCTCGACGTCAAGGCGATGTGCGAGCTGTACGGGGTGTCGCCGGAGATGACCGAGGCGATGCGCGGCCTGGCCGCCGAGACAAAATCCAAGGGCTGGTGGCACGCCTACGGCGACGCGGTGCCGAGCTGGTTCGAGCTGTACGTCGGCCTGGAGTCCGCCGCCGCCCATCTCCGCGAGTACGCGGAAACCCTCATCCCTGGACAGCTTCAGACGCGCGCCTATGCACTTGGGCTCTACCAGGCTGGAAGCCGGTTGACCGCCGAAGAACACGAACGGGCGGTCGATGTCCGGCTACAACGCCAGACCCTACTCAAACGCCGGCTGCCGCAGCCGCCACGCTTCGACGCGGTGCTCTCCGAGCCGGTGCTCCGACGGGTCGTCGCCAACCGAGAGGTGATGGGCGGGCAGCTCAACCACCTACTCGAAGTCTCCGAGCTGCCGAACGTCTCCGTGCGAGTGATGCCGCTAGCGGCAGGACCGCACCCGGGAGCCGTCGCCGGATCGTTCGTGATCCTGGACTTCCCGACGACCAATGGCGGTCGGACCGCTCCTGAGCCATCGGTGGTCTACAGCGAGTCTCTCACCGGTGCGCTCTACCTCGACAAGCCGGACGAGCTCCGGGCCTATGAGGACACTTGGAAGAGACTAGCCGCCCTTGCCCTTGGCGAGGCAGAATCGAGAGACATGATCAAGAGGACCATCGGGGAGATGCGGCATGACTGACCTGACCGGTGCCACCTGGCGCAAGAGCACCCGCAGCGGCGACAACGGCGGCAACTGCGTCGAGGTCGCCGACAACCTTCCCGGCCTCGTAGCCGTACGCGATTCCAAAGATCCGGCCGGTCCCACTCTCGCCTTCTCTCCCACGGCCTGGACCGCCTTCATCCGGACAGTTCAGCCAGCCAACTGAGTGCCGAACTGCGACTGACGGCTCTCCGCTGATCTGGAGGGCAACACCCCATACCGTTCCCGCTCTGACCTGGTCAGAGCGGGAACCCGACTGCACCTAGCCGATCGACAACCCGGGACAGCTACGACTGAGATGCTCGCCCTCGTGGCGCATCCAGATGACGATGTCGAAGACGCGGATGTCCGATACGTGGACCGGAATATCGGCGGCAACCCGGAGCTCCCGCAGCCGGCGGATCAAGCGAAGGTCGTCGGCGCGGAGCTGTTCGTGGAGCCAGAGCCAGAAGCCAGGGCGCCCACGAAGTGCACACTGCAACACGCTGTCGTAAATCGGGATCAGCCTGGGACGTTTGCGAGCGAGCAGCTTCCCCGCAATGGTCTCTTTCACGCCCGGACGCTCCACCAGTAGATGCCACGCGCGGTCCGCCGGTCCGCCGTCCTGGACGTACGTCCTTGCTCGCTTGTCACTGAGGTCGACCGAGGCCGGGATCTTGCGTAGCTCGTCGCTGATGCGCTGCCCCAGATCGCCTTGCAGGAGTTCGAGTGCGACCGCAGCCGGAACGCGAACCTCCAACAGCTGAACGGCGATCAGATCTTCAGCGGTCACGACATCGCGGTGCAGGGCGGCCGCTCCACCACCCAGCGTCTCGAACTGACTCCCGGTGAAGGGCTTCGGGTAGTTCGCAAAGTAGCGTCGAAGGTTTGGGACAGCGCACTCTTCGTCGAGGACAGCCATGATGTCGTGCAACGGCAGCCACCCGTCAGGCATTCACGCCTCCCCCAACGCGACCCGGCGGCGGATCTCCTTGAGTGTGACCACATCGCCCTTCACTGCGTCTTGTGCCTGCCAGAAGTCGAGCCCATCGGTCGCCTTACGGCTTCCGGTGATGTCCCGGCCATGGAGCGCGATCTTCACTGCCTCCCCCGCTCTGGAGGGTGAGTTGTGGTTCTCCCCCCGGTAGCGCACTCGCCCATCCGCTAACAACTCAGCGGTGTGCTGCTGCCCGAGGTAGCGGGCGATGAGCGTGGTCCCCGGCCGCAGGCGGCCAGCGGCAAGTAGATCCGCCAGCTTCAGCTTCCGCTCATCCGGTGTCACGCGGGTTGAGGCGCGTTGCGGGCGCCTCAACCCTGATGACTGAACTGTCGGCCTCGCAAGGGCCGGCGGAGGTACGGCCTGCTGAACCGAAGGCTGGTACGCCTGCGCCGAGGGCGCTTGCCGCTGAGGTGGCGCGGCCGACATCGGGAAGTCGAAGGTAGCGCGGGCACGGATGAGGCTTTGCCGAATCTCCTCGCGTGTCAGCCTGGACATCCGACTATCGAGCAGGGCGACCAGTTCGGGCGCAGGGTCCGACCCGGCGAACAGGTCCGTCAGTTCGGTGTGGACCTGCCGGTCAACGAAGAAGCCCTTCCACAGCTCCTCAATCCGGTTGTCGCCCATGTTCTGCTTGCTAAGCAGGCTCAGCAGTTCGATAGCGGCGTCGACATCGTCCTCGATCCGGACCGCGCGGAAGAGCTTGTGCTCGATCGGCACCGGTGCGTGCGCGTTGTAGACCCGCCACTCCGCGCCATCGGTCAGGGCAACCCACTCCACGCCGGCCATCGTCGCGTAACCGATGGTCTGGTTGGCCCAGCGCGGGTCGTCAAGGTTCTCACCAAGCCCCTTCGCCTCAATGAACAAACGCGGAGTACGCAGAAGCAGCAGGGCATAGTCAACTGGGTTGTCAACGCCCCGCCGTCGGTACTCTCGGTGTACCTCGTCGAGGTCGACGATATCCCAGCCCAGCGCACCGAGAATCGGCTCGATGAGGCTGGCTTTGGTGTTCTGCTCTCCGATGCGCTGGTGCTGCCGCCGGAACCGCGCCACCCGCTCGACACACTGCTTGATTACGTCTTCGAGTTCGTACATGTTCACTGCCTCTCACGCCGACCCGTGTCGTCCGCCCAGTGGGCCAGTTGTCTCGGAAGCACTACCCTGGTGGCGGGGACCATGACCGGGTAGTGGTGTCAAGGTGGAGGTGTAATTCTCTCCCTCGACGAGTGGATTGGTCAGGCCGACACCCGCAGCAGCCATCCGGTCGTACTCGGCGAGGACCAACTCCTTGGTTCGGTAAGAGCCGAACCTCGCCTCTTCCTTACGCTTGACGATCGGAAAGGTCTCCATGATGTATTCGGCATCAACACGGGATACCCCATAAAGGTGGAAGAAGAGGGCATCCAACTCGACCCGAATGGCAGTTCGCCTCTCCTCATCCCAACGAAAAGGGGCACCGTTATCCCCGAGGTCGAGAGCGAATGGAGCCATGTCGTGGGCAGTGTAAACGAGTTCGAGAACGCGCTCCCTGATGAATCGTTCGTGAGGCTTAAGCTGCGCAGGGGAGGCGACTGGCAACTGATAGGTCGTGAAGAACTTCAGATGAGTGCCTCCCACCTTCTGCCGAGCCGCGAAGTCCAGAACTTGCGAGGTCAGACAGGCAACGAGACCGGCAACTGAACGTTGCGGAAGCATTAGGAGTGTTCCGTCAGGGGCTGCGGCGCGAGGGAAAACGCTATCAATCATCGTTCGCTCATCCGTCGCACGACAGATATCGCGCCAACCAAGAAGCCAGCCCCGCTTCCAGTGCTTGGAGGCGAGCCTCTCGTCCACCTCACGTTCGGCGACCCAGTAGCGAGACACGCTAACAGCGCTCGGGCTCCGCTTCTCACTTAGCGAGAAGCTGCGGGTTAGGCCATCTTGACCATACGTGGCCCAGCGGTGGTCATAGTGGTGGAGCATCTTTGCTTCATAGAGTGGGAGCATTTTGGCGGAGCCCTTGGTAAAGATGTTCCCGGTGATGGTCCAGCCGTCGGATTCGAGTTCCTCGCGCGTGCCAAATAGGTGCGAGTCGCTCGTCATGTTGAACAGGCCCTGCATGAAAGAGACGGCCCACGGGTTACCGTTCGGATCACCCTCTCTGATCAGAACCGGAACGCGGCGGTAGATTCCCAGCGTGATTTCGGCATCTCGCCGGGAGCGGAAGATGGGGCAGGTGCCAGTATTCGGGTTAATCAGGTTGATCTCTTCGGGTGTGAGGGTAAAGACCTTCTCAGGGTCACCAAGTTCGGTCGGATCGTGCAGGAAGAAGGCGAACTTGGCAGCCGCTTCCCGACATACGCTCCCGACCAGGGAGAGGATACTGAACTTCATACGTGAGTCCACAGCGGGAAAGAGACCACTTCGGTTCTCGAAGTCGTAGAGGGCTGCGATTGAGCCGCTGATTACCAGATCCTTGAAGAAGAATTGGGTTGTGGCATCCGTCGCGATACCAGTTGGAAGGATCATTCCCATCCGGCCATCGCGGTCCGCCAAATTGCGCCCTTGCTCGGCGAAGATCGGATCTGTCTTGATCCTGCCACGTCCACAGAGCGGAAATACTCCCGAGCTGCTGGCAAAGTGCCGCATGCCGTCCACCTGGCGCTTCGCGGCCTCGTACGCCTCATGCAGCAAGGGGTTTGCGCTGCTCAGCCCGGCGATAAGCCTCTTCCGCCTTACTCCCGCCGCATCGGCGATCTCGGGCGCCCGCGCCGAAAAGAACTCCTGCTCCTTGAGTTCAAGGTGCTCCCACGGTGGGTTGCCAAGAACGCACGCGAAGCCGCCGATCCACCCCGTCGCCGGGTCGACGCCCGCGTCGTAGTCCGGCACCTCGAAGACCTCAGGAAACTCCAGGTGCCAGTGAAAAAACCGATACTGCTCGCGCAGCCGGACGATCCCGCCGTGAGTCGCCGGCAGTCCAGCCGAGGCGTCAGGATCCTCCAACGCCCGAAACACGTCGTGCGTAATGGCCCGTGGGGCATCCGCTGTCTTCCACCACATGAACGCAGCACACCAGGCGTCGGCGACGTTCAGGGCGCGGGCGTACTCGTCGGAGGTCTTCCAGGTTTGGTAGGCGGACGCCTGCCTGCGAACGTCGCCGAGGTTGTCGGCCGAGGCGGTGGTGATGCGACGCAGATCCTGGGCGAAGACGATGTTGGCGACCTTCGCGCCTCTGTCCACATCAAAGAGCGTGCCCTGTCCCGCCCGCTCTTTGGCGTTCTGCTTCTCTAGGGACTTGGCGTACTTCCTGTCGTCGCCCTCGATGGGCTTGAACGCCTCGTCGGGGATGCCCTTCTTGAGCAGGGCGGGCGTTGCGCCGATCAGGGCGTTGCCGCATTTGATGTGGGCGTCGAGGAAGCTCAGCGGCTTGCCTGGTTCCAGGGCTTCCATCCAGAGGGAGACCTTGGCGAGTTCGACGGCCATCGGGTTGAGGTCTACGCCGTAGATGCAGCGGGCGACGACCTCGTGCAGGGCGCGGCGGACGGCGTCGACGGTGGGTTCGGGGTTGCGTTCGCGGACGGCGGCTACCCGTTTGGCGATGCGGCGGGCTGCGGCGACCAGGAAGTGGCCGGAGCCGCAGGCCGGGTCGCAGACGGTCAGCGACAGCAGTTCATTGACGATGGTGTCGCTCGGGTCGGGTTGGCCGGCGGCGGTGGCGGCCTGCTCGGCACGCTTGACCGCGTCGTCGATGACCGGGTCTAGCGCGGAGTCGAGCAGGCAGTCGATCAGCGAGGACGGGGTGTAGTAGGAGCCGGTGGTCTTGCGGGTGTTACCGGCCAATTCGACCAGCTCGAAGATGCGGTCGACGGCGCTGTGCTTCGGCACCAGTTCCAGCAGCGACTCGTAGATCGAGCCGAGTTCTTCGGCGTCCAGGTTGCGGTAGTCGACCGACCGCCAGCGGCGGGTGCTGGCGTCGCGTACCAACGAAAGGTGCCGGACTGCGGTCAGCAGGTGGTCGTTCGACAGCGACAGGGCGCGCAGCGGTTCATCGGCGTCGGCGTGGTCGAAGAGGCCGCCGAGGCCGGGCAGGCCCAGCTCGGGGCGGCCGTTTTCGTGGCCGAGCGCATCGAGCACGAGGCGTAGCGCCTGGTAGAGGTCGCTGTGGGTGGTGCCTCGGCGACGGCGTGCCTGCGCGCGCAGCCGGGCCGACGAGAAGTAGGCGGCGTAGCGTTCGCGGGCCTGGTCGTCGGCGTCGGGGTGGTGCAGGGCGTCGCGGTCCTCGGCGACGAAGAGGAACAACAGCCGGTACACCAGGCGCAGCAGGGCGTTGTGCAGGGCTTGCGGGTCGATGTCCTCCCGCAGCGCGGCGTTGTCGGGGTGGCGGAGGAAGCCGGTGCCGAGCGCGGTGATCGCGTCCTGTACGCCCTTACGGAGTTGGTCGAGGGCGCGGGTGCCGGCGGCGATCGCCTCGGTGCGCCACTTCTCCAGCCAGCAGGTGGAGGGAGCCGCACCCTCGGTGACCTCGAAGCGGGAAACGTGGAGGAGGCGGTAGAGCAGCACGAATTCGCTGAACAGTTCGCCGTCGAAGATGGCTTCCAGGTCGAACTCGACGTAGGCGGCGGTGGCCAGGGCGTTGGAGTCGCGCAGCAGGCGCAGTTGCCGGCCGTTGGTGAGCACGCCCCACAGGTGGGCCTCGGAGCGGTTCAGCAACTCCTGCACCAGCGACTGCGGCGGCACGGTGCCCGCGCCGGCTGGGCGCTTGTCGAGGGTGGTGTTCCACGGCACCAGGTGGATCGGGACGTGGTTCCAGCGGTGGCTGATTTGGAAGGTCTTGTTGCCGTCGTCGGAGCTGAGGCCGGTGCTGCCGAGTTCGGTGAGCGGGCCGAAGCCGAGTCCTTCTCCGAAGAGAGGCTTCAGCCACTCGGCGACGGCCAGGCCGGTCGGGTCGGCCGGGGTGTCGGCCTGCGGCGCGATGGGGAGTCGGTTGCGCAGTTCCTTCCACACGGACTTGAGGTAGTCCCAGTGTCGTTCGGCGGCGTCGCTCACCGACCGGGAGCCGACCACTTTGTAGTCGGCGGGTTTGGCGCCGTTGACGTCGCGGCCCTCGGAGATGCGCACCAGCATGTCGGCGGGGATCAGCCCGCCGATGGTGTGCACGGCAGAGAAGACCTGGTTGCGGGCGGTGGCGGACATCAGGCGTTGCCTCCGGCGACGGGGGTGGACGCGGGCAGGTAGACGTAGGCGCCGAGGATGTCGGGGCGGTCCTGCGCGGTGACGGTCAGGCCACGGACGATCTCACCGGCGACGCTGCGCACCCGGCGGTGCGAGGCGAGCAGGCCGGCAGCCAGTTCCTCGCCGTACCCGGTCAGGTGGTCGGAGACCTCGGGCAGGCCGTCGAGGATGCGGCGCATGGTGCGTTCGCCGAAGTCCGGGTCGGTGTTCTCGTCGGCGCCTGCGTCGAGCAGCCGCAGCGCGTCGGTGGTGGGCAGCCAGGTGGCGTTGGCAGGTGCGCCGGAGAAGGCGACCAGCCGAGCGTCCTCGGCGACGAGCTGCCGGGTGCCGGACCGCGACGGCAGGGTGAGGTGGAAGCGGTAGCGGACCAGCAGCAGGGTGGTGCGCACGGTCACGGCCCGGGTGCGGATGACGCCGCAGCGGCGGGCCGGGCGTGCGCCGCTCACCTGGTCGTCCAGGGCGGCGTTGAGGACGTACCCGGCGAGCGCTCCCACCGTCGGGTCGGTGCGGACCAGGGCCGCTTCGCCGCGCGCCACGGCGGCGGTGTCGCGGAACGGCACGGGTCTGCCCTTCTCGACGGCGTCGCCGCCGAGCACCGGGGCGAGGGTGTCGCGTAGGCCGGCGGGAGTGCCGCTGACGTCGGCGGTGAAGTCGCCGGAGCGGTCGGGCGCGTCGCGCAGCACGCCGTCGAGGGCACGCAGCGACAGGCGTACGAAGTCACGGATCTCGGCGGCCCGGCCGAGCGTGTCGCGGATCTCGGCGACCTCGCGGGCCACCTCGTCGGGGCGGATGGTCTGCTGGGCGAAGCGGGACCGGGACGCCTTCTCCTTCTCGGCGGCGGACTGCCACTCGCTCTCCAGTGCGGCGGCCTTCTTGTCGACCGTGCGGTACTCCTCGGCGTCGAAGAGGCTGCCCTGCTCCTCCTCCCGGCCGCGCAGCAGCAGCCACTCCACGATCGCGTCGGTCACGCCCTGCGAGGCGGCGTCCGGGACGGAGACGGATACTCCGAGGTCCTTGCGGATCTGCCGGTGCTTGCGGATCAGCACATCGAGGACCTTGCCGTCGATGCCGTTGTCGCTACCCCAGAGCGTGATCACACGGACCTTGTCGCGTTGCTGGCCGTACCGGTCGACGCGGCCCTCGCGCTGGTCGTGGCGGGTGGGGTTCCAGGCCAGGTCGTAGTGGACGACGGCGTCGAAGTGGTGTTGCAAGTTCACGCCCTCGGAGAGGCAGTCGGTGGCCACCAGGACGCGGCGCGCGGCCGGGTCGTCCCCGGCCTCCGTAGCCAGGTCCTCAATGCGCTGGATGCGCTGCTGCGGGGAGAGAGTCCCGGTGACCGCGCGGACCACGGTCTTCTTGCCGAGGACGCCGGCCAGGTGTTCGGCGACGTACTCGGCGGTGGGGATGTAGCGGCAGAAGACGATCGGGTGGTAGCCCTTTTTGAGCAGGTCCTTGAGGTGCTTGATCAGGGCCGCGAGCTTGGGGTCACCGGTCGGACCCTCCAGCTCGGCGGCGCGGTCGGCCAGCTCGACGAGTCGCCGGCCCTGATCGACCTCCACGGCACCGGTCTCCGCACCCGGTGCCACGTCCAGCCCTTCCAGGGCATCGGTCTCGACGGAGTCGCTGGTCAGTGGGGCGCCGAGCCGGTCGGCTTCCTCTGCAGTGTCGGCGGTCGCGGTCGCCGATCGGGTGCGCAGCGTCTGTGCGGCGGCGCGGGGTGAGGAGACCAGGGAACGCAGTAGGGCGATCGCCGACCACCAGGCGATCCTGGCCTCGCGTCGGCCCCGGCTGTCCGCGGCGGTCACCCGCTCGCTGGCGTACGCGATGGCGTCGTCCAACAGCGCCCGGTAGTCCTTGGAGAGCTTGTACGTCTCGTCCTTGAACTCGCGGTCCGAGGGGAACGACGTCTTCTCGGCGAGGCTGTCGTCGGCCAGGCCGTCTTCGCGAGTCAGGTACCGGCGCACGTCGGCACGACGACGGTGCACGAAGTGCTGGGCGAGCAGTCGGCGGCCCGCCTCCGAGCCCAGGTCGACGGTGGCAAGTTCCGGCCGGACCAGGCCGAGCAGGTTACGGAAGGCGCTCTCCTTGCCGCTGTGCGGGGTCGCGGTCACCAGCAGCAGATGCCGTTCGGGGTCGGCGGCGACCCGTTGCAGCAGCTCGAAGCGGAGCTGGTTCTGGGTGGTGGTGTTGTCGTCGGCGGCCACGCAGGTATGTGCCTCGTCGACGATGACCAGGTCCGGGCAGTGCCGGACGAAGTCGTCGCGGTGCCGGGTGGACTTGATGAAGTCGGTGGAGACGATCACCTGCGGGTGTCGGTCGAAGAGCGACTGCCCCAGGTCCAGGCCGCGTTCCAGCCTGGACACCGTGGAGGCCAGCACCAGTTCGGCGTCGAGGCCGAACTTGGTCCGCAGCTCCTCCTGCCACTGCTCGGCCAGGGCCGGTGAGCAGAGCACCGCCAGCCGTGTGGCGCCGCCCTGCGCCAGCAGCTCACTGGCGATTAGACCCGCCTCGACGGTCTTCCCGATCCCCACATCATCGGAGATCAACATCCGTACCGTCTTCTGCCGCAACGCCATCAGCAACGGCACCAGCTGGTAGGCGCGGGGCTCGACGGCGATGCCGGCGAGTGAGCGAAACGGGCCGGCGCCGGAACGGAAGCCGATCCGCAACGCGGAGCGCAAAAGGCCCGCTGCCTGTGCGTCACCCAGATCGGTGGGCGACGGCGGGGCGAACTGTGCGTCGGTGACCGGCTCGAAGTCCGGAAAGACAGCCGCGACGTCGTCGTCGGCCCCGCCGAGCGGACGCAGGACCAGCATGTCGGTGGCGCTCTCAGGCAGCACCACCCACTCACGGCCACGGGCGGAGACGAGGGAACCAGGGGTGTACGAGGCAGGCATGGGGAGGGATCTCTCCGGTGTCGAGGGGGGTCGGCCGGGGATGGATGGTGCGGTGGTGGTTACGAGGTCAGACCGAAGTAGCGCTTGTGCTTGGCGACGATGGCGGCCCAGTCGGCGTCGTGCGGGAAGCGGACCACGTCCCAGGAACTGTCGTAGAGCCGTTCCTCTGCGTCCCGGTCGCGTTCGGCGATCACGGCGTGCTCGTGTACCGGGCCGTCCACGAAGACGGCCACGTTCACGCCGGGTAGCCGGTAGACGAAGTCGGGCCGGGCCACCGCCTCGAGGATGAGGGTCTGGGCCTCGTCGGGCAGGCGCAGCCCGCGTTCCTTGAGCCAGGTGACGAACTTGCTCTCCAGCGCGGTGTCCGACTGGTCGGCCAGCCGCCGAAGTTGCTCGGTGCGTGACTCGCCCTGCCCGGTCGAGGCGGCCGTGGCGGCGGCGAAGCGCAGCAGCAGGTCGCGCACGCTGTGCCGGTCGATGAACCGGTGGTTGAGTTGGTTGCCGTAGGTGAGCAGGCACTCGTAGCAGCCGAGTGCACACGGGCGCCGCTCGTCGGGGCCGCCGAGGTCGGTGCCGTCGGGGGCAAAGTGGCAGATCGCCAGCGCCTCGGCAGCGGCACGGGCGAGGGCACGATGGTCAGCCTGCATCAGGCGCAGCACCCCGGCACCGCCCTCGGCGGCCTCGGTGAAGAGCATCCGTTCGCGGGGGCCCTCGTCGGGCGGGAGGAGTTCGGTGGTCAGCTCCGAGTCCTCCAGCTCGAACGCGGCCTCGATGCCGCGTTCCAGCGCGTACATCAGGGACAGGGCGACCGGCTCGTCCAACGGTTCGTCGAGCTTGAGCACCAGGATGTTGCGCCGGTCCTCCACGTACGGGATGACCCGCTTCTTGCGGCGCTTGTCGTTGCCGTCGGCGTCGACGACGGGCATCTCACTGGAGTCGCCGGACGCCTCCGACGCGTCGCGTTCGTTCATCCACCGTCCGTCGGCCGGGTCCAGCCAGAAGCCGTCCGGCTCGCCGGTCTTGGCCCGTACCCGCCCCACATTGGTGATGCGGACCGTCGCCGAGTCGCCGTACGACAGGGTGGCGAACGCGCCGGCCTGGTCGGCCACGATGGCGTCGCGGCGGCCCGGTCGGGCCCCGTGGTCGTGGAAGCGGTACGAGGTGACCAGCCGATATCCAGCGCGGCGGCGCTCCTCCTCATCCGAGGAGATCCGTTCGCGGCGTTTGGTGTAGACGGTGTGCAGGTGCAGCAGGCCGACGGTCTGCTCCCCCAGCGGCGTGTCGCACATCTGGCAGCGGTCGGCCTTCTCCCGCACATCGTGGTGGTAGCCGCACTGCCCGCAGCGACGTGCCGCGCCGGTGACCACGTCGCCCGCCGCGTCAGGCGGCAGTTGGATGCGGGTGACCTGGTAGCGCGCGCCTTCGTGGTAGATCAGCGCGCCCGGCCCGAACTCCCGGATGGCCAGGAACCGTGGGCGTTGCAGGTAGTCACCGTCACCGAAGCGCCGTCCGGTGGTCGGCACGTAGGCGGCCAGCGGCAGCCGGGGGAACGAGTATCCGGGCAGGAAACCCTCACTCGCCAGGTAGCGGTACGGGTTGAAGTCAGACAGCACCGACTTGCTGTCCACGCTCTCGTTCTTGAGCAGGTTGAGCTGCGTCTCGGCCTCCTTGCGGCGGCCCACGGCGATCCGTCGGTCACGTTCGGAGAGCGTGTGGTCGAGCACCCGCCGGTTCTGCTCCGCCTGGTCGACCAGGGCGGCTCGGAACAGGTCACGCCACCGGTCGAAGGCCCGATCGAACCGCTCGGGTGTGGTGTGCACCGTGTCCTCGATCCACCGGTCGTCCCACCAGCTCGACTGCGCGTAATCGGGTAGCAGGCCGGCGAAGACGCGGCGAGCGGCCCGAGCGGCCCGGTCCTGGGAGTCGGCGTCGTGCAACGCGGCGGTGATGTGGTCGTGCAACGGCAGGGTCGGGTTCGGCACCCGTGAGTCTTCCGGGTAGCTGATGTCGATGTTCTCCGGAATGGTGCGGCCCAGCTTGATGCCGGCCTCCGCCAGCCAGATCGCCTGCACATGCGAGCGCACCAGGTCCTCGTTGGCCAGGTCGAGGCGGGGCGCGGCGACGGCACCGGCGACCATCCGGTCGGAGCGGCGGAAATAGTACTGGTCGTGGCTGTTGCCGGTGGCGCAGTAGGTGGTGACCAGCGCCGGTTGGCCCGACCGCCCGGCCCGACCGCTGCGCTGGGCGTAGTTCGCCGGAGTCGGCGGGACGTTCCGCATCATGACGGCGTTCAGTTCGGAGATGTCGACGCCCAACTCCATCGTGGGCGAGCAGTAGAGCAGCTTCAGCTCAGCCTTGCGGAACGCCTCCTCCCGCTTCTCCCGCTCCAGCGGATCGACCTGGGCAGTGTGCTCACGAGCGGCGAGGCCGGCAAGCGTACCGGCCGCGCTGCGGTAGAGCTCCCGGAAGAAGGTGTTCACCCGGGGGCCGTCTCCGCTGGCGTAGGTGCGGGTGAGCGGGTCGTGGGTGCCGGTCTCGCCGCTTCCGACCCGCCACAGCAGAGCTGCGACGGAGACCCGGTAGCCAGTCGGCGGCGCGGTGTGACGGCGGTAGCGGCCGGGGCGTTGCGGTGCTTCGGTGATCTCGGTGACCTGCCCACCGTCGCTGAGCACCTTCAGCAGTTCCACGATCATCTGCTGGGCGTCGTCGAAGGACAGGGCGGTGCCGAAGTGCGCCCGGCGGAGGTACTTGCCGAACTTGCCACGGCCGGACAGGAACAATCCGGAGCGGTCCAGGCCCGGCTTCGACGACTGTGGGTACGCGGTGCCGACCTTCGGCTGGTCGCTGTTGGCGAGCACCCACGGGTCGACAAGCAACTCCTCGCTCGCCCGCTGGAGAGAGTCGAAGTCTCCGCGGAAGTACTGCACGTCAACGGCGAGCGAGCGGCGCATCTCGTTGAGCAGGACCCTCATGATCTCGGCCCGCTGGCCGGGCTCCGCGTCCCTCAGTCGACGATCCGTCCCGGTCCACCGTTGCGGGGATTGGGCGAGCCAGTCGGCGTCCGGGTAGTCGATCACCAGAAGCCCGGTCTGCTCCAGGTTGGGCATGGTGATCCGCCAGCCTCGCTCCAGATCGAGGTAGAGGCGGTACGCGACCACGTCGCGCAGGGCCTTGCCAACCCGATTCATCATCATCGGCGGCAGATCGTCGCCTCGGGCGTAGTCACCAGGTCGCAGGTGCAGCGCCTCGGTCACCTTCGCGGCGAGGTCCTCGTGAGCGATGCCGTCGCTGGCCTCACTGACCGCCTGATAGAGGGCACCACGCAGTTGAGTGATCTGGACGAAGTCGTTGAAGTGCCCGGCCTGCAGTGAGGCGTCCTGCCGGTTGTCGACGAACGTCAGCAGCTTGCGGGCCTTGGGATCCAGTGTTTCGGCCGGCGCGCTGAGCAGCGAACGGACGATCGACGCCGAGACCAGGGAGGTCGCCGACGAGCGTCCCTCCTGGTCGAGGGTGGCCAGCTTGGCGAAGTCCCGGCCCCGGACCTGCTCGTAGCTGACCGCGCAGTGCAGGCAGAACAGAAAGGGCGACGGGATGAAGGCGGCCCGCAGATCACCACGGCCCTCGAAGCCCTGCGCGTCAACGGTCACGCCAATCGGCAGCCGATCGCGGTAGGAGGCGCGCACGGTCTCCTGACCGTGGTCGTCGGATTCCAGCCACGACTCCGGGAGGCGCCGATCCTCGATCGCTCGCTCCACCGTGGTCGGCCAGGGCCGGTCGGCGTCGACGTACAGATAGCCGTCGCCCGCACGACCGCCGGTGGCGTTGGTGTCTCGACGCGGCTCGTAGACGGCGCCACCGTCCCGGTCACTTCGGAAGACGGTGAGGTACTCCTGGCCACACTCGCGGCAGAACGCCAACGGCAACAGAATCTTGCGGTCCGGCCCAGGCAGGACGAGCTGGTACTCGCGGGTGAGATGGCGGGTGAGTTCGTCTTCGAGCGTCACGTAGACGGTGTCGCCCTTGGCCAGGAACTGGTGCAGCCGGAACGCGAACAGGGGACGCTCGGTTACCGGGTGACGCGCCTCCGAGCCGGCCTTGAGCACATCACGGATGGCCCTGGCGCAGTCGGCGGCGGACAGCCCGCTGCTCTGGGCCAGGTCGACGGCTGCCTGCTCGATCTTGGCGGGACGCTGCCGGACGAGCCGCCCGGTCGGGTCGCTGGCCAGACCGAAGCGGGTCTCGATCCATCGGGCCAGCGGGTCGTGGACCAGGTCCCCGTATGCCCGTGGGGCGCCGGGCGCGCGCAACCGTGCGGCGGAGACGGTGTCGGGGGCGGGGTCGGTGGCACGCACCAGGGTCTCCCCGATGACGTTGTCCGTCGTCACCTCGACGCCGAACAACGTGGTGGCGACCCGGGCGACGGCGACGCGCTGGTCGTCGAGGCTGCCCTCACTCGAAATGGTCGCGGAGGTGCCGACGCATTGGAGTCGATCGGCCCGGCACGCCTCACGAACCCGCCGGATGAGCAGGGCGACATCGGCACCCTGCCGGCCGCGGTACGTGTGCAGCTCGTCGAAGACCAGGAACTCCAGCCCCTCCGCCATCTTGATCAACGATCGCCGATCGTCGGGGCGGGTGAGCATCAGTTCCAGCATCACGTAGTTGGTGAGCAGGATGTCCGGCTTGCTGTCGCGAATCTCCCTGCGACGCTCGTCGCTCTCCTGACCCGTGTACCGGGCGTAGGTGACGGGCTCGCGACCGGGCCCGTAGCCGTCCTGAAGGAACTTGTCGAGTTCCTTGAGCTGGCTGTTCGCCAGCGCGTTCATCGGGTACACGATGATCGCCCGCACCCGCTTCGCCGGCTTGGCGCCCTCCTGCTGGCGGGCCTTGAGCACCCGGTCGACGATCGGGACGATGTAGGACAGCGACTTGCCGGAGCCGGTGCCGGTCGTCAGCACGTACGAGTCGCCCGACTGTGCCCTCTCGATCGCCTCGCGTTGGTGTTGGTGCAGCGTCAGTGGGCGACCGTCGCACTCCGTGCCGCCCTCGGTCTTGCGCGCCTGGAAGATCCGGGCGCACTCCTGGTGCAGTACGCCCTGGGTGAGCAGCTCCAATATGGAGCCGCCGGAGGCAAAGAACGGGTTCAGGGAGACCCAGGGGTCGGGCCACTGGGACTTGGCGTTCAGGTCCTCCTCGACGAACGCCGCGATCCGATCGTTGCGGATGACGGTGCCGCCTTCGGTGAAGGCCCGGTAGTCCTTGATGAGTCGCTCGTGTACGCCGAAGACGTCCATACCGGTGGGGTCCGCTGCGGCGAACACACCGTCGGCGGGTTGCGCGGGCGGCTTCGGAGTCGTCACGTCTTGGCGCGTCGTCGTGGCCAGGTGCCGGACCGGGTTGAACTCCTCCCATCCCGGCACGCTGTCGGTGCCCTTGGCATATGTCTCTAGTGACTCGCGGACGGTCGCCGCGTCGTCCGGACGGTCGGCGGGGTCTTTCGCGAGCAGTTGTGTGATCAGGCGCGCCAGCTCGGCCGGTACGTCCGACCGCATCATCCGGATATCGGGTACAGGTTCCTCGCGGTGCTTCTGACTCAGCTCGTACGCGGATTCGCTGAGGAAGGGCGGCACGCCGGTCAGGAGCTCGAACAGCACACAGCCCAGCGCATACAAATCGGCGGCCTGGGTGACGGCCGCAGCCTGGAATTGCTCCGGAGCCATGTAACGAGCGGTACCGACGGTGACGCCCGTGCTGGTCACCCAGCCCGCGTCACGGTCGTCGACGATGCGGCCCATACCAAAGTCAAGGACTTTGACCACGCCACCGCGCAACAGCATCACGTTGGCGGGCTTGAGATCCCGGTGCACCACACCGACGCCGTGCGCAGCGGCCAGTCCAGCGGCGGTTTGCGCACCTATCCCGGCCACCCAGGAAGTCGGCAGTTGTGGGTGCTCCGAGACCAGATCCCGCAATGTCTCGCCGTCCAGCAGTTCCATGGCGATGAAGGGCAACTCCCCAGCCTGGGCGGCGCCGGCGATGATGCGCGGCAGGTTGGCGTGGTCGAGCTTGCGCATGATGCGCACCTCGCGCTCGAAGCGCTGCCGCGCCCCACTGTCGGCGGCTGTGTCGATCACCGCGCCCGATCGGCTGCGCAGGATCATCTTCAGCGCCACGATCCGATCAGGAGACTCCTCCGCGGCGGACATGTCCTCCGCACGGTGGACCTCGCCCATGTTGCCCTTGCCGACCGCAGCCAGGATGCGGAACCGACCCGCAACCCAGTCGTTGATCCCCGTCACCCTCAGCGCCCCCAGCTCGTTGGTCCGTGAAGTATTACGGTCCACTAGGGAGATCAAATCGTCCGATTGGTGGAAACAACCAACCGGATGTGCGGCGACAAGGGGATTCAGGCTATCTATCTACATAGGTTCTGAGCAGCACGGTTGGGTCCCAGTTTAGGCATTCACCCAGATAGAGCTGCCAGATTGCGGCCCTACCAGGGCTTTCGTTAGCTGGGAACGTGCGACCGTCCACATCCGAAGTCGACAGACTGAGACCGCTCTGGCCTAACAGGACTGAGATAGGTCCAGTTCATCGGCGCCTGTCGGATCTCCGACTCATCTCGGCCAGCCACCCGGCCATACGCCGGATCGCCACCTCAGCGGTGAGATCGCTCGTTGTCGGCTGGTCATCGAGGGTCGGTCTTGGGTAGCAGTGACCCACGGGCCAGGCCGTCGGCGGTCAGCCGGACCAGATCCTCGCCGAGCTTCGCGGTCTGCCGGATCGCCGACTCGAAGGCGTCCAGCCGCCGGAACGCCTCCCCGTGTGCCCGCTGCTCGTCGAGGGAGAGCCGCCGCACCTGGGCCCGTCTGATGTCAAAGCGCAACGTGCCGGAGAGGCTCGACGCCTGCTTCTCGTTCGTCGACGTCCGCAACTGCCCGGCCAGGAACCACGGGTCCAGCGCCGCCGGGTTGGGCCGCAGCAGATAGAGGTTGCGCCCCAGCAGCGCCCCGTCGACCGACACCACTCGGGCGGTGAGGCTCCGGGCGATCATCGGTACCACCACGTCGCCGACGGCGAGCGGGATCTCCTGGCCGAGGCGACCGTCGTCGCGACCGGACGGACCTTCGCCGTTGATCACGTCCTGCACGGTGAGTACCTGCGGTCCACCGCTGGCCGCCTCGCTCTCGTCTGTCGATGCGGCTCGGACTGGGCCGAGTAGGTGCAGTGCGCCGGATTTGGCCAACTCCCCCACCGTCAGGAACTCACCGTCCGGCCCGTCGGGGGTGGGCGTGACCTGCGGCATCAGCGCCGCGAGGTCGCCGACGACGGCAGCGAGTCGTTCTCTGGTGCGTACCAGATGCGCTCCGGTGTCCACGCCCGATGCGGCGGGCTGCCGGCGCGCGGGGGTCAGGTCGACCTCCTCGTCCAGCAGCTCGATCACCGGGACCTCATGCGCGAAGCCGGTCTCCCCGATGTCGGCGTCGGCGTCGAAGGCTCGCCAGGCGGCGAGGATCCGGGGCGCGGTCTCGGCCAGGTCAGCGCCGGCGGCGTCGATCAGCAGCGCCCGCACCGGTGGCGGCGCGTCGGGCGCGGGTCGCCGCAGCACCCAGAGGTGCAGCGGTACGCCGTGCGGCGGCGCCGCCCCCGCCGCCAGCGCGATCACGGCCCGCAGTGCGCCACGGCGCAGCAGTTCGGCGCGGATCCGTCGGCCCGCGCGGCGGCTGGCCACGGTGGGCGGCATCAGGAGTACGGCAGTTGCCTCGGGCCGCAGGTGGGCCAGGGCGTGCTGGACCCAGGCCAACTCCGGTTCGGTACGCGGGGTGCTGCCGACTATCCAGCGGGGGTCGTGGCCGAGTTCGTCGTCGCCCCAGTTGGTGGCACCGAACGGCGGGTGGCAGACGACGGCGTCGAACGTCTCGCCGGCAAACCGGTCGCCGCGTAGGGAGTCGCCGACGTGCACCTCGCCGGGCACCTCCCGCAGGGCGAGCCACAGTCCGGCGAGGCGGCCCAGGTCGTCGTCCAGTTCCTGCCCGTACGCCGAGGTGTATCCGGCACGGACGGCGGCCCGCAGCAGGGCGCCGGAGCCGGCGGCCGGGTCGAGGACGGACCCGTCGCCCGGACCGGTCAGCCCGATCATCAGGTCGGCGAGTGCGTCAGGGGTGGCGAAGGCACGACCGGGGCCGGGTGCGGAGAAGCGTTGCCACAGCTCGTCGAACGCCCCCTGTGGACCGAGTTCGTCGGTGAGGGTGTCGAGGTCGGGCACCAGCGGTGCGAGGTGTGGGTCCTCGGGACGGGGGCGTCCCCCGCGTTGCCGGGCCAGCAGCAGCGCGCCGACGGCGGCGAGGCCAGCGGCGGAGGAGTCCTTCGTGGCGGCGAGGCGTCGCCAGAGCCGGTCGGCGGTGGCGAGTTCGGGGAGTTTGCCCTGGGCGCGTAGCCACTGCTCGACCTGGATCAGGTCGAATTCGGGGCTGGCCGGGGTGCCGCCGATCGGGTGGGGGAAGTCGGCGTGCCGTTTGCGCCAGTTGCTGACGGCGGCCCGACCGACGCCGGCGAGCCGGGCGATCTCCGCCGCCGTGATGGTCGGTGTCTCCTGCACGGTCGAAGTGTGTCACACCCGTCAAGCATGATGTCTGTTGACATGGTTCACGGACGATGCTCTTATTGACGCCGCCACACTCACATCAGGAGGACAACGATGCGTAAGACCACGACTTTCGCCCTGCTCGCCACCGCTCTCGTCGCGCTGGGCTGCGGCGCCGGCGCCACCGAGGAGGTCGCCGGCACGGCTGGTGCCAGCGGGGAGAAGGGCGAGAAGAAGGCCACGAAGATCGGTGACGCGGCTCGGGACGGGAAATTCGAGTTCACCGTCGAGTCCAGCAAGTGCGGGGTCAAGAAGGTGGGCAGCGACCTGCTCGGGGCCAAGGCTCAGGGCCAGTTCTGCCTGGTCACCGTCAACGTCAAGAACATCGGCAAGGAGTCGCAGATGTTCGACGGCAGCAGCCAGAAGGCGTACGCGGCCGACGGCACCGAGTACTCCGCCGACGGCTCCGCCGCCCTCTACGCCAACAAGAACGCCGAGACGTTCCTGAACGACATCAACCCCGGCAACCAGGTCACCGGCGTGATCGTCTTCGACATCCCCAAGGATGTCGAGCTCACCAAGCTCTCGCTGCACGACTCGATGTTCTCCGGCGGCGTGGTCGTCGCACTGAGCTGAGACGGCGGCACATCGCCTCTCGGGGCGGGTCCCGCGAAGCCCGCCCCACCAGCGCGTCCCTCCCCCGCACCACCCTCATTTCGAATCTCTACGCGAGGAGATCCGCCATGAACCGTGCGACGCCACGGACGAGCAGTCCTTTCGGTCGCCCGATGAGCCGCCGGGACAGCCGGCGCCCTCACCAGCCGGCTCTCTTCGAGGCCACGCTTACCGAACCGCCGCCCCGCGAGCTGTCGTCCACCTACCCGACGACCGTCTATCGGCTGCGCACCACGCCGACGTACGACGGTCTCACTACTGCGCTGCACCACCGCTACCTGCGGGAACAAGGTTTCACCGCGCAGCGACGCATCGTCGGCGACTCGCCGGCGCTGCTGGTGTACGGCGCCGTCGCCCGGCAGCGCGCCGACTGGTGCAACGCGCTTGCCTCGCTGACCGGTGAGGAGATGGAGCTGGGCTACAGCACCGGCGGCTCCGCTCTACTGCTGGGGGTCGACGAGCAGGCCTACGCGCTGACGTACGGCACGCTCGGCCGATTCATGATCGCCGAAGACGCCGTGGACTCCACGTTCGGCATCGACTTCGCCGTGCGCGCGCTGGTACCCGAGGACATCCGCCAGATCAGGCGCCGGGTGATGGGTACGCGCGGGCGGGTCGACCGCAGCCTGGTGCCCGGCGGCACGCACATCCGGATGTACGGCATCGACAAGTGGGGAGAGATCGTCGGGCAGATCAGTGGCCGGACCGACAACCCGAGGCTCACCGAATGTCGCCGCACACAGCGCTCGATGCGGGTGACCGGGAGTGACTCCCTCCAGCTCCGGCTGGCTGTCGAGCCTGCTGGCCTTCGGGCTGACCTACGCGAGGTGGCCCGGGTCTGCCGCCAGGCGTCACCGCTGGCGGATCTGGAGTTCATCACGCAGATCCGTCCGGTCCGGTCCACCGACAGCCGGTTGGCCACGCTGAACGACGAACTCGATCGGCAGTTGGGACAGGACGTTCCCGCAGACGTCGGTGTGGCGGTGCCGGGACACGCGGTGGAGGTCGTGGGACAGGCCGGCTCGTACAAGATCCGAATTCCTCGGTCAGGGCGCCGCCGGTCGGTCTCTCCCGACCTGGAGCTGGCCGACCTCCTCGCACACACCCGTGGAGTTCCCCCGGGCCGGCGGTGGGAAAGCATGCGGACGGGGCAGATCACCGTGTGCGCCGATGCGGGGGGTCAGGACGAGATCGCCACCGCTCCCGCCTCGCGCTGGCTTACCGCCCAACTGTCGCACGGCACGAGTCAGCTCATGCTGCACGAGGGCCGCTGGTACGAGATCGGCGACCAGCACCGGCGGTTCCTGCGCGACGAGATCGACCAGATCCTGGCCCGCCCCAGCGGAGTCACCCTGCCGGCCTGGCCGTTCGGGGAGAACGAGCAGACCTACAACCGGCGCTCGGCGGGCACGGGCATGGTGCTGCTGGACCGCAAGCTGCTGCGTACGGGCCAGCATCCCCGGGGTATCGAGGGCTGCGACCTGCTCGGGCCCGATGACGAATTGGTACACGTCAAGCGGGCGGACACGAGCGCACCGCTCAGCCATCTGTTCGCCCAGGGCGCGGTCTCCGTCGACGCGCTGCTCTACGACGAGGACGCGCGACGGGCGCTGATCGAGATGGTGGCGCAACAGTCCGGGCGGAGGTTGGCACCAGGCTTTCGGCCGCGGAAGGTCGTCTACGCCATCGCCCTGGGTTCTGGTCGCCCGGTCACCTCGGCGACGCTGTTCACGTTCGCGCAGGTGGCGCTCTATCGGGCAGTGAAGTCACTGCGTGCCGAGGGCGTGGAAGTCGAGGTCGTCGGGATCAACGCACCCGAATCGGCCTGACATCCGGTGACCATTCCGTCTCTCACCCCACAACGATCGGGAGGGAACCGCTGTGCCGAACGACCGGAACATGCCGCCAGACGCGGAGACTCTCGAAACCGGCGCGGACCAGATCATCGTGCGCCGGTACGTGCAGGAACGGTTGGCCGGACTGCCGACCCGGCCGGAGGATGTCGACGCCCGACTTCGCGGCCTGCTGGACCTCTACGAGGAGTTGAACGCGCGGGGCCATCCGGAGCCATTGACACTACTGGCCAGCGTACTGGGCATACCGGTAGAGATCCTGGTCGGTCATCTCCGGGCAGCGCAACGGAGGTGAGCAGTCCGACCAACCCGGTCCTACCGATGGTCCGGGTTCCGCAGCGTCGGCCTGCGTCTCGACAGCACGTACGGGTCAGCTCGACAGCAGCCGAAGCGGACACGGTGGCCTGGGCCACGAGCCCATGCCACCGTATCCACGTCGGCGGAGACGGCGCCGGCCGCTCCCGTGACGGCCGAGACCGCTCACCCGCCGGGGACGCGGGTGCGTTGGGTCCACACCACACAGACCAGCACGACCAGCGCGGCGAGGATCGACGCCGCGCTCACGGTCTCGGCGAGCAGCAGCGCGGACCAGAGCAGCGTGAGCACCGGCTGGGCGAGTTGGATCTGGCCGACCTGGGCGATGCCGCCTCGGGCCAGGCCCGCGTACCAGGCGAAGAAGCCCAGGAACATGGAGACCGTGGTCAGGTAGCCGAAGGCCGACCAGGCGGCGACGTCGGCCGTCGGCGGGTGGGTCACGGCGGAGGCGACGGTGACGGGCAGGGTGACCGGCAGCGAGAGCAGCAGGGCCCAGCAGATGGTCCGAGCGCCGCCGAGTTCGCGGGCAAGCGCGCCGCCTTCGGCGTATCCGAGGCCGCAGAGTACGACGGCGGCCAGGAGATAGAGGTCGGCCAGGGACAGGGCACCGTGCACGGTGCCGGTGGCGACGAGGAAGGCGAGGACGGCGAGCAGTCCGGCGGCACCGACGAACCAGAACCGCCTCGGTGGGCGTTCGCCGGCGCGCAGCACGGCGAAGACGGCGGTCATGGCGGGCAGGACGGTGACGACGACGGCACCGTGGGCGGCGGTCTGGGTGGTCAGGGCCAGCGAGGTGAACAGCGGGAACCCGACGACCACGCCGAGGGCGACGGTCGCCAGGCGTCGCCACTGGCGGCGGGTGGGTGGTGGGGCGGCGGTGAGTCGCAGGTACGCCCCGGCGAGCAGCGCGGCACCGACGGCTCGGCCGAAGGCGACGAACCAGGGGTCGAGGTGGTGCACGGCGACGCGGGTCGCGGGCAGCGACAGGGAGAAGGCGAGGACGCCGAGCGCGCCGAGGGCGAGGCCGAGCGGCCGGTCCACCGTTATCGCCGTGCGGACAGTACCGCTACTCTGTGCTCTCATGGATCACGATAACGCACCCGCTCGCGTTGTCCTGGACCTGCGGCGGCTGGTGACGACTGCGGAGCCCGGTGCCCGACTGCCGTCGGTGCGCGAGCTGACCGCCCGGCACCGCGCGTCGCCGGTCACCGTCGCCGAGGCCATCCGGCAGTTGGTGGGCGAAGGGCTGATCGAGGCGCGGTCCGGCCGGGGCACCTTCGTGGCCGCCCGACCGGACGAGCCACCGGCACCCGACCTGTCCTGGCAGACGGTGGCACTCGGGCCGCGCCCGGCCGGCGAGGAGGAGATGCAGGCGTTACTGGCGTTACCCCCGGATGGCGCGATCCCGTTGTCCGGTGGGTACCTGGGCGCGGAGTTGCAGCCGGCCGCCGCGCTCGGTGCCGCGCTCGCGCGCGCCGCCCGGCAGCCCGCCGCGTGGCAGCGCGGACCGACCGAGGGGCGGGCGGACCTGCGTGCCTGGTTCGCCCGCGAGGCGGGCGGCGGGTTGCGCGCCGAGGACATGGTGATCTGTCCGGGCGGGCAGGCCGCGTTGTCGACGGCGGTCCGGGCGCTCGCCGCGCCGGGCGACACCGTGCTCGTCGAATCGCCGACCTATCTGGGCGCGTTGGCCGCCGCGCGGGCCGCCGGGCTGCGGGTGGTGCCGGTGCCCGCCGACGCCGACGGCGTACGCCCCGACCAGCTCGCCGCCGCCTTCGCCCGGACCGGCGCGCGACTGTTCTACTGCCAGCCACTGCACGCCAACCCGCACGGTGCCACGTTGGCGGCCGACCGGCGAACCTCGGTCGCCGAGGCGGTACGGGACGCGGGGGCGTTCCTGATCGAGGACGACTACGCCCGCGATCTCACTCTGGACGGGGTGGCCCCGGCACCGTTGGCCGCCGACGACCCGCACGGGCACGTCGTCTATCTGCGGTCGCTGACCAAGTCGGCCGCTCCCGGTCTGCGGGTCGCGGCGATCGGGGCACGGGGTCCGGCCGGTGCCCGGCTGCGCGCGGCCCGACTACTCGACGACTTCTTCGTCGCCGGGCCGTTGCAGCAGGCCACCATCGAGGTCGTCACCGCACCGGCCTGGGCGCGACACCGCCGGGCGCTGCGGACCACACTGCGTACCCGTCGCGAAGCGCTGCTGGCCGCGCTGCGTCGGCACCTGCCGGACCTGGCCGGGCAGCCCGTGCCGCGCGGCGGTCTGCACCTCTGGGTACGTCTGCCCGACGGCACCGACGACGTGGCGCTGGCCGCGACCGCAGCCGCCGAAGGGGTCGTCGTCTTCCCCGGACGCCCCTGGTACGCCGCTGAACCACCGGCGCCGCACCTGCGCCTCACCTACGCCGCCGCCCCGCCGGAGGTGATGGACGAGGCCGTCCGCCGACTCGCCCGGGCGCTGCGCGGTCCGTCGTCGCAGGCCCGGTAGGTTCCGCCGCGCCGAGCTGCTGTGCTGCGCCGCCGCTGCCACCATGGGGCGCCGATCTCCTCCGGCCGTGGCCGCTGGCAACGGAGTGGTCACGAACGGCCGCTACCATCGCCGGATGGATCTTCGCGGAACGATCAGCCCGGACCGTCCGTTGCTCGTCCTGGCCATCGCCGAGGAGGCCGCCTACCTCGATGCGCGCCTGCCGGTGCTGCTCACCGGGATGGGGAAGGTGAACGCGGCGGTCGCGGTGGCGGCGACGCTGGCCCGGGGCCCGCTGCCGTCGGCGGTGGTCAACCTCGGTACGGCCGGTGCGCTGCACCCCGACTGGACGGGTACGCACCAGGTGGGCAGTGTGCTCCAGCACGACCTGGACACCGAGTTCATCCGTCGGTTGACGGGGCAGAGCGTCGGTGCCCCGCTGGCGTTGGGCGGTGACGGGCCGGTGCTGGCGACCGGTGACCAGTTCATCGCCGACGACGAGGCGCGCGCCGCACTGGCCGCACGGGCCCAGTTGGTGGACATGGAGGGCTACGCGGTGGCGTCGACCGCGCTGCGGTTCGGCGTACCGGTGCGGCTGGTCAAGCAGGTCAGTGACGAGGCCGGTGCCGGGGCGGACCGGACCTGGAAGGAGTCGGTGGACGACTGCGCGCGGCTGCTCGCCGGCTGGGTCCGGGACCACCTCTGACCGTGTCCCGGACCGTGCCGTGCGATCCTGCCCCCGGCCCCTATCGTCGCTCCGATCGGGACGAGGTCGTTGACGGGTCGGCCGACGGTTCGTCGTCGGCCGGTGGGGCGTCCTGGTCCTGCTCGGAGTAGCGCCACATCGATCGGGTCGCACCCCTGCGGCGGACCCCCGCCGGCCACGAGCGTGCCAGCACCGCGAGCACCAGCAGGACCAGTACGTTGAGCGCGAGCACCGCGCTGGTGAGCGGATCGGGCGGGGCACCGTGGTGGTGACCGGACGACGGGGCCACCGGTGGTGCGCCCGGCTCGGCCTCGCGGAGCGCGAGCGCCACGCCGACGGTGACGATCAGCGCGATCGCCGCGAGTCCCCACCGCCGGTACCGCGATGTCATCAGACGCCGGCGCCGGTGAGTTCGCGGGGTGCGCAGGTGCAGGTCATCTCGTCCGCCTCGTGCGGACCGGGGCGGCGGTGCAGGAACATGGCGACGACCATCGGCAGGAAGACGATGCCGTTGTAGAACAGGTGCAGCTCGACCCGAGGCACGACGAGCTGGGCGATGCTCACCGGGCCGGCCTGGCCGAAGAACGTGGTGCCGGACTGCACCTGGATGAGCAGCAGCAGATGCTCGAAGTGGTGCCAGACCTGAATGCCCAGGGCGACGGTCCACCAGGTCTTGGCCGTGCCGGTGAAGCCGGGGCGCAACGCGATGAACCCGGCCAGCATGATCAGGGCGTAGGCGTAGTGCATCCACTCCTCGGTGACCAGCCACGGGAACGGCATCCCGAGGACGCCCCGGGACTCGGCGGGGGTCCATCCCAGGCCCCAGATCTGGAACGCCTGCACGAGGTGCTCGGCCCAGTGCGCGACCACGATGACGAGGAAGAGCAGCAGCGCGGGACGGTGGTACTGGGAGTTGAGCCGATTCATCGGTGTCCTCACTTCACGGGTGCTCGGAGGTCGGGGGTGGTTGACGAACAGGCGACGCCAGGTGGACGAGATGACGACCCATCACCGTCGATGGGTGGCTCCCGTTTATCGAAACCGAAGAATTGCTTTCCCTCCACGCCGGACCGCAGCGCCTCGCCGCCAGCACGGCCGCCGACGTGGCGGGTGATGAAATACCCGCATCCGTCGCATTCCTCGACTGGATCGTTTCGGTCAGAACCTCTAGCAGCATCGACTCCCTTCAGTGGAGGGTGCCGTATCGAGCCTCTGAAGATTTAGCAACTTGCGCCGCCGAAAGCAAGGGGTCGATCGGCGCAGACAGCCGACGTGACGCCTCCGTCGCGTGCCGGGCCGGCACGCGACGCCGGACGAGCGCCGCCCCTCGTCCGACCGGGCACGGAGGTGGTTCGCCGCTGCGGACAAGGTACTCGACAGTGCGCGGTGTCGTCTTCGCAAACGGTCGTTCAGCACTCGCGTCGGCGGAGTTTCCCCTGGTCAGGGCGGCTAGAATTTGGCTGCCGATTGTCGCGTCTCGATGCTCAGGAGACTCCGTCCCACTTGCGCCGGCCATCTCACCTGTGGGATAACCACCAGTGTGGAAGTTCCGCCGAAGGACGGCGGCACCCACAGTGGACGGTCCCCTCAAGGTTGATTGTCATGGCTGCGGTGGTCGCTTTTCGCGTCCAGGACGCCACCGTTGTCTTCCGCTCAAGCGAACGCGACGCCAGCAGTTCCTCGGTTTCTCGCTGCAGGTTGGCTGGCACTTGAGAACTGGGAGTGCGATGCCGATAGGTTTCCAGGGACGACCGATGTACCAAGCGGCGCTTGTTGCGGTTCCTCTCGTCGCGATAACGCTGGGATTCGTCGTCCCGTCCGCCCCGAGTTCGGCGAGCGCCGAACCCTTTGCCCTCAGTGTCACCCCTATTCAGCCGGCGGTGGATCCGGTCCGGACGGTGCGCCAGGTCAATTCCTCCGTCGACCACATCGCGCCGTGGATCAGCTCGGTCGGTGCCGGCGCCGCCGTCGCCGATCTCGACGGTGACGCGTACGCCAACGAGGTCTGTCTGGTCGATCCACGATCGGATTCCGTCAGCGTGCACCAGATCGACCGGACCACGAAGACCAGCAGCCCGGTGGTGACGCTGCTCGACCAGAACGGGATCGCACCGGGCCCCAGCGGACAGCGACTCGCCTACGACAAGGACACGCAGGCCCCGATGGGCTGTCGACTCGCCGACCTCGACGGGAACGGCTGGACGGACGCGCTGGTCTATTTCTGGGGACGCGGGCCGGTCGCCTACCTCAACTCCGGCGGCATGACGTTCGCGCCGCACGAGGTGCTCGACGGGGGCGCCGACCTCGACTGGTACACGAACACCGCGGTCTTCAGCGACCTCAACGGTGACGGCATCATGGACATCTTCATCGGCAACTACTTCGCCGACGGTGCCCAACTCCTCGACACGGGATCACCGAAGAGAGTCGACATGAACGACTCACTGTCCCGGGCGATGAACGGCGGGAAGAACTACGTGCTGCTGGGCCGGGGCGGATTCCCCGCCGTCTCGTACGAGCTCGTCGCGGACGCCTTCTCCGACGACCACTCGCGGGGCTGGACGTTGGCGGTGGCCGCCGCCGACATGAACGGCGACGCGTTGCCGGAGATCTACGTCGCCAACGACTTCGGCCCCGACCGCTTCTTCGTCAACCGGTCGGTCGACGGCGAACTGAAGTTCGAGAACGTCGACGGCGGTAACAAGGGACTCTTCAACCCGCGCTCGACGATGATCGGCCGGGACTCCTTCAAGGGCATGGGCGTCACGATCGCCGACGTCGACCGCGACAACGAGTACGACGTCTACGTCAGCAACATCACCCACGAGTACGGCCTGTTCGAGAGTCAACTGCTCTTCCTCGGCGACGGTGTGCGGGACGACGGCGTACCCACCTTCCGGCCGGGAGCCGAGGCCCTCGGTCTCGCCCGCACGGCCTTCTCCTGGGACAACAAGGTCGGTGACCTCGACAACGACGGGCGGGTCGAGCTGCTCCAGGCGACCGGTTTCGTCCGCGGCCCGGTGAACCGATGGCCGGAGATCCAGGAACTCGCACTCTCCAACGACACGTTGATCGCCAACCCCCGTGCCTGGCCCGACCTGAGGGACGCGGACATCAGTGGTGCGGCGCCTCGGGTCGTCATGACACCGACAGACGACGGCCGGTACGCGAACGTCGCGGAATCCTCCGGCCTTGACGATGGGGGCGTGATGCGGGGCATCGCACTGGCCGACATCGACGGCGACGGCGACCTGGACTGGATCGAGGCGAACCAGTGGGCGGACGCCCGGCTGGTCGTGAACGACTGCGACGGCTGCGACGGTTTCGTCGGCCTGCGGATCCTGCGCAGCACCGAGGACGCCTCCCCCACCGGCTCCCGTACGCCGCAGGTGATCGAGGGTCTGCGGGCCACCCACGAGGTGCGGGGAGCGGCCGCGATGGGTGCCACGGCCACCGTCACCACCCCGAGCGGCAGCACGTTCCGCTCCTACGTCGACGGCGGCAACGGGCACAGCGGGCAGAGCAGCACCGACGTCCACTTCGGGCTCGGCGACGACGCGGGTGACACGAACACCGTGGCACTGACCTGGCGAGACGCCACCGGGACGGTGCAGAACGCCGAGGTGCAGGTGGGCCGCGGCTGGCACACGGTGGTGCTGCCATGACCGGGACGTTGACGCTTCCCACCCCGACGGCGCCACCCCGCACCCGGCTACGGGACCTGCCCGCCAAGATGCGGCCCACCGACCCGGCGAAGCTGCGCCTCGCGGCGCTGCGTCGGTTCGCCGTTGCGATCATGGTCCTCAACATCGTCGGCCATCTGTTCCTCGGCTTCGAGCAGACCATCGCCCAGATGATCCTCGTGGTCCTGATGTGCTACCTGACCGAGATCGCACTCGAGACGCTCGTGGCCAGGCGGGATTCGCGGCGGCCGGCGTATCTGGCGCGTACCGAGGCGCCCACCCGCCGGGAACGCGTCCTGTCGTTGGTCAACTTCCTCCTGCCGGCGCACATCAGTGGATTCGCGCTGGCGATGCTGCTGTTCATCAGCGATCGCCTCGACCTGTTCGTCGTCGCCGCGGTCGTCACGATCAGCAGCAAGTACATCTTCCGGGTCCGGACCGGGAGGGGCGACAAGCACTTCTTCAACCCCTCGAACTTCGGCATCACGGTGATGCTGGTGCTGTACGCGAGCACCGTCAGCATCGCGCCGCCGTACCAGTTCACCGAGAACCTCGGTCACTTCGGCGACATCGCACTTCCCGCCTTCCTCGCCTGCCTGGGCCTGTTCATCAACTTCATCTTCACCGGCAAGCTCCCGCTGATCTTCGCGTGGATCGGCGGCTTCACCGCCCAGGCGGCCCTCCGCGCGGTGTTCACCGACGACACCTCCTTCCTGGCCGCGATGTCCCCGCTCACCGGGATGGCGCTGCTGCTCTTCACGCTTTACATGATCACCGACCCGGGTACGACGCCGAGGTCCACGTCCGGCCAGATCACGTTCGGCCTCTCGGTCGCCGCGGTCTACGGCGTGCTGATGCTCTTCCACGTGGCCTTCGGCGTCTTCTTCGCGCTCACGATCGTCAGCGCCTGCCGCGGAGCCGGACTGTGGATCGCCGCGCGGCGAGAGTCGCGTACGGCGTCCAGCGAAGCCCGCACCGAGGGGAGCTCGCCGACGATCGCCACGAACCACGCGCCGTAGCGGGCCCCGAACGAGTTAGTCGCCACCTGGCTCCGGCGTTCGCGCCGGTGGACGGGTCGAAAGGAGAAACAGTGGAACTCACCGAGACACTTCGAGAGACGGTCGCGATGTTGGTCATGGCCGAGCCGGAGGAGATCGGCCTCGACACGTCCTTCGCCGAGCTGGGGGTCGACTCGCTGGGTCGCCTCGAACTGATCGCCCACGTCGAACAACACCTGGGCAAGATCCTGCCGGAGAACGAGACCCCACAACTGGACACCATCAACGAGGTCGTCGAGTTCGCCGATTCCCTGGCGGCCGCATGACCGCCAGGACACCCGTGGTCACCGGTCTCGGCGTCGTCAGCGCCGCCGGCATCGGTGCCACGAACTTCTGGCAGGGCCTGCGACAGGGCACACCCCGATTCCGTACGGTGTCGCTGTTCCCGACCGACGACCTGCCGAACCACATCGCAGGCGAGATCGGGCCCTGGACAGACGGCTTCGACACCGTCGACGCCGACCGGCTCGACGGCGACCGTACGGCCACGTTCGCGCTCGCGGCGCTGGACCAGGCGATCGCCGATGCCCGGCTCGGCGACGTCCGGCCGGACCGCGTGCTGGTCGGGACGACGGTCGGCGATGTCGCCGATCACGAGCGGGCCCGGCGCGAGGCCGTACGCAGCGGTGCCGGTCGGCCGGGGGCACTGGACGTGGACACGTCACTGCGTACCCGGATCGCGCGGCATCTCGACGGGTCGGTCCCAGTGGAGTTGTTCGTCACGGCGTGTGCCGCGGGCAACATGGCGCTGATCCGTGCCGCACAACTCGTCGCCGACGGCTCCGCCGACGTCGTGGTGTGCGGTGGGGCCGAGGCGCTCTCGCGGATGGCCTTCACCGGCTTCTCGCGGATGCGCGGCATGGCGCAGGAGCGCTGTCGCCCGTTCAGCGACGCACGGGACGGACTGCTGCTCGGCGAGGGCTCTGCCTTCCTGATCGTGGAGTCGGCCGCGCACGCCGCCGCCCGTGGCGTGCCGGTGCGCGCGACGATCGCCGGCTACGGCCTGACGTGCGACGCGAAGCACCCGGCGGCACCGGACCTGTCCGGCGACGGGGTGGCCCGGGCGATGCGGTCCGCGATCGCCGGCGCGGATCCGGCCGACGTCGCGTACGTCTGCGCCCACGGCACCGGCACGCCGCAGAACGACGCCGCCGAAGCGGCCGCCTACCGCAAGGTCTTCACCGGGTCGCTCCCGCCGATCAGCTCGATCAAGGCACTCATCGGGCACTCCCTCGGCGCCGCCAGCGCGATCGAGGCGGTCGCCTGCACCCTCGTGCTCGCGCACCAGCAGACGATCCCGCAGTGGGGTCTCGACGACGCCGGCACCTCGCTCGGCGTCCGGCCGGCGACCGGCGGTCACGACGAGTCGGCCCGGATCGACCTGGTACTGAACAACGCGTTCGCCTTCGGCGGCAACAACACCTGTGTCGGCCTACGGCGGCCCGCGTACGAGGAGGCCACCGCATGACGAACGAGATCCACTGTGCCACCGCGTCGGTCGCCGCCACCTTCGACCTCGGCCGGGTCGCCCATCTCACCGCTGCCCCGGCGTCATCGAGCGACCTGCCCGCCCTCGTCCGCCGGTACCGGTCGGCGCGTTCCGCCGTCGTGGTCCAGGCCCTGCAGACGTGGCTCCACCGCGCCGGAGCCGAGTTGCCCGCCCCCGAGCGGCGTGGCATCGCCCTCGGCACCGAGACCGGCGCCGGTCCGGACATCGACGAGTTCCTCGACGAGTCGATCCGCCGGGGTGACCACCTCGTCAACCCCGCGCTGTTCCCGATGACCGTCCACAACGCCGCCGCCGGCAACGCGGCGATCGCCGCCCAGTGCCGTGGCCCGAGCGTGGTGGTGAGCGCGGGTACCGACTCGGTGTGGTCGGCGCTCGACACGGCCCGCGCGCTGCTCGTCGACGGCAGCGCCGACATCGTGTTCGTCGGCGGCTTCGAGTCGCAGCGGCTCTCGGACGGCAGCACCGGCACCGTCGCCGCCTTCATCGCTCTCAGCACGGACCCGGCGGCCCTCGGGGACAGTCACCTGGCGCCGCTGGCAGCGCAGTTGCACCGGGCCGGTGTCGCGGCGGGACCGGCGGCGGCGCAGCCCGGCCCGTCCAAGAGGGGCGACGGTGGCGGTGTGGCGGCCCTCGTCGGGTTCGCGAACACGTTCGCCCCGCAGCCCGTCGCGGCAGGCACAGCGGAGGACGTCGCGGGCACGGCGGACGGCGCCGTCGGTGTCTCGGACGCGGTCGCGGCCGGGGCGGTCGCGCGATGACGGCCCCACCAGCGGTCGAGACGGACGCGACGACCGTGGGCCGGACGACGCGGTCGACCACGTTCCTCGTCGGCGCCAGCGGCGACATCGGGCGAGCGGTGGCCACCACCCTCGTCGACGCCGGCCACCGTCTCGCGCTCACCTGCCACGCGAACGAGGAGGCGATGCGCGACCTGCTGGCCCAGGCCGACAAGGCGGGCCTGGACAGCGTCGGCAGCCAGTGCGACACGCGGAGCCCGGCTGCGGTCCGCGCGACCTATGAGCGCTTCGTCGAGGCGCTCGGGCCGCCGGGCGTCCTCGTCTACTGCGCCGGGATCCGACGCGACCGGCCGCTGTTGCAGATGGCCGACGAGGACTGGGCCGACGTCCTCGACACCAATCTGCGGGGCGCGATGCAGTTCGTCCGGCTGGCCGGGGCGGACATGGTCCGCGCCGGTTTCGGCCGGATCATCCTGATCTCGTCCGTCTCCGGGCGGGCCGGCGTGGCGGGCCAGGCGAACTACGGCGCGAGCAAGGGCGGCATGGAGGCGATGATCCGTGCGTTGACCCGCGAGTTCGGGCAGTTCGGCGTCACCATCAACGGCGTCGCGCCGGGTCTGGTGGAGTCCGCCATGACCGCCGACCTTCCGTCCGCCGTCAAGCGCGCCTATCTGAGCCGGATCCCGCTGCGGCGCTTCGCGGAACCGGAGGACATCGCCCCGCTCGTGAGCTTTCTCGTCTCGGACGGCGCTCGATACATCACCGGGCAGACCTTCGTGGTCGACGGTGGGCTGACCGCATAGGAGGCGCGGATGACCAGGCCAGTGGTGATCACGGGACTCGGCGTCGTCAGCGCCGGTGGCATCGGCATCGAGCAGACCTGGCGGACCATCGAGGCCGACCCGCCCTGCGCCGAGCTGGTCGAGCTGCCCTCCGCGCGTCCGGAGGACGGCAAGTTCAAGGTCTTCATGGCCCCGGACTACCGCCTCGCGGACGTCACCGAGACGTACGTCGACGGCGCCCAACTCGAACGCGAGGGCATCGACCGGCAACGCGACATCAAACACCTGGTCGCCGCAGCCGGACTCGCCATCGACGACGCCGGTCTGCGGTCCTTCCCCGACCTCGACCTGCGGGAGGTCGGGCTGGTGGTGGCCGACGAACACCCCGGCGTCGAGCGTCTGGCCCGCACGTTGTACGGGGCGGTGGCCGACGACGCCACCACGGCGCAGGCCGACTACACCGACCTGTCGGAGCAGATCTTCGCACTGAACACGTTCCTCGCGCCCTACCTCGTCGCACGCGCGCTGCACATCGGCGGCGAGTGCGGCTTCGTCAACTCCGCGTGCACGTCCGGCCTCACCGCGATCGACAACGCCGCCACCCAGATCCGGCTCGGCCGCAACCCGCTGGCCATCGCCGTGGCCTCCGACGACCCGCTCAGCTCGGGCAAGTTCCGGTGGTTCGCCGACATGCACCTCTACGCGACGGACGGTGTCCCCCGGCCGTTCGACCCGGCGGCCTCCGGCACCGTCTTCGGCGACGGTGGCGCCGCAGTCGTCCTGGAGGACGAGGAGCACGCCCGACGTCGTGGCGCCCGGATCTACGGTCGCCTGCGCGGTGCCGGGTTCACGCAGGACGGGTGGCGGGTCAGCGCACCCAATCCCGCGAGCGCCAACCAGGAGCGGTCCATCCGGCGGGCGCTGCGCGAGGCGGCCCTCGACCCGGAGCACGTCGATGTCGTCGTGCCGCACGGCACCGGGATCCGGATGATCGACACCTACGAGGCCAGGACGATCCGGCGACTCTGGCCGGACCGAGGCCGCCAACCGGTGTGCCTCCCGCTCAAGCCGTACGTCGGGCACAACCTCGGCGGGTCGTCGCTGCTGGAGACGGCCCTGCTGCTCAAGGCGATGGCGGAGCGGCGGGTACCCGGGACGCCCGGCGCCGGGTCCGCCCACGGCCTCGACCTCCCCACCGCCTGGGAGTCGAGACACATCCGGTACGCCGTCAAGTCCGCCGTCGGTTTCGGCGGGTTCTACGGCGCGATCGTCCTGGAGTCGATCTGACATGCCCGACCAGACCCGGACCCAGACCCAGACCGGCACCGGCCACGTCGACGCCTACGTGGACGAGGCGTACCTCGACGCGTGCGCCGACGCGTGGCAGGTGACCGGCGACCTCGCGCAGTCGATCCTGGACACGCTCGATCCCGAGACGGTGGACCCCACCGACGACCACCGGCGGCACTGCGTCGACTGGCTACGCCGGGCTGCCGAGCGCCGGACACTCCCCCGGCCCACGCAGGTGGCGGACCCGTCGGCGGACGCCCACGCGCCGACGGTCGACCTGCTGCGCCACGCGGCCGGCGCGTACCCCCGGTTCCTGGACGGCACCTCCTCCGGCCGCAAGATCCTGCTCGCCGGTCCGGGCATGCGGCTGTGGCACGGCTACTTCCAGTCCGACAACCTGCTGTACCGGCCGCTGAACGCCGCCGCCGGAGCGGCGGTCGCCCACACCCTGCGGACCGGCGGCGGCACCCGGATCCTCGAAGTGGGCGCCGGCACCGGCGGTGCGACCGCGCACCTGCTGGCGCAGTGGCCCGACGACCTTCGCGGCGCCTACGACTACACCGTCACCGACATGAGCGCCAGCCTCCTGGTCGGCGCCCGCCGCAGGCACAGTGGGAACACCCCGCCCCAGGTACGCCTGGAGTTCCGCCGGTTCGACTTCGACCTCGCCGACGACCAGGGCCTGGCCCCGGAAAGCCACGACGTCGTGCTCGCCGTCAACGCGCTGCACGTGGCCGCCGACATCCCGTCGACGCTGCGCCACCTCCGGTCGCTGGTCCGCCCCGGCGGCGCGCTGGTGCTCAGCGAGTCGCTCTGCGCCACCGGCGACCTCGTGCACCAGGAGTTCATCTTCAACCTCCTGCCGATGCCCGCCGACGCCGTCCGGCGGGGAAGCCGCTTCTATCCGGCGGCAGCCTGGCAGGCGTACTTCGACGCCGCCGGGATCGACGCGGAGATCCAGGTCAACACCGCCGGCCCCGAGCTGGTGATGGTGGCCGTCGCCGCCGCCGAGGCCGCGCGGTGAGCGGACGGGGGGCGCTGCGTACGCCGGATGGCCTCGGTCGCGTACCGGCCGTCGAGGCGGAGGCGGCCGCGCGCCCGGTGCGGGTCCTGGTCACCGGGGCGACGGGTGTCCTCGGCAGGTGGGTCGCCGAGGGGTTCGCCGCACTCGGGGACCACGTCACCACCTTTCCCGGGCGGGAACTCGGCGTGGCGGGGGCGGGAACGGGTCGGGCGTTGCGCAGGGCGGTGGCCGAGGTCGACGCCGTCTGCCATCTCGCCGCCGCCACGCCGTTGCAGCCCGGCCGACGTACCGACCTCACCTACGCGCGGTGCAACGTCGACGCGACGCGCCTGCTCCTCGACGCCGTCGCCGCCACCAGCAGGTGCCGGGTCGTGTTCGCGTCGACCGCGATGGTCAACGGCCTGGGCCCGGCGGACACCAGACGGCACTCGGACCGGGCCGCCTATGCCGAGTCGAAGCTGCTCGCCGAGGGCCTCGTCGAGGCGTACGGCTGCGGTGTCTCGTTGCGGTTCAACGCCCTCGGCGGGCCGCGCACGCCGGCCGACCGGGGCATCGTCGCGGCGGCGCTTCGGGCCGTCGACGAGAACCGGCCGGTCGACGTCTACGGCGACGGGTCGTCGGGCCGCGACTACCTGCACGTCCTCGACGCCGCGCGGGCGGTCGTCTGCGCCGCCCGCCGACCGGTCGCGGGCTACCGGGTCGTCGAGATCGGCAGCGGCCGGTTGTCCACGATCGACGCCGTCATCGCGGCCGTGGAACGCGTCACCCGGCGGCGTGTGCCACGCCGACATCTGCCGGAACGCGCCGACGTCGACGACCGACCCGCCTGCGACCTGGGTCCGGCCCGCGCGGTGCTCGACTGGACACCACACCGGTCCGACCTCGCCACTCTCGTCGGCGACCAGTGGGCCGAGCAGCAGGAGCCGGGCACGTTCTCGGCCGGCCTCCGGTGGGCTCTCGACCCGTCGGGTCGGCCGCTGACCGTCGTCGCGCCGCGAGCAGGAGGCTGACCATGACGAACCCGCACGCCGGGTCGCCGACCGACCGCACACGCGACTTCGACCTGATCGTCGTCGGTGGTGGCGTCGCCGGACTGTCGGCCGCCTTCTACTGGATCACCGACGTCGACCGGGACGCGCGGGTGTTGATCGTCGAGGCCGGTCCGCGGATCGGCGGACCCGCGATCCAGCACACCTTCGACGTCGACGGCCGCCGACTCGTCTCGCCGGGCGGCGCACAGGAACTGACCTTCCCCTCCGCCTTCGCCCCCGCCGTCCGATCCGCCCTGTCCACCGTCGGCGTCGAGGTCGACCGCTTCCACTCCGACACCGTGTCGGCGCACTACACCGACCGGGGCGCCGGAGGGCACGGCTTCGCCTTCGCCGCGTCGATCTGGGGGCGAAGCCACCTGGTCGCCCACGGCCCGTCGGCCGCCGCCGACTTCGCCGACGCGCCGATCGCGCCACGGGCGAGGCCGGAGGTCGCCGCGCTCGTCAACGAACCCACCGACTGGCTGGTCGGCCGGACCGACGACGAGAAGCTCGCCGAACTGCGCGGGCGTAGCTGTGACGAGGTGCTGCGCGACTTCGCCGCGCTCGACGAGGACACCCACCGGTTCCTGCGTTACAGCACGTCCGCGCAGTCCGGCATGACGTTCGACCAGCATCCCGCCCTGGACGCCGCGCTCATCGGATACCTGGGCATGGACGGGATCGGTGTCCGCCCCGGCGGCGACCCGTGGAACGGGCTGACCCGGACCGGCGCGAGATTCTTCCCCCACCTGGACCCGCCGATCTTCCGGTTCCCGGACGGCAACGCCACCGTCGCCCGCGCCCTCGCCCACCACCTGGTCCCCGACCTGTTCGACGCCGACACCGTCGACGACCGGCTGACCGCCGAGATGTCCGTCGACGCGCTGGACCGGCCGGACAACCAGGTGCGGATCCGCCTGAACGCCACGGCCACCGCGCTCCGCCACGACGGCCCCGACACGGTCCTGGTCGAGGTGACACGGGCCGGTGCGGGCACGACCACGTACCGGGCCCGCGCGGCCATCGTCGCCGCCCCCGCCCACGCCACGGCGCGGCTCGTCCCGGAACTCGGGCCGGATCAGCGGGCCACCGCCGCCTGCCTCGGCCGGTACCCGATCGTGTCGGCCTCCGTCGCGGTGCGGAACTGGCGTGCCTGGCAGTCCCTCGGCATCTCCCGGCTCTCCTGGCCCGGCCACCCCACCTGGCAGATCGCCGGGCTGGAGTTCCCGGTCACCATCGGTGCCTGCGCACCGTCCGCGTCGCCCGACGACCCCACGACCGCGACCGCGCTCGGCGCGCTCACCGAGGCCGGTACCGCGCCCGCCGCCGGTGCGGCCACCGGCCGGCGACGGCTACGCGCCGCCACGGCACGCCGGGAGATAGCCACCGAACTGCGGACTCTGCTGGCGGAGGCGCTCGCACCCGGTGGTTTCGTGGCCGATCGCGACATCGTCGACGTCCGCGTCGAGATGTGGCCGCACGGTTACGCGCGGTACGCCACCTCGCGTGACCGTCCCGGCGACGGCAGCGCCGCGACCGAGGACAAACGCCGGCTCGCCGACGGTGTCGGACGGATCGCCGTCGCCGGTGTCGACGTCATCGACCATCCCTTCCTCGACGGCGCGATGGAGTCCGCGCATCTCGCCGTCGATCGTCTCGCGGGCGGCGGAGCCGACCGATGACGAGCCCCGTCTCTGCCCACCGCCCACGGCACCACTCACCACGGAGGAACGACTCGCCATGAGGTTGCTGTTCAGCAGTCTGCCGGCCCACGACCACCTGCTGGAACTGATCCCCGTCGCAGAGGCCGCGAAGCGCTGCGGGCACGACGTCGCCATCGCCGTGTCGGCGCGCTTCGCTGCCACCGTCGAGGCGCTCGGCATCGAGCACATCACCGCCGGTCCGGACTGGGTCGGCGACTTCCTCGACAGCCTCGACGGTGACGTCCTCCCCGAGGAGATGGAGGACTTCACGCAGAACTTCATGGCCGAACTGTTCTGCGGAGAGGCGTGTGTCGCGATGGGCGAGGACGTTGCCAGAGCGATCGCGGACTGGAATCCCGACATCGTGCTGCGCGACACCGGCGAACTCGGCGGATACCTCGCCGCCGAGCGGGCTGGGCTGCCGCACGTCACCGTCGGTGTCCTCGACTTCAACGGCATGATGCTCGGCAAGGGTGTCGTCGCCGCGCTGGACCGCCGCCGGAAGCAGTTCGGGCTGCCTCCGGACCCGGACGGCCTGCGGCAGTACGCCTACGGACACCTCAACATGCTGTCCCCGAGCTTCGCGCCGGAAGAGCTCGACCTGCCCAACGTGTTCACCGTGCGCGTGGACGGCGTCCGGCGCGGCGAGGTGCTGCCGGAGTGGATCGGTGACCTGGTCGACGACCGGCGCCCGCTGGTCTACGCCAGTTTCGGCACGGCGGCCTCGACGATCCCCTCCTACGGGCCGCCGCTGGCCAAGGTGATCGCCGGCATGGGCGCCGTCGACGCGAACGTCATCGTCTCCACGGGCAAGGGGTTGGACTGGCACGGGAAGGAGATCATCGAAGGCGTCCCGGTGCCCGACAACGTCCGCGTCGTCGAGTGGGTGCCGCAGGCGCTGCTCATGCGCTCCATCGACATGCTGCTCACCCACGCCGGCCCGGCCACCGCCCGCCAGGCGATCGTCAACGGTGTGCCCGTCGTCGCGGTGCCGCTGCTCTTCGACGCGTTCGAGATCGCCGAGCGCTTCACGCAGCACGGCATGGGCGTGCAGTTGGACTGGACGAGTTTCACCCCGGAGGACGTGGCGGCGGCGACCACCACCGTCCTCGGCGATCCGGCGTACCGGCGGGCAGCCCGCCGGTTGCAGGCCCGAACGCTGACGGTGCCGCCGATCGACGACGCGGCGGTCGGGTTCATCGAGCGGATCCACGCCGAGAACGCGCGCCGATGACCGGCACCGGCGAACGGGTACGGTCGCGCGTCGCGGCCCGGATGGCCCTCACCGACGAGCGGCTGGACCGTCGGCTCGCGCTGTTCACGCCGGTCGACGCCGCCGTGGGCGATCTCGTCCGCGCCATCAGCCGCGAGTTCGCGTACGGCTTCAACGACACGCTGCGCACGTACGATCCGGCGGCGGTACGCGCTCGGCTCGACGGCATGGCGGACGACTACCTGGCGCCCTTCTATGTCGAGGGTGCCGCGATGGCACTCGCCGCGGCGGGAGCGCTGTACCCGGGCCGGGCCCGTACGGCGCATCACCGCCTGCTCACCACGCTGCCCGGCCACCGGTATCTGATCTTCGCCGGGTGGGGATGGTGGTACGCCGTGCGGCCCTTCGCCGCGCGGGCGATGAGACGCAGTCCGCTCTGGCGTCAGGACGGTCTCTTCACCGGCCTCGGCATCGACGGCATGGCGTTCGCGACGTGCTTCCTCAAGGCGAAGCCACCGCGTTTCGACGTGCCCTGCCCCTTCCCCGAAACGGAGTACGAGACGCTCTGGTTGCAGGGTTACGGTCGGGCGCTCTGGTTCGTCGCCGGTGGTCGCCCCGAGGTTCTCCGGGACCAGTGCGCACGGCTGGCCCCGCAGTCGAGACCGGAGCTGTACGCCGGCCTCGGCCTGGCGACCGCGTTCGCCGGGATGCGCCGGATGCGGTGCATCCCGGAGGCACCCTCGGATCAGGAGTCCGAGCGACGCGCCTACTTCCAGGGGCTGGCGTTCGGCCTGACCGCGCGCCGGGAAGCGTCACCCCGCAGCTTCGAGAGCTTCCTCGACCAGCTCGACCGGTCCAGTGCCGGTTGGGTCGCCACGGTCACCGATCGGTGCCTGCAACCACCCGAACGGGACGCCAGCCTCGACGGCGGCTACGTGGCGTGGCAGCGGCGGCTCCGCACCGAACTCCCGCTCCCCGGACGACCGGCATGAGCAAGCCCCGGCACGTCTGCGCCATCCGCGATCCGATCCCGGCCTACCGGCAGGGCATCGCACGCGAACTCGACAACGCCGGCTACGAGACGGCCGAGCCGGGCGACTGCTACGCCTGGATCCGGCGTTTTCGTCATGCGGCCCACCCGACCGAGTACCGCCTCGCCGTGCTGCTCTCCGTCCGCAGCGACTCCGACATCGAGGTGCTCGCGGCGCTACGGGCACACGACGACGCCGTGGCACTGCTCGCCCTGTTGGTGGACCCCGCCGCCGACGACTACCGGCGCGCGCTCGACGCCGGCGCCTGGGGTGTCGTCGACTATGCGGCGTCACCGGACGAGATCGTGGCCGCGCTCGAAGCGACCTGGGCCGGTGCCGTCCGGCTGCCCAGGGCAGTCGCCGTCGACCTGCTCAGCCGCCCCGGACGGACCGAGGCGGACCTGTCGGTGGACGAGTCCGACGTCCTGCGCCTCGCGGCACTCGCCAGCGGATGGAGTGTCGAACGCCTCGCCAGCCACGAGAACTTCTCGACCCGGGCGATGTTCCGGCACCTCCAGGAGCTGTACCGCACGCTCGGCGTGTCGAACCGGCACGAGGCCGTGGTGGTCGCCGCGCGGCACGGCCTCCTCGACGGCTCCATGGAGGCCATGCGGCAGCGTGCGGCAGACGACGGTCACCGCCGGTCCGCCGTCCGCAACGGCACCGCACCCCGGGCGGTGCTGGCCGACACCGCGCACCGCGTGGACCGGCAGCCTCCCGCGACCGTGTCGGCGGCCCCGAGCCGCCGGTGACGCCCGGCTGATCGCGGAGGCCGACTTCCACGTCGTGCCCGAGCGCCCTGGGCAGACCGAGCCGTGCCGTGGCCGGCCCTGCGGGCGAAGGGGGCCGCACCGCCGGCGAGCCGAGCGCCCCGGACGGTCAGCCGCTCCGCCGCGTCACGCGGCGGACCGTGCGGCCGGGCGCCGCAGCGGGGTCGGGCGCGACAGCGACTCCCCCGCCACGGCGCCGACCAGGCACACCAGCGCGCTGCGCGCCTGCATGTTGACCTGATGGCTGTGCACCAGCATGGCGATCACCTCGCTGACCGGGCACCACCGGAAGCCCGCCGGGGCGTCGCGGTGGTCGACCACCACGACGAGATGCCGGCAGCGACTGTGCAGGAACCGTCCGCCCTCGTCGGAGAGGACCGCGTCGAACAGGACCGCCTCCGGCGGGCTGTCGAGAAGGAGGGTCAGCAGCTCCGCCTCCGCGCTGGATCGTGGCGTCTCGCCGCCCGCGATCTGCACGGTCGGACCCAACTCCACGTCGTCGACGAGGCCGGGCTCGGGACGGGCCTGCATGAGCAGGTGGAGTTCACCGTCGCGGTCGGCGACGGCGAGGCCCACCACGCCGAGACCGACCGGCCGGACCATCGGCTGGCACCACTGGTCGACCTCGCGTCCGGCTGCGTCGACGCTGACGGCGACGACCTCGAAACCCGTACCGTCGTCGCGCCGGAGCGCGTCGGCGCTCCGGCGCCAGCCCTGAAGGTCCGGCAGGGCGACACGGACGGAGACGGACGACTGCCGGGCTCGTTCGGCCGAGAGCCAGCGCGCCAGCGGCCGGACGTCGCACCTGGCGGCACCGGCCAGGGTCCGGGGTAGGACCGGCAACCGCGCCCCGGACACGGCGAACTCACCGGGCAGCGTCCACGGCGCGCACCCCAGGACGGCACGGGTGTCGGCGTGCACGAGGTCGTCGTCATGGAGCAACGCCAGCAGGTCGGCGAGCTCGATCCAGCGGAAGCCGACACCCGGCTCGAAGCGCGGTGTCCGGACGATCATCACCCGATTCCGCTTCCGCCAGAAGACGCCGCCGTGCTCGGACTGCCGCGAGTCGACGATGACGTCGGCCGTCGCGGGATCGAAGAGTTCGAGATACGGCACCGGTCGGCCGCCGTGGACCCGCTCCCGGTTGCTCCGGGTCGCCTGCACGGTCGGCGACAGTTGGATGCCGTTGATGTTGCCGGGCTCGGCCTTCGCCTGCACGAGCGCCGCGTAGCCCCGGTCGGAGGGTGTCACCGCGATCGCCAGCAGGCCGATCTCCGGCTGGTCGACCATCGGCTGCATCCACGAGTGCCGCCCGTCCTCGGTACGCACGCGGTGCCCCCGGACGGCGAAGAACCGGCCGCTGCGATGCGTGAGCGCCGCCTCCCCGACGCCGGTGTTCCAGCCCGGTACGGCATCGAGCGGAAGTCTCGACGGCCGCGCGTACCGGGTGCGACCCATCGCCTCTCGCCACTGTCGTATCTCGTCGAGCAGCGACGGATCTGCCCGCGACTCGACGAGATGCGACGGGGTGGCCACCCGGCGGTCAACCAACCCGCACCTCCGGCACATAACGGATCCACCGGCCGCCCCGGTCGACGAACTCCTGCTCCTTGGCGACGATCTCGTCGGCGTGGTTCCAGGCGAAGAGCAGGAAGGTGTCCGGGTAGTCGGCGAGATCCTGCGGGAACGGCTCGACCGGGATGCGGGAACCGGGAGTCGTGCGGCCCTGCTTCTCCGGCGTGGTGTCGTAGACGACGGGGAGGAGTTCCGGCCCGATGCCGCAGTAGTTCAGGACCGTGGCGCTCTTCGCGGTCGCGGCGTACCCCGCGACGCTCCGGCCGGCCTTCCGCTCTGCCACGAGTACGTCCCGTAGCTGCTCCCGGCGGTCGGCGACGCCGGCCGCGAAGGCCTCCAGCCGAGGCAGGTCGTGCGTCCCGTCCCGCTCCTCGGCGGCGATCAGCGCGCCGACGGCGGGCGCGGGGGTCCGCCCGTCCCGGGCGAGCGTGTAGCGCAGTTCTCCACCGTGGACCCCGAGGTGCTCGACGTCCACCAACGCGAACCCGTGCAACTCGGCGATGCGCGCGACCGAGGTGGCCGAGAAGAGATAGAAGTGCTCGTCGTAGATCTGGTCGAACGAGCCGAGACGCAACACGTCACCGAGATAGGGATCCTCGAAGACGACGACACCGTCTGTGGCCAACAACGTCTCCAGGCCCGTGAAGACACCGCGCAGGTCGGGAATGTGGCACATCGTGTTCGCCGCGTACACCACGTCGGCGGGGCCGAACTCGTCGCGTATCCGGTCGGCGGTGGCGGCGTCGAACCACTCCGCCCGGGCGTTGACCCTGCGGGCCACCGCTTCGTCCACCATGTTGGCGGCCGGGTCGACGCCGAGGTGTCGGATGCCGCGATCGGCGATCGTGGCGAGCATGGTGCCGTCGTTGCTGCCGATCTCGACGACGAAGGGATCCGGGGAGGTCAACCCGGCGACGAGGCGTTCGGCGGTCGCGGCGAAATGAGACGCCATTCGCCGCGACGACGAGGTGCGGAACGGATACTCCTCGTGGAACATCCGCTCGACCGGGACCGGATCGGCGAGTTGGACGACGTGACAACCGTGGCACACCACGGCCCTGAGGTGAAGCCAGAACTCTTCGGAGGGATCGTCGGGGATTCGGAATGCGTCGGACAGCGGTTGCCGGCCCAGATCCAGGAACTGCGTCACCGCGTCGCCACAGGCTCTGCAAGGCATGTAGCGGATGCTAGGTGCTGACCACCGGCTCAGCCTGGCGTCCGTCGTGGATCACCCCGACCGAGGCGCAGCCGCGCCGGTCGGCGTCCCAGGTGCGCCACATTTCCTGGCGTGCCTGTCGGATCGACTGGCGTGATTCGCCGGTGCCCGGTTACGCGATGCGCTCCTAGGGTTGCGATTACGAGCGAACCGCCGACCGGCAGCAATGACACCCGTCAAGACGACTCGCACGAAAGGTCGAAAAGATGATCAAAATCGGTGACATGCTTCTCGAAGAGCTCGACCGCGATCTCCCCAGCGAGATCGCCGACCCGGCCGCCGCCCTGCGGGGCCGCGCCGGCCAGGTGCTCGAGGTCATGACGCCTCGGCGCACCTTCGCCGACGGCAGCCGCGGCTACCACGCGATCGCACAGACCACGATCGAGGTCGTCGCCGGCAAGGACCCCAACGACACGACGATGCCGCGGGAGCGTTTCGAGTTCCCGGAGTCGCCCTGCGTCATCCAGCTCCACGACCCGGTGCTCACGCTCAACGGCGCCCTCCGGCTCGACCTCGAGATCAAGTCCTACCGGGCCGAGGCGACCAGTCAGGTGCTGTTCCCCGGGCAGAAGGTGGCCCTCGGCGTCGGGCGGTCGTTCGACGTCAACCTGCCGCCGTCGGTCGGCCGTCTGGAGATCCCGCTCGGGATCGACTTCGCCGCCGGTGACACGGTGCGCAGCCACCAGATGATCTTCCTGGCCGTCGAGACGCCGATCGGTACGCTGCACAACCCGGACGCGGCGCACATGTTCGCGACGGTCAACAAGGTCCCGCCGATCGGCTTCTCCTACTTCCAGGAGGGCCTCGTCCCGATGGCGAACGCCGACAACGAGGTCGTCGCCATCAAGGTGTTCACCGAGACCGCCCTGCGCCGGGTGGTCACGGACTGACCCGACACCGGGCAGAGGTTCGCTCGACGCTGCCGCCGTACCCTCGTACGAGGGTGCGGCGGCGCTCGCGGTCACCCACTGCCACAGATGCGAGGTCGCCGGTCCGACCAGTACGGACACTGTCGACAATGCGGGTTTCCGAGCGGTCCCGACACGCGACATTGTCGTCCGGCGACCCAGGCGAAATGTATGAAACGCTGATAACGTACACCTTCGCCTACCGCCTTGCGCGGCGCAGAAATTGACGAACAACCAACTGAAGGGACAGCCCAACGTGCCGAACCTGAAGAGTGTCACGGCGGTTCTGCCGGTCTCCGACCACGCCGCTGCTGTCGCCTGGTACAAGCAGTGGATCGGGCGCGACCCCGACGTCGAGCCCCAGGAGGGCGTCGCGGAGTGGCAGATCGCGGAGAACGCGTGGATCCAGGTCTCGCTGGATCCGGAGACCACCGGCAAGACCAACATCGTAATCGGTGTGGACGACATCGACGCCCATGTCGCCAGCCTCGCGAGCGCGGGCGTACCCACCGGCGAGATTCAGGACTTCGACTTCATCAAGCTGGTCGACATCGTGGACCCGGCCGGCAACAAGGTCAACTTCGTGTGGGAGAACCCGAAGTACGAGCCGCCGGCGGAATAGGACCACAGGACGACACCCGTTGACGGGTGTGCATGGTGGCCGGGCGTCGCGTCCGGCAGTTTCACCAGGTCGGGGCACCCGGAACTGATCGCACGACGGATCGGTTCCGGGTGCCCCGCGTCGTGTCGGCCGATCGGTGCCAGCCTCTTGTGGAGTGTGCGTCGGGTGTGCTGATGTGTGCATCGAGGCATTCGAATCTCCACCCCTGGATGGCAGGAGCCGACATGGCAGCGGAAACCTACGGCGAGGGTTACGCCGAACTCTTCGACTTCGTCTACGGCGCCGAGGCGCCCGACTCGATGGTGACGACCCTCGCCGACCTGGCCGAGGGCGGGCCCGTCCTCGAACTGGGCGTCGGTACCGGCCGGGTCGCTATCCCCCTCGCCGCTCGCGGGCTCGCCGTGACCGGTGTGGACAGTTCGACGGCGATGCTGAAGACCCTGGCCGGCAAGCCCGGCGGCGACACGGTGCGGACCGCGCTCAGCGAACTGCCACAGATCGCGGTCGATGGCCGCTACGGGCTCGTCGCGTGTCTCGACAATACGTTTCTGCTGCTGACCACCCAGGACGCACAGACGCAGTGCGTCCTGAACGCCGCCGAGATGCTGACCGACGACGGCCTACTGGTGCTCGAGACCTTCGCCCGCGCACCCGGCGACTTCGGGGTGATGCCCGCGCACCTGGGCGAGAACGCCACCGTGCTCTGGGCCTACCAGGTCGACCCGCTGTCGCAGCAGTTCCACATCCGCGAGATCATCTACGGCGAGAACCTGATGCGTGTCGTGCCGTTCGACGGCCGTGGGGTATCCCCCGCGGAACTCGACCTGATGGCTCGGCTGGCCGGGCTGCGGTTGCGTGAGCGCTGGTGCGACTGGGAGCGGACCCCGATCGAGTCGGACAGCCCACTCGTCATCTCGGTCTTCGAGCGAGCCGACAAGTGAGCTGACCCCGCCTCGACGGGACGGTGGTGGTCACAGACGGGACAGGACGGCGCGCAGCTCGTCGATCACCCGGGCCTGGTCCGACGCCGACAGCGTCGGGTACATCGGCAACGAGAAGACCTCGTTCGCCAGTCGTTCGGTGACCGGCAGCGAGCCGACCTCCTGTCCCAGGTGCGTGAACCCGCTCATGGTGTGCACCGGCCACGGATAGCTGACGTTCAGCATGATCCCGGCCTCCTTCATCTGCCGGATGATCTCGTCGCGGGCGGGGTGCCGCACCACGTACAGGTAGTAGACGTGCTCGTTCCCGGGCAGCACGGTCGGTAGTCCGAGGTCCGTTCCGGCGAACGCCTCGTCGTAGGTGGCCGCGATCGCGCGCCGGGCCGAGACGTACTGGTCCAGTCGCGAGAGCTTCCGGAGCAGGATCTCGGCCTGCACCTCGTCGAGACGGGCGTTGAACCCGGGCGTCTCGACGACGTAGTAGCGGTCCGCCATGCCGTAGTACCGCAGTCGCCGCAGGGCGGCGTCCACCTGGTCGTCGTCGACGACCACGGCGCCCCCGTCCCCGTAGGCGCCGAGCACCTTGGTCGGATAGAAGGAGAACGCCGCCGCGTCACCGAACGACCCGACGATCCGGCCGTCCTGACGGGCACCGTGGGCCTGTGCGCAGTCCTCCAGGACGGCCAGCCCGAAGTCCTGGGCGACCCGGCTCACCGCCCGCATGTCGACCGCCTGGCCGTACAGGTGCACCGGGAGGATGCAGCGGGTGCGTTCGGTGACGGCGTCGGCCAGGTGCGCGACGTCCATCAGTTGCGTTTCGTGGCGTACGTCGACGAAGGTCGGGGTCGCACCGACGGCGTCGATCGCGACGACCGTGGGGGCGGCCGTGTTCGACACGGTGATCACCTCGTCCCCCGGCCCGACACCGAGGCTGCGCAGCGCCAACACCAGCGCGTTCGTGCCGTTGTCGACGCCGACGCAGTGACTCCGCTGATGCATCGCGGCGAACGCCGTCTCGAAGGACCGCACGCTCGCCCCGAGCACCAGTTGACCCGATCTGAACACCTTGTCGACAGCGTCGAGCAGCTCTTCGCGTTCCGCCTCGTACTCGGTGAGGTAGCTCCACACGTTGATGCTCATAGCCGGTAAGGCTAGTGCCGCGACCGGTCGAGGTGGGCACGGGCGGAAACGCATCCGTAACGAATGGGCCTGGCCCGACGCTCTCCACCGGTGTAGACAAGATTCGATCATGCCGTGCGCCGGAACCGGCGGGACGGCGTGGGAGAGGGGGTGCGGTGCGGGGCGAGTTGCAACGCATCGTCGACGCGGTCGCCGCCCACGTCGGCCGTCCCGCACTGATCGAGGACCGGCGGCAACGCGTCGTCGTCTACAGCGAACAGACCGGGCTGATGGACGAGGTCCGCCGCGCGTCGATCCTGCGGCGGCAGACCGCGCCGGAGGTGATCGCCTGGCTGCGCGGCCTCGGCATCACCGACGCCCGCCGGGCGGTACGCACACCGGCCAGCCCGGAACTGGACCTGTTGCCCCGGCTCTGCGTACCGGTGCGTCACCACGACCTGCTGCTCGGTTTCGTCTGGTTCATCGACCCCGACGGGACCATGACCGAGGTCGACCTGGCGGCCACCGGCCTGCTCAAGGAGCTGTCGCTGGCGCTGTACCGGGAGAACCTGCTCGGCGAGTTGGCCGCGCAGAGCGAGACCGAGGCGGCCCGGACCCTGCTGGCCGACAGTCCGGGCAGCCGCGACCAGGCGGTCCGGGCGCTGCTGGAGGCCGGGATGATCAACGCCGACGGGCCACGGACCGCGCTGGTCGCCCGGCTCGTCGCCCCCGAGGAGCGGCAGCCGGACGAACGGGCCCGGATCGCGCTGGAACAGTCGCTGGTGGCCGCGCGCCGTCGGGCCGGTACGCGGGAGGCGCTGCACCTGGTCCGGCACGACCACGGGGTACTCCTGCTGCCGGCCGAACCCGCCGCCGGCCGGCCGACGCCGGAGGTGGCCGCCCGGCAACTCGACGACGACCTGCAACAGGTGACCCGCAGCCTGGGTTCCGTGGAGCGGACGGTGGTCGGGGTCGGCCGGACCAGGCCACGGCTGGCCGACGTCGTCGAGTCGTACGTCGAGGCGCTGCACGCCGCGCGGGTCGGTGCGCAACTGCCGGCGTTGGGCCGGGTGGTCGCCTGGTCCGGCCTGGGTGTCTACCGGGTGCTGGCCCGGCTCGGCGAGCAGCAGCTCACGGTGGCCGACGTCCACCCGGGGCTGGCCCGGCTGGTGTCCACGCCGGGCCACCGCACGCTGCTGACCACCCTGGAGCACTACCTGGACCGGGCCGGCAACGCCCACGCCACCGCCGCCGACCTGCGACTGCACCGGACCACGCTCTACTACCGGCTGCAACGCATCGAGGAGCTCGCCGGCACCGACCTCAAGGACGGCGGCGAGCGGCTCTGCCTGCACCTGGCGCTGAAACTGGCCCGGCTGGCGGAGCGGTACGGCGGCGAGGAGTGACGGTCGACTCCGACAGGCGTAGCAAGCGGAGGCGGAGATCTCCGACAGGTGACCGATGACCGGGCGGCGAGGCGGTCCATAGGTTCGGCGGGACCCGGGGCGTCCGGTGCGTCGGCGGGGAGGGGGCGACGTGGTGAGGGCACGCTGGCTCGGCCGGTATCTGCTGCCCACCCTGGTCGCGCTGCTGTTCGTCGCCCCGCTGTGGTTCATGGTGGTCGGTTCGCTGCGCCCCACCGGTGCCCCGCCACCGCGCTCGTTGGAGTGGTGGCCGGCCACGCCGACCACGGCCGCGTACACCCGCCTGCCGGAGCTGATCCCGATCTTCCGCTATCTGGCGAACTCCGCCCTGGTGGTGGCGCTGGCCGTGCCGCTGACCGTGCTGGTCGCCTCGCTGAGCGGTTTCGGGCTGCGGCTGCTGTCCCGACGCGGGCGGCGGCAGGCGTTGACCGGGCTGCTGGTGCTGCTGCTGGTGCCGGTCACGGCGGTCTGGGCGACCCGGTTCGAGGTGTTCCGGCTGGCCGGGGTGGTCGACACGTACCTGCCGTTGCTGGCGCCGGCGGCACTGGCCGTCAGCCCGTTCCTCGTCCTGCTGTACGCGTGGAGCTTCGGCGGGATACCGGACAGTCAGTTGCAGGCCGCCCGCCTGGAGGGCGCCGGCTGGCTGACCATCTGGCGGCGACTGGCGCTGCCGCAGGTCAAACCGGCCACGCTGGCGGTCGCGGTGTTGGCCTTCACCTTCCACTGGTCCAACTTCATCGACCCGCTGCTCTACCTCACCAGCGGTGACCGCTACACCTGGCCGCTCGGGCTGCGCTTCCTGCTGCTGCTCAACCCGACGGACTGGCCGCTGCTGATGGCCGGCAGCGTGGTCGCCACCGCGCCGTGCGTGCTGGTCTTCCTGTTCGCCCAGCGGGTCCTGCTCGCCGACGACCCGTTGGCGGCGCTTCGACCGAAAGGACGCCGATGACCCCGACCCGGTGGCGCACATGCGCGGCGCTGCTCACCGTCCTGCTCGTCGCCGCCGGCTGTACCTCCGGCGAGCGGGCGGCGGAACGCCGTGGCATCACCGTGGTGCTGTTCGGCGACGCCGAGGAGGTGGCCGGCTACCACACCCTGGTCGACGGTTTCACCGCGGCGAACCCCGACGTCCCGGTCACGCTCTCCCCCGTCGCCACCCAGGACGAGCTGATGGCGCGACTCACCACCTCGTTCGCCGGGGGCCGCCCGCCGGACGTGTTCCTGCTCAACTACCGCCGGTACGGACAGTTCGCGGCGCAGGGCGCGATCGAGCCGGCGCAGTCCTACCTGGACGCCAGTGACACCATCCGGGAGAGCGATTTCAGCACCCGGGCCCTGGACGCGTTCCGGTTCGACGGTGAGGAGCTGACCTGTCTGCCGCAGAATCTCTCCTCGCTGGTCGTCTACTACAACGCCGACCTGTTCGCCGCCGCCGGTGTGCCGACCCCGCGCCCCGGCTGGACGTGGGACGACTTCCTCGCCGCCGGGAAGGCGCTGACCCGCGACGGCCGGTACGGGGTGGGCGTGGAGGCGTCAGTCGCGCGGCTGGCGCCGTTCGTCTGGTCCAACCGGGGCGAGCTGGTCGACCATCCGGACCGGCCGACCCGGCTGACGCTGCGCGACGACCCGGCCGCCCGCGCGGCCGTGGACTGGTTCCTCGACCTGCGACTGCGACACGGCGTCGTGCCGCCGGACGCGGAGGAGCAGAGTGAGTCGAGCGAGGCCCGTTTCCTGCGCGGCACGCTCGGCATGTATCTCAACAGCCGGGTCGCCGTGCCCACCCTGCGGACGATCGACGGATTCACCTGGGATGCCGCGCCACTTCCGGTGGCCCCCGGTGGCGTGCCGGCGTCGATCCTGCACAGCGACGCGTACTGCATGAGCGCCGGCCTGCCGGACCATCGGCCGGCGTGGCGGTTCATCGAGTACGCCATGGGCGCCACCGGCCAGCGGGTGCTGGCCGAGTCGGGGCGGACCGTGCCGTCCCGGCTGGACGTGGCCGACTCCCCCGCCTTCCTCGATCCGGCCCGACCGCCCCGCTCGTCGCAGGTCTTCCTCGACGCCGAACCGCACCTGCGGGCCACGCCCCGCACCGGCACCTGGTCGCGGGTCGAGAAGGAGACGAACACCCTGCTGGAGGAGGTGTTCTATGGCCGGGTGGAGCGGGAGGAGGGGCTGCGTCGGCTGGAGGAGACCGTCCGCCCGCTGTTCGACCTGCCGGTGGGCAAGTGAAGGGTGTCATCCGGCTGGAGGAGCTGACCCGCACGTACGGGCGTACCGTCGCCGTCGACGGTGTCGACCTGGAGGTCCGGGCCGGGGAACTGCTCACCCTGGTCGGGCCCTCCGGCTCGGGCAAGTCCACCATCCTGCGGCTGATCGCCGGGCTGGACCGGCCGGACGCCGGCCGGATCCTGCTCGACGGTGTCGACGTCGCCACGCTGCCGCCGCACCGCCGCGCGGTGGCCATGGTGTTCCAGGACTACGCGCTGTTCCCGCACCTCACCGTGCACGGCAACCTCACCTTCGGGCTGCGGGTACGCCGGGTACGGCGCGCCGACGCGGACCGGCGGGCCCGGGCCGCCGCCGAGCGGCTGGGCATCGCCGACCTGCTCGACCGCTACCCCGACCAGATGTCCGGCGGCCAGCGGCAACGGGTGGCGCTGGCCCGGGCGCTACTGCGCGACCCCAGCGTCTATCTGCTGGACGAACCGCTGGCCAGCCTGGACGCGCCGCTGCGGTTCGCCACCCGGGCGGACCTGCTCGCCCTGCACCGGGAGCTGCGCACCACCACCGTGCACGTGACGCACGACCAGCACGAGGCGATGACCCTCGGCGACCGGGTGGTGGTGCTTGCGGACGGGCGCATCCGGCAGGTCGGCCCGCCGCAGCAGGTGTACGACGCACCGGCCGACACCTTCGTCGCCGGGTTCCTCGGCAGCCCGCCGATGAACCTGGTGCCCGGCGGCGGTGTGCTGGGCGGCGATCCGACGCTGACCGTCGGCGTACGCCCGGAGGACCTGGTGCGCGACGACGCCGGACCGGTCGTCGCCACCGTCGAGGCGGTCGAGGCGCTGGGCAGCGAGGCGATCCTGTTGACCCGCTGCCCGGACGGCACCCGGCTGACCGTCCGCACCGGTCCCCGCCCCGGTGTCGGGCCCGGTGACGAGATCCGGCTGCGGGTCGACCGGCGCCACCTGTTCGACGCGGCCGACGGGCGGCGCCGGTGAGGCGTACCCGCACGTCGGTGACCGGCTGGGTGTTCCTCGCCCCGTACGCGGTCGCGGTGGTCCTGCTGATCGCGGTGCCGGCGCTGCTCAACGTCGGGTACGCGTTCACCGACCACACCGGCCTGACCCGTGATCCGCAGTTCGTCGGGCTGGCCAACGTCCGCCGACTACTCGACGACCGGTTCCTGCTGGACAGTCTGGAGGCGTCGCTGGTGCACGTGGCGCTGGCCGTGCCGCTGCGCTTCGTCGCCGCGGTCGGGCTGGGTCTGCTGCTCGCCGCCCCGCGCGTCGGCGGTCGCTGGTTCCGCACCGCCGTGTACCTGCCCACGGTGGTGCCGGACGTGGCACTGGCGGTGTTGTTCCTCTGGGTGCTCAACCCGCTCTACGGGCCGTTGAACCAGGTGCTCGGGCTGTTCGGGCACGACGGCTACAACTGGCTGGCCGACCCGACCACGGCCCGGGTGGGCGTGGTGCTGATGCTCGCGTTCCCGATCGGCGAGGGCTTCGTGGTGGTGCTGGCCGCCCGGCGGCTGCTCGCCGGTCGGTTGTACGAGGCGGCGGCCTTGGAGGGGTGCGGGCCGTTCGGGCAACTGCGTCGACTGACCCTGCCGCTGCTGGCCCCGGTGCTGGTGCTGCTGGCGGTGCGGGACATCGTGCTCACCCTCCAGGTGAACTTCGTCCCGGCGTACGTGCTCACCGACGGGCGGCCGGCCAACGCCACGCTCTACCTGCCGGTCTACATCTTCGACCAGGCCTTCGAGTTCTCCGGTTTCGCGTACGGCTCGCTGGTCACCATCGTGCTGATGCTGATCACGGCGACCATCATCACCGGGCTGCTGCTCGCCGTCCGCCGCTGGCGGGTACCCCGATGAGCTGGCATCCTGCTGCGGTGAGATTGCGTCACCTCGCCGTCACCGTCGTGCTGCTGCCGGTGCTGGCCGCCTGCGGCGGTGCCGAGACGCCCGGCGGCGGACCACGGGACCTGCTGGCGAACCTGCCCAGTTGTGACCGGGTGCCGCTGGACGAGGACCCGGAGGTCGAGGCGGACGTGCCCGGCCTGGTGCTGCCCGACGGTGCCCGGGTCACCGCCGTGGTGCGGCAGGGCGTGCTGACCACGGTGGAGGCGACCGTCCGGATGTCCCCGCTGGACGTCCGCGCGCACTACGAGCAGCGGGCCGACGTGGACCTGCTGAAGATCGAGGACGAGATCTTCGAGACCGAGGTGCTGACCCGGGCCGAACAGCGCCGGATGTACCTGCGGGCCTCGGCGCTCTGCGCCGACGGCAGCACGCTCACCGTGATGGTCGGCCCGGACTCCGACGACGCCGGACTGCCCGAGTTCCGTAGCGGCAGCTGATCGACCTCGACAGATGTCCTAACCGGGCGGCGCGTTTCCCGACACCTGCTCGGTGACGTTCGCCGATCTCCTGTCTAGCCTGCGCACACAGCACTTTCCGCGCTCGGATCAGGAGAGACCACATGAGGGCCACCTTCGTCCGGCGACATCGCGGGCTGACGGCGACGGCGCTGGTCGCGCTGCTCGCCACGGTCGCGTTGACGGCGTCGTCCGCCACCGTCCCATCGGCCGCCCCGTCGCTGGCCACCAGCTATCCCACCGGACCGATGGAGGTCCCCGACGAGTGGATGACCGCCCAGCGGATGAGCGACGGCAGCCGTGACCTGTCGGTCGTCAAGTACACCCGGGCCCGCGGTGAGGCCGACCGGCTCGCCACCCGGACCCGCAGCGCCTACCGTCCGCTGGCCGAGCGTCCCTGGTCCTTCTTCGGCCCGGCCAACATCGGCGGCCGGGTGGTCGACATCGCGGTGGATCCGCAGGTCCCCGACCAGATCTTCATCGCCGCCGCCTCGGGTGGGGTGTGGAAGTCCAGCGACGCGGGTGCCACCTTCACCCCGGCCTGGCCGGACGGCTGGGCGCAGGCCATCGGCGCGATCGCGATGACCAGCGACGGGGTCCTGTTCGCCGGCACCGGTGAGGCGCAGCCGGGCGGCGGGTCGATCACCTTCGGCGGTGACGGTGTCTACCGCTCCACCGACCGGGGCGCGACCTGGCAACGCGTCGGCCTGGCCGACAGCCACGCCATCGGGCGCTTCGCCGTCGACCCGAGCGACGAGGACCGCGTCTTCGCGGCGGCCAGTGGCAACCTGTTCGTGCCCGGTGGCGAGCGCGGGGTCTACCTGACCGAGGACGGCGGGGACACCTGGCGGCAGGTGCTCGCCCCGCCGAACGACACCACCGGCGCCACCGAGGTCGTGATCGACCCGACCGACCCCGACCGGGTGTACGCCGCCATGTGGGACCACCTGCGCGAGCCGCACCAGCGCACGTACGGGGGTCCGGGTTCCAGTCTGTGGCGCTCCGACGACGGCGGCGAGACCTGGGCGCGGATGACCACCGGCCTGCCCACCGACGCCGACCAGGGCCGCTGGGGACTCACCCTGGCACCGAGCGACCCGCAGCGCCTGTACGCGTACGTGGGCACCGCCCTCGGCCCGTTCCGGGCGTTCTACCGCTCCGACGACGGCGGCGACACCTGGACGCAGACACCGGTCAGCACCAGCCAGGCGTCGCAGTCGACGTTCAGCTGGTGGTTCGGGAAGATCTTCGTCGACCCGGGCAACGCGGACCACGTGTTCCTGATGGGCGTCAACCTGATGCGCTCCACCAACGGCGCCCGGAGCTTCTCCTCCGTCGGCGGTGTGCACGCCGACCAGCACGTGATGCGCTGGGACCCGAAGGTGCCGAACCGGGTCTATCTGGGCAACGACGGTGGCGTCTACCGCTCCCAGACCAACGGCGCCGGCGGGTGGGTGAAGGCCGTCGACGAGCGGTACACCCAGTTCTACACCGTCGACGTGGCGCAGACCGATCCGAGCCTGAAGGTCGGCGGCACCCAGGACAACGGCTGCAACCGGGGCTACAACGGCGTCGGCGGCCCCTGGAACGCGATCGGCTGCGGCGACGGGTTGCAGACCCTGATCCACCCGGAGAACCCGAACATCGTCTTCGGGTGCAGCCAGTACGGCGCCTGCTACCGGTCGGAGACCGCGGGCGGCACCCCGCGCCAGTCGATCGGGACGGGCCAGACCACCTCGCAGCGGCGCAACTGGCTGACCCCGCTCCAGTTCGACCCGAACGACCCGAACGTCATGTACTACGCCGGCAACATCGTGAACCGGTCGACGGACAACGGTCGGACCTGGACGGCGATCAGCCCGGACCTGACCGGCGGCGGCCCCAACGACCCGTCCGGCTACCCGTGGGGCACGATCACCAGCGTCGCCGCCGCGCCGAGCGACAGCGCCACGCTCTATGTGGGCACCGACGACGGCCGGCTCTGGTGGACCCGTGACCTCGGCGCGACCTGGCAGCAGGTCGACCCGGGCCAGTTGCCGGGCACCTGGGTCACCCGGGTGGCGGTCAACCCCAGGGACGCGAACGTCGCGTACGCCACCTTCTCCGCCTTCCGGTCCGGCAGCGACCGGGCGCACGTGATGATGACCCGCGACGGCGGCCGGACCTGGACCGACATCGGACGGGGTCTGCCCGACGCGCCGGTCAACTCGGTGATCCCGACGGCCGACGGCCTGCTGCTGGTCGGCACCGACGTGGGCGTGTTCGTGTCGGCGTGGAACGGCGGCGAGTGGGCCGCGCTCGGCACCACCCTGCCGAAGGCGGCGGTGATGTACCTGCGGTACCACGAGCCGTCGCGGCAGCTCACGGCGGCGACGTTCGGTCGGGGCATCTACGACCTGACGGTCCCCCGCTGCCCGGCCGCGTCCACCCGACTGCCGGTGCGTGACCCGGGGGTCGGGGTGGTGGGCGTCCTGGCGTCCTGCCGGGCCTGAGAGGACCGGGGGCCGTCCTCCCCCGGCCCCGGTCCACCGGAGGCCACCTCCCCACGAGCCAGGGGAGGTGGCCTCCGGTGCTCCGGTCACCGTAACCGGCGCGCTGCGGTCACCGGGAGTGGCGTCCTGCGGTCACCGCAACCGGCGGGCGGGGAACCGGGCCGGTGGGTCGGCGATCGCCTCCTGGGCGGCGACCAGTTGCAGTTCGCGGGTGCCGGCCGCGAGCGTCGCCTCCAGCACCGCGAAGATCGAGGCAGTGGTGCGTTCCAGCGCCGTCGCGGGTGATCCGGTGCTGCGCAGGTGCGCCAGATAGAGCGCGGCGGTGACGTCGCCGCCGCCGTTCGGGCTGATCGGCAACAGTGGCGTGGTCACCGCCCAGGCGCCCTCGTCGGAGACGGCCACCACCTCCAGCGAGTCGGGCGGTGCGTCGCCGTGCAGCACGCTGGTGACCAGGACGTGTCGGGGGCCGGTGGCGCGTACCACGTCGACCGCCGCCAGCACGTCGTCGAGCGAGTGCGTCGACCGGCCGGCGAGGAACTCCAGCTCGAACTGGTTCGGGGTGACGATGTCGGCCCGGGGCACCACCACGTCGCGCAGGTACTCGGGGATGCCGGGCCGGACGAACATGCCTCGGCCGACGTCGCCCATCACCGGGTCGCAGCAATAGACGGCGTCCGGGTTGGCGGTCTTGACCAGGGTCACCGCGTCGAGGATCACCGCGCCCATCGCCGGGTCGCCCTGGTAGCCGGAGAGGATCGCGTCGGCGTCGCCGAGCACCCCACGGTCGGCGATGCCGGCGATCACCTCGGCGACGTCGGCGGGCGCGAGCAGTGGTCCGCGCCAGGCGCCGTACCCGGTGTGGTTGGAGAAGTGCACGGTCAGCACCGGCCAGACCTCGTGCCCGAGCCGTTGCAGCGGGAACACGGCGGCCGAGTTGCCGACGTGGCCGTAGGCGACCGAGGACTGGATCGACAGGATCTTCACCCGTCCATCATCGCGCCTGCCGCTCCCTGCGCGCCGCAGGGGTCGCCCTTCGGCCAGGTCACGGCCGTGCACCGGGTGGGGGCCGCCGTGTGGCGACCCCCACCCGGTGAGGTCCTACTCGAACAGGGACAGGGTCAGCGTCGAGGTGTACTCACCCGCGGCCACGTCCGCCGGAGTGCGCAGGAACAGGTCCGCGTCGACCGAGTACGCGCCACCCGCGACGGCACCGGAGTCGAACGTGGAGACCAGCAGCTCCTGGTCGACCAGACCCACGTTGTTGCCCGGCTGCGTCGGCTCGTCCAACACCGTCACGACCTCTTCACCCTCACTGACCAGACCGGTGTCCCCACCGTCGATCAGCCGCGGCTTCCAGCCCAGGTGCCCGGCACCGATCGGCTCCTGACCCGCCCCACCGGTGAAGTCCGTGGCACTACCCAGCACCGCCCACGCCGCACCCGAGGGCACCTCGTCAGCGGTACGCGTGTCGGTGACCGTCACCGTCGGCAACCCACCGACGAACTGACGCACCAACAACGTCGACCCCTCCTCGGTCAACGCCACCGAGTCACCCGCGACCGTCATCGCCAGCACACCCGGCTCGACCAGCTCCTCGATGTCCACCGTGACGGTGACGTCACCGCTGTCACCCGGGTCGGCCGACACCGGCGCGGCCATCGCCACCGACCCGACCAACAGGGCCCCGGCGGCACCCGCCGCCAGCAACCGCTTCCGATTGTCTGTGCTCATCTGCTTCTCTCCGTGTCGTTCGCGGTCACTGGGCTTGACGGGGGTCGGCGGCACAGTTGGCCGCGGCGTGGTCCCGGGTGACGACGGTGGTGACGCTCTCACCGTCGACCGAGCCGGTCGCCCGGACCGTCGCGGTGCCGGACGGGACCGACGCGGCACGGGTGGTGAACTGCTGGAACGCGCTCGCACCCGGCGCCACGGCCGACACCGACCGCTGCCCGTACGCGCTCTCCAACACCACGTCCACCGGACCGTCGTGATCGTTACGCGCCTGCACCGCCACGTACGCCTTCCCGGCCACACACCGCGCCTGCACGGTGACCGTCACCGGCACCTCGGGCTCGGCGTTCGGGTCGGTCAGCCGCTTGCGGTTGTAGTTGTCGTCCTGACCGTCGGGCTGGTAGTCGCGCTCCACGTTGCCCGCCGCGTCCACCGAGAACCAGTGCACGGTCGTGCCGACCGGGACGGTCAGCGTCTCGCCGCCCTCCCGGATGCCTCCCGAGCCGTAGAGCGTGGACTCGAACGTCGGCCGGCTGCCGTCGAGGGTGTAGAACACCGCCGCCGGTTCGCTGGTGGAGAACGTCACGTCGACCGAGCCCTCGGTGGCGCTGGTGGCCACCTCGACGGAGCTGGTGGGTGCCGACTCGTCGGTGTCGAAGTCGCGGGCCACCCGCAGCATCTCGACCAGGCCGTTGGAGAACTCCATCGTCTCCTCCCGGGCCGACGCCCAGGTCGGCTGGAAGGAGGTGCCGACCTCGAAGTTCCAGGCGTAGATGCCGTACTTGTACCAGAGCATGTCACCGGAGTTGCCGGCCGCCGAGTAGAGCACGTCGGCGATCGGACCGGTGCGCGCCGGGGTGACCGCGAGGTTACGGTGCCGCTTGATCGAGGTCAGGATCCGCGACGACGCACCCCAGAACAGCGACTCCTCGGCCAGCGTCGGACGCGGGGCGGAGACCCGGCCCGGAGTGGCGTACGAGCCCGGCGACCACATGAAGTAGTTGCCCGAGGAGTGCAGGTTCATCGAGAACTTGACGTTCGGCCGGGAGGCCAGCCAGTCGACGTTGCGGCTCTCCGGCTCGGACAGCTCGTCCGGCCCGGCGTACGTGCCGCTGGTGCAACTCGTCGACGCGCCCGAGTAGCCGTCGAAGAGGCTGTACTCGGTGTAGTTGCGGTTGTTGTCCACACCCCAGGAGGTCCGGCCGAGGAAGTCCCCGGAGGTCTCCGGCGTGCAGTGGTTGGTCATGTTCTTGCGCTGCGAGTTGAAGTCGTAGAACGAGTAGTGCCCGCCGTCCGGGTTGATCGACGGCGCGATCCAGATGTCGAGGTTGTCCACCAGCTCGCGGGTGTTCGCGTCGTGCGCGTAGTTGCGCAGCAACCGCTCGGCGGTCTCGATGGTCACCAGCGGAGGCACCCACTCCCGCGCGTGTTCCTGCGCGTAGGCGAGGACACCCATCTTGGAGCCATCGCGGTGCTTGCCGATCCGGATGGCGTACACCGCGTGCGGGTCACGGGAGACCGTCGTCGGCGCGGACAGGCCGTCGGAGAGCGCGGTCGGCGCGGCCGGCGCCACCACACCCGTGCCCGCGTTACCGCGGTAGGTGTACGCGGTGAGCAGCGTGCCCGCCTGGGCGTTGAGCGCGGCGGCCACCTCGGCGGCGGTGCTGGTGACGGTGCCGGCGGCGTCGGTGGCGAGACCGACGCGGACCTGGTTGCCGGTCACGGTCACCGTCAGCGACGCGCTCGCGGTGCCGGGGTTCGCCAGTTCGACGGTGATGTCGTTACCGCCCTGGTGCCCCCAGGCCAGCGAGTCGACGCCGACGCGGCTGGCGTTGGCGGCGCCGAGTACGGCCTGCGCCTTGCGGCGGTAGCCGTTGGTCTTGTGCGGCAGCTCGACGATCTCGGAGATCTCCGGGTACTGCGCGGACATCGACTTGATCCGGTCGTAGAGCTCTGTGGGGGTCAGGTAGCTGGTGACGAAGTCCTTCTGGTAGCCCGGTCCCTCCGGGTCGGTGTCCGGGATGGGCAGCCACTCGTGCACCTTGGCGACCGCCACGTCACCGGTCGGGCTGGTGATCCGTACGTAGTCCGGGCGGCTGGTCACCTGCGCCGCACCCCGGTGGTAGAGGTACACCCCGGCGTCGACGAACCGGGTGATGTTCTGCGTACCGCCGGAGCCGAACTCGGTGCCCGGCCCGCTGTCCCGCTCGACGGTCAGCGCGGTGGCGGCGGTCTGTCCCTGCGCCCACTTCGCCTCCACCGACAGCACCTGGGTGGTGCCCGAGGTGTAGTAGTCGGCACGGATGATCTTGACATCCGAGGCGGCGGACCGGGCGGCGACGGCGGCTCCGGAGAACTCGCGGTTGTCGGCCAGGTGGGCGGCGATGGTCGCCTCCCGCTCGGCGATGCGGTCCTGCGCGTCCTCCTCGGTGTGCAGCACCTTGCCGAAGGTGAAGCCGGCCCGGGTCAGCGTGGCGACCTCGTTGCCGGTCACCACGGCGTGCACCACGATGCCGTCGGCGGTGTGGTGGACGTGGTGGTCGAGGTCGACGCCGGTGGCCACCAGGGCGTCCAGCTCTGTGGTGTCGGCCACCACCACCTCGATCACGCTGGTCTGCTCGTCGGCCAGCCGGCCGAGGTCGGCGGGGGTCTCGGCGCCCGGCGCGGCGGTCTGCGGCACCACGGCCGAGGCCGGACTGACCAGCAGCAGCACGGCCGTGCCGGCGGCCAGCGCGGCGGAGAAGGGTATCCGGCGTCGCCACCGGGAACGGGTACTGAACTCCGACATGAGGCTCGTGGCCCCTTCTCGGCGTGCGGTGGGGGTGTGGGGGTTCGCACCTCACCTCGGCTGTCTCAGCTCCGGGGACAACCACGGCCAGGTACATCCGACATGGACACCGCCCGCATCGCCGATTACGCAGCGTCACACGTCGAGAGGTAGGAGTGATCAGGTTGCGGACCACTCTCACCTGGCGAAGGTCATCTGTCAATCGTCTCGAAGTATGGACAGCGCCGCCGCACGCACCCCCGCTGAGCACGGACGCCGCGTCCGACCCGCCGTCGCGGAAGGGTCGAACGCGGCGCCGTGCGCGGCTTCCGGGTTACGGAAGGCTGTAACCGAGGCTGTACGAGACCAGCGTCTCGCACGTCTCCGGGGTGTCCCTCGGTCCGCAGTGGTCGCGGGACGCCACCACCGTGAAGCTGCCGGTCAGACCCGTCAGCTTGCCGTAGCCCGTACCCGGCGTGATGTCGAAGATCATCGTGAACGTGCCATCGGCGCTCTGCTTACCCTCGGACTCGAAGACGAAGCCGCCCTCCAGCCCGTCCAGGGTGCCGGCGAAGACCCCGGCGCTGTCGATGGTGCCGTTGCCCTCGCGGTCCAGGATCTGGAACTCGACGTCCTCGGTCTCACCGACGAGTCCGCCCACATACTTCATGCCGTACAGGACACGCCACACCGAATGTCCGGCCGGCGTGCCCTTGACCTGCTCGAAAGCGACGTGGCGCGGATACAGGTCGCCGGTCACCACCTTGTACGCACCGGGCGATCCCGGCGAGACGGTGGGCAGCGGCCGGACGATGCGGTCGCGCGCCGCCGCGCGGTCCGATGTCGACCGCACCGCCTCCGACCCGTCGGCCGACGGTGTGGCGCCGGCTCCGGCAAAGCGCGACTGCAACACAGGCGGCACCGACGAAGTGCCCGAGTCGATCGTGGCGGCGGTCCTGGCGGTCGGGGCGGTGGCCTGCGGGACGATGGCGGCGGCGGGGCTGACCAGCAGCACTGCCGCGCCGGCCGCCAACACGGAGGAGACGGCGATCCGGCGTCGCCACGGGGAACGGGTACGGAACTCGGACATGAGGCTTGTGGCCCCTTCTCGGCGCGCGGAGGTGATGGGGTGGGCGTCGCCCCGCGCCTCGGCCCGCGGAAAGCGGGCGGCACGGAGCGTCCGGAGTGGACGCCGCCCGCGTCACCGATTGCGCAGCGTCACACCTCGGATGTGGAGGGTAATCGATTGCGCACAACTTTCACGCAACAAGCGACCACTGTCAATAATCCCGGGGGGCCGAATTTGTCACGCCCGCCTCCCCCGCCAACCCGGCGGTAGGCGTTTGACCTGGGCGCAGAGTGGAGACCAGGAACGGGAAGCTCGACAACGAGGGGGGACATCGCATGTCCGAATACACCACCGAGCGGCCGGATACAACCCACGAGCGCCCCGAACACGTCACAGATCCGCTGCTGTGGCGACTCGCCCTGCACGTCGCCGACGCGCACGCGCCGGCCGAGGACGGGGACTGCGCCCACCTGCTCTGCGCCGGCCAGGAGTGGCCGTGCGCGCCGTGGCAGCAGGCCCAACGCGCGCTCGCCCTGGCCCAGGGCGGCACGGCGAGCGCGCCACCGGCACCCACACGACAGAGCGAATGGTCGACGCAGCCGGCACTGCCGAGTCGGGCCGCGGAGCGTGCGCGCCGCGATTCCGCCGCCGCCTGAGCGGCGGGTCGGCCCGGTCGTCGCCAGGCGACCCGCCGCACTGCTGTCAAGATAACGTTGACACGTGCAGGATCCACTCGGCGACCTGGCCGGCGTCCCGGCAGCCCGAGACCGGCTGGACGAGGCGGAGCTGGATCTCATCGACCGCGCCCGACAGGCCGGCGCGGCCTGGCAGCAGATCGCGGCGGCGCTCGGACTGGGTAGCCGGCAGGCCGCCGAGCAGCGTCGCCAGCGGTTGGCCGCCCGCCGTCGGGCGCGGTTGGCCGAGTCCGACCAGCGCTGGCCGAGTGAGGTCGCCGCGCTTCGTGCCCTGCTCACCGGGTTGCAGCGCTGGATCGACGCCGATCGCCGCTGGGACAGCCGCTTTCCCGGAGCCACGCTGACCCGACACACCACGGCGCTGGCCCTGGAGGCCGCACCCGGCGCCCTGTACGACCTGGCCAGACACGTCGCCGCCGACCTCCGCCGGGCCGGGCGACGGCTGCCGAACCCGGTCCGCACCATCGCGCGACACCTCGACACCGCTCTGTCAACGACTCGTTGACGGGCCTCGACACTATTGCCCCTGGCCGACTCAAGGGTTGAGGCTATGAGTCACCTCGACTCAACCCGGGAGCGGCATGTGCGGCGCAACGCGATCCTGTTCGTGACGATCTCCGTGCTCTCCGGCTGCGGCGGCAGCGCCATGGCCCTGGTCTCCGGAATCTGGATCCTCGACCTGACCCGGTCCAGCAGCCTCGCCGCGCTCGCCGGGCTCTGCGTCTACGCACCCACCCTCGCCGGACCCTGGTGCGGTGCCCTGGTCGACCGGCTACCCCGACGACCGCTCGTCATCGCGGTCAACCTGACCCTGGCCGCCGTCCTGCCAACGCTGCTGGCCGTACGCGGACCCGGGCAGGTGTGGCTCCTGTTCTGCGTCTCCACGGTGTACGGCGTCGCGTACGTGCTCGTCGACGCGGGCGAGAGCGCACTGCTGCCCGCCGCGCTGTCACCGGACGAACTCGGTCACGTCAACGGATGGCGGTCCAGCGCACAGGAGGGCGTCAAAATCGTCGCCCCGCTGGCCGGCGCCGGTCTGTACGCCTGGCAGGGCGGACACCTCGTCGCGCTGCTCGCCGCACTCCTGCCCGCCCTGGTCGCCGCCCTGTACGCCCTGCTCCGGCTGCGGCGTCCCGCACCGGCAACCGCGTCCCGGCGCCCGGGAGTCCGGGCCGGCCTCGCAGTCCTCTGGGAGTCGCCGTCGACGCGGCTGCCGGTGGTCCTCGCGGGCGTGGCGATCGCCGCGTCCGGCTTCACCACCGCCGCCGGGTACGCCGTCGTCACCGACGATCTCGGCCTGCCGGCGACCTTCCTCGGCGTCCTGCTCAGCACGCAGGGCCTCGGCTCGATCGTCGGAGGGTTGGTCGCCGGTCGGCTGATCGCCCGGTTCGGCCCGACCACCGTCGCCGTCGGCGGCGTGGCGCTCTTCGCCGCGAGCTGTCTGGGCCGCTGTCTGCCCTGGTGGCCGGCGGTGGTCGTCGCCTCGGTGGTGGCCGGAGTCGGCCTGCCGTGGGCGCTCGTCGCGGCCGTCACCGCCGTGCAGACGCACAGCCCCGACGAGCTGCTGGGCCGGGCCGCCGCGACCGCCAACACGATCATGTTCGGACCGATCGCGGCGGCGATCCCGCTCGGGTCCGCCGCCGTGCTGCTGGGCGGCCGACCACCGCTCGTCCTCGCCGCCACCGTCTGCCTCGTCGCCGCCGCCGTGGTGTGGCGTCGGCAACGCCGGCTCACCGTGGCGCGGCCGCCGACTCCCCGTCGGGGCAGCAGACGGTCAGGGCAGCGGGTACGACCTTGACCTTGAGGCGCTTCGTCCGCGACCGGGCGCCACCGTCCATCTCGTACGTCTTCGGCTCGGCGAAGCGGACCCTGACCTTGCGACCCCGGGTGATCCGGAGGAACTTCGAGTCCTCGGACCGGCCGGTGGCCATCTTGCCGAGCGTCCGCGCCCAGTCGACGGGACCGCCGGCGATGGAGACACCGATCTCCAGCGAACCGCTGTCCGGGCGGGCGTCGTCGAAGGCGGGTATGCCACCGGTGATCGTGCCGACGTTGCCGAAGAGCACGCAGCTCGCGTCCCCCTCGAACCACAGGTCACCGTCGACGGTGATCCGGGTCCGGGTCAGTTCCCCACGGACGTGGCGCAGGCCGGTCCAGACGTACGCGAGCCGGCCCAGGCGGCCCTTCATGTCCCGGTCCGCCTCCCGGATCAGGTCGCCGTCGAACCCGGCGCCGGCCATCACCGCGAAGTGCTCCCCGTTGAGCCGACCGAGGTCGAGGCGGCACCGTCGGCCGTGCAGGCCGATCCGTACCGCCTCCGGCAGGTCCTCCGGGATGCCCAGGTTGCCGGCGAAGAGGTTGGCGGTGCCGGCCGGCAGGATCGCCATCGGGGTCTGCGTGCCGGCCAGGGTGTCGGCACAGCGCTGCACCATCCCGTCGCCGCCCCAGACGAAGATCAGCTCGGCGCCCTGGTCGAGGGCCTTGCGCACCTTCTTCGGTGCCTTGCGGCTCTTGGGCACCTCGTACCAGAGCAGGTCCCGCACTCCCGCGCCGACCAGCGCGGCGCGCAGTTCGTCCAGGCCACCGCCCAGCGTCTTCTTCCGATGGGCCACCACCGCCACCGTGCCGACCGCCAGGTCGGGGGCCGGCGGCCGGTCCGGGTCCACCACCACACTCGCGCTCATGGCCGCCGCAATACCCCGCCGCCCGAGAATCCACGCCTGGCTCGACTGTCCGCCGACGCCGTTCGGTCCCATCTCGGTGCCGGCCACCGCACACGGGTGACGCGGCGGATCGTGGTACGGGCACGCCCCCCGAAGGGCCGTTCCGCACCAAGATCTGTGAACGGGACACGACATGCGGAAACACGGGTGCCGCCTCGCACGGGCGGGACCTGACGTACCGGAACGCGGGCACACGCCCGGTGTGGGCGCGGCCCGCGTTCCGGTGACCGACTACAACGTGCGGGCGAGGCGGTCGGCGAGGATCCGGGCGAAGCGGGACGGGTCTGCCAGGTCGCCGCCCTCGGCGAGCAGGGCGGTGCCGTACAACAGCTCGGCGGTCTCGGCCAGGGCCGGCTCGGTGTCGCCCTGCTCGTGGGCCTTGCGTAGGCCGGTGACGAGCGGGTGGCCCGGGTTCAGCTCCAGGATGCGCTTGACCTTCGGCACCTCGTGGCCCATCGCCCGGTACATCTTCTCCAGCGTCGGAGTGAGGTCCTGGGCGTCACCGACCACGCAGGCCGGTGAGGTGGTCAGCCGCGAGGAGAGGCGGACCTCCTTCACCGACTCGGCCAGCACCCCGCCCATCCAGTCGAGCAGGGCGGCGTACTCGGTGCGCTGCCGCTCCCGCTCGGCCTCGGCCTCGGTGCGCTCCTCCTCGGTGTCCAGGTCGACCTGGCCCTTGGCGACCGAGCGCAGCGTCCTGCCGTCGTAGCTGCCGACCCGCTCCACCCAGACCTCGTCGACCGGGTCGGTGAGCAGCAGCACCTCGTAGCCCTTGGCCCGGAACGCCTCCATGTGCGGGGAGTTCTCGATGGTGGCCCGGTGCTCGCCGGTGGCGTAGTAGATGTCGGTCTGGCCGTCCTTCATCCGGCTGACGTAGCCGGCCAGGTCGGTCTGCTCCGCCGGGTCGTTCGTGGACGCGACCGAGACGATCTCCAGCAGGGTGTCCCGGTTGTCGGTGTCGTCGACCAGCCCCTCCTTGACCGCCGCGCCGAACTCGGTCCAGAAGGTGCGGTAGCGCTCGGGCTGCCCGGTCTTGAGGTCCTTGACGGTGGCCAGCACCTTCTTGACCAGGCGGCGACGCACCGCGCGGATCTGGCGGTCCTGTTGGAGGATCTCCCGGGAGATGTTCAGGCTCAGGTCGTGCGCGTCCACCACGCCCTTGACGAAGCGCAGGTAGTTGGGCATGAGCGCGTCGCAGTCGTCCATGATGAAGACGCGCTTGACATAGAGCTGCACGCCCCGACGGCCCTGCGCGGCGAAGAGGTCCAACGGCGCGTGCGACGGGATGAACAGCAGCGCGTCGTACTCGAAGGTGCCCTCGCCCCGCATGTGGATGGTCTCGAGGGGATCCGCCCAGTCGTGGCCGACATGCTTGTAGAACTCGTGGTACTCGGCCGGCTCGACCTCGCTGCGCGGGCGGGCCCACAGCGCCTTCATCGAGTTCAGCGTGACCGTCTCGGTGGTGGCCGGGGCGTCGTCCGCGCCGGGCCGCTCGACGGTCGTGCGGATCGGGTGGGCGATGAAGTCGGAGTACCGCTTGACGATCTCGCGGATGGTCCACTCGGCGGTGTAGTCGTGCAGGTTGTCCTCGGTGTCGACGGGCTTGAGGTGCAGCGTCACCGCGGTGCCCTGGGGCGCGTCGTCGAGCGCCTCGACCGTGTACGTGCCGCCACCGTCGGACTCCCAGCGGGTGCCGCCGCTCTCGCCGGCCCGCCGGGTGACCAGCTCGACCTTCTCGGCCACCATGAAGGCGGCGTAGAAACCGACGCCGAACTGGCCGATCAGGTCCTGCGACGCTCCGGCGTCCTTGTTCTCCCGCAACTGGCGCAGCAGCTCGGCGGTGCCGGACTTGGCGATCGTCCCGATGACGGAGACGACCTCGTCGCGGGTCATGCCGATGCCGTTGTCGCGGACGGTCAGGGTGCGGGCGTCCCGGTCGACGTCGAGGGCGATGTGCAGGTCGCCGGTGTCGACGTCGAGATCCTTGTCGACCATCGACGCCAGGCGCAGCTTGTCCAGTGCGTCCGAGGCGTTGGAGATCAACTCGCGGAGGAACACGTCCTTGTTCGAGTAGATCGAGTGGACCATCAACTGAAGCAGTTGACGCGCCTCGGCCTGGAACTCCAAGGTCTCGGTCCGGTCGTTCACGCCGTGTCCTCTCTCGGTCGTACGCATGACGGGTCGCACAAAGGATACGAGCCGTCATGACGTACGTGCGTCCGGTGGTCACCCGAACCGCCAAACGCCGTCGGCCCGCCCCGGGAACACCCCGGAACGGGCCGACGAAGGAGGAGGATCAGCGGCGGCGCCCGTACGCCCCGGCGACGATCGACACGCCGACTGCGGCGAAGGCCACCTGGATGAACAGCTCGATCCAGTCGATGCCGGCGGTGTCGTCCACGCCGAGCAGTCCGGCCACCACCGTGCCGAGGATCGCGGCCACGATACCGATCAGGATCGTCAACAGGATCGGGATCCGCTGCCGGCCCGGCACCACGAGCCGACCGAGCGCGCCGATGACCAGACCGATGACGATGGCCATGAAGAAGCCGGTGATTTCCACGAGAGCCGTCCCTTCGCGCTTTTGGTGTGACGACGTGGTGCCCCTGCCGCCGTACCGGTCAAACGCCACCGCGCGGGGGCTGAGGTGTTTGTCACGCAACCGTCACGAAGCTGCGGAACTCCCGTCATCGAGGACTGACGAGCACCGCGTAGTCGGCGGAGGTGAGCGGATCCGCCGAGAGCGAACCGTCCGCCCGGGGCACCCGCAGCGGAGTGCCGTCACCGTCCAGGAAGATCACCGCCGACACGTCGGGGCGGGCGCTGAGCGTGCTGACGATCTGCCCGTACGCGAGCAGTTCGTCGCTGCGGCCGGTGTCGGCGCCGGCCGGGGTGACCGTCACCCGGGCCTGCCCGCCGACGAGTTGCACCACGGCGGTGCTCAGCGCCCCGGGCAGGGCGCTGCCGACGCCGTCGTCCCGCTCCCCCGGCGTCGGCCCGGCCAGCAGGTCGCGGAGCTGCTCGTCGGGAGTGGGCACCTGGTCGACCCGGCGGGTCACCGGCACCAGCCGGTCGTCGCGCGAGAAGTAGAGCAACTCGGTGAGGGCCCCGGTCTCCGCCGCGGTGGGGGCGGCCGTCGCGGTGTACGGGAACGGGCCCGGCGGCGGCGTCACGGTCCGGGGCTGGTCCTCGGCGGGTACCCCGCACGCGGCGACCAGGGTCAGCACGAGGGCGGCCGAGACCCGCCCGGCGGTACGCCTCATCCGAGGCTGCCCGGCAGCGTGATCCGGAACCGTGCCCCGCCCTCGGGACGGTCGCTGACCGTGGCGTCACCGCCATGCGCGGCGGCGTGCTGGGCCACCAGCGCGAGGCCGAGGCCGGTGCCGTCGCCGCCACCCCGGAAGTTGGCCGCCCGGCCGCGCACGAAGCGGTCGAAGATCGCCTTCCGGTCCTCCATCGGCACCCCCGGTCCCTCGTCGTCGACCTCCACCACGCCGGTGTCACCGTCGCGGGACAGCGACACCGCCACCGGGCCGGCACCGTAGCGTTCGGCGTTGTCGAGCAGGTTGGTCAACACCTGCGCCACGCGTCGCCGGTCCACCTGCCAGGTGGCCGGGGTGTCCGGGGCGAGGTGCACCATCGACTCTGGCAGGTCCCGGTCCCGGCACGCCTGCCGGGCCAGCGCCCCGACGTCGACCGGCTCCCGGTGTGTCGGCTGATCGCTGCGGGCCAGGTCCAGCAGGTCGTTGACGAGCTGCTGGAACCGGGCGATCTCGTCGGCCACCAGCCGGGCGGCGGTGGTGGTCCGCTCGTCCTGGTTCTCCCGCCGCTTGCTCAGCACGCTGGCGGCTGCGGCGAGCGTCTGCAACGGCGACCGCAGCTCGTGGCTGACGTCGGCGGCGAAACGCCGGTCCCGGTCGATGCGGCGGGCCAACTCGTCCACCATCCGGTTGAACGAGGTGGAGAGCCGGGTCAGGTCCGGGTCGGTGTCCGGCGCGAGCCGGGTGGTGAAGTCGCCCGCGGCGATCCGCTCGGCGGCGTCGGCGACGGCGGTGAGCGGGCGCAGCCCGTGCCGGGTGGCGTACCAGCCGAGCGCCGCCCCGGAACCGGCCACCACGATCGCGACGGCGGTGAGCGCCAGCGCGAGCACCTGGAAGGTCTGGTCCAGCTCCCGCAGCGAGACGATCTCATAGAACGCCGCCGAGTCCGACAACGGCACACCCACCAGCACCACCGGTTGGTCGGCGACCCGGACCCGCTGCACGGCGGGCTCGCCGGCCATCACCAGGTCCTGCAACCGCTGTGGGATGGCCGGGGTGGTGCCGGTGTCGGCCCGCCGGCCGTACCACTCGCCGTTGAAGTACAGCACCGCCCGTCGGCTGGTGCCGGTGTCCAGGGCGCGCAGCGCCTCCGCCACGTCCGGCTCGTCGGTGGCCAGGCCCGCCCGGACCACCTCCGCGTCGTAGTACGCCGCTCGCAGCACGGTGCGTTCCCGCTCGTCGAGCAGGGTCCGGCGGGTCAGCTCGTACGACACCAGGGCCATCGAGGCGGACAGCGACAGCGCGCCGACGGCGAACGCCGCGGTGACCCGGGCACGCAGACCGAGGCGTGGTCTCATCTCTGCAGCTTGTAGCCGAGCCCGCGCAGCGTCACCAGGTGCCGGGGGTTGGCCGGATCGAGTTCGATCTTCTGGCGGAGCCGACCCACGTGCACGTCGACGAGCCGTTCGTCGCCGGTGTCGTAACCCCACACCCGGCTGAGCAACTGCTGCCGGGAGAGCACCCGCCCGGCGTGCTCGGCCAGCTCGCAGAGGAGCCGGAACTCGGTGCGGGTGACCGCGACCGGGGTACCGGACCGCCGCACCTCCCCCGCCTCCGGGCTGACCTCCAACTCACCGAAGGCGAGCACCGGCACCGACTCCTCCACCGGAGCCACCGTGCGGGCGCGGCGGCGCAGGGCCCGTAGCCGGGCGGTCAGCTCCTTGATCGCCACCGGCTTGACCACGTAGTCGTCGGCACCGGCCTCCAACGCGGCGACGATGTCGTGGGTGTCGTCGCGGGCGCTGACCACCACGATCGGCACGTCGTCGTCGCGGCGGAGCTGACGGATGCCCTCGAAGCCGTCGATGCCGGGCAGCATCAGGTCGACCAGGACGTAGTCGGCCGGGTCCCGGCGCTGCGAGCGCAGGCCCTCCTCGGCGGTGGCCGCGCCCCGGGCCTCGTAGCCCTCGTCCTCCAGGGCGAGCAGCAGCGCCAACCGGATCCGGTCGTCGTCCTCGATCACCAGTACCGCTGTCATACCGGCATCATCCCCAAGCCCTGGCCGGGCGGCCAACCGCCACCGACCTGCGGGGCTTTTGTCACGCAACTGTCATACGTCCGCGCGGTGCCCGCCAAGCCCGCTGGGCAGGGTGAGAACCGGCCTCGGGTTACCAGGAAGGGGGCCCTCGACGTGACCACGCCACGACGCCCCGAATGCGCGGTGCCGCTGGTCGAGGTGTCCATCACCGAGTTCGACCTGGCCTGCCTGCCGGAGACCGGCGCGGTCTTCGACCAGTTACTGGCCCTGCGGCCCCAGCAGGTCGTGATCGACCTGGCCGGCTGCCGGCACATCGACGCGGCCGCCATCGGCCTGCTGCTCGACGTGCACCGACGGATGGTGCGCCTCGGTGGGGTGCTGGCGGTCCGTAACCCCAACCCCCGTATCACCCGCATCCTGCGGACCGCCCGGCTGGACCAGATCCTGCCGGTGCACGGCGCGGCCGGGACCGCGCCGGAGCCGGGCGGCGACGCCGGGACACCGACCGGCACCACACCGGCCGCACCCGGTGTGGTGCCGCCCCGGCAGCCCGCGTCGCCGGAGGTCACACCACAGCCGGCCGGGTACGGCCGGGCGGCCGTGACCGTACGCACCTGACCCACCGTCGCCGACGCACCGACATCGCGAGTACGAGGAGCAGCATGACCATCGCCGGGATCGCCGCGGCCCTAGTCGTCGGTCTCGCCGTCGGTGCCGTGGGCCGGCTCGTCGTCCCCGGCCGTCCCGCCGTGCCGCTGTGGCTCACGATGACCATCGGCGCGGTCATCGCACTGCTCGGCGCGATCAGTGCCTGGCTCGCCGGCCTCCGCGGATTCAGCCTGTTGGGGCTGGTCGCGCAGGCCGGTCTCGCCGCGGTCGGCGTGGTGATCGTGGTCGCCACCGCCGGCAAGGAACGTTCCGACTCCCTCTGAGAAGTCCGTACGGCGGCGGCGCACCGCACCGACGCCCCCGAGTCCGTGTCCCGGCCGCACGGCTGCGGCACCGGAGAGGAAGCCGAATGACCGTCGTACCGGACGACAACCTGATGACCCTGATCTGCGACGTCTGCGGTGACACCACCACCGGCACCGCGTGTGTGCTGCCCGACGCGGAGGTGGTCTGGACGCTGGTGTCGGATCACGGGTGGAGCGGTTCCCCGTTCGCCACCGGTCCGCACCGCTGCCCCCGGTGCAGTGCCCTGCCGGCCGGCCCGGCCCCGCGCGCCGACGGTACGCCGATCGGCGTCGGCGGTGCCGACGACGCGCCCGTGGTCGCCGTGGGCGGCGAGGCCGTGGCCGGTCCCGAGGACGCGTTGCGCGTCGCGCTGCGGCAGGCGGTCGACGTGCACGGGACGGTCGTGGTGAACCTGGACGGCGTCCACGTCATCGACTCCGCCGGACTCGGCCTGCTGGTGCGGGCCCATCGGGAGGTACGCGAGCGGGGCGGACGGCTGTGCCTGGCCGCGCCGTCGCGGTTCATCCGCACGGTGCTGCACACCATGAAGCTCGACGGGGTGTTCCCGATCTTCGAGAGCCTCGACGAGGCCGTGGCGCAGTTGCGGCAGGCCGCCCTGGCGACGGCGGAGGTCGACGCCGAGGTGGTGGCGGAGCGCAGTCCCGCCGGTCACGTCACGGTCTGATCCCGCGCAGCCGGCACGATTTGCCCGAGGCGACGCCCCACGTCCACCGGTGGCCCGTCTCGCGGCCACCGGTGGACGGACGTGTCAGGAGGCGGCGGAGAACCCGCCCCGGCGGCGCAGCCGGCCGATCCAGCCCTGTGCGGTGTGCCGGGGCACGCCGTAGTGCTCGGCCACCGCGGTGACCGTGCCGGTGCGGTTGAAGACCTCGACGACGTCCTCCGGCATGCGCCGGTAGACCCGCCCCTTCGGCACCGCCGCCTCGGTCCGGCGTCGCGTCGTGCCGGAGCCGGCGCGGTTGGCGCCGGAGCGCACGGACCGGTTGCCGGTGGCCGGGGTGAAGGACTGCTCGGTGGCGGAGACCTCGGTGGGCGACTCGACGACGGAGGCGGGAGTCACCGGCGCGCCGCCGGCCGGGAACAGCGCGCGTAGTAAGAGATTCAGGTCGAACGAGGGAAGCGTCGGTGCCGAGATGCCGCTGCCGGCGCGCATCACGAGTTCGACCACGCGCGGCGTGGAATCGTCGATGTCGACACAGATAACGGTTTCCGTGTCGGCACCCTCGGCCCGGATCGTGATTGTGTAGTCACTCATCGCCACCCTCCGCTGTTCGTCACATCACACTGCACACTCCGGCAGTGTGGTGGTTGAACGCTTCACACCAGATTAGCGGATTGAGCGGCCTACTCACAGAAGCGACCCGGCATATGACGATATCACCGTCGGTAGTTAACAACCGCTTCACGCTCCGTCAGGCCCGGCGGAGCCGTCCGGAATGAAGCGTCCGGGCAATGACTTGAGGCCGTTAACGAAGTTGCTTTCCAGCCGGACGGCGGGTCCGGTCACCTCGAAGCGGGCCAGGTGCGGCACCAGTTCCCGCAGCATCGCCTGCGCCTCCAGCCGGGCCAGATGCGCGCCCAGACAGAAATGCGGGCCCATGCCGAACGACAGGTGTGGGTTGGGATTCCGGTCCAACCGCAGGGCGTCCGGGTCGTCGAAGACGGCACCGTCGCGGTTGGCCGAGACGTACCAGAGCACGACCTTGTCGCCCTCGGCGACGGCCTGACCGCACAACTCGGTGTCCTCAGTGGCGGTACGCCGGAACTGCATGATCGGCGTGACCCACCGCAACAACTCCTCCGTCGCCGCCGGCAACAACGACATGTCCCGCGCCAGCCGGTCCCGCTGCGCCGGCTCGGCCAGCAGTGCCGACACACCACCGGAGATGAGGTGTCGGGTCGTCTCGTTGCCGGCGACCACGAGCAGCAGCCAGAAGCTACAGAACTCACGGTCGGTCAGCCGTCGACCGTCCACCTCGCTGGTCGCCAGCAGCGTCATCAGGTCGTCCTTGGGCGACCGACGCCGTTCACCGGCCACCGCGAGGGCGTACTGGAACGCCTCGACGAAGGTGGTGCGGTACGCCTCCACGTCGCCGCCGCCGTACTCCGGGTCGTCGAAGCCGACCAGGTTGTTGCTCCACCGGTAGAGCAGGTGCCGGTCCTCGCGTGGCAGGCCGAGCAGGTCGGCGAGGACCAGCAGGGGCAGTTCGGCGGCGAGATCGGCGACCACGTCGCACTCGTCCGCAGCGATCGCTCGCCGCACCAGGTCGTGGGCGTGGGCGGCGACGCTGTCGTGCAGCGCCCGCACCGCCCGTGGAGTGAACACCGAGGTGACCAGCCGGCGGATCCGCGAGTGCTGCGGCGCGTCCATGTTGACCAGAAGCTGGCGGGCCTGCTCCAGGTCGGCGGCGGTACGCGGGTCGGGCAGGAACGCCCCCCTGCGCCCGGAGGAGAACAGCTCCGGCTGCCGGGACGCGGCGACCACCGCCTCGTGACTGGTGGCCGCCCAGAAGCCCGATCCCTGGCTGAGCATCCGGCCGCCGCCGCCCCGCCGCCACAGCGCCGGCTCGGGCACCCAGGACACCGGCTCCTCGCGGCGCATCCGGGCGAACTCGACGTGCGGCACCCCGGCGCCGTACGTGGCCGGGTGCGCCACGTCCGGACGCTGCGTCACCGGGCTCACGAGCGTCCCGCCGTGGTCTGCGGACGCAGCAGCTCACGCAGCACGTCGTGGCGGAGCTTGCCGGTGCCGTCACGCGGCAGCTCGGCGACGAACCGCCATCGGCGGGGCACCTTGAAACCGGCCAGCGAACGGCGGCAGAACGCCTCCAGCACCTGGGGGGCGGCGGCCGGGTCGAGCCGGTGCGGATCGAGTTCGACCACGGCCACCACCCGCTCGCCGTACTCGTCGTCGGGTTCCCCGGTCACCGCCGCGTCCCGGACCGCCGGGTGTTCCTGGAGCACCGCCTGGACCTCGGCCGGGTAGATGTTCACCCCACCGGAGATGATCAGGTCACGGGCCCGCCCGGTCAGATAGAGGTAGCCCTCCTCGTCCAGGTGGCCGGTCTCGCCGTAGGTGAAGACGCCGGGACGCAGATGCGCGTCGCGGGTCTTCTCCGGGGCGTTGTGGTATTCGAACGTCTTCCCGGCCCGGCGGACGAAGACCCGCCCCGGGCGACCGGGCGGCAGCACCGCGCCGTCCGGGTCGAGGATGACCACCTCGTTGGGGGGCACCGCCCGACCGACACTGCCCGGCCGACGCAGCCACTCCTCGGCACCGATCAGCGTGACCACCCCCGCCTCGGTCGCCGCGTAGTACTCGACCACCACCGGCCCCCACCACCCGATCATCTGTCGTTTCACCTCGACCGGGCAGGGTCCGCCGCCGTGCCACACCACCCGCAGGCTGCCGACGTCGGCGGCGGCCCGGACCGCGTCGTCCAGCCGCAGCAGGCGGACGAACTGGGTCGGCACCAGATGGCAGGCGGTGATCCGGTGCGCGGCCACCGCGGCCAGGAACGCCTGCGGGTCGAAGCGCTCGTGCAGCACCAGCCGACTGCCGCGCAGCAGCGGCAGCAGCGCGAAGAACAGTTGCGCGGAGTGATACCACGGACCGACCAGCAGCACCGCGCCGCGCGCCGGCACGTGCAGGGCGTGCCCGGCGTACGCCAGCAGCCGCTCCACCCGCCCGAACGGCGCCTCGGCGCGGAACAGTCCGTTGCGGACCCCCTTGGGCGCACCCGTGGTGCCCGAGGTGTAGAGCATGGTGGAGCCGCAGACCTGCTCCGGCGGCTCGTCGGCGGGCAGACTCGCCAGCCGTGGCTCGACCGCGACCGCGTCGCCGACGTCGTGCTCCCCCGTCACGAGCTGCCGTACCCGCACGGCGGCGGTCCGCACCGCCTGGTCCACCACGGACGCGTAGGCCGGCTCGGTCAGCACCAGGCGGCTCTCCGAGTCCGCCAGCAGGTACGCGATCTCCGGCGCGGTCAGGTGCCAGTTGACCGGCACCACCGTCACCCCGGTGTGCAGGGCGGCCAGCAGCGCCTCGAACGTCTCCCGCCGGTTGCCGCAGACCACCGCCATGGTGTCGCCGACCCGCAGCCCCTCGGCGCGCAGCAGCCGGATCCACCGGTTGACCCGGGCGTCCAGGTCGGTCCAGTCCAGCTCGCCGTCGGCGTCGGTCAGTGCCGGCTCGCCGGTGGCCCCGGCCAGGTCCCTCAGCAGTACGGCCATCGCGTTCCCTCCGGCTCAGTCCAGCAGGTCCGGCTGGGCCCGCACGATGTCGGCGTACAGCGGCCGGAAGTTCAGCCGGGCGATCCCCGGGGTGCCGATGACGCGCCGGGTCTCGGCGGCCTCGTCCGGGCCGATCAGGATCGGCCGGCCCGCCGCCTCGGCCAGCAACTGCACCTGGGCGCTGCGGTCCATGGCGATGAACCACCAGGCCGCCTCCGCCACCGAGCCGCCGACGGTCAGCAGCCCGTGGTTGCGCAGCACCACCGCCTTGGTGTCGCCGAGGGCGTCGGCGATCCGCTTGCCCTCCTCGTCGGCGAGCACCACGCCGGTGTAGTCGGCGAACACGGTGTGGTCCTGATAGAAGGCGCAGGCGTCCTGGGTGATCGGGTCCAGCGGCCGACCCAGCGCCGACCAGGCCCGCCCGTGGGTGGAGTGGGTGTGCGCGGCGGCGACCACGTCGGGACGCGCGGCGTGCACGTGCGAGTGGATGACGTACCCGGCCGGGTTGATCCGTCCGGTGCCCTCCAGCACCTCCCCGCCCGCGTCCACCAGCAGCAGGTCGCTGACCCGCACGTGTCCGAAGTGCATCCCGAACGGGTTGATCCAGAACCGGTCCGGGTCCTCCGGGTCGCGGGCCGTCACGTGGCCCCCGGCGCCCTCGTCGAACCCGTAGCGGGCGAAGAGTCGGCAGGTAGCCGCCAGTTGCCGCTGCCGACGCAGACGTTCCTCGGCCGGCGTACGTCCGGTCATCCGCAGCCTCCCGCGGTGTCGGTGTCGAAGGCGGCACCGGCGAGCACCGCCGCCGGGACGGCGGGACTCGGGTCCGCCGTGGGCGTGCTCTCCGGTCGCCACGCGGCCAGGAAGTGGTCCACCCGGTCCAGACCCCAGAAGCGGTGCCGACCGAAGCGCAGGTACGGGATGCCGAAGATGTCGTCGTCGTACGCGGCGGCCAGGCAGTCGACCCCCTCCGCGCGCAGCGTCTCGTCCTGCGGGGCGCTCTGTGCGGCCACCGGGTCGACGCCCGCCTCGGCGGCGGCCCGGGCGACGACCTCCGGGGTGCAGATGTCCTCGCCCCGCTCCCAGCGGGCCGCCACCAGCGCGTCGTAGAAGGGCACCGCCCGACCGGCCCGGCGGGCCAGCAGCCAGGCCAGGTGCGGCAGGTCCCACCACGGGTCCACGTCGATCGGCCAGGCCATCGGCAGCCCGGCCCGCTGTGCCAGCCGCTTGGTGTCCACCAGCAGGTAGCGGTGCTTGGCCCGGCTCATCTGCACGTAGTGCAGCTCGGCGCCCCGCTCGGCCAGTGCCGCGTTGGTCTTCTCGTCCGGGTCCCAGTACGGGAACCAGTCGACCTGCTCGAACAGGTCCGGCACCTCGGCACGCAGCCGGTGCACCGCCAGCCAGCTGTACGGGCTGCGGAAGGAGAAGTACAGCCGGGGCCGCCGCTTCACGCCACACCGCCGGCCAGCGCGCGCAGCACCTCGTCGTCGAACTCGGCCAGCTCGCCGGCGTTCGGGCCGGCGCTGATCGCGTACCCGTGCAGGATGCTCGCGGTCGCGGTGTGCACCAGCCGCTCGCCGCGCCGGACGTAGCAGTCCATCCGCGCGTCGAACATGACCCCGCGCAGCACGTCGGTGACGGTGAGGACGGTGTGCACGTCCTCCTCCATCCGGGCCGCCTCGACCATCCGGACCCGGGCCCGGGAGACCACCGGGATCCAGGAGCGCTCGCGGACCAGCCGGCCGACCGAGATGCCTCGGGCGGCCAGGAAGCGGTCCACCACCTCCTCCAGCGCCCGGACGTAGCCGGAGTGCTGCACCCGGTCGGAGAAGTGGCAGTAGAAGTAGGGCGCCCGCCAGCTCCACAGGAACGACCGGGACCCGACCGGGGTGAGCACGTCGGCGACCGTCTCGCCGGGACGGATCGGCCGGTGGTCGGGGCGGGTCACCGTCGCGGCGGCGCCGAGGGTGGGCACCACCAGTTCCGCCAGGTGCGCGGGGGCGGGCGCGGAGGTGGTGGCGGCGGGCTCGACGACCAGCGCCACCCGGACCTTGCCGCGCAGCACCACCTGCTCGCGGTCGTCGCGGAACACCGTCATCCGCACCGCCAGTCGATCGGCGGACTCGCCGGTGACCTCCACCCGGACCTCGTCGTCGACCTCCAGCACCGCCGGCAACTGCACCGAGCAGTCGACGATCTCGACACCCAGACCGTGCTCATGGAACAGGTCGCGGGCACCGGGGCCACGGTCCCGCAGCCACTGCAGCACCGCCTCCTCGACGAGATAGATGAAGTGCTTGAAACCGATCCAGGTGCGGATGTTGGCCCCCTCGTACCGGGGCCGCCCGACCAGGACGGTCAGCGGGGCGGTGGGCGCACTGGTCATGGTGGCTGCTCCTGTCGTCAGGGACGTACCGTCACCCGGTTCGCCTCACCGACGAACCGGGCGGCCTGATCCGCGACCTCGTCGGCGTGGCGGACGTGGCAGAAGTGGTCGTAGTGCTCGTGCACCAGCAGGGTGGCCCGGGGCATGTCCCGGCCCAGCGTGGCGGCGGCGGCCGGGGACAGGGTCGGGTCGGCCCCGCCGGCGAGGATCAACGTCGGGATGTCCACCGTGGTCAGCGCCAACCCGCCGCTGCTGACGAACTGGTCGAAGACGGTGAGGAAGCCGGCCGGACCGATCCGGTCGATGGCCTTGGCGAACATCGCGTCGAGCAACGCGGCGTCCAGCTTGCGCAGTCGCGCCCCGACACGCAGCCGCAGCCCGTCGCGGACGTGCCGGTCGAAGGTACGCCGGGCCCGGTCGAAGACCTGCCAGGTGATCGGCTGCTCGGGCGGGCAGTACAGCGGGCAGATCAGCACCGTCGCGCGGGCCGCCGGCTGGCCGCCGGCCAGCAGCTCCAGCGTCGCGTTCGCGCCGAAGGAGTGCGCGACGATGGTGTCCGCCGGGCGGGGCAGCCCGGCCAGCCCGGCGGCCAGCCACTGCGCCGGGCTGCCCTGGCGACGCCACCGGTAGTCGTTACCGGCCCGCCACGGCAGGTCCAGGGCGACCACGTGCCAGCGGGGGTCGAAGGCCCGGGCCAGCGGCCGCCACGACTCCCAGGAGTCCTCCAGGCCGTGGGCGAGGACCACCAGGTCTCCCCCGGGCGCACCGGGGGTCAGCTCGTGTCGCGTCGGGGCCGGGATCATCGGCCGGCTCCGGGGGCGGCGTCGAGGAGCAGTTCGCGTACGCCGTCGGTGTCGTCGCCGCAGGCGACCGTGACCGGGCCGGGCGCTCCGGCGTCCAGCAGCGTCGCGGCCAGCGCCAGGTTCACCACGCCGGCCGCGCCGTAGCAGTCCCCCCAGCGGGCCGCCGGGTCGAAGCCACCCGGCCCGATCCGGCGGTACGCGGCCCGCCCGTCGGACGGCCCGAGCACGGGTCCCGTGCCGGGTACGGCGGTGGTGGTGAGCACCAGGCAGGCGGCACCGGCGCGCAGCGGGAAAGCCGGGCGACCCGCCTGGTGCAGTTCAGTGGCCACCTCGTCGGCCGGTTCGGCACCTACCACCAGCACCCGATCGGCCCGTCCGGCGCGCAGCAGCAGCATCGCCGCGCGGACCGCGTCCAGGCCGGCGGTGGCGCCGGAACAGACCATCAGGTTGGCTGCGCCGAAACCGAACCAGAGCGCCACGGTGCTGGCCACCACGTTGCTCGACGCGTTCGGGGCGGCCAGCGGGCTGACCGCGCGACCGCCCTCGGCGTGCACGGTGCGGGCCAGGTCGGCGACGGTGGCGACGTTGCCGAGGTTGCCGGCGACCACCACCGCGGTCCGGGGGTCGACGCCGTCGGGCGGGTGGCGGCCGGGCGGCAGGCCGAGCGCGCGGTGCACCGCGCAGAGCGCGAGCCGGGTGGCGGGTTCCTTGTAGAGCAGGCCCTTGCGGCCGAGGACCTGGTGGGCGCGGTCGGCGGGCACCGCGTCGGCCAGGGTGGCGGTCAGCCGCGACGCCGACGTGTCGGACCACGCGGCCAGGTCGGCGGCGAGACCGTCCGCCTCGGGCAGGTGCAGGCTCCACCCGGCCACCCGCACCGTCACCGAGGCGGTGGTGCCGGTGGACCGGGTCGGGCCGGGGGCGATCAGTGGGCTGGTCACGGGGCCTCCACCAGGGTGACGGCGTTGACGCCGCCGAAGCCGAACGCGTCGGACTGGACCAGCCGGGCCGGGTGCCCGGTCGCCTCGGTGGGAAACCGCAGACCGGCACCCTCCGGCAGCGGACGGCGCAACCCCACCACCGGCGGCACCCGGCCCTGGCTCAGGCAGCGGCGCGCCACGTCGAGGTTGACCAACGCGGCGGCCCCGGAGGTGTGTCCGGTGGCGCCCTTCACGGCGGTCACCAGCGGGTCCGCGCCGCCGCTCACCAGCACCTGCCGGAGCGCCTCGCACTCGGCCGGGTCGTTGAGGGCGGTGCCGGTGCCGTGCGCCACGACCAGGTCGACCTCGGCCGGTTCCCGGCCGGCGCGGGCCAGCGCGTCCCGCATGGCGCGGGTGATCCCGGCCACCGACGGGGCGGTCTCGTGGTGGGCGTCGCAGGACAGGCCGGTGGCCACCACCCGGGCCAGCGCGGGTCGGGTGTCGTCGTCGGGCACCAGCACGGCTGCGGCGGCACCGTCGCCGAGCAGTACGCCCTGCCGGTCGGCGTCGAAGGGCCGTACCGTCTCGGTGGGGTGGTCGACGACGCGGCCGATCATCGCCAGCATCGACTCGGTGGTCGCGTCGACGCCGCAGACCAGCACCGCGTCGGCGTCGCCGAGCATGAGCAGGTCCTCGGCGAGGGCCAGGACGTGCCCACCGGCGCTGCACGCGTTGCTGACGGTCACCACCTCCCGCAGGCCGGGCACGGCCGCGTGCACCGCGTCGCCGAAGTGCAGCCGGTGGGCGGCGAACGCGTCACCGCCGGTGGCGTACGCCTCCACCGCGGCCAGTTCCCGCAGGCCGGTGCCGACCAGGGCGACCACGCGTCGGCGTCGGGGGTCCAGCGCACCAGCGGCGACCGCGCGGGCGGCGCACTCGGCCACCCAGCGGCTGGCCGCGAAGGCCCGGTCCGCGCCGTCGTCGATATGGTAGCCGTGGGCGACGTTGAGGGCGGTCGGTGCGCCGTGTCTCAGCGGGCCGATCCCGCTGGCCCCGGCCAGCAGGCCGGCGAAGGTCCGGTCCCCGTCGCCGAGGCAGGTGCGTAGCTCGCTAGCGGTCAGACGCGCCGGCACCCGGCCACCCCCTGACGATGGCGGCAGCGGTGCCGCCGTCCGGGCTGCGCGAGGTGATCAGCGCCAGGCGCGGCGTGTCGCCGGCCGGTGCGGTGGCGAGGAAGGTGGCCAGCGCGAGCCCACCGGTGGCCGCGTCGCAGCGCCCGAAGAGGCGGCTGGACCGGATCCGGGTCGGCACCCGGCCGAGCGCCGCGCAGGCCGGGTCGAACTCGGCGGTGTCGTCCTCGGCGGTCTCGCCGGTCAGGACGTAGTCCACCTCGGCCGGGTCGACGCCGGCGCGGCGGACCGCCCGGGAGACGCATCCGGTCAACGCCCGGTCGGCGGCCGGGCCGCCACCCGGGCCGTACGCGGTGGCCAGCGCGAGCACCTCGGCCTCCCGGCGCACGCCGGCCCAGGCGGGCTGTTCGGCGCGGGTGAGCACGAAGACCACGGCGGCCTCCCCGGTCGGCACCGGCTGCTCGGGGTGCCCGGTCAGCCAGGTGGTCCAGGCCCGGTGCGGGCTGAACTCCTCCACCGCGCCGACCAGCATCGCGTCGACGTAACCTCGGGCGATGGCGTTGCTGCCGTAACGCAGCGCGTCGAGGAAGGCCAGCGAGCCGGTCGCCACCGTGGCGTTGACCCCGCGCAGGCCGTGCCGGATGGCGGCCTGACCGGCCGCGCAGTTCATCACGGTGTTGGGGAACAGCACCGGGTTGACCAGATACGGCTTCTCCTGGACCAGCGTCTCCCGGGTGTAGTCGCTGGTGGAGCGGAAGCTGCCCAGCGAGGTGCCGAGCACCAGGCCGAGCCGGGCGCGGTTGGTGTCGTCCAGTTCCACGCCCGCGTCGCGAAGCGCGTCGCCGCACGCCACCACGGACAGCGCGGTGGCCCGGTCGTAGAAGCTGGTGCCCTTGCGGCCCAGGTGGTCGCGGACGTTGAAGTCGACCAGCGCGTGTCCGTTCGGGGTGGGCAACGGCTCGTCGCTCAGCGTGGTCACGTCGACCGGTTCGGCCCGGGGTGGCTCGCCCGGTACGCCGGCCGGGACACCCGCCGCGACGGCGGCCAGGCGTTCGGCCAGCGCGGTACGGCCCACCCCGGCCGGGCTGACCGCACTCCATCCGGTGATCACGACCCCGCTCATTCGACGGCTCCGATCAGGACGATGGCGTTGTTGCCGCCGAAGGCGAACCCGTTGTTCTGCACCACCCGGACACCGGCCTGCCGGGCGGTGTTCGGCACCGGGTCCAGCCCGGCCAGGGCCGGGTCCGGATTGGCCCAGTTGATCGTGGGCGGCAGGAAACCGTGCGCGATGGCGAGAGTCCCGGCGATCGCCCCGAAGCCGCTCGCCGCGCCCATGGTGTGCCCGATCATCGACTTGATCGAGCTGACCGGGGGCACCCGGTCACCGAAGACGTCGAAGATGGCCTGGGCCTCCACCGAGTCGTTGGCCGGGGTGCCGGTGCCGTGGGCGCAGATGTAGTCCACGTCGGCCGGCTTGACCGAGGCGTTGCGGTGGGCCGCGCGCATGCAGGCCGCGATGCTGCCCCGGTCCGGTGCGACGGGGTGGTTGGCGTCGCAGTTGACGCCGTACCCGAGGACCTCGGCATAGATCCGTGCGCCCCGGGCACGGGCGTGGTCGAGGGTCTCCAGCATCAGGATCGCCCCGCCCTCGCCGGTGAGGATGCCGGAACGGTCCCGGTCGAAGGGCGAACAGGCGTCGGCGGTGAGCGCCCCCAGGCGGTAGAAGCCGGCGTGCGCCCAGCGGCAGACCGAGTCGGCGCCACCGGCGAACATCACCTCCGCCTCACCGGTGGCCAGCATGTCGTACGCGTAGCCGATCGCGTAGTTGCTGGCCGAGCAGGCGGTGGCCAGGGTCAGCGACTCCCCCGCCAGATCCAGTTCGGTGCTCACCGCGTGTGCGAGCCGACCCGCCGGCACCTGCCGCAGCAGGTCCGGGTCCATGCCCTCGAAGCCGGACTCGACCTGTTGGGCGGTCACCGCCTCGACCACCACCGACTCGCCGCTGGTGGTGCCGACCACCACCCCGGCCCGCTCCGGCGCGACCGCCGCCGGGTCCAGACCGGAGTCGGCCAGGGCCAGGCGTGCGGCGGCGGCCGCGAACTGCGCGGACCGCCCCCAACGCGCCACGTCGATCCGGTTCAGCAGCGCCTCCGGGCGGAACCCGGGTACCTCACCGGCGTTGCGGTGGGGGAAACCGCTGGCGTCGAAGCTGCGGATCGGCGAGATGCCGGATCGGCCTTCACGCAGGCCGTCGGTGAACGCGGAGACGCCGATCCCGATGCTGGACACCGGGCCGAGCCCGGTCACCACGACCCGGTTCATGCTCAGGCCTGGTCGGCTGAGTGACGCACCACCGCGTCGTAGACCGCTTTGAGGTTGTTGAGCTGCGGCAACTCCGACTGCGGAATCTCGATCTTGAACTTCTTGTCGATCCGCGCCAGGATCTCGATCGCCCGCAGCGAGTCGGCCTCGTAGTCCTCGGCGAAGTCGCCGGTCTCGGTGAGCTCCTCCGGCTCGAGCTCCAGCACCTCCGCCACGATCTCGCGGAGTTCGGCCATGCGGGGGTCGGTCTGCGTCATGACAGGTCAGCCTTTCCAGCGGAGGTTTGACGAAGCCGGCGGCACCCCGGGCCGGGAGGACTCCCGTCCGGTGGGGACGCCGACGGTTCCCGAGGTGGCGGTCTCGGCGCCGGCCGTGGCCGTGAGCGCCGTACGCGGGCGTCGGGCCGCCATCAGCGTCCCGACGCGGGCGATGCGGCGGTCGCCGACGTACGTCTCGCCGGTGGCGAAGGCGGTGTCGGCGATCACCCGTTCCAGGTGGACCACGTGACGCAGCACGTCGCCCGGGTAGGCGACGCCGTCGAAGGTGAAGTCGCGCGCCCCGACGAACATCAACACGTGCTCGTCGCCGACCGGGGTGTTCGACCCGGTGAGCCAGAGCAGGGCGGCGGTCTGCCCGAGCGACTCCACCAGCAGCGACGCCGGGTAGGCGTAGTCGCCGGGCGGCGCGTCGTCGGTCAGCGCCCGGTAGCAGGGCTCGGTGGCGGTGACCGTCTTGACCGCCTCGATCCGGTCCCCGGGGGCGAGCCCCAGCACCCGGTCGACCAGCAGCAGCGGGTACCGCTGCGGCAGGAGTGCCCGGACCTGGTGGTGCCCGAGCCCTCCCCCGCTGACGGTGGGCGAGCCCGACGGGTCTGGCCCGGTCGGCTCGACCAGGTCGCCGCCGTCGAAGCGGGCGCGCATCGTCACGGTCACGGTGCCGTCGTCCCGGCGGCCGGAGGCGGTCACCGCCCACCGGTCCGGCCCGTCGGCGACGGCCTTGATGTCCAGGGTCAACCGGTCCGGTGGCAGCAGCGGCGCCAGGAACCGCACGGCCTCGACCGCGCGCGTCCGCAGGCGGGGCCGACCGGCGCCACGCAACGCGATGTCGACCGCCTGCGCGAGGGCCTCGAGGACGAACACGCCGGGGAAGACCGGGAAGCCGGGGAAGTGACCGCACAGGTTCGGGTCGTCCGGGCGGACCGGCACCGCGGCGATCACCTCGACGTGCTCGCCGACGGCGGTGACCTGGAGGTCGTCGACGGCGGCCAGCGGCGCGGCGCCGGGCGGGCAGCGGCGGGTGGTGACGGTCGGGGCGCTCACAACGTGATCCCCCCGTCGACCTGGAACACCTGGCCGGTGATGTACCCGGCGCGCGGCGAGCAGAGGAACTCGACCAGGTCGGCGACGTCCTCGGCGCGGCCGAAGCGGCGCAGGGCGATCTGGCCGAGGGCCTGTTCGCGCAGCTTGCCGGAGAGCGCGTCGGTCATGTCGGTCTCGATGAAGCCGGGGGCGACCACGTTGACCCGGATGTCGTACCGGGCCACCTCCTTGGCCAGCGAGCGGCTCAGCCCGATGATCCCGGCCTTGCTGGCGGCGTACGCGGTCTGGCCGGTGTTGCCGTACACGCCGGCCACCGACGACATGTTGACCACCACGCCGGCCCGACGCTTCATGAAGCGGAAGGTCATCGCGCGGCAGAAGTTCCAGGTGCCGGTGAGGTTGGTCGAGATCACCGCCGACCAGTCCTCCTCCTTGGAGAGCACCAGCGGGCTGTCCCGGGTGATGCCGGCGTTGTTGACCAGACAGTCGATCGGCCCGAGCGCGTCCTCGGCTGCGCCGACGAACGCCTCCACCGCGGCCAGGTCGGTCACGTCGCAGGGCGCGAAGTGCACCGGCACCCCGAACGCCGCGACCTCGGCCCGGGTCTTGGCCGCCGCCTCGCTGGCGGTGCTGTAGCAACCGGCCACCGCGTAGCCCTGTTCGGCGAGCCGCAGCGCCGTCGCGCGCCCGATTCCCCGCGAGACGCCGGTCACCAGAGCTCGAAGCTGAGTGGTCAAGCCAACCTCCCCTGTCGGACGACTGCCGACCGAACGCGATACAACACTCCACTGACGCGTATGTTGTATCTGTTCCGCGCCAACATACTGACCCACCGGCGACGGGCTCAGCAAGTGGTGTCGTATGTTTTTTTTGCCACCTCGACGGGCACCAGACCGAGCTCGTCGAGCACCTGCGCGGTGTGCTGCCCGGGGGCCGGCGCACCGTGTCGCACCCGGGTCGGAGTGCGGGAGAACTTCGCCGCCGGACCGACGATCGGAGCGGTGCTGCCGTCGCTGAGCACGGTGGGTTGCAACATCGCCCGCTGTGCCAGGTACGGATCGGCGGCCACCTCGGCCACGGTGCGGACCCGGGAGACGGTCAGACCCCGCCCGACCAGCTCGGCGACCACGGCGTCCGCTGGCCGTCCCCGGCACCACCCGGCCACCACGGCGTCCACCTCGACCCGGTTGACCAGCCGGTCGGCCGCGCGCCCGAAGCCGGGGGCACGGGCCAGCTCCGGGCGGTCCATCGCCTCGGCCAGGTCCCGCCAGTGCCGGTCCAGCGCGACGGCGAGATAGATCTGCCCGTCGGCGCAGTCGTAGACGTTGGACGGCACCACGAAGTCGGTCTGGTTGCCCCACCTGTCGGGTGGACGCCCGGCGGCGGCGAGGGTGTGCAGGCCGGCGCTGCCGGCGAGCATGGCGTCGAACATCGCCACGTCCACGTGCTGCCCCTCACCGGTGCGCGCCCGGTGCCAGAGGGCCGCCAGCGCGCCGATCGCCCCGTGCAGGCCGGCCAGCTCGTCGGCGAGGAACGTCGGCGCCCGGACCGGACCGGCGTCGGGTGGCCCGTTGAGCGCCATCCACCCGCTGGCCGCCTGCACGATCGGGTCGTAGGCCGCCTCGGTACGCCGGTCGCCGTACTGGCCCCAGCCGGAGATCGAGACGAAGACCAGGTCGGGGCGGACCGCCCGGCACTGCGCCCAGCCCACCCCCCATCCATCCAGCGTGCCGGGGCGGTAGTTCTCCACCACCACGTCGGCGGTGCTGACCAGCCGCAGGAAGGTCTCCCGGCCGGCCGTCTCGCGCAGGTCGAGCCCGGCGCTGCGTTTGTTGCGGTTGACCGTCTGCCGGAACCAGGACAGCCCGGTGCCGGGAATCCGGGGCGGCACCTCGCCGTCGCGCCCGTGCGGCAGCTCCACCCGGATCACGTCGGCGCCCATGTCGGCGAGAATCGCGCTGGTCAGCGGGCCGGACCAGACCTTCGTCACGTCCAGCACCCGGATCCCGTCCAGCGGTCCGGCGAGGTCGTCGCGGGCCTCGCGATAGAAGTCCCCGGCGTCGTGCCCGTGCACCGCGCTCACATCCGTTGCAGGATCGAGGCGGTGCCCAGCGCGCCACCGCAGCACATGGTGACCAGGGCGAGTTCCCGGTCGGTGCGTTCCAGCTCGTGCAGCGCGCTGACCAGCAGCCGGGTGCCGGAGGCGCCCAGCGGGTGGCCCAGCGCGATCGCGCCGCCGTTGACGTTGACCCGCTCCGGGTCGGCGTCGTGTGCCGCCGTCCAGCCGAGCACCACCGCCGCGAACGCCTCGTTGACCTCGGCGACGTCGATGTCGGACAGTCGCATCTTGGCCCGGTCGAGGATCTTGCGGGTGGCCACCACCGGCCCCTCCAGCAGCAGGGCCGGATCGGAGCCGGTGACCACCTGGTGCAACAGGCGGGCCCGCGGTCGCAACCCGAGCGCGGCGGCCCGCTCGGCCGACATCCAGAGGATCGCCGCCGCGCCGTCGGAGATCTGCGAGGTGGTGCCCGCGGTGTGCACGCCGCCCTCGACGGTGGGCTTGAGCGCGGCCAATCCGTCCGGGGTGCTCTCGCGCAGGCCCTGGTCCCGGGTCACCTCGACGGTGTCGCCGTCGGGGCCGGGGGCGCGGACCGGGACCACCTCGGCGTCGAAGCGTCCCTGCGCCCAGGCCGCCGCCGCGCGCCGTTGCGACCGCAGCCCGTACGCGTCGGCGGCGGCCCGGTCGACGCCGTACTTGGCGGCGATCCGCTCCGCGCCGCCGAACTGCGCCTTGGGCGGGTCGTCCCACGGGTAGTCGTCGGTCTTGTAGTGGCCGGGGCCCTGATAGAGGTTGGTGCCCACCGGCACCCGGGTCATCGACTCCACCCCGCAGGCGATCCCCACGTCGATCGCCCCGGCGGTGATCAGCGCGGAGACCAGGTGGTTGGCCTGCTGCGCCGAGCCGCAGGACACGTCCACGGTGGTGCAGGCGACCTCCGGGTCCAGCCCGGTGCTCAGCCAGGCGTTGCGGGTCACGTTGAGACTCTGCTCGCCGACCTGGGTGACGCAACCGCCGATGATCTGGTCCACCGCCGAAGCCGGCAGGTCGACCCGGTCGAGCACCTCCCGCTGCACGGTACGCAGCAGCTCGACCGCCTTGAGCCCGCGCAGCCATCCGTCCCGCCGACCGATCGGGGTACGCGCCGCCGCGACGATCACCGCCTCCGCCACGGCGCTCACTCCCCCCGCAACGACAGGGCGAGTTTCGGGCAGCCGCGTACCGCAGTCTCGACCTGCGGCAACTGCTCCGCCGACGGCTGCTCGACCAGCACGTACATCAGGTCGTCGTCCCGGATCTCGAACACCTCCGGGGCGCTGTCGGCGCAGACCCCGTGGCTGTCACAGCGGTCGTAGTCCACGACTATCCACATCGTCTTCTCCCACGCTTCGGGTTGGCCGGGGCACGCCCACGATAGATGACGCATGTAGGATTCGCCGACCAGAAACAACAGACACTTGCGCGAGAGAAGAAACGTCGCATAGCGTCGGGCGGTCCGCTGCGGCGGGTAGCTTCCCCGATGGCACGTCCTGGAGGCCGAGCATGCTGACCGGATGCGTCCCCTGGCCCGACGAGTTCGCCAAGCGCTACCGCCGCGACGGTATCTGGCGCGGCGAAGTGCTGGGTGACCTGCTGCGACCCTGGGCCGCACGGGACCCGGACCGGATCGCGGTGGTGACCCGGCACGGCCGGCACACGTACCGCGAACTGGACACCCGGGCCGATCGGCTGGCCGCCGGGCTGGTCGCGCTCGGCGTCGGGCCGGGTGACCGGGTGGTCGTGCAACTGCCGAACACCCCCGACTTCGTAGTGACGTGTGTGGCGCTTTTCCGACTCGGCGCGCTGCCGGTGCTGGCGCTGCCCGCGCACCGCCGGGCCGAGCTGGTCTATCTCGCCGAGTATTCCGACGCGGTCGCGCTGGTGGTGCCCGACGTGGTGGCCGGCACCGACCACCGGGACCTGGCCCGCGCGGTACGCCAGGCGGTGCCCTCGGTCCGGCACGTGCTGGTGGCCGGCGAGCCGCAGGAGTTGACCGCGCTGCGCGACGTCGACGCCGAGCCGGTGGACCTGCCCGCCCCCGGCCCGTCGGAGGTGGCGTTCTTCCTCCTCTCCGGCGGCACCACCGGCCTGCCCAAGCTGATCCCGCGCACCCACGACGACTACGCGTTCCAACTGCGCGCCACCGCCGAGGCGATGGGCTTCGACGAGCAAGGCGCGTACCTGGCCGCGCTGCCGGTGGCGCACAACGCCGCGCTCGGCTGCCCCGGGGTGCTGGGGGCGCTGCGGGCCGGCGGTCGCGCCGTGCTCGCCGCCAGCCCGGCCCCGGACGAGGTGTTCCCGCTGGTCGCGGCCGAGCAGGTCACGCTGACCACGCTGATGCCGGCGCTGCTGCCGGTCTGGACCGAGACCGCCGGCATCTTCGGCGCCGACCTGTCGAAGCTGGTCATCGAGGTGGGTGGCGCCACGCTCAGCCCTGAGGTGGCCCGCACGGTGCGCCCGGCCACCGGCGCCACGCTCACCCACTGGTTCGGGATGGCCGAGGGGGTGCTCTGCTTCACCCGCCCGGACGAGGGCGACGAGGCCGCCGCCACCAGCCAGGGCACCCCGCTGAGCCCCGCCGATGAGCTGCGCGTGGTGGACGACGCCGACCGCGACGTGCCCGACGGCGAGGTCGGCGAACTGCTCGCCCGGGGGCCGTGCACGCTGCGCGGCTACTACGCGGTGCCCGAGCACAACCGCACGGTCTTCACCGCCGACGGGTTCCTGCGCACCGGAGACCTGGTCCGCCGCGACGCCGCCGGGCGGCTGGTGGTGACCGGTCGGATCAAGGACGTGGTGAACCGGGGCGGCGAGAAGATCTCCGTCGACGAGGTCGAGGCCCACCTGATCGCACACCCGGCGGTGCGGACCGCCGCCGTGGTGCCGGTGCCGGACGCCCGCCTCGGCGAGAAGACCTGCGCGGTGATCGTCGCCCGGGACACCCCGCCCGACCTCGGGGACCTGCACGACTTCCTGCGCGAGCGCGGACTGGCCGACTTCAAGCTGCCCGACCGGCTGCACGTCGCGCCCGCGCTGCCGTACACGCCGGTCGGCAAGATCGACCGGCGGGCGCTGGCCCGCGAGGTGGCGGCGGCGTGACCCGCCCACCGCCCCTCGCCGGCACCACCGAGCGGGTGCTCTGGCTCGACGGGCTGCCCGCCGACCAGCTCGCCCCCCGCCCGCCGCTGGACGGCGACACCACCGCCGACGTGGCCATCGTCGGCGCCGGGTACACCGGCCTGTGGACCGCGTACTACCTCAGCGTGCACCGCCCCGAGCTGTCCATCGTGGTCGTCGACGCGGGGCGGGCCGGGTTCGGGGCATCCGGACGCAACGGGGGCTGGTGCACCGCCGAGATGCCGGCGCTGCTGCCCGGTCTGATCCGCCGACACGGACCGATGGCCGCGATGCGGCTGTACCGGGCCGGTCAACGCACCCTCGACGAGCTGCGCCGGGTGTTCGCCGCCGAGGACATCGACGCGCACTGGCGGCACGACGGCTCGCTCTACGTCGCCCGCAGCGCACCGCAGGTCGACCGGCTGCGCGGCTGGCAGGAGGTGCGGGACAAGCTCGGCATCACCGGCCTCACGCTCACCGTCGGGCCGTCGGCCGCCGCGCAGATCGGACTGACCGGGGTACGCGCCACCGCGTACACGCCGCACTGCGCCGCCGTGCAGCCGGCCCGCATCGCGCGCGGCCTGCTCGCCGCCGTCGAACGTCGCGGGGTCCGCGTCGCCGAGCGGACCCGGGCCCTGCGGATCGCCCCGGGTCTGCTGGTCACCGACTCCGGCACGGTGCGCGCCCGGTCGGTGCTCTGCGCCACCGAGGGCTACACCGGTCGGCTGCCCGGCCACGCCCGCCGGGTGCTGCCGCTGCACTCGTACGTGCTGGCCACCGAGCCGCTCGACGACGCGACCTGGCAGCGGCTGGGCCTGACCGACCACCGGACCGTCGCCGACGGCCGCTACCAGTTCGGCTACCTGCAACGCACCCTCGACGACCGGCTGGTGCTCGGCGGGCGTGGCGCCTACTACCGGTTCGGCTCGGCCACCGACCGTGGCCGCACCGCCGACCGTCGGGCGCACGACCGGCTGCGCCGCACCCTGGCCGAGCTGCTGCCCGACCTCGCCGACGTGCCGGTGTCGCACCGCTGGAGCGGGGTGTACGGGCTGCATCGGCACACCGAGCCCGAGGTGGTCTACGACCGGGACACCGGGCTCGGACACGCGGGCGGCTACGGCGGCGAGGGCATCGCGCTGAGCAACCTGGCCGCCCGGTCGCTGGCCGCGCTGGTGGCCGGGGTCAGTCGCCCGGAGACCCGACTCTGCTGGGTGGACAACGCGTCCCGCCGGTGGGAGCCGGAACCGTTGCGGTTCATCGGCGTGCGGGGCGTGAGCGCGGTCGCCACCGGAGCCGACCACTACGAGCACCGTATCGACCGGACGGCGCCCCTGGCCCGGCTCGCGCTACGCGCCATCGTGTGAGCCCCCGACCAGCGGTGCCTCCGACCAGCGGTGCCTCCGACCAGCGATGAGGAGCCTGGCATGGACGACCTGCAGAGAATGCGCAAGGTCTGGGAGTTCATCTTCCAGCAGTCGGTCACCGACGACGCCGACTTCTTCACCGATCTCGACGGCGACTCGATGGCCGCCGCCGCCCTCGTGCACCACGTGGCCGAGGAGTTCGGTGTCTCGCTGCCCCTGTTCGAGGTCTTCGACCGCCCGACGCCCGCGGAACTGCTCGCGGCCGTACGGGAACAGCTCACGGTCGGCTGACCGCCGGCCACCCCAGCGAGGAGCACGATGGACCAGCTCACGGCAACCGGGTTCGGACTCAGCGACCTCCAGCAGGCGTACCTGATCGGCGAGCTGGGTGACTTCCAGCTCGGCGGCCCCGCGCTGTTCTACGAGGAGTACGCCGCACCTCCCTTCGACACCGACGCGTTCGCCACGGCCGTGCACGCCCTGGTCCGCCGGCATCCCATGCTGCGCTGCGCGGTCGGCGAGGACGGCCAGGTGCGGATCCTGGACGACCCGCCGTCCCCGCTGTCGGTCCGGTCGCTGCGCGGTGAACCCGCCCACCGCCGCGCCGAACTGCTGGCCGCCGGCCGCCGGGAACTCTCCGGCGACGGACCGCCGCTGACCGGACCGGCGGCCTTCCGGATGCTCGTCTGGTGCGACGACGGGGAGTACCTGGTCCAGATGGCCGGGCGCCTGGTCGTCTTCGACGGCCAGTCCGGCGAGGTCTTCGCCCAGGAGTTGCGCACCCTGCTCGCCGGTGGGGACCTCGCGCCGCTGGACTTCACCTACGAGCGGTACCGCCGGGAGCTGGACCAACGGCGGGACGGCCCGGAGTACGCGGCGGCCCGCCGGTACTGGACCGACCGGCTCGACGACCTGCCCGGTGCGCCGGAGCTGCCGCTGCGCCGGGGTGGACGGCACGACGGCCCGCTCATCCGGCGCGTCTTCACGCTGCCGGTCGCGGTGACCGACGCGTTCTCCGCCGCGCTGCGCCGCCGTCGGCTCACCCCGACGATGGCGGTGGCCGCCGCGTTCGCCCGGGTGCTGCGGCACTGGAGCCGCCAGGAGCGGTTCACCGTCAATATCATGTACGGCGAGCGGCTCAACCTGCACCCGGACGTGTCCCAGTTGATCGGCAGCTTCGCCAGCACCCTGCTGCTGGAGTGCTCACCGGCCGGCGGGGAGAGCGACTTCGCCGCCGACGCCGCCGCGTTGCGGGGCCGGATGCTGCGCGACATGGCGCACGGCGCATTCAGTGGGGTGTCGGTGATCCGGGAGCTGAACCGCCGCTCCGGGACGGTCTCCGGTGCCCGGATGCCGGTGGTGTTCACCAGCATGCTCGGGCTCGGCTCCGACACCGATCCGGTCTTCCTGGAGCTGCTCGGTTGGCAGCGCCGCGAGTCGCTGGTCCGCACCCCGCAGGTCGCCTTCGACCACCAGGTGTTCATGCGTAACGGCGAGATGGTGTTCAGTTGGGACACCGCCGACGGGCTCTACCCGCCCGGCATGGTCGACGAGATGTTCGCCGCGTACCGGGCTCTGCTGGTCGACCTGGCCGGCGACGACGCGGCCTGGTCGACGGCGCGGGGCGACCGGCTCACCCCGGCGCGGCAGCTCGCGGTCCGGGCGCAGGTCAACGACACCGCCGAAGAGGTGGCCGCGCAGACCCTGCACGGCGGCTTCCTGGCCCAGGCCCGCCGCACCCCGGACTCCGACGCGGTGGTCACCTCCGCGGGCACCGTGACATACCGGGAGCTGCGGGCCCGGGCGGGTGCGGTGGCCGCCGCGCTGCGGGCCGCCGGGCGTGGCCCGGGTGACCTGGTGGCGGTCGTCGCCGACCGGGGCGTGGGCCAGATCGCCGCGCTGCTCGGGGTGCTGATGACCGGCGCGGCCTACGTGCCGGTGGCGCCGTCGTGGCCGCTGCCGCGCCGCGCGCAGATCCTCGCCGGGGCGGGCGTGGCCGGGGTACTCGGCGACACCGACGACGATCTCGACGGGGCCCCCGCCGACGCGCTCCGGTGGCGGTTGGCCGACCTGCCACCGGGCGACCTGTCCGACGCCGAGGTCGCCGACGACCCGGAGGCGCTGGCGTACGTGATCTTCACCTCCGGCACCACCGGTACGCCGAAGGGCGTGATGATCCGTCACCAGAGCGCGGCCAACACCATCGTGGACGTGAACACCCGCTTCGGTGTCGGGGCCGCCGACCGGGTGCTGGCCGTCTCGGAGTTCACCTTCGACCTGTCCGTGTACGACGTCTTCGGCCTGCTCGCCGTCGGTGGCGCCGTGGTCGTCCCCGATCCGGGCCAGGCCCGCGAGGTGGTGCACCTGCACGAGCTGGCCGTCCGGGCGGGCGTGACGGTGTGGAACTCGGTGCCGGCCTACCTCGCGATGTTCGTCGACTACGTCCGGGCCGCAGCGGACCGGGAGCGCCCGGAGGCGCTGCGGACGGCGATGGTCAGCGGCGACTGGGTGCCGTTGTCGCTCGGCCGCGAGCTGGCCGAGATCGCCCCGAGGGCCCGGTGTGTGGCGCTCGGCGGGGCCACCGAGGCGTCGATCTGGTCGAACTGGTTCGACGTGCCCGCCCGGGTGCCCCCGGAGTGGACCAGCGTCCCGTACGGCTGGCCGCTGCGGAACCAGCGCTTCCACGTCCTGGACTCCCGGCTCGCCCACCGGCCCGACTGGGTGCCCGGGGACCTGTACATCGCCGGACGCGGGCTGGCCGACGGCTACCTGCACGCGCCGGAGCTGACCGCCGCCGCGTTCGTCACCCACCCGGTCACCGGCGAGCGGCTCTACCGCACCGGCGACCTGGGCCGGTACCGCCCGGACGGGGTGATCGAGTTCCTCGGCCGCGACGACCCGCAGGTGAAGATCAACGGCTTCCGGGTGGAGCTGGGCGAGATCGAGGCGGCACTGGTGGCGCAGCCGGGGGTGACCGACGCCGTGGTGGTCGCCCGCCGGGGCGAGCGGGACGCGTCGCTGGTCGCCTTCGTGGCCGCCGAGACGGCGAAGCCGGACCTCGCCGACGAGGTCCGCGCGGCGCTCGGCGCGACGCTGCCCGCCTACCTGGTGCCGCCGGTGATCGAGGTGCGCGAGGCGTTGCCGCTGACCGGCAACGGCAAGGTGGACCGGGCTGCCCTGGTCGCGGACGCGGCCGGGCTGGCACCGAGCGGCGGGCGGTTCCGCGCCCCGCACACCGCCACCCAGCGGCGGCTGGCCACGCTCTGGTCGGACCTGCTCGACCTGCCCTCGGTCGGCGTCGACGACCCGTTCTTCGCCCTCGGCGGCAGCTCGTTGCAGGCGGCACAACTGATGAATCGGGTCGAGCGGGAGTTCGGCAGCCGACTCCCGCTGGCCGCCCTCTACCAGCACCGGACCGTCGCCGAGCTGGCCCGCCTGCTCGACGAACGGGACGGCACCGCCCGGTCCTCGCCGGTGCAGTCGCTGGCCCCCGGCGACGGCACGCCGGTCGTGCTGATCCACCCGGTCGGCGGCGACCTGCTCTGCTACCGCGAGCTGGTCGCGCGGCTGCCGGAGGGCTGGCCGGTGCTGGGGGTCGCGTCGCCCGCGCTGGACGGTACGGCCACCGTGCCGCCGACCCTGACCGAGCTGGCCCGCGTCTACCGGGACGAGCTGACCGCCGCGCTGCCGGCGGACGCCCCGGTACGCCTGGTCGGCTGGTCGCTCGGCGCGGTGCTGGCGTACGAGGTGGGTCGGCAGTTGACCGAGGCGGGCCGCACCTGCACGGCGGTGCTGATCGACCCCTGGGTCGGTCCGCCCGGTGCGCCCGTCGAGCCGAGCGCCGCCGAACTGGTCCGGGCGTTCCTGACCGACGTGACCCGGGGCGAGGTGTCCGACGACGCCTCGGTGGGCCCGGACGCCTCCGGAGTGGAGGCGTTGCGGGCGGCGTGGCCGCAGGTGGCCGCCGCCCGGCCGGCGCTGGCGTCGCTGGGCCTGGACTCGGCCGAGCGGCTGTTCGGGGTCTTCGCCGCGCACACCCGGGCGCTGGTGCGCTACCCGGTCCCGGCGGCGCCCGGCCTCACCGTGCACCTGCTGGAGGCCCGGACCGCGCTGGGCGGCGCGGCCGGTGGCTATCTGGTGCCGCTGGGCGAGCGGCTGCCCGACGGTGCCGTGACGACCCGGCGGCAGGTGCCCGGCGACCACTTCGCGGTGACCGACCCGGACGCGGTGACGCCGACCGCCGCCGCGGTGACCGACGTCCTGACCGCGTCCTGACCGACGGACGCCCGGGGTACGGAATCCGTACCCCGGGCGCGTGGTCGACGGGTGGTTCAGCCCCAGTGCAGCCGCTCGATCAGATCGGCGCGGATGCCCGGGCGGGTGCCGAAGACCAGCAGGAACAGCGCCTCCCGCATCAGCCGCTCGGCCGGTCGGTGCCGCAGCACGGCCGCGCTGCCGGTGGTGGTGGCCAGCAGTCCGGCGGCGCGCAGGGCCAGGGCGGCGGCCGCGCCCCGGGCCGAGGGCAGCTCCTCCGGGCCGGCGGCGTCGAGGGTGGCCCGGCACTCGTCGATCGCCGCGTCCAGCGGACTCGGCCCGATCAGCCGGGCGCAGCGGGTCGCCACGCCCAGCGGCAGCGATCCGTTGAACCGCAGGGTCGCCGGGTCGCGTTGCAGATAGACCTCGTGCGGAACGACGCCGGTGACCCGCTCCTCCGGCACGAAGTGGCCGGTGAAGGTGACCTGCACGGTGCGGCTCGCCGCCACCGCGACCATGTCGACCGGCGTGACGCTGAGCGTGTCGCTCTCGGTGGCGTCCAGCAGCGACCAGACCAGCGTGTCCGAGGCGTCCCGGGCGGCGGTGAACAGGGTGTCGACCAGACCCCACCCGGTCACCCAGGAGGCGGTGCCGTGCAGCAGCCAGCCGCCGTCCACCGCTTCGGCGCGTACCGCCGGGGGGCCGGGCCGGGTGGCGGAGAGGATGGCCAGGCCGGCGCGTCGCTCGCCCCGGCACAGTGGCTCCAGCCACCGGTCGGAGATGCCCGGCCGCTGGCTGTGCGTCGCCGCCATCACCGCGCTGTGGTGTTGCGCCCAGACGAACGCCGTGGTCAGGCATCCGCTGGCGATGATCTCCAACGCGCGGGCCGCGGTGGCGGTCTCCTCGGCGGCCATCTCGCTGAACTGCGGCGGTCCGGCCAGGCCGTAGAAGCCCTCGGCGGCAAGCAGGTCGAGGTGGGTGCCCGGGACCGTGTCGGCGGCGTCGACCTTCTCCGCCGCCGGGAACAGCACCTCCTCGGCGAGGCGCTCCGCGCGGTCCAGCACCTTGGCAGAGTTGCTCATCAGTCGGTCCACCGTCCGTTCCGTCATCAGTCGGTGTGGGTTCTGCGCACAGCCTAACCAAGGCGTCACCGACAACCTAGAAGCTACATAAAGACAGTGTTGTGTTTGCCGCAGTCACTGGACACTATGCTGAGAACCGTCAATCCACGGGGGAGGTCGCAGGTGACCGAAGATCCAGCAACACGGGCCGAACGGGTCGGTCTGTTCTATGACCTGATGGGCCCGTTCCTCGACGCCGTCTACGGCGACAACCTGCACTACGGCTACTGGTCCGACGAGCACGACCCGGCAGGCGTCGCGCAGGCCCAGGCACGGCTCAACGACGAACTCGCCGTTCGGCTCGCGGTCGGGCCCGGCGACCACGTCCTGGACGTCGGCTGCGGTACGGGCGGCCCGAGTCGCCACGTGGCCCGGGTGACCGGCGCCGAGGTCAGCGGTGTCTCGCTCTCCGGCCGTCAGGTCGAGCGCGCCGGTGAACTCGCGGTCAAGGAGGGCCTGGCCGACCGGGTCCACTTCGCCCGGGCCGACGCCACCGCCCTGCCGTACCCGGACCGGTGGTTCGACGCGGCGCTGGTGCTGGAGGTGCTGGTGCACGTGCCGGGCAAGGCCGCCGCGCTGAGCCAGGTACACCGGGTACTGCGCCCCGGCGGGCGGCTCGTCCTCGCCGAACTCACTCTGGTCCAGCCGATGGACGACGCGCAGGCGCGGATCTGGTCGGGGATGCCGATGTCCACGCCGCCGACCGCCCCGGACTACGTCGAGCTGGTCCGCGCGGCCGGCTTCGAGGTGGTCGACGTCTTCGACGCCGGGGCCCACGTCCGCCGCTCGCACGAGGCCACCCGGGAGGCGGTGGCGCGCGAGCGTGAGCGCCTCGCCGGCACGTACGGGCCCCGGGTGTTGCGCCAGCTCGGCGACGCGGTCCTGGACCTCCAGGCGGTCGCTGAGTCCTGCCTGGGCTACCTGCTGCTCACCGCGCGCAAGCGGGGGTGACACCCGCAGGCCCCGGCCCGGCGGCCGGTGCCGACTCCCGCACTACCCGAGGAGGAACCCGTGTACCGACCACGCGCCCTGCACCGCGCTCTCGCCCGGCTCACCGGGGCGCCCCGGGGGCGTACCTGGCCCGGTGGTTTCACCGACCGGCTCACGCACCCGGTGCCCGGCCCGGCGGCGGTGCTGCGGCTGATGCGCGAGCGCGGCACCCGCCCGGTCGGCGCGACCGGTGGCCGGGTGCCGGTGGTGGACGAGGCGGTGCCCCGGGTCGGTGCCGGGCAGACCGCGGTGACCTGGGTCGGGCACGCCACCTGCCTGGTGCAGATCGGCGGCCGGGCGGTGCTGACCGATCCGGTCTTCGCCGACAAGATCCCGGGTACGCCGCGCCGGTACACCCCGCCCGGGGTGCGCTGGGAGTCGCTGCCGCCGATCGACGCGGTGGTGATCAGCCACAACCACTTCGACCACCTCGACGAGCCGACCGTACGCCGACTGCCCCGGGACACTCCGGTGCTGGTGCCGGCCGGGCTGGCCTGGTGGTTCCAGACGCGGGGTTTCCGCCGGGTGGTGGAGCTGGACTGGTGGGAGTCGACCGTCGTCGGCGGCGTACGGTTCGACTTCACCCCGGCGCACCACTGGAGCCGGCGGGGCCTGTTCGACACCTGCCAGAGCCTCTGGGGCGGGTGGCTGATGACCAGCGAGGACGCACCGACCCACCGGGTCTTCTTCGCCGGTGACTCGGCGTACGGGCCGGCCTTCGCCGAGATCGGCGCGCGCTTCCCCGGCATCGACGTGGCGTTGCTGCCGGTCGGCGCGTTCCGCCCGCGCTGGTTCATGAAGCCGCTGCACATGGACCCGGCCGAGGCGGTCCGCGCCTGCGGCGACCTGGGCGCGGAACGGATGCTCACCATCCACTGGGGCACCTTCGCGCTCTCCGCCGAGCCGGTGCTCGCCCCGGTCGAGCTGGCGCGCAAGGCGTGGGCCGAGTCGGGCCGACCGGCCGACACCCTCTGGGACCTCGCGGTCGGGCAGAGCCGGCTGCTGGACACCACCGACCGGAGCTGAGCTGAGCAGGCGGCCCGGCCGGTGGTGACCGGCCGGGCCGTTGTCGCTGTGGTTCCCGGTCGTCGGGCCGGGCCGCTGCGTGGTGCGAGGGATCAGCGGCTGGCGCCGGCGGCCCGGCGTGCGGCACGTCCGGCGAAGAACGACCGGGGCGCCAGCGCGGCCGGGTGCGGCAGCATCAGCGGCAGCCGGTCACCGGTCTCCTGCCGCCAGATGAACAGGTGCGCGCCCTTGTCGCCCATCGCCCCCTTGGCGAACTTCGGCTGGTTCACCGTCACGTACGCCAGGTCGGTGTACTCGGTGTTCCGCCGCAGCACCAGGTCCCGCAGGATCTTGCCGCCGGTGTGGCTGGGCGCGATCCCGTTGCCGGTGTAGCCGTGCCCGTACACCAGGCCGTCGTCGGTGCGGCCGAACTGCGGGATGAAGGTGCGGCTCCAGCCGATCGGGCCGCCGAAGGCGTGGCTGAACCGGACGTCCCGCCAGGCCGGGAAGAAGCGGGCGAAGGACTCCCGCAGGGCGGCGTGGGCGGCGTCGTTGCGCAGGTGCGAGCGGTCGGTGTCCCGCTGGTCGTAGTAGTACCAGCGACCGCCGGACCAGACCACCCGGTTGTCGGCGGTGAGCCGCGCGGCGTGGGCGAAGGACAGCGAGTTGCTGACCCCCTCCCGGCCGGGCCAGGCGACCCGGGAGAGCTGCGCGTCGGTCAGCGGTTCGGTCACCATCAGGTAGTTCCACACCGGCATGACCTTGGTGTGGGTCTGGGCGAAGCTGTGCTGCCAGGCGTTGGTCGCCAGGACGACCTCGTTGGCGGTGATCGTGCCGGTGGGGGTGGTCACCCGGTACCGTCCGCCGACCTTGCGGACCTCGGTGACCGGGGTCCGCTCGTGGATGTCCACGCCCTGCTCGCGCACGACGCGGGCCAGGCCCTGCACCAGCCGGTGCGGGTTGACCAGCGCGCCGGTGGTCCGCAGCGCGCCGAGCACCTGCGGGGAGCCGATGCGCTGCTGCGCCTCGTCGCGGTCCAGCAGCTTGAACGACCCGCGCAGGCCGGTGCGTTCGCTGCGCTTGACCTGGAGTTCGAGCCGGGCCAACTGCTTGCGGTCGGTGACCACTTGGAGCACGCCGTTCATCGCGAAGTCGGCGTCGATGCCGTACTGGCGGCAGAACCGCCCGATGTCGATGATCGACCGGGCGCCGCTGCGGTAGACACCGGCGGCCTTCTCCCGGCCGTAGTACCACAGCAAGCGGCGCAGCACCTTGCCGGCGGTCAGCCCGACGAAGCCGCCGTTGGCGCTGGACGCGCCGCCACCCACCGCCTCGGCCTCCAGCACCTTGATGTCGGCCGAGGGCTCGGCCTCGGCGAGGAAGTGCGCCGCCCACAGGCCGGTGTAGCCGGCGCCGACGATGCAGATGTCGCAGCTCGCGTCACCGTCGAGGGGCTCGCCGACCTCGACCGGCTCGGTGTCGTGCCAGTAGACGCTGTTCCGGGTCTCTTCCACGTCGCTCTCCAAGTCGTCGGTCCGCACCCCACTATCCATAGTGTGTGTTGTGTTCGGCAAGACCCGACAGTCACTGCCGGTCGGCGGCCACCCGCGCCGCCCGCTCGGCCCGGCGCTGCTGGCGCAGCCGGTCCATGAAGTAGTCGGCGTTGAGCCAGTAGAACTCCAGCCAGATGTTGTCCGGGTCGCGCAACCAGATGCCGTAGCCGGCCTCCAGGAACAGCTCGCGGACACCGGAGTGCTCGGCGCCGACGGCGTCCAGGTGCGCGGACCACTCGTCCAGGTCGGCCAGCTCGGGCACGTGGTAGCCCAGGTGGTGCAGGCCCACCCGACGTTCGTCGAAGGGGGCCGGGTCGGGCTCGACGGCCTGGCCGAGCACGATCGAGGAGAGCGAGCCCCGGTGCACCAACGTGCGGAAGGTGAACCCGGACTCGGCCGGCGTCGCGTCGCGTACCGGCGTGAAGTCCATGACCCGGCAGTACCACTCGGTGCTGCGATCCAGGTCGCGGACGGTCAGGTTGACGTGGTTCCTGCCGTTGAGTTTAGGCACATGAAGCATCATAGAGGCTTCACTTGTATCTTGGGTGTGGCGTGTTGTCGTCGGCAACCGGTAGCGTGTCGTCACCTGGCAGCGCGCTGCCCGTACCGGGCCGGAACGGATGTGAGGAACCGGGCATGCATCTGAACGTGTTCACCCAGTGCTCGCCGTCACCGCAGTTCAAGGGCATGTGGCGGCTCCCCGGCGACCGTACGGCCACCGGATACCGGTCGCTGGAGTACTGGATCTCCCGCGCCCGGCAACTGGAGGCGGCCTGCATCGACGCGTTGTTCTTCGCCGACATCCACGGCGTCTACGACGTCTACCGGGGCTCCTGGGCACCGGCGGTGCGGCACGCGGTGCAGATCCCCTCGATCGACCCGGCGTTGCTGCTGTCGGCCGCGGCGGCGGCCACCCGGCACCTCGGCTTCGCGATCACCTACTCCACCACCTACCACTCCCCCTACGAGTGCGCCCGGCTCTTCTCCTCACTGGACCACCTCACCGGTGGCCGGGTCGGCTGGAACATCGTCACCTCCTACCTGCGCTCGGCCACCGCCAACGGCCTCGGCGAGTACCTCGACCACGACGAGCGCTACGAGCGGGCCGACGAGTACGTCCAGGTCGCCCGCGCTCTGTGGGAGGACAGTTGGGACGCCGACGCGGTGGTCCGCGACGCCGAGCGCGACGTCTTCACCGACCCCGACCGGGTCCGCCAGATCGACCACGAGGGCCGCTGGTTCACCGTCCGGGGCCCGCACCAGTGCGAACCGTCACCGCAGCGCACCCCGGTGCTCTACCAGGCCGGTTCCTCGCCCCGGGGCATCGAGTTCGCCGCCCGGCACGCCGAGGTGGCCTTCCTGACCCTGGCCGATCCCGCCTCGGGCGCGGAGCCGGTGGCCGCCCTGCGCGCCGCGGCGGCCCGGCACGGCCGGGACCCGGGCATGATCAAGGCGTTGCAGGGCGGCATGGTCATGATCGGGCGGGACCGGGCCGAGGCGAAGGCCAAGGCCGAGGCGTACAACACGCTGTGGAGCAGCGAGGGGCAGCTCGCCAAGTGGTGCGGCTGGATGGACATCGACCTCGCCGCCTTCCCCGACGAGACCCCGGTGGACGAGATCCGCAGCCAGGCCAGCCACTCCTTCCTCGGCTTCCTGCGCAAGCTCAGCCCGGACCGCACCTGGACCGTCGGCGACGTGAAGTATCTGGTGTCGCGTCCCCGCCGCCCCCGGGTGGACGCCCCGGTGACGTTGTTCGGCACGCCCGAGCAGGTCGCCGACCGGATGGAGCAGTGGCTGACCGTCGCCGACGTGGACGGGTTCAACCTGATCCCCTGCCCGCCCTCGGACGGCATCGACGACATCTGCGACCTGCTGGTACCGGAGTTGCAACGGCGGGGCCTGTTCCGGACCGCGTACGACCCGGCGGAGACGACGCTGCGCGAACGGTACTTCGGCGCCGGGGTGAGCACCTACCGCGACCCGGCGCGCGTCGTCACCGCGCGGGAGGGCTGAGGGATGCACCTGCGCGACACCCCGCAGGAGGCCGCCTTCCGCCGTGACCTGCGCGCCTGGCTGGCCGAACACGTGCCCCGACACCGCGACGGCGGCGCCCCCGGGGACTGGACCAAGGCCTTGCACGCGGCCGGCTACACCGGACTGACCTGGCCGGCTGCCTACGGCGGGCGTGGCCTGCCCCCGACCTACCAGGGCATCTACGCCGAGGAGAGCGCGCTGGCCGAGGCGCCGGACCACAGCAACGTGATCGGCCTGGGCATGGTGGGACCGACCATCGTCTCGCACGGCAGCCCCGATCAGCAGAAACGCTTCCTGGAGCCGATCCTGTCCGGCGCGTACGTCTTCTGCCAGGGCTTCTCCGAGCCGGACGCGGGCAGTGACCTGGCCGCGGTGCGGACCCGGGCGACGGCCACCGCCGACGGTTGGCGGGTCACCGGCGAGAAGGTCTGGTCGTCCTACGCCCACCAGGCCGACTGGTGTCTGCTGCTGGCCCGCACCCAGCCCGACTCCACCGCGCACACCGGCCTGACCTGCCTGCTTGTCGACATGCGCAGCCCCGGGGTGCAGGTGCTGCCGCTGCGGCAGAGCACCGGCGACGCCGACTTCAACCAGATCGTGCTCGACGACGTGCTGGTGCCCCGCGACTGCGTGCTGGGGCCGGTCGGCGAGGGCTGGCGGATCGCCATGACCACCCTCGCCCACGAACGCGGCACCTTCGGCATCACGCTCACCGCCCGGCTGACCGTCGAGTTCGACCGGCTGCTGCGCACCGTACGCGACCTCGGGCTGGCCGACGACCCGACGGTCCGTGCCGAGGTGGCCGAGTTGCACGTGCAGTTGCAGGCCCTGCGTTGGACCGGTCACCGGACGATGGCGACGCTGGCGCGGACCGGCAAGCCCGGTCCGGAGAGCTCGGTGCTCAAGCTGCACTGGTCGGTCACCAACCAGCGGCTGGCCGCGTTCGCGCTGCGTCTGCTCGGCCCGGCGGCGGTGCTCGACGGCCCGGACAGTCACGCCGCCGGTCACTGGCAGCACCTGCGGTTACGCAGCCGCGCCAACTCGATCGAGGGCGGCACCTCCGAGATCCTGCGCGGCATCATCGCCGAGCGCGTGCTCGGTCTGCCCCGCACCCGGTGACCCGGAGAGGATGACCATGGACTTCGCCCTCACCGACGACCAGCGTGACCTGGCGTCGGCCGCCGCCCGGCTGCTCGCCGACCGGTACCCGGTCGACCGGGTGGCCGCGCTCGCCGAGGCGGGCGACGCCGACCCGGACGGATGGCCGCACCTGCGCCGGCAGGGCTGGTGCGACCCGGAGCTGGGCGTGGTGGAGAAGGGCCTGCTGGCCCAGGAGGCCGGGTACGCGCTGGCCGCCACCGGCTGGTGGAGCACGGTCGGCCTGGCCCACCCGGTCCTCGCGGCGGCCGGGCGTGAGCTGCCGACCGGCCCGCTCACCCTGGCCTGGCAGGACGACCCGGACACCGGCCAGGGCGCCCGCGCCGAGCAGCGCGGCGGCACCTGGCGGGTGACCGGTCGGCGTGGCCTGGTCACCGAGGTGGCGGCGGCCACCGCGCTGGTGGTCGCCGCCGACACCGAGACCGGGCCGGCCCTGTTCCTGGTGGACTCCTCGGCCGACGGGCTCTCCGTCGCACCGCAGCCCGCCCTGGACCGGCTGCGTGGCGCCGCCCGGCTGGACCTCGTCGACACCCCGGCCGAGGTGCTGATCGGGCCGGAGCACGCCGAGCGGGTGCTGGCCGACGCGCGCCGGCACGGCGGCACGTTGCTGGCCTGCGAGGCCGTCGGCGTCGCCCGCCGGGCCCTGGACCTGGCCCGCCGACACGCCCTGGACCGGGTGCAGTTCGGCCGACCGATCGGGGCGTACCAGGCGGTGGCACACCGGCTGGCCGACGGCTACGTGGCACTGGAACTGGCCACCTCGCTCGCCCTGCGGGCCTGCTGGCTGGTCGGCGCCGGGCCGGACGACGCGGCACCGGACGAGACCGCCCAGGCGTACGCCGAAGCCGTCGTCGCGGCCCGCCGGGCCGCCGTCCGCGCCTGCGAGGACGCCCTCCAGGTCACCGGCGGACTCGGCGCGACCTGGGAGTACCCGCTGCACTGGTGGTACCGCCGGGCGCTCTGGCTGGACAGCTTCGACACCCCCACCGACCACCACCTCGCCACCCTTGCCGGTCACCTGCTGAACGGGCGGGCGCAACCGGCACGGCCGGCCGCGTGACCCCACCGGCCGACGGCGCACCGACCGAGACTGACAAGGAGCAGCGATGCTGACGAGACGACGTCCCCGGATCGACGTACCGGCCATCCTGCGGCTGATGGAGGTGGGCGACTACCTGCTGCCGTACACGATCCGGGCGGTCTGCCTGCTGCGGGTGGCCGACCAGCTCGCCGACGGGCCGATGGCCGCCGCCGACCTGGCCCGCGCCTGCGACGCCCACGAGCCCTCGCTGACCAAGGCGCTGCGGTACCTGGCCTCTCGGGACCTGTTCGCCGAGGTCACGCCGGGCGAGTTCGGGCTGACCCCGATGGCCGACCTGCTGCGGGCCGACCACCCGTACTCGGCCCGGGACATCTTCCTCTCCCCCGTGGTGTGCACCCGGGCGATGGAGGGCCTGGACCACACGCTGCGCACCGGTGAGGGCGCCTTCGACGCGGTGCACGGCGTCGGCATGTGGGACCACTTCGGGCAGCACCCCGCCGACGGCGAGGCGTTCGACAAGGTGATGAGCGGGGTCACCGGGATGGAGCTGGAGGCCATCCTGCGCGCCTCGGACTGGTCCCGCTTCGGCACGGTGGTCGACGTCGGCGGCGGCAACGGCCGCTTCCTCGCCGACCTGCTGGGCCGCTTCCCCCGGATGCGCGGTGTGCTGTTCGACAAGCCCGGCGTGGTGGCGAACGCGCCGGAGACGTTCGCCACTGCCGGCGTCACCGACCGGGTACGCGTGGTGCCCGGCAGCTTCCTCACCGACGACATCCCCGCCGGCGGCGACGCGTACGTGCTCAAGCGGATCCTCTACAGCTGGAGCGACGAGGAGGCGACCGGGGTGCTGCGCCGTATCCGGGCCGCGATGTCCCCGCAGGGCCGGGTGTTCATCCTCGAGGCCGGACGGCAGTCCGAGGCGGAGAGCACCCCGCTGGCCCGCCGGATGGACATGCTGATGCTGACGTTGAGCGCGGGCGGCGCGCGCAGCCTGGACGAGCAACGGGCGATCCTGGCCGGGGCCGGGCTGGAACTGGTCGAGGCGACGCAGACCCCGATGTTCCCGGTGATCGAGGCCCGACCGGTATGACCGGGCTGCTGTCCTGGCTGGCGCAGCCGCGCGCCGACCGGGGCATCCGGTTCTCCCGCCCGGACGGGGACTGGGACCGGTGGTCGTACGCGCGGCTGGCCCGGCTGGCCCACGGACACGCCGCCGGGCTGGCCACGCGGGGCGTACGCCCGGACGACGTGGTCGGGGTGGTGCTGCCCTCCGGGCCCGGATTCGTCGGCACCCTGTTCGGCGCGCTGCTGGCCGGGGCGACGGTGTCCCCGCTCGCCCCGCCCGCCGCCTTCGGCGACCCCGACCGGTACGCCGAGCACCTGAGCGCGGCCCTGGCGGCGATGCGCCCCCGGCTGCTGGTGGTCGACGCCGCGTCCGCGCCCTCGGTGGCCCGGGCGGCGGCCGACGCCGGGGTGTCCACGGTCGACGTAGCGGACCTGCCCACCGAGGTGGCGGAGCCGGTGGCGGTCGCGCCGGCCCGGGTGGCGCTGCTCCAGTTCACCTCCGGCACCACCGGCGCGGTACGCGGGGTGCGGGTGCCGCGTACCGCCCTGGAGGCCAACATCGCGGCGGTCCGGGACTGGCTGGAGATGACACCCGACGACGCGACCGCCTCGTGGCTGCCGGTGCACCACGACATGGGCCTGGTCGGGTGCCTGCTGGCACCCGTGGTCACCGGCGCCGACCTGTGGCTGCTCACCCCGGCGGAGTTCGTCCGGCGACCCAGCCGCTATCTGGAGTGCTTCGGCCGCGACGGGGCCCGGCTGACCGCGATGCCCGGCTTCGGACTGGCGCACGTGCTGCGGCGGGTCCGCCCCGAGCAGCTCGCCGGGCTGGACTTCCGGCAGTGGCGGGCGGTCATCGTCGGCGCCGAACGGATCCCACCGGCCACTCTGGCCGCCTTCGCCGACCTGCTCGCTCCGCACGGGCTGCGCCGCGAGGCGCTGCTGCCCGCGTACGGGCTGGCGGAGGCGACGCTGGCGGTGACCGGGGTGCCGCTGCGGACCGGGTGGCGGCAGGTGCCCGGCCCGGACGACGTACCCGTGGTGGGCTGCGGTGGGCCGGTGACCAGGGCCCGGATCGCGGTGGTCGACGACGACGGCCGACCGGTGGGCGACGGCACGGTCGGTGAGATCGTGGTCGGCGGCGCGTCGGTCGCCGACGGTTACGCGGGCGGCCCGCCCTTCGACGGCACGGTCCGCACCGGCGACGCCGGCTTCCTGCGGGACGGGCAGCTCTTCGTGCTGGGTCGCCTCGGCGACAGCCTGAAGGTCCACGGGCGGACCGTCTTCGCCGAGGACGTCGACGCGGTGCTCGGCGCGGCCCTGGACGCGCCGCCCGGGCGGCTGGCCACCGTGCTCGGTCTGGTGGCGGGAGCCCCGACCGTGGTGGTCCACCTGGAACATCCCCGGTCGGACTGGCTGCCCCGGATCCCCGCGCTGGTCGCGCCGCTGGTGCCGGGGGCCGACGTGCAGGTGGTGCCGGTGCCGTCCGGCACCATCCCGCGCACCACCAGCGGCAAGCCGAGGCGGCGTCAGTTGTGGCGGCGGCACCTGGACGGGTCCGCGCACCCGCCGCACGACGCGGCGGGCACGGTCAGGTCAGGCCGAGGCTCCGGATGACGCCGGCCAGCACCTTCGTCCGGTGCGGCACCAGATAGAAGTGGTCGCCGTCGAAGACGGTCAGGTCGAAAGCGGCCCGGGTGTAGCCGGCCCAGGCCGCCACCTCGTCCACCGCCGCCTCGGTGTCCACGTCGCCGACCAGCGCCGAGATGGGCGTGGCCAACGGCGCGGCGTCGACCGGGCGGTAGCTCTCAATCAGCCGGTAGTCCGCCCGCAGCGTCGGCATCAGCGCCGATCGGAGCTGCGGGTTCTCCAGCGCCGCCGGGTCGGTGCCGCCCAACCGGCGCAGCTCGTCCCAGAGGTCGTCGTCCGGGCCGAGGTGTTTGCTGCCCGGCCGGTGGTGGCACGGCGCGGGACGTCCCGAGACGAACAGGTGCGCCAGCGGCGCGGCGTGCCGCCGCTCCAGCCGGCGCGCCACCTCGTACGCGACGGCGGCGCCCATGCTGTGGCCGAACAGGGCGATCGGCAGGTCACGCCGGGGCGCGAGCACGTCGGTGACCATGTCCGCCAGCACCGGCATGGCGGTCAGCGCGGGCTCGGCGATCCGGTCCAGCCGGCCCGGGTACTGCACCGCCAGCACCTCGACGTCGTCCGGCAACTCCCGGGCCCAGCTTCGATAGAACGGGGCGCTGCCGGTGGCGTGCGGAAAGCAGACCAGGCGCACGGTGGCCGCCGGCCGGGGCCGGTAGCAGCGCAGCCACCGTCGCGCACTGGTCTCCACCGAGGTCACCCGCCCACTCCCGCCGGCTCCCGCGGCTGCGCCGGGTCGGCCACCGCCGCCTCACCGGCCGCCGCCAGGGCAGCCAGGTCCTCCGCGCCGAGCATTCGGGGCGGCTCGGCGGAGACCAGCTCCGGGGGGCCGAGGATCGCCGTCAGCTCCTGCCACAGCTGGCACAGCGTCAGGTGGTACTGGCCCTGCCGCAGCGGGTCCTCGCCCCGCTCGACGGTGTCCCGCAGGGTCCACAGTGCCCGGCGTACGCCCTGCGGCCAGGTGGTGCCGAAGACCGTGTCGTAGTGCGGCACCTCGCTCGGGCCGAAGGTGACCGCGCTCGGGGTGCTGGTGTCCCGGTCGGCGGCGAAGTGCGGGTCGGCGCCGATGCCGGCGACCTCGCGGGGGAAGTCGGGCCGGGCGGTCCACACCGTCGGGCCGTGCGTGCCGACCAGGGTGAGGTTGCCGGCCTCGGTGCCGATGGTGATCCGGTGCATCAGGTGGGCGTAGTTGTCCGGGTCGGCCGGGTCCATCTGGTTCTGCACCCGCAGCGTGACCGGCACCCCGGCCAGCACCCCGTCCAGGCTGCGGAACGGCAGGTCCAGCTCGGTCGCCGAGGTGACCGTCGGGGGCAGCGCCGGCAGCTCGGTGAACCGCCACGGTCGCACCCCGCCGAGCGCCTGACCGAGCAGGTCCAGCAGCGAGTACGCCAACTGGAAGCCGCAGGCCACGTCGAGGTAGCGCGGTGGCTGGCGACGCAGCAGCTCGCCCGCCGCGCCGAGGAACCGGCGGACCGGGGTGATGTGCCGGTAGAACGGGTTGAGCTGGTACACCACCTTGTGCCGGCGGGCCTGGCGCAGGCAGCGGGCCAGCTCGTCGTGGTGCAGCGGGTGCTCCTGGAGCACGTGTATGCCCCGCGCCATCAACTCCATGGCCAGCTCGGAGCCACGGCCACCGAGCAGCCCGCCCCGGATGACCACGCAGGCGATGTCGATGTCGTCGGGCAACTGGTCCACCGCCGTGTACAGCGGCACGCCGTAGTGCGCGGCGCAGGCGCGGGACCGGTCGCTGCCACCGGCGAGGACACCGGCGAGCTGGAAGCTCGGGTCCGCCTCGCGGAAGGACTCCAGATAGACCTGGCCGAACCGGGTGCCGCAGACGACCACCCGGGTGGGTCGCTTCATATCACGTCCTCCTCGTACTGCTCGACGGCGGAGACGTCCGCCACCACGGTGGCCAGCGGCACCGCCGGCACCGCCGCCAGTTCGGTGACGGTGGCGATCGGGTCGAGGACCTCGTCGGCGTGCCAGACACCCGGCGGCACCGCGCCGGCCAGCACCGCCCGGGCCGTCAGCGCGGCCATGCTGCCGGTGAGTTCGCTGGCGCCGGTGCTGCGGACCACGGCGGTCCGCTCCCCACTCGGCCCGGAGAGGGTCACCACCAGGTTCTGGTACGCCGGGTGGCCGAACAGGTCCAGCTCCGCCGCCCGGCACAGTCGCTCGCCGGACTCCCGGTGCCCGCCCTCGGCGGCCCCGGGGACGGCCCGCAGCGCGGCCAGCACCCGTTCACCGGCGAAGACCGAATACCAGTCGACCTGTCGCAGCCCCAGCGCGGCGGCCACCCGGGCGGTCTCGGTGCCCAGGTAGGGCTGCGCGGTGACCGGCTCGGGGAACCACGGCAGGGTCAGCTCCGGCACCGGGCGCAGCGCGTTGCGCACCACCCGGCCGTCCCGCCAGGCCGCGGCGGGCCAGCCGAAACTCTCGTCGGCGGCGACGTAGTCCACGGCGGCGGTCAGGGTGAACCGGTCCCGCCCACCGACGTACCCGGTCAGCCGCTCGCCGTCGGGCAGGTGGGCGGCCAACAGCCGGGGCAGCAGCCCGGTCAGTCCGGGCATCATGCCGGCCGACACCACCGCCGCCCGACCGCTGCCGTCGGCCACCGCCGCCACCGCGGCGTGCAGCGCGTCGTCACCGGCCGCGTCGACGTAGTCGGCACCGGCCGCCACCGCCGCGCGGGCCACCCCGTCGACCAGTTCCACGGCCGGGCCGGCGCAGTTGAGCACCACCCGGGCCCCGGCGCAGAACCGGGCCAGGTCGGCCGCGTCGCGGGCGTCCACGACCATCCGGTCGACGCCGTCGAGCTGCGGGGGACGCCGGGCGCCGACCCGCAGCGGGCCGACGTCCCAGGACCGCAGCAGCGCCACCGCCGCCCGCCCGACCGCCCCGGAGGCACCGAGCACGGCGACAGCGGTCACCGCGCCGGCTCCGGGTCGAGGGCCGCCAGCGCGGTACCGGCCGCCGGACCCAGCACCGTCAGGTGGTCGGCGTCCACGTCGACCGTGCGGACGTCGCCCAGGCACAGATCGGCCCAGAACTCCAGGTCCTGCGCGTCGTAGGGCACCGCGCCGGTGGGCCGCAGCACGACGAGGTCACCGGCGTAGAGCGTCGGCTCGTGTCGGACGACGGCCGCCAGTCGCGCGACGAAGTCCTCGCCGGGCTCCCCGGCACCGGTCTCCGCCTGATACACCGCCGCCGGGTCACCGCCGGGGGTGGGCCGCCACGGCGAGATCAGCACCACCGCGTCGACCTGCCCGCCGGCCTCGATCAGCGACCGGGCCACCTCCAGCGTGGCCGTGGCGCCGAGGCCGTACCCGACCAGCCGTACCGCCGGGTGTCCGGCCGCGGTGACCAGCCGGGCCTGCGCGGCGGCGACCCGGAGCAGGTCGTCGGCCGCGCCCGGGGCCAACCCGAGCACCGGACCGGTCGCCGCCAGGTGCGGCACCAGACCCGCGTACGGGTCGGCGTCCGCACCGCCGGGCACCAGCACCCAGGGCACCCCCTCGGCACCCTCGTGCCGCACGGACAGCCCGTCCCCGCTCGACGTGACCGGCTCCGACGCCGACGCGGTGACCGGGGTGGCCGACTCCGCCTCGATGTGCCCGGCGAGGGCGGCCACCGTGGGCTGCTCCAGCACCTGCCGCAGCAACTGGTCGAAGAAGAGCCCGGCGGCCTGCGGGACCTCCTCCAGGATCCGGCCGGTGATCTGCGCCGCGACCAGGGAGTCCCCGCCGAGTTCGAAGAGGTTCTCGTCCCGGCCGACCCGGGGCAGCCGCAGCGCCTCGGCCCAGACCGCCGCGATCCGGCGTTCCAGGTCACTGCCGAGGGCACCGGACGACCCGGCGGCGGTCGCCGTACCCCGCCTGGGCAGTCGACGGCGCAGCGCCGCCCGGTCGACCTTGCCGTTGGCGTTGAGTGGCAGGGCGTCGACGACCTGGACCACCGACGGCACCATGTACTGCGGCAGTCGCCCGGCCAGGTGCTCGGTAAGGTCGTCGCGGGAGATCCGCACCCGGTCGGTCTTGAACCGGGCGGCCAGCACGCACATGCCCAGCTCGGCGATGAAGCCGTCCGGCTCGGGCAGGCACAGCGGCTGCGCCGCGCCCGCCGCGCCCAGCACGTCCAGCCAGGAGCGTCGGTCGAGGAACACCTGCTCGGTGCCCTGCCGCAGGTCGGTGAAGTCGGCCGTGGCCTCGTCCACCCGGACCAGCAGTTCCAGCGACGTCATGATCTGGTGGTGGTCGCGGGTCATCTCGCAGGCGACCAGCCAGCCCTGCGGGGCGAGCACCTCGCGCAGTCGGTCCAGCGCGCGGCCCACGTCGGCGCTGGCGTGCAGCACGTCGCCGGCCACGATGACGTCGAACGAGTTCGGGGACAGGCCCTGCCCGGCCAGGTCCCGGTCGATGTCGACCGCCTCCAGGCGCAGGCCGGGCCGCTCGCCGAACCGGGTCCGCAGCTCGCCCAGGAAGAACGGGGACAGGTCGGTGGCCAGGTAGTCCACCTCGTGCCCGTCCAGCGCGGCGAGTACGGCGGCGGTGGTGCCGCCGGCTCCGGCGCCCACCTCCAGCACCCGCAGCGCCCCGGGCTCGATCCGCTGCTCGGCGATCCGCCGCACCAGGGCCGCCGCCGCCTCGTTGGCCCACCTGTTGAACAGTGTGCGTTCGTAGAGGCCCTGCGAGACGTCCACCCGGCCCTGGGGGAACAGCAGCGCCAGCGGGTCGTCCTCGCCGCGCAGCAGTGCGGGCAGTTGCGCGGTGCTGGCCCGGAAGTAGTCCAGCAGGTCCCGGTCCTCGGCGTCGGCGAGCTGCGCGACCTCCCGCCATCCGGCGTCGGTGTCCGCCGCCGCGCCCGCCGGGGTCAGCCCGTACCGGCCGTCGGCGTCCTGGTCGAGCAGGCCGGCGCCGGTGAGCGCGCGCAACCAGCGCCGGACCAGCCGGTGGTGGCGGGGCGCGACGTGCGCGGTCTCCAGCAGGTCCGTCAGCGGGTGCCGGCTGCCGGCGGCGAACAGCCCGGCGGCGCGGAACGCGTCCACCATGGCCGGCAGCGCGACGTCGTCCAGCCGGTGCGCGTACGCCAGGTAGCGGTCCCGGTCGACACCGGCGAGCGTGCTGTCCGCGTCGGCGCAGGCGTCCACGCCGAGCTGCCCGACGGTCGTCTGGTCGTGCTCGGCCTGTGCGGCGGTGACCGGCCGTCCGGCCGGTTCGACGAACGCGGCCAGCCGGCGCTCCAGCGGGGTGTCCCCGTCGACCACCACGACCGCCCCGGCGACCGCCGGGTGTCCGCCCAACGCCGCCTCGATCTCGGCCAACTCGATCCGGTAGCCCCGGATCTTGACCTGGAGGTCCTCCCGGCCGAGGAACTCGATGGTGCCGTCGGGCAGATACCGGCCCAGGTCACCGGTGCGATACAACCGCTCACCGGTCTGCGGGTGCACGACGAACCGCTCGGCGGTGCGCTCGCGGTCGTTGAGGTAGCCCAGCGCCAGCCCCACGCCGCCGATGTACAGCTCGCCGGTGACCAGGTCCGGGCGGGGCCGCAGCGCCGCATCGAGCACGTGGAAGCTCTGGTTGGTCAGCGGACGACCGTACGGGATGCTGCGCCACTCCGGGTCGACCTGCTCGATCGGATACCAGATCGACCAGATGGACGCCTCGGTCGCCCCGCCGAGGCTGACGATCCGCAGTCCGGGCACCCGGGCGCGGATCTGGTCCGGCAGCGCCACCGGGATCCAGTCGCCGGAGAGCATCGCCAGCCGCAGCCCGGCCGGCACGGTGTCCGTGGCCGAGACGAGGTAGTCGTGCAGCATCTGCAACTGGGCGGGCACCGAGTTCCACACCGTGACGCCGTGCGTGCCGACCAGGTCGGCCCAGTGCGACGGGTCGCCCCGGCGCTGCGGGTCGGGCAGCACCACCGCACCGCCCACCGACAGCGGCCCGAAGATGTCGTACACCGACAGGTCGAAGCCGAGGTTGGAGAGGCCGAGCACCCGGTCGTCGGGCCCGATCCCGAAGCGCTCGTTGATGTCGAGCACCGTGTTCACCGCGCCCCGGTGATTGATCATGACGCCCTTGGGGGTGCCGGTGGAGCCGGAGGTGTGGATGACGTACGCCAACTCTTCCGGGTCGCCGGAGCCCTCGACCGGCTGCGGCTGTCCGGTGCCCAGCAGGTCCACGTCGAGCAGGCGCAGCCCCTCGGCCCAGCCGTCCCGGTCCACTCCGGACTGGGTCAGCGCGCAACGGATCCCGGCGTTGGTCAGGATGGTCCGGCGGCGCGCCGCCGGTTGCGAGGTGTCCACCGGTACGTAGACGCAGCCGGCCAGCAACGCGCCGAGCACCGCGACGACCTGCTCCCAGCCCCGGTCCATGACCACCGCGACCAGTTCCTGGCGGCGGCAGCCGGCGGCGGTCAGCGCCTCGGCCACCCCGGCGGCCCGACCCAGCAGCTCGGCGTAGTCCAGAGTGCGGTCGGCGGAGACGACGGCGGGCCGGTCCGGGGTGCTCAGCGCCTGCAACACCACCCGGTCGTGCAGCATCCCGGCGGGGACCGGCGCGTGCGTCCGGTTGGTCTCGGCGCGGCGGTCCCGCGTCGCCTCGGGCGGGTCCGGGTGCCCGGTCCCGGTCCAGGCCGCGTCGTCGCCGGCCAGCCGGTGCAGCAACGCGTCGTACGCGGCGAACATGTCGTCGACCACGCCGGGCGGGAAGACCTCCTCCCGGACGTCCCAGTTGGACACCAGTCCGCCGTCGCGCTCGATGTTCTGGCAGTCGATCCAGACCTGCGGCGTCTGGCTGATCCCGTAGCCCAGCTCGCCCAGCGGCGCGCCGTCGGCGGCGGCCCCGGCCGAGGTGATGCCGATGGCGCTGGTGAAGACCACCGGGAACAGCGCCGCCTCGGCGCCCTGCCGGCGGGCGATCTCCCGCATCACCTCGATGCCGCTGAACGAGCGGTGGTCCAGGTCCTCCCAGAGCTGGGCCTGCAGGTCCCGGGCCCGCTCGTCGAACCGGCGGGTCGGGTCGGCGTCCACGGCCAGCAGGTCCACCGAGGTGAAGTCACCGACCAGGGCGTTGACCTGATCGTGCACCGGTGCCCGGTTGAGCAGGGTGATGTCGAGGGTGAACCGGGACCGCCGACTGTACGCGGCGATGGTGTCCGAGAACGCGGCCAGCACCGCACCGGACGGGCTGACCCCGTGCCGGCCGGCGCGCTGCCGCAGCCCCTCCCAGACCTGCGGCGACAACCGGGTCTCCCAGCGGCGGAACCGGCCCTCGCTGTCGGCGGGACGGGCCACCGTGGGCAGTTCCGGCGCGGCCGGCAGGTCGTCGACCCGGGCCAGCCACCACTGCTTGTCCCGCTCGTGGCGCGGGCTCTCCCGCACCGCGCGCTCGGCGAGCTGGTAGTCCCGGAAGGTGATCTCCAGGGGCGGCAGCGGCTCGTCCGGCCGGTGATAGAGCCGGTGCAACTCGTCGAGCACCACCTGGACGCTGATGAAGTCGGCGATCAGGAAGTCGATCGACACGTGCAGCACGGTCCGGTGGTCGGCGCGGGTGATCCGGGCGGCGAACAGCGGCCACCGGTCGGGCGTGTGCACCAGGTGGTCCATCTCGGCGCGGACCGCGCTGGCCGCCGCCTCGACCACCGCCTCGGGGCGGCCGGTCAGGTCGATCACCGGCACCTCGAACGGCGGCACCTCCGCCAGCACGCGCTGTGCGCCGTCGGCCTCCACCACCGCGCGGAGCATGTCGTGCCGGGCGATCAGGGCCCGCCAGGCGGCGGTCATCCGCTCCGGGTCCAGCTCGGGATAGACCAGTTCGCCGTAGCCGTGGCAGGCGACGCCGCCGTACGCGAACGTCTCGCCCCGCCCGAGCAGGTACGCCGCCTGCACGTCGGTGACCGGGAACGGGTCGTGCCGGTGCGCCCGGTCGGGGACCAGGGTGCCGTTGCCGGCGGCGTTGTCGAGGTGCGCCACGATCTCGTCGCGGCGGGCGCGCAACGCCTCGCGGCGATCCGGCGTCATCGCCCCCTGCGGTGCCCGGAAGCGCAGTTGACCGGCCTCCAACCAGACCCGTACCCCCACGCTCTCCAGCTCGGCGAGCAGGTCACCGGCGGACGACTGACTCATATCGTGCCCTCCTCGAAGTCACCGGGTTCCACCGCGCCGCGGTGGGCGTCGAAGACGTCTGCCAACTGCGCCACGGTCGGCGCCAGGAACAGTTGCCGCAGCGACAGCTCCACCCCGTGGCGCGACCGCAGCGTCTCCACCAGCCGGGTGGCCAGCAGGCTGTCCCCACCCAGGGCGAAGAAGCTCTGCTGCCGGCCGATCCGCTCGCAGTCGAGCACCTCGGCCCAGATCTCGGCGATCAGCTTCTCGCTGTCCCCGCGCGGGCTCTCGTCGGCCGCGTCGTCGGGTTCGGTGTCCACCTGGGCGGTCAACGCCCGACGGTCCACCTTGCCGTTGGCGGTCAGCGGCAGCCCGGGTACGCCGACCACCCGCTCCGGCACCATGTAGCTGGGCAGCCGAGACGCCAGGAAGCCGACCAGCGCCGCCTCGTCGACCGGCTCGTCGGCGGCGACCACGGCCAGCGCCAGCCGCCGGTGCGTACCCTCGCCGACGGTCAGCCCGACGGCGCGGGCCACCCCGGCGTACGCCTCCGCGGCCGCCTCGATCTCCCCCAGCTCGATCCGGTGCCCACGGATCTTGACCTGGAAGTCGACCCGGCCGAGGAACTCCAGCGTTCCGTCGGGCCAGTACCGGCCGAGGTCCCCGGTGCGGTACCACCGCTGTCCGTCCACGGTGACGAACTGTCGTGCGGTGGTCTCCGGGTCGCCCCGGTAGCTCCGGGCCACCCCGACGCCGCCGATCCACAGTTCACCGGGCACCCAGTCCGGGCAGTCCCGGCCGCGTGGATCGACCACCCGGTAGCGCTGGTTGCGCAGCGGCAGGCCGTACGGCACGGACCGCCAGTGCGCGGGCACCACGTCGACCTCGCAGGCGTTGGACCAGATGGCCGCCTCGGTGGCCCCGCCCAACGCGACGAACCGGGCCTCGGGGCACCGGTCGCGCAGCCGGCCGGGCAGGTCGAGCCCGACCCAGTCGCCGGAGAGCAGGGCCAGCCGCAGCCGGTCGGGCAGACCGTCGGTGTCGGCCGCCACCAGCAGCATGTCCAGCAGCGCGGGCACCGAGTTCCAGACCGTGACACCGGCACTGCGGGCGGCGGCGGCCCACCGGCGCGCCTCCCGCCGATCCTCGTCGGCGACGCAGACCACCGCGCCGCCGACGCCGAGCAGCCCGAACAGGTCGTACACGGAGAGGTCGAAGTCGAGCGCCGAGATGGCCAGCACCCGGTCGTCGGGGCCGACGCCGTAGCGGGTGTTGATGTCGTCGACGGTGTTCAGCGCCGCCCGGTGGGTGATCTCCACGCCCTTCGGCTCGCCGGTGGAGCCGGAGGTGAAGATGATGTAGGCGAGCTGCTCCGGGTCCACCTCGACGGGTGCGGGCAGCGGGGTGGCGGGCGTGTCCGGCGCCACCACCGGATGACCGGTGTCCAGGTCGGGCCGGGCGACGACGGCCCGTACCCCGGCCCGGGCGTAGATCCGGTCGCGGCGTTCGGCCGGCTGGTCGACGCCGACCGGGACGTAGTGGCCGCCGGCCGCGAGCACGCCGAGCACCGCGGCGACCTGGTCCACGCCGCGCGGCAGGGTGACCGCGACGGCGTCGCCGGGCCGGACGCCGTGCGTGCGCAACGCCCCGCCGAGGCGCAGCGCCCGCACGGCGAGTTCGCGGTAGTCGACCGGCACGCCGTCGGCGGTCACCACGGCGGTGGCGTCGGGCGTGGTGGCGGCGTGCGTGAAGAAGCCGGTGTGCAGCAGGCCGGTCGGCAGCGGGCCGGCGGTGTCGTTGACCGTGTCCCGGACCCGCCGCTGCGCCGCCGGCAGCGGCGCCGGGGGCACCGCGTCCCAGTCCGCCGTGGTCAGCCGCAGCAGCAGCGCCCGGTACGCGTCGAACATGGCGTCGAGCAGTCCGGCCGGGAACAGTTCGTCGACCGAGTCCCAGTTGTAGACCAGCCCGCCGTCGCGCTCCATCACCTGGTTGTCGAGCCAGACCTGCGGGGTCTGCGAGATGCCCCAGACCAGCTCGCCGAAGGGGAACGACATCTCGCTCATGCCACCGGCGACGCCGAGCGCGCTGGTGAACACCACCGGCATGCTCACCGCGCCGCCCTGCTGACGGCGGGCGAGTTCGCGCAGCACCCACAGCGCGGAGACCGAGTCGTGGGCCATCCCCTCCCAGACCTGCTCCTGGGTCCGCCGGACCACGTCCAGCCAGGTGTCCCCCTCCCCCGCCCGGTGCGCCAGCAGCAGCAGGGAGGTGAAGTCGCCGAGGATGTTGTTGATGTCGGGGTGCACGTCCCGGCGGTTGAACAGGGTGAGGTTGAGGGTCAGCTCCCCGCGACCGCTCCAGGCCGACAGCACCTCGGCGAAGGCGGCGGCCAGGACGCTGGCCGGGGTCACCCCGTGCCGGCGGGCCTGCTCGGTCAGCCGGGCCCACTGGGTCGGGTCGAGCCGGTCCTCCCGGCGGATGAAGCGCGGGGCGACCACGGTCTCCGGGTCCACGGCCAGCGGCAGCGGCGGCGCGGGCGGGAGGCTGTCCAGCCGCTCCCGCCAGTACCGCTGGTCGTCCTCCACGGCCGACGAGTCGGCCAGCACGTAGTCGCGGAAGGTCACCCCGACCGGCCGCAGCGATGCCGCCGGGTCGGTGTAGAGCGTGGTCAGCTCGTCGAAGAAGATCACGATGCTGAGCGCGTCGAGCACGATGTAGTCGAAGCTGAAACCGATCCGGACCCGGCCGTCGGCGTACCGGACGGCGGCGATCGCCAGCAGCGGCCACCGGCTCGGGTCGGGGACCCGGTGGGCCATCCGCTCCCGCAGGTCGCGCAGTTCGGCGTCACCGCCGTCGTGGACGGTGATCCGGAACCGGTCGACCTCGGCCAGCACCCGCTGGTCGCCGTCGTCGTCGAAGATCGCGCGGAGCATGTCGTGCCGGGTGACCAGCAGGTCGACCGCGTCCTCCAGCCGGTCCAGGTCGACGTCGGCGCCGTCGAACTCCCAGTACCAGTGCGAGCCGACGCCACCGAGGGCGAACTCGCTGCTGCGCCCCAGCCAGTACGCCCGCTGCACGTCGGTGGGCGGGAAGGGCGCGTACCGGTTCGCCGGGTCGGCCCGCAGCTCGACGACGACCGGGCGGCTCCCCTCGGCGCGGCGCAGGGTGGCGGCGAAGTCGGCCAGCACCGGGGTGGCGAAGAGTTGGCGCAGGTTCGCACCGTCCAGCCCGGCGGCGGCGAGCAGGGCCATCGACCGGGTGGCGACCAGGCTGTCGCCACCGGCGGTGAAGAAGCTCTGCCGCCGCCCGACGGCGGGTACCCCGAGCAGGTCGGCCCAGATCCGGGCCACCTCGCGCTCGATGTCGCCGACCGGCGGTTCGAGCTGCTCGGGGCCGGGGCTGGCGGCTTCGACCAGGCGGGTCACCGCCCGTCGGTCGATCTTGGCGTTGGCCGACAGCGGCAGGTCGTCGGTGAGCACCACCCGCTCGGGCACCATGTAGCCGGGCACCTGCTCGGCCAGCCAGTCGCGCAACGCGGCCGGGTCCAGGTCGGTGTCGGTGGTGACGGCGACGGCGAGTTGTCGGGGCGTACCGAGGGCGACCGCGACCGCGCGGCGGACGGCGGGGTGCCGTTCCAACGCGGTCTCGATCTCCCCCAACTCGATCCGGTGACCCCGGATCTTCACCTGGGCGTCGGCCCGGCCGAGGAACTCCACGGTGCCGTCCGGGTGGTAGCGGGCCAGGTCACCGCTGCGGTACCAGCGCACCCCGTCGATCTCGCGGAACTGGGCGGCGGTGCGGGCGGGGTCGCCGCGGTAGCCGTCGGCCACCGACCGGCCGCCGATCCAGAGTTCACCGGTGACCCAGTCGGGCCGGTCCCGGCCCGCCGGGTCGGTCACCCGCATGAGCTGGTTGGCCAGGGGCACGCCGTACGGCACCGAGCGCCAGTCGTCGGGCACCGGCACCGGCACCACCTGGACGGTGGAGTGGATCGCGGTCTCCGTGGTGCCGCCGAGCGCCACCAGGACCGCGCCCGGCGCCTGCGTGGCCAGCCGTCCGGCCAGGTCGAGCCCGACCCAGTCGCCGCCCAGCAGGGCCAGTCGCAGCGGCAGGTCGCCGTCGGTGCCGGCGGTCAGCAGCATGTCCAGCAACGCCGGCACGGACTGCCAGATCGTCACCCGGTGTCGCCGGACCAGTTCCACCCACCGGTCGGCGTCACGCCGCTCGTCCTCGCCGACGCAGACCAGCGCCGCACCGACGCTCAGCATCCCGAACATGTCGTACACGGAGAGGTCGAAGTCGAGGGCCGAGACCGCGAGCACCCGGTCGTCCGGGCCGACGTCGAAGCGCCGGCCGATGTCGTCGATCGTGTTGACCGCCGCCCGGTGCGGCACCTGCACACCCTTCGGCTCACCCGTGGAGCCGGAGGTGAACAGCAGGTAGGCCGGGTCGTCGTCGCTGCCGGGAACCGGTCCGGCCGCCGGGTACGAGCGGTCCGCCACGTCGATCACGCACAGGTCCGTCGGCAGCTCCGGCAGCGCTACGCCGGCCACCACGTGCCGTACCCCGGCCACCGCGTGGATCCTCGCTCGGCGGGCGGCCGGCTGGTCGACGCCGACCGGCACGTACACGCCGCCGGCCCGCAGCACGCCGAGCACCGCGACGACCTGTCGAGGTCCCTTCTCGACGGTGACCGCCACCGGGTCGCCGGGGCGCAGCCCGTTGGCGACCAGCGCTCCGGCGATGCGGTCGGCCTGCGCGGCCAGGTCGCCGTAGTCGAGCCGGCCGTCGGTGCCCCAGAGCAGCGCCGGGCGGTCCGGCTCGGCGGCGGCGCGGGTGAAGAAATCGTCGTGCAGCCGACGACGACGGACCGGACGGGCCGTGTCGTTGGCCGCCGCGCGGACCTGCCGGGTCCGCTCCGGCAGCAGCTCCGGCGGGTACGCGGCCCAGTCGGCGTCGTCGTCGAGCAGCCAGCCGAGGATCCGCAGGTACGCGTCGAACATCTCGCCGACCAGCCCGGCCGGGAAGAGTTCCTCGACGCAGTCCCAGTTCACGAACAGCCCGTGCTCGCGCTCGGTGACCTGCACGTCCAGCCAGACCTGCGGGGTCTGCGACATGGTCCAGCCGGGTGCGCCGAAGCTCTCCCGCACCTCGCCGTCGAACAGTTCACCGAGGCTGAGCGCGCTGGTGAAGACCACCGGGGCGCCGACGGGCGTACCGCCGCGCAGCCGGGTCAGGTCCCGCAGCACGTCCACTCCGGTGTAGCCGGGGTGGGCGGCGTCGGCGCGCAGCCGCTCCTGCACGGCGCGGGCGAAGGCGGCGAAGTCGCGCTCGGCGGTGGTGTCCACCTCCAGCAGCAGCAGGTTGGTGAAGTCGCCGACCAGGTGGGCGACGTCCGGGTGCACCGGCTGCCGGTCGTAGAGCGGCAGGTTGAGCAGGAATCGGCCGGCGGTGCTCCACCGGCCCAGCACGTGCCCGAAGGCGGCCAGGAACAGCACCGGCAGGGTCAGCCCGTAGGTGCGGGCGCGGCGGGTCAGTCGCTCGACCTGGTCGGCGGCGACCCAGTGGTGGTGCCGGACCACCCGCTGGCCGCTGACCTGTTGCGGGTCCACGGCCAGCGGCAGCTCCGGCGGGCCGGGCAGCTCGGACAGCCGCGCCTGCCAGTACGCCTGGTCCGCGTCCCGTTCGCCGACCCGGCGCTCCCGCAGGGTCGCCAGGTAGCTCGGGTAGTCCAGCGCGATCGGGGGCAGCTCGGCGTCCGGGTCCCGATAGAGGCGGGCGAGTTCCGACATCAGGATCCGGAAGCTGTGCGCGTCGGCCACCAGCATCTCGATGTGCACGTGGCAGCGCGTACCGCCGTCGGGCAGCAGCGAGAGCTGCACGTCGAAGACCTCGCCCCGGCCGACCTCCAGCCGCCGGTGCGACAGTCGGTCGCGCAGGTCGAGCAGGGTCCGCTCGGCCTCGGCGTGGTCGTAGGCCCGCAGGTCGTGCACGGTCAGGCCGGGCCAGGGGCTCTCCGGCAGGATGCGCTGCCGGCCGTCGTCGTCGAAGTGGGCCCGCAGCATCCCGTGTCGGCGCAGCAGGGCACGGACCGCGGCGTCGAGCCGGGCCGGGTCCACGCCGCTGCCGTCGAACTCGTTGTAGAAGTGCGCGCCGACGCCGCCGAGGGCCTGGCCGTCGCCCCGCCCCACCCAGTACGCGTGTTGCATCGCGGCGAGGTCGAAGGGTTCGTCCGCGTCGACGACGGTCAGCGGCGGCGCGTCGGGCGTCACCGCGTCGGCGGGGGCCCGCCCGGCGACCATTGCCCACCAGTCGTCCAGGGTGCGTCCCTCGACCAACTCCGCGAAGCTCACCGTCACGCCCCGCTGGTGCCAGCGGGCCACCAGTCGCATCACACCGATCGAGTCGAGACCGAGCTGGAGCAGGTCGGCGTCGTCAGCGACAGTGCCGGGTGGTTCACCGAGGACGGCCGCGATGTCGTCCCGCATGCCGTCCCGGGTGAAGGGTCGTGTGTGTTCGGCCTCGACGCCCAATCTGGGTCTCCCCTGTTCGACGGAGTTGTCCGGCACCGCCACACGAGTCCGTGCCGACGCCAAGGTAACAAGCCGACACGGATACGTACAGTAGAAAGAACATGCTACTTGCAATAGGCTCCACATACGACGGCATGACGGCCGGTCAGACCCCGGTGGTGACCGGCGGAGAGGTGGCACCCGCGATGGTGACCGGCCCGCCCGTGGAGGGCACCTGCCAGGTCTGGTGGGCCGAGGTCGGGTCACCGGACGACGAGCGCCTGCTCGCCCTGCTGTCCGCGCCCGAACGCGACCGGCACGCCGGGTTCACCGACCCGCACTCGCGCGCGACACACCTCACCGCCCGGGCGCTGACCCGGCTGGTGCTCGCCGGGATGCTCGACACCCCGGCCACCGGGTTGCGCTTCGAGGCGGTGTGCCGACAGTGCGGCGGTCCGCACGGCAAGCCGGCGCTGCGCGTACCCGCCGCACCGGTGACGTTCTCCGTCGCGCACTCCGGCCGGTGGTGTGCGGTGGCGTTCGCCGGCCGGACCGAGGTCGGGGTGGACGTCGAACGGATCGCGGTACGCGGACGGGACCTCCCGTGGCGCGCCCTGTCCCCGGTCGAGCGCGCGGTGGTCGCGGCCACCGCCGACCGGGACCGCACGGCCGCCTTCATCCGCTACTGGACCAGGAAGGAGGCACTGGTCAAGGCGACCGGAGACGGCCTGACCGTCGACCCAGCAACGATCACGGTGTCCGCACCGGACCAGCCGGCCCGGATGCTGCGGTGGACCGGCGCGTCCGCGCCCGCCACCCGGCTACACCTCGCCGACCTGGCCGCCCCCACCGGGTACGCCGCCGCACTGGCGAGTCTCGGCAGAAACCTTGTCGTGTCCACTCACGACGGCAATTCACTGCTCGACCCGATCCGCTCCGGTGTGGCGGGTTTCGCATCGACACACATTTCCAATAAGTTGCTGACCTAGCGCGACCGGGTGATCTCCTTCCGTGCCCGGACACCGGGGACGCACCCGCACCGTCACGTCCACCGAACCCCCCAGGAGAGGGATCTGATGTCTGACGACACTCGCACGTCGCCAGGAACCGACACCGACACGGTGTCGGCGCCTGCGCCGGCCGCGACGCCACCCGACGAGTTCGTACCACCGGTCACCGGTCGCAAGCGCACCCTCGCCCTGATCGTGGTGCTCACCGGGTTCGTGCTGGACCTGCTCGACATCACCATCGTCAACGTGGCGCTGCCGTCGATCCGGGACGGCATCAACGCCACCGCCTCCACCATGCAGTGGCTGGTGGCCGGCTACGCGCTCGCCTTCGCCTCGATGCTGATCATTTCCGGTCGGCTCGGCGACATCGTCGGCGTACGGCGGATGTTCCTGATCGGTGTCGCCGGCTTCACCTTCACCTCGCTGCTCGCCGGCATGGCCCAGTCGCCCGAGCAGCTCATCGTGCTGCGCTTCCTGCAGGGCGCGATGGGCGCGGTGATGGTGCCGCAGGTCTACACGCTGATCCAGTTGCTCTACGCCCCCAAGGAACGCGGCCGGGCGTTCGCCGCGCTCAGCGCCGCGCTCGCCTTCGGTACGGTCGGCGGTCCGCTGGTCGGCGCGCTGCTGACCACCGCGAACGTGGGCGGCCTCGGCTGGCGCATGATCTTCCTGGTCAACGTCCCGATCGGCATCGCGGCGTTCTTCGCCGCGCGGGCGCTGCTGCCCGAGTCCGAGCGCAACCGTGGGGAACGGCTCGACGTGGTCGGCGCGACGCTGATCACGGCGGCGGTGATGCTGATCGTCTATCCGCTGGTGCAGGGTCGCGAGCACGGCTGGCCGCTGTGGACGTACGCCATGATGGTCGCCGGTCTGGTGGTGTTCGCGCTGTTCGTGCTGCACCAGCGCTCCCGCACCGAGTCGCCGCTGGTGCCGCTGTCGCTGTTCCGGCACCGCTCGTTCAGCTCCGGCCTGGTGGTGGTCTTCCTCTTCCAGGGCGCGGTGATGTCGTTCTTCCTGGTCATCACGATCTACGTGCAGATCGGCGTGGGCTACAGCATCCTGCGCGCCGGCCTGGCCGGGCTGCCCTGGGACATCGCGGTGCCGCTGCTCGGCTGGCTCTCCGCCCGCTGGATCACGCCGAAGCTCGGTCGGGTGGGCCTCCAGCTCGGGTTGGTGCTGCTGATCGCCAGCATGTTCTGGTTCATGTGGGTGATCGACAGCACCCCGCAGGTGACCATCTGGCAGTTGCTCGTGCCGATGTTCATCGGCGGTGCCGGCATGGGTATGACCTTCCCGCCGCTGATGGGGTACTCCCTGCACGACGTGCCCGGGCATCAGGCCGGATCGGCCTCCGGGGTGGTGAACGCCAACTACCAGATCGGTGTGACGCTGGGCATCGCCGCCTGCGGCACGCTCTTCTTCAGCCTGATCGCCGCCAACGCCCCCACCGCCACCGACGACGTGGGACCGCGTCTGCGGGCGGACCTGGTCGCCGTCGGTGTCGCCGAGGGCCAGGCCGAGCAGATCGGGCAACGTTTCCGGGACTGCGTGACCACCCAGCTCGGCGCCGCCGACCCGACGCTGCCGCCGACCGGTTGCGACAGCGCGACCGTGGCCGCCGGCGGCGGTGACCGGGCCGTCGAAGTGATCGAACAGCGGTCGTTCGAGGCCAGCCAGATCAGCTTCCAACGGGCCATGGTCGGCACGCTCTGGTTCAGCGTGATCAGCTTCGCGCTGGCCCTGCTGGGTAGCTTCCTGCTGCCTCGCCGCTGATCAGGTTCGGCCGACACGAACAGCGGCCCCGGTACCTCCGTCGCGGAGGGTACCGGGGCCGCGGTGTGTCGCGGGTCGGATCAGCCGAGCGCGGTCCGGTAGGTCGCGATGGTCCACACGTGGCCCTGCGGGTCCTGGCAGGTGAACTCGTACGAGTCGTGCGGCTTGCTCTCCGGCGCGAGCAGGATCTCGGCGCCACCGGCGACCGCCTTGGCGTGCAGCGCGTCCACCTCGGTGTCGGTCTCGACGCGGACGAACGTGCCGGCGGTGGCGGCACCGAGCGCCCTCGGCTCGCCGAGCCGCAGCTGACCGTTGGCCGGGTTGATCATGATCAGACCGTGGTCACCGATCTTCAACTCGGCGTGGTACACGTTGCCCTGGCCGTCGTCGAAGACCCCGAGCGTGGTGAAACCGAACGTGTTCACCAGCCACTCGATGGCCTTGGCCGGGTTCTCGTAGGCGATGTAGGGGGCGACGGTGGGCGGCACGGAGGAATCGGCCATGGGTCACTCCTCGGAGTCGATACGGCGAGCCTGTCAGGACGAACAATCACTCTATGTGCTCTTTGCGTCCGGCGGACGACATGAAGCCGACGTTCTGTCGTCGACGGTCAGTCGAGCTTCGGGGCGTAGCTGCCGAAACCCCACAGGTGGCCCTCGAGGTCGCGGACGACGTACTCCCGCGAGCCGTAGTCGGTGTCGGTGAGCGGCATGACCACCTCGGCGCCGGCCGCCACCGCCCGGTCGTGGTGGGCGTCGACGGCGTCACCGACGTAGACGTAGACGCCCTGGCTGGTCATCGGCAGGTCCCGTGGGCTGGCCATGGGCAGGCTGGACGAGCCGGCCGGACCGAGTTGGAACGTGCCGATGCCCCACCGCAGCTCGGCGTGCACCACCTGACCCTCGCCACCGGTGGTCTTCTCCAGCAGCGTGAACCCGAAGGCGGAGCAGAGCCAGTCGATGGCGGCACCCGGGTCCCGGTAGCGAAGGAAAGGGATCACCGGCGCGACCACATCGGACATGTGTGGATCCTCCTGATGTCGACAGACGACATCCACCCTACCCAGCCGCCTCCGGCCCAGACAGCCGACACACCCGGGTCAGCGCGGTCGTACCAGCAACGGTAGCTGGTCGTACGAGCGCAGGCTGGCGTGTCGGCGCCGGACCGGCGGCCCCGCCGGTCCGAGGATCTCCACCGTCCGCACCAACCGCTCGAACACGATCACCGACATCAACCGGGCCATCGCGGTGCCGAGACAGTGGTGCAACCCGCCGCCGAATCCGAGATGCGGGTTGGGGTCACGACCGACGTCCAGGCGCTCGGCGTCGGCGAACACGGTGGCGTCCCGGTTGGCGGCGCCGAGCAGCAGCAGGACGGTCCGACCCGCCCGGATCTTCACGCCCTCCACCTCGACCGGTTCCCGGGCCACCCGGATGACGTTCTGGATCGGGGCGTCGTACCGCAGGAACTCCTCCACCGCGGTGGGCACCAGGCCCGGGTCGGCGCGCAGGCGGCGCAGTTGGTCCGGGTGCGCGAGCAGCGCCGCGACGCCGTTGGAGACCAGGCCCATGGTGGTCTCGAAGCCGGCGTGGAACAGGAAGAGCATGTTGTCCACGAAGTCGGCCACGGACAGCCGGTCGGTGGCCGACTCCTCCCAGTACATCCCGGCCAGCGTCGGTCCGCCGGGCTCGTCGCGGCGGGTGGAGAGCAGCTCGCCGAGGTAGTCGTGCAGCCACGGCAGCGCGGCGTTGATGTCGTGCAGGTCGGCCGGGGTGAGGTTGGCCGCGTCGAACACCTTGGCCAGCGAGATCACCCTGGTCAGCACCTCCGGCCGGTCCTCGGCCGGGATCCCGATCAGGTCGCACACCACCCCGACCGGCAACGGCACCGCGAGGTCGGTCACCACGTCGAGGGTGCCACGTTCCAGGGCGGGGTCGAGCAGCGCGTCGGCCGCCGCACCGATGTGTCCGTTCAGCCGGCGCGCCACCGGGGTACCGAGCGCCCTGCCGATGAACCGCCGCAGTCGGGTGTGGTCAGGCGGGGTACGGGTCAGCACGATCCGGTCCAGGAACTCCGCGCCCGGCCCGTCGCCGAGGGTGATCCGCATGTACTCCGGCGGCATCCGGCTCTCCAGCCGGCCCTCGCGCAGCAGCGTGGACACCAGGGAGTGCCCGGTGACCAGCCACTGACCCAGCTCGGCCCGGGACAGCGGGCCGCGTTCCCGCAGTTGCGCGTAGGCCGGGTACGGGTCGTCCTGGGTCGCCAGGAACGCCGCGGACAGGTGAGGACGCGCGGTCTCGGCTCGCATACAGAGCACTATCCGGGAGAGCCTGGCGAGCGGCAAGACCCTACATACATCTATCGCCACAGTCGACAAGGTCCACGGGCTGTTCTAGGCTCGGTCCGTGGCTCAGCTCGTGCGTGAGGAACCCGCTTCCGTCGGTCAACGCCTCCTGGCCCTGATGGACCACTACCGGGGACGGGACAGCGCTCTCAACGAACAGGTGCTGTGGCGCCTGCGTGGTCCGTACGACCACGAGGCGATGACCCGGGCGGTGGCCGCCCTGACCGCCCGGCACGAGCCGCTGCGGACCACGTACCCACGGGGTCGCCGGATGCGCCAGCAGATCCACGAGCCGCGCCCGGTGCCGGTGCCGGTGACCGACGTGTCGGCCGAGGCCGACCCGGCCGCCGCCGCCCGGGAGATCGTCGCCACGGAGGTGGCAGGCGGGGTCGACGCCTCGGTGTGGCCACTGCGACCACGGGTGGTCCGGCTCGACCCGGAGCACCACCTGGTGGTGCTCACCCTGCACCACTACTGCTCCGACGACTACTCCAACGCGTTGCTCGCCCGCGACCTGCGGGCGCTGTACGCGGCCGAGACCGGCGAGACGGTCGACCTGCCCGCCCCGCAGTGGCAGTACGCGCAGTGGGCCCGCTGGCAGGCCGAGCAGCTCTCCGGTGCGAACCTGGAGCGGCTCACCGACTACTGGACCGGCAAGCTGAGCGGCGCGCGTCTGGTGGAGCTGCCGGCCCGCAGGCGGCGTCCGGTGCCCGAGGGCGAACCGCCGTGGATCTCGGTCGAGCACTACGTGGACGCCGAGACCACGGCCGCCCTGCGACAGCTCGCCCGTCGGCACCGCACCACGCTGTTCCCGGTCACGCTGGCGGTGTTCTACGCCCTGCTGTACGCCGAGACCGGCGCCGACGACCTCACCGTGGCCTCGCTGTTCGCCAACCGTGGGCAGCCGCAGGTACGCGACACCGTGGGCTTCTTCGCCAGCATGGTGTTGCTTCGGGAACGCTTCACGCCGGACACCACACTGAGCGACCTGATCGCCCAGGCCCGGACCACCGTGATGGACGCGATGCGGCACCAGGACCTGCCGCACCAACTGCTCCCGCCGGACACCGTGGCGGGCGGCACCGGGCGCACCGACGACGTGCTGTTCCAACTGCTCGGCAGCCTGATGACCCGGGCGGACATGGCCGGCGAGGAGCTCGACGACATGGAGGCCCAGCTCGAACGGCGGCGCTTCGCGCTGGAGTTCGTCGTGGTGCCGCAGGGCGACCAGCTCTCCGCCCTGCTGTTGTGTTCCCGGGCGGAGTTCGACCCACTGTGGGCGGACACCTTCGTCCGCGACTATGTCACCCTGGTGCGACGCGCGGTCGCCGACGCCGACGTCCCGCTCGCCCGGCTGCGCGGCGCACCGGTGACCTGAGCCCGCCGGTCCGCTCCGGGCCGGCACGACCCGGAGAAGGCCGGGATGATCACTGAGGACGAGGTCCGGCGGATCGCGCTGGGCCTGCCCGAGGCGCACGCGCCCCGACGTCTGGTGGCGGCGTTCGACGCGGCGCGTCCGGGCGAGGGTGATGTCGGGTAGCCGGCTCCCCCGGCCGACCGGAACAGGCGACATCCGACAACGCAATTGATTGAAGCCGCAATTATCGACGTCGCACGAATCGAGCCATTCCCGACCGACGTGGCACCGTCGACCACGAATGCAAATTGCAGATCTCGCCGCGCGGATAATCCGGTTAAGTCTTTCTGAATCGGACCGAAACGGCACACATATATTTTCGGACCGACCGCCCCGCACCCCCGCAGATCCGGTCAGCCCCGATTGCGCCCGGCGAGTGGACCGGGGCACCAGCGCACCACCCGCGCCTCCGCCACCGCCGGTCGTGACCTGCGCCGACGCACCAGGAACTGCAGGTGCAGCCGCAGCATGCGGCCGATCTGCTCGGACGCCACGCCGCGCCCGCTGCGCCGCCCCTCCAGCATCGCCCGCTCCGCCCCGCAGCGCACGACCACCGCGGCCCCCGCCGCGCTCGCACCGGCCGCGACGTCGACGAGCGAGGTGAAGCCCACCTCGTCCACGCCGGTGACGTCGGTCAGGTCCAGTTCCACCTGGTCGGGCAGCAGGTCACCGTGGTCCAACATGTACTCGGCGACGCGGGTGACGTACCCCGCCGTGCTCCGATCCACGCTGCCGCTGACGGAAATCGCTACGGCGGTTCGACTCACCCTCCGGGCCTTGACCATAGGCAACACAATTCCCCCCTCCTGCTGATCTCACACCATAGAACGCACTCGCGCGGCATGGGAATAACCGATCGGCTTCAATACTGGTACGTCCGCGTGCTATCTGCGGCTGATGATTCTGATGGACCACAATGCACGTTACTTTCCGTGCCTACACAGGAAGATCTCCGGCCGCCCGACCCCGGCCCCGGGCGCTGGCCCGGGGCCGCGACGGTGAGCAGCGTCTTCGACCTGGAGGCCAGGACACGCGTACCGCGTGGCAGCGGGCGGAACCACGGGTGCCCGTTCGGGCGCAACGGTCACCGCACGTGATCGACCTCCGACCATCGGCGGAACATCCGACAAAAGTCGACGGAGCCCCTGACCGGCACGGATCGGACGTCCCGACCGAGCCGACGGAGTGTGTGGTGTGTCGTCATCGCTCTTGCCCGACGGCGGCAACCCGACAGACACTAGGCAGATGAGCGCACCGACCCTCGCACCCCGGTTCGACGCCCTGGACCCGAACGTCGTCGAGGACCCCTACCCCGAGTACGCCCGGCTGCGCGCCGCCGGCCCGCTGTGCCGGATCGGGCCGGGTAGTTGGGGTGTCACCCGCTTCGCCGACGTGGTGGCCCTGCAACACGATCCCCGGCTGGGCAGCGAGTTCCCGGCCGGCTACCACGAGGTGTCCGTGGGCGACGGCCCCGCCAGTGCCTTCTTCCAGCGCATCATGCTCTACCGCGACCCGCCGGACCACGTGCGGCTGCGCCGGCTGATGAGCCGCGCGTTCAGCCCCGCGGTCGTCCGTCAACTGCGGTCCTACGTCGAGGAACTGGTCGACGAGATGCTCACGCCGGCTGTGGCGGCGGGTCGGATGGACCTGGTCCCCGAGCTGGCCTACCCGCTGCCGGTGCGGGTGGTCTGCCGGCTGATGGGCATTCCGCCGGAGTCCACCGACGACGTCCGTCGGCACGCGATGAACCTCGGTCGCGCCTTCACCGCCGTGGTCCCCGAGCACGCCCGCGCCGACGCCGACGTGGCCGTACGCTGGCTGCGCGAGCACATCGGCGACCTGCTCGACCAGCGTCGCTCCCGCCGGGGCGACGACCTGCTCTCCCGGCTGCTCGACGTGGAGGAGTCCGGCGACAGCCTGAGCCACGACGAGATCGTCGACAACACCGTCTTCTCGTTCTTCGCCGGCTTCGAGACCACCGTACACATGATCACCACCGGCACCGCCGCGCTGCTGGCCCACCCGGACCAGCTCGACCGGCTACGGGCCGACCCGTCCCTGGCGACCACCGCGGTCGACGAGTTCCTGCGCTGGGACGCCCCGATCCAGGGCACGGCCCGCTACGTGCACGAGCCGATCGAGATCGGCGGGCGCACGGTCCGCAAGGGGCGGGTCCTGGTGCTCATGATCGGCTCGGCGAACCACGACGAGCGCCGGTTCACCCGGCCGGACCGGCTGGACGTGGGCCGCACCGACAACCCGCACCTCGCCTTCGGGGGCGGCGCCCACCTGTGCCTCGGTGCCTTCCTGGCCCGGATGGAGGGTGCCGTGGTGTTCGACCGGCTGGCCCGCCTCGCCGTGCTCGAACCGGACGGCCCGACCGTACGCGAACGCGACACCCCGTTCCGCGCGTACGCGTCGGTGCCGATCCGGCTCGGCTGACGGACGGCCGACAGCGACCGGCGACAGGACCTCGGCTCGGTCACCGCCCTGTCGCCGGTCGCTGTGGAGCGGGCGTGCTCAGTCGGCGGGCAACGCCTCGATCGCGGTCAGCGTGGGTGTACCGATGACCTGGGTCAGTCGCAGCCCGGCCCGCTCCAGCAGCCGACCGGTCTCCTCGGCGCTGCGGTGCGCGCCACCGGTGAGCACCATCGCGTGCACGTCGAAGAGCTTCGCCATGTCGAAGGCGTCCCCGGGCGGGAGCACCGCCTCCAGCAGGACCAGCCGCGAGTCGGGCCGCATCGCGGCGCGCACGGTGCCGAGGATGCGCGCCGCGTCGTCGTCGTCGAAGCCCGGCAGCACGGTCTTGAGCAGGTAGCCGTCACCACCGGCGGGCACCGCGCCGAAGGCGTCGCCGGGCACCACCTCGCAGCGGTCGGCCACGCCGGCCTCGGCCAGCACCTTCGGCGCACCGGCCACCACGTGCGGCAGGTCGAACAGCACCCCGCGTACGCCGGGGAAGCGGGTGAGCAGGCCGGCCAGGAACCCGCCGGTCCCGCCGCCGACGTCCACCAGGGTGCCGAACCGACGCCACGGGTACGCCCCGAGCACGGTCCGCAGGTGCAGGTGGTTGACGCTGCGCATCCAGTCGTCGACCCGGGCGCTCTCCTGCGGGTGGTCGGCAAGGTAGCTCCAGTAGTCCTGGCCGTGCACGTGCCCGAAGGCCGGTTCCCCGGTGCGCAGCGTGTGCCCGATCGCGGCCCAGGCCCGCACGTCGGATTCGAGCAGCGTGAAGCTGTCGCGTAGCGACATCGGGTGGTCGCCGCGCAACGGCTCGGCCAGCGGGGTGAGCGCGAAGGTGGCGTCGGCGACCTCGCTGAACACGCCCCGGGCGGCCAGCGCCCGCAGCAGGCGCAGCAGCGCCCCGGGATGCGCGCCGGCCGAGGCGGCCAGCTCCGGCACCGGTCGCGGACCGTCGACCAGCAGGTCGGCGATGCGCAGGTCACAGGCGGCCCGCAGGGCGAACGGGGTGATCTGGTCCCCCAACTCGCCGAGCCGGACCACGGCGGTCAGGTCGAGATTGCGTCGGGTGGCCGTCATGCCAGTCTCCCCCTTCGGATACGCAGCCGCTCACCGGCGAACTGCAACAGGCCCAGCTTGTCCAGTCCGGTGCGGACCGGTTCGGTCATCAGGCCGATCTGCCCGAGCGCCACCGCCACCCGCGAGAACACCGCCTGCCGGTACTTGATCATCAGGTCGTGGTTGGTGGCGAAGGCGACGCCCTCGGCTCGGTTGACCTCCAGCCGTTCCCAGATGTCGTCGAGCAGGAACCGCCGACGGATCAGGGCCGCAGCGTCCAGGACCAGCTCCTCCCGCTCGGCCCGCTCGGCCGTGGTGAGCTGGTCGTAGAGCCCGGAGAGGGAGAGCACGCCGAAGGTGACGTGCCGGGCCTCGTCCCGGGCCACGAGATGGGTCAGCTCCTTGATCAGCGGATCGTGGAAGCTGCTGTTGGAGAGCCGGAACGAGGCCATCGCGATCGCCTCGACCATGATCTGCATGCCGAGCGCGGTGACGTCCCAGCGCGAGTCGGACAGGACGTCGGTGAGCAGTTCCCGCAGCGGCTCGGAGACCGGGTACGGTTCGGGGATCTTCTCCCGCAGGTACCGGGAGAAGACCTCCACGTGCCGGGCCTCGTCCACGGCCTGGGTGGCGGCGTAGAACTTGCTGTCCAGGTCCGGCACGGTCTCCACCAGCCGGGCCGCGACGATCATCGCGGCCTGCTCGCCGTGCAGGAACTGACTGACCATCCAGGACTGGAACTCCCAGCGGAACGCGTCCCAGGCCCGGGGACCACGCGGCGCGAGCGGCGACTCGGCGAACGCGGCCATCGCGAAGGCGGAGTCGTCCGGCAGCGGTTCGCCGAACGGCACCGGCACCGACCAGTCGACGTCGGAGACCTTCCACTGGGCTTCCTTGGCCCGTTCGTAAAGCGCCACGAGCCGTGGATCGGAGGCTTCGTAGTCCCAGGTGAGTGTGGTGTCGACGCGGGCCGGCACAACAAAGCTCATACGACACAAGGTACCCAGAGACCTCACCGATGCCAATGCGGTGACGCTATGGTCCGTGCGTGGAGACACAACAGACACCAGCTTCCGTGGCCCAACGACTCCTCTGGATGATCAAGCACTACCGCACCGACTTCGGTGCGCTGAGCTGCCCGCTGCTGTGTCGGCTCACCGGTCGGGTCGACGCCGACGCGCTGGACGCCGCGTTGTCCGCCCTCACCGTCCGGCACGAGTCGCTGCGCACCACCTTCACCGGTCGGGGCGCGCGGTTGGCCCAGGTGGTGCACCCGCCGGCACCGGCCGCCGCCCGCCGGGTGGACCTGTCCGACCGGCCGGACCCGGCCGCCGCCGTCGACCAGGCGGTACGCGCCGAGCTGCGGACCGCGATCGATCCGACCGAGTGGCCGTCGCGCAGCACGCTGTGGCGGCTCGGGCCGGACGAGCACGTCCTCTGCCTGAACCTGCACCACCTGGTCACCGACGCCTGGTCCACCGGCATCCTCTTCCGGGACCTCGGCGTGCTCTACGCGCAGGCCATCGGGGTGCCGGCGCGACTGCCCGCCACCGGCTGGCAGTACGCGGAGTTCGTCCGCTGGCAGCAGGAGCTGCTCGACGGCGACGGGTTGCGCCGGCACCGGGACTACTGGCGGCGGCAACTGACCGGCAGCGAGCTGCCGGCGGTGGGCACGTCGGCAGTCGCCGCTACGCCGTCGGACGGTCCATCCACCTCGGACGTGGCGGTCGACCTGGACCGGGAGGCGGTGGCCCGGCTGCGCGCGGTGGCGCGTACCCAGCGGAGCACCCTGTTCGCGGTGCTGCTGGCGGTCTTCTATCACCACCTGCACCGCATCACCGGTCAGGACGACCTCGCGGTGGCCTCGATGTTCGCCAACCGGTCGCGTCCGGAGCTGCGGGAGACCGTCGGCCTGCTGGCCAACATGGTGCTGCTGCGGGCGAAGGTCGGGCAGGCCGAGACCTTCGCCGACCTGGTCGGGCAGGCACATGCGGCGGCGATCGGCGCCTTCACCTACCAGGACCTGCCCTACCAGATGCTGCCGCTGGACGTGGTGCAGACCGGCGGCCGGCGCGCCGACGACGTGCTGTTCAACGTGATGGCCGAGGTGCAGCACCGGACGGTGTCGGCGGGCGTCGGCTTCGAGCTGCTGGTGCCGCCGGGGCTGGGCAGCCGGTTCCAGTTCGAGCTGGCAGTGGCCCCGGTCGGTACGGCGGACCTGCGTGCGGTCTTCTACCACAGCACCGCCGCGTACCCGCCTGCCGAGGCGCAGGCGTTCCTGACCGGCTACGCGGACCTGGCCGCCCGGCTGGCCGCCGAGCCGACCGCACCGCTGCGGACCAGGCGCGGCGGCTGACACCACGACGGAGAAGCGCCACACAACACGACACTGGCGTCACACACTCTTGACACCGCATCCGGGTGCTGAGAGGCTTCGACCAGCCCTACCTGGTAGCGCGCAGGGAGCGGGGGTGCCTGTACCCGCCGGACGCGACCGCTCACACGACCACTGCTGTGACAGGAAGGTCCACATGCCACTTCACCTGCACTGGTTCCTCCCGTCCCACGGTGACGGCCGTGAGGTGGCGAAGACCCCGCAGGGCGCGCCCGTCGACCCGGCGGACAACGTCCGGCGCGCGCCGGACATCGACTACCTGGCGCAGGTGGCAGCGGCCGCCGACCGGTTCGGTTTCACCGGCGCCCTGGTGCCGACCGGGCTGTTCTGCGAGGACCCCTGGCTGGTGTCGGCCGCCCTGGCGGACCGGACCCGCCGGCTGCACTTCATGGTCGCGGTACGCCCCGGCTCGGTGGCCCCGACGATCGCCGCGCAGATGGCCGCCACCCTGCAACGCCTCTCCGGCGGCCGGTTGCTGCTCAACGTGGTCACCGGCGGCGACCGCGACGAGCAGTTGCGCTACGGCGACTGGCTCGACCACGACCAGCGCTACGCCCGGGCCGAGGAGTTCCTCGACGTGTTCGGCCGCGCCTGGTCCGGCGGCACGTACGACTTCGAGGGCACCCACTACCGGGTCCGGGCCGGGCGACTGACCCGGGCACACCCGGTCACCCCGCCGGTCTTCCTCGGCGGCTCCTCGGCCGCCGCGCACGACGTGGCCGCCCGGCACGCCGACGTCTACCTGGCCTGGGGCGAACCGCCCGAGCAACTCGCCGCCCTGGTGAAGAAGGTCCGGGACCGGGCCGACGCGCAGGGCCGCGAGCTGTCCTACGGCTCCCGGTTCCACGTGATCAGCCGGGACACCGCCGAGGAGGCGTGGGACGTCGCGCACCGCCTGGTGGCCGGGATGCACCCGGACACCATCGCCGCCGCCCAACGGCGCTTTGCGCGCACCGAGTCCGAGGGGCAACGCCGGATGGCCGCCCTGCACCAGGGCCGCACCGAGAGCCTCGAGGTCTATCCGAACGTGTGGGCCGGCTACGGGCTGGTCCGCCCGGGCGCCGGTGCGGCGCTGGTCGGCAGCCACGTCGAGGTGGCCGACCGGATCGAGGAGTACCACGCCCTCGGACTGGACCATCTGATCCTCTCCGGCCAGCCGCATCTGGAGGAGGCGTACACCTTCGGCGAGGGTGTGCTGCCGATCCTCCGCAGGCGGGGACTGCTGGCCGAACCGGAAGGAGACCGGTGACCGACCTGCGGCAGCACGCGCCCGAGCGGATGATCCCTCCGACGGATCCCCGGTCCGTACCGACCACCGTCCTGATCGGCAACCCGCGCCGGGGCTCGCGCACCCTCACCGTGGCCCGGCACGTGACCGGCGCTCTGCGTACCGGTCTGGCCGACCTCGGCGTACACCTCGGCGAGCCGCACCTGGTCGACCTGGCCGAGCTCGGCGCGGACCTGCCGTCCCGGCTGATCGCCGGCACCGCCGCCCACGCGCCCCTGGAACGGCTGGTCGCCCGGGTCCGCGGACCCGGCCTGCTGGTGGTGGTGAGCCCGACCTTCAAGGGTTCCTACACCGGCCTGCTGAAGCTCTTCCTCGACATGCTCCCCCGCGAGGGCCTGCGACCGGGCACGGTCGCCGTACCGGTGACGACCGCCGGCTGGGCGCAGCACCGGTACGTCGCCGACGCCCAGCTTCGACCACTGCTGGTGGAGTTGGGCGCCGTGGTGCCGGTCCGCGGTCTGGCGGTGCTCGAGGAGGAGTTCGGCGACCTCGACGCGGCGGTCGCCGGATGGACCACGGCCGCGGTGCCGGTGCTCGCCGCCGTGCTGCGTAGTTGCCAGACCCCGTCTGTGGGACCGCACCGACCCGCGGAACCCGTTCCCGTCCATCAACCCGCACAGCTCCGGTGAGCCGGGCGATCCGGAAGGAAGTAGCGACCATGAGTGAGCAGACCCCGACGGTCGTGGGGCCGAAGCAGTCCGACGAGCAGATCCGCGCTCAGGTCCAGGCCATCGTGCTCGACCTGGCGCCCAACCCCGACGGCCTGCGTGGGGAGGAGACGGCCCTGGTCCAGGACCTCGGCTTCCACTCGCTGGCCCTGATGGAACTCGCCTTCGCGCTGGAGGACGAGTTCGACCTGGAACCGATCGACGAGAAGACGGCCCGGTCGATCACCTCCCTCGGCGCGGTGCAGGAGCACGTGCTACGCCGGATCGCGGAGCGTGACGCCGGGGCCTGATCCTCGCCAACGGCAACGGCCGGCCACCCACAAGGTGGTCGGCCGTTTCGTCGGCCGTTTCGTCGTCCGCCGGGTGCGACGTCGGCGGGCGGCGGGCGGGACGGCGGCGGCGGGCGGGACGGCGGCGGCGGGCCGGAACGGCGGGGTGCTCAGCCGATCAGCCGGTACAGCCGGTGGAAGCGGTCGTCGATGGGCAGTTGGGTGACCGCCACGAATCCGGCCTCGGTCGCGAGGTCCCGGACGGCGTCCGGGCGCAGCGCCGTGCCGGTGCCGGCCGAGGGCTGCTGACTGCGGCTCGCCGGCAGGCAGTGCAGCACGCTGGTGGCGTACTGGAAGCGTTCGATCTCGTCGGCCGGTGCGGCGAACCGCTCCGCCACCCGGGCGTCCAGCACCAGCACACTGCCGCCGTCGGCGCACAGCCGCCGGCAGGCCCGCAGCACCTCCACCGGGCGGGCGATCTCGTGCAGCGCGTCGAAGAGGCAGACCAGGTCGTACGTGCCGGCCAGGTCGGGATCGGCGGCGTCCCGGGCGGCGAAGGTGACCCGGTCGCTCAGCCCGGCGTCCGCCGCGTGCCCGGTGGCGTCCGCGATCACCTCGGGGTCGATGTCGTACCCGTCGACGGTGATCCCAGGGAAGGACCGGGCCAATCCGATGCCCGCCCAGCCCGCGCCGCAGGCCACGTCCGCTACCCGGGCCGGGGTGCCGACCAGTCGGGTGTGGATGTCCGGGGCGTGCCGGCGCAGCCAGCCGGCCATCTGGTGGGTGAACATCGCCCGGTTCGCCCCGGCGTGCCCCTCCCGCCAGTCGACGCCGTAGACCGCGTCGGCCACGCCGTCGCCGCTGCGGTACGCGGAAAGCAGCGCCGGCAGCGCCGCCGCCACACCGCCCAGCGGCAGCACGGCCAGCGCCGACATGGACAGCGGGCTGTCCGAGACGGTCAGCACCTCGGCGTGCGCGGCGGGCAGCGTGAACACCCGCTCGTCGGCCGGGGCCGAGGCGTCGTCGACGGTCAGGACACCGGCCACCGCCTGCTGTTCCAGCCACTCGCGGGCGTACCGAGGGTCGACCCCGACGCGGGCGGCGATCTCCCCCACCGTGCCGGGTCCCTTGGCCGCGAGGTCGTCGTAGAGCCCGAGGCGGACACCGAGATAGGTGGCGAGCAGTTCCTGGGTGGCCAGCAGCGAGGTCCACATCCGGACCGCGAAGACCCGAGCCTGCGGGTCGACGGGAGTCGTCATCGGTATCCCCTCCGGCGACACATGTGTGTGTTGTTTTCTCGACACACTCTATCCACGCGGGCGCGCCATGGACAGCACCCGGCGGCGGGAGATAGCGTCCGAACACGACACACCGAACACAGGAGGGGGCCGACGTGAACCCAACGCTGTCCCGGGTACGCGAGCTGGCGTCCCGAGTGGCGAAGCACGCCGAGGAGATCGAGCAGCGGCGCGGCCTCCCCGACGACCTCGTGGACGACCTCCGCGCGGCCGGCTGCTTCCGGATGTTCGCTCCCGCCAGTCACGGCGGCGACCAGCTCGACCTGCCGGACGTACTCGCCGTGCTGGAGGAACTCGCCCGCGCCGACGCGGCCACCTCGTGGACGGTGGGTCAGGTGGCGCTGTCGCACCTGATCGTGCGGTGCGGTCCGGCCGCCGCGCTGGACGAGGTCTTCGCCGACGGCGCGGACACCCTGGTCGCCGGTGCGGTGGCGCCCAAGGGCCGGGCCCGTACCGGCGACGACGGCTGGCGGGTGACCGGCCGCTGGCCCTTCGTCACCGGGTGCCCCCGGGCCGCCTGGTTCTATCTGAACTGCGTGCTGGTGTCCGGTCGCAGCGTGCCGGTCGGCCCGGACGGGGCACCCGCCACCCGCATCCTGTTCGTCCCGGCCCGCGACGTGCGCGTTCTCGACACCTGGCAGGTGCTGGGGCTGTGCGGCACCGCCAGCCACGACGTGACGGTCGACGACGCGCGGGTGCCGGAGCATCTCGCGGTCTCCCCGCAGGACGATGACGCCGCGCACCGCATCGCACAGTCCAGCCTGATCATCGGTGCGGTGGCGGTCGGTCTGGCCGACGGCGCGCTGACCGACCTGGTGCGCCTGGCCGCCGACGGCAAACGTCCGGCGCTGAGCGCGCGGCGGCTCGCCGACTCGCCGGTCTTCCTCGACCGGCTGGGCGAGGCGCAGACCATGCACCGGGCGGCCCGGGCGCTGCTGTACGCGGAGGCGGCCGAGGCCACGACGGCACCCGACTCCGCGTCGCCGGGTGGCCGGGCCCGGCTGCGCGCGGCGGCGGCCCAGGTGACCAGCCTCTGCGCGCAGGTCGTCGACGCCACGTACACGTTGTCCGGGGGTACCGGGGTGTACGACACCTCGCCGCTGCAACGGCGGATGCGGGACATGCGTACCGCAACCCAGCACTTCGTGGCGGGTCGCGACTCGTACGCCACGTTGGGCGCGCTCGCGGTGGACGAGGAGACGTCCGCCGGGCCGCGCTGACCCGAGTCGTCGCGGGGCCGGCCGTGGACCGGCGCCGCTGAGAGCACATCGTCTGTGGAGGTTCCAATGAGTGAGTTGTTCTCGGTCGCCGGCAAGACGGCACTGGTCACCGGCGGCACCCAGGGCATCGGCCGGATGATCGCGGAGGGTTTCGTCGCCGCCGGTGTGCGGGTCTACCTGACCGCGCGGACCAAGTCCGACTGCGAGGACGTGGCCCAGGAGCTCTCGGCCGGCGGTGGGACGTGCGTGGCGATCCCCGCCGACCTCTCCGACGAGTCGGAGTGCGTCCGGCTGGCGCGGGAGATCGGCGAGCGGGAGTCCGCGCTGCACATCCTGGTGAACAACGCGGGCACCGCCTGGACCGCGCCGGTGGAGCAGTTCCCCGCCAACGCCTGGGACAGCGTGCTCGACCTGGGCCTGAAGGCACCGCTGTTCCTGGTGCGGGAGCTGGCCGGACTGCTGCGGGCGGCGGGCACCGCCGAGGATCCGGCACGCATCGTCAACATCGGCAGCGCGGACGCCCAGCGGGTGCCGGAGATGCCGACCTACTCGGCCGCCGCGGCCAAGGCGGCGATCCACCACATCACCCGGATGCTGGCGCACGACTTCGCGCCCACGGTGACCGCGAACGTGATCGCGCCGGGCAGCTTCCCGTCCCGGATGATGGCCGGCGTGCTGGAGGCGATGGGTGAGGAGATCGCCGCGGTGACGCCGTTGCAGCGCATCGGACGGCCGGACGACATCGTCGGCACCGCCATCTACCTGTGCAGCCGCGCCGGGTCGTACGTGACCGGCACGGTGGTCACGGTCGACGGCGGGCTCTCCACCGCCCGGACCGGATACGTGCCGGGCCGGTTCCTCACCGACGAGCAGTGACGGGGCGACCCGCCGGAGACCGCGCGGGGGCCGGGTGTCCGATCGGACACCCGGCCCCCGCGCCGCGCTCAGTTCTTCGGCTTGGGCGGTACGTGCAGGCCGAAGGCGAGCCCCTGGTTGTCCCGGCACTCCGCGAACGCCCCCCACTCCTCGGTGGCCGGGCGCATCGGCTCGACCTCGCCGCCGAGTTCCTGCACCCGCTTGATGGCGGCGTCGATGTCGTCCACCCGGAAGTAGAGGTAGTGCTGCGGCGGCCCGGGATCGCGGTGGAAGCCGCCCGGCACCGCCGCCTCCCCGGTGTCGATCGACCCACCGTGTTCCTGCGCCTGCACCTTCCAGCCGAACAACTCGGCATAGAAGCTGCTGGCCACCGCGACGTCCGGCACCCCGAACTCGAAGTACGACAGCTCTCCTGACACGACCGGCCTCCTCGGTCAAACGATCCGGTGCGCCCACCGACCGACCGTCCGGACGGGGGGCTATCTAACGCAACAAACTACACTAGGATTCGACCCAACATACTCCGCTGACCGTCGCCAACGGATGGCGCGCCGAGCCGGAAGAGGTGTCACCACGTGCCCGTCACCGCCGCTCCGACCGAACTGATCCCGGACACCGCCGCCCTGATCGGCGCCACCCGTACGGCCACCACCACCGGCGGCGTGCACGAGCACGTGTATGCCGCCGACGGACGCGTCACCGCCGCCGTGCCGCTGGGCGGCGCCGCCGAGATGGACGCGGCGGTCCGTGCCGCAGGCGAGGCCCTCGACGGCTGGCGGGCCACTCCCGGCAACGTACGCCGGGACCTGCTGCTCGCCCTGGCCGACCTGGTCGAGCGGCACGCCACCGAGCTGGGTGCGTTGCAGACGCTGGAGAACGGCTGCCCCCGGCAGTTCGCCTCGGTGATGCCCCGGGTCGCCGTGGACCACCTGCGGTACAACGCCGGATGGGCGGACAAGGTCGGCGGCGAGGTCGTCCCGACGTGGCCGGTGCGGGCCGTCGACTACACGCTTGACGAACCGTACGGCGTGGTGGCCCTGATCATTCCCTGGAACGGCCCGCTGGTGTCGGTCGCGCAGATGCTCGGCCCCGCGCTCGCGGCCGGCAACACCATCGTGCTCAAGCCCTCCGAGCTGGCGCCGTTCACCGCGTTGCGCATCGGTGAGCTGGCGCTGGAGGCGGGTTTCCCGCCCGGCGTGCTCAACGTGGTGCCCGGCGGGGCGGCCGGCGGCGAGGCGCTGGTCCGGCATCCGGGCGTGGACAAGGTGCACTTCACCGGCGGCGGCACCACCGCCCGGCGGATCCTCGCCACCGCCGCCGAGCGGCTCCTGCCGGTGGGTCTGGAACTGGGCGGCAAGTCGGCCCACGTCATCTTCGCCGACGCCGACGTACGGATGGCGGCCCGGCTGGCGATGAGCGGCGTCGTCGCGCTCAGCGGCCAGGGCTGCGCCAACGGCACCCGGGTGCTGGTGCACTCGTCCGTCTACGACGAGGTGCTGCGGACCGTCGCCGCCCGGCTGGCCCGGGTGCCGCTCGGTGATCCCGCGCAGGAGCGCACCATGATGGGCCCGGTCGTCAGTGAGCAGGCGTGCCACCGGATCCTGGGCGTGGTGGACCGGGCCCGGGACAAGGGCCAGGGGCGGCTGGTGACCGGCGGCGAACGGCTCGGCGGCGATCTCGGCGACGGGTACTTCATCGCGCCGACGGTGTTCGGGGAGGTCGACCCGGACAGCGAGCTGGCGCAGGAGGAGATCTTCGGGCCGGTGCTGGCGTTCACCTCCTTCGACACCGAGGAGGAGGCGATCCGGCTGGCCAACGGCACCCGCTACGGACTCGGGGCGTACCTGCACACCACCGACCTGCGCACAGCGCACCGGGTGAGTCGCGCGGTGGCGGCGGGCAGCGTCTGGGTCAACGGGGTACCCGGCGTGCTGCCGTCGGCCCCGTTCGGCGGGGTGCGGCAGAGCGGCTGGGGCCGGATCGGCGGCGAGGCCGGCGTCCGGGAGTTCCTGCGGCCGAAGAACGTCTGGATCGCCGCCTGAGGTCGTCCCGGCTCCGGCCGGGACAGCCCGGAGACCGTTGACCCGCCTGGCGGGCGGTCGTCGGCCGCCCGCCGACGGCTACAGCCGCCAGGACCGGGTCGCCTCCTGCTCGGCCCACATCCGCGCGTACCGCCCGTCGCGGGCCAGGAGGTCGTCGTGCCGTCCCACCTCGACGACCTCTCCACCGTCGAGGACCACGATCCGGTCGGCGTGCCGCACCGTGCCCAGTCGGTGCGCGACCACCAGCACCGTACGGTCCCGGATCAGGCCGGACAGGGCCTGCTGGACGTGGCGCTCGTTGGTGGCGTCCATCGCGGCGGTCGGCTCGTCCAGCAGCACGATCGGTGCGTCCTTGAGGATGGCCCGGGCCAGCGACAACCGCTGCCGCTCCCCACCGGAGAGCGTGGCCCCGCCCTCACCGACCAGGGTGTCCGCGCCCTGCGGCAGCCGGGCCACGATCTCGTCCACCCGGGCCTGCGCCGCCGCGCGGTCCACCTCGTCGTCGTCGGCCTCCGGCCGTCCGAAGCGGATGTTGTCCCGCACCGACTCGCTGAACAGGTAGCTGTCCTGGAAGACCACGGTCACCGCGTCGAAGAGGGTCCGGCTGTCCAGCTCCCGGATGTCGACCCCGCCGATCCGGATCGTCCCGGCGTCCGGCGCGAAGAACTGGGCCAGCAGGTGCAGGCAGGTGGTCTTGCCGGCGCCGCTGCTGCCGACCAGCGCGGTCACCGTGCCCGTGGTGGCCTCGAAGCTGACCGACCGCAGCGCCGGGCGGGACGCTCCCGGATAGGTGTAGGAGACGCGGTCGAACTCGACGTCGTGGCCCTGCGGCGCCGGTCCGGCCCGGACCTCCGCCGGCACCGGTTCGGCCAGCAGCGCGCCGAGCCGGTCCACGGCCGCCTCGCCGACCCGCAGGCTCTCGGTCTGCTCGCCCATCGCCCGCAGCGGCCCGTGGATGCGCAGCGACAGCACCGCGAACACCAGGAAGGTGGCCGGCGCCAGGTCGCCGCCGATCAGCAGGAAGGCCCCGGCCAGGAGCACCACCGGCAGCCCCAGCTCGATCACGGTCAGGAAGAGCACCAGCGGGACGACCAGCTTGTTGACCAGCCCGATGCTCGCCTCCCGGTGCCGGACCAGGGCCTGCGCGAGGCGACTGGAGCGCTCACCCGTGGCGCCGTGCGCGCGGGCCACCGCGATGCCCGAGACGTACTCCTGGAAACGGGCCGCGGCCTGGCCGCTGGCCTGGGCGCGTTCCGCCGCGAGCCGGGCGAAGGTCCGCTGCGACCAGGCGTAGACCAGCATCGCCAGCGGGATGGTGGCCAGCGCGGCCAGGCCCATCCGCCAGTCCTCGACCAGCAGGCCGACCGCGATCACCAGCGGCAGCAGGGCCGCGCCGATGATGGTGGGTACGGCGCCGAAGACCACCGGCTCCAGCTCGCTGAGATGGTGCGTGACCAGCGCGGTGAGGTCACCGGTCTGCCGTTTGGTGTGGTAGCCGAGCGGGAGCCGACGTAGGTGTTCCAGCGCCCGCAGGCGCAGCTCGCCGAGGAGTTCGAAGGAGGCCACCCAGCTCTGCCGCTGGGCGAGCAGGTCGAAGCCGAACTGGCCGACGGTCGCCGCCACCACGGCGGCGCTCCACAGGAGCACCTCGCGTTGGCTGATCGGCGGTCCGCCGAGGTTGGCCTCGCGGAGTCGTTGCAGGACCACGACGAGCAGCCAGATCGGCACCGCGATGCAGACCGCCGCCGCCATCCGGGCGGCGATCCCCCACAGTTGCTGACGACGCAGCCGGGGATCGGACAGCTCCCAGAGCCGGCGGATCAGCGCCACGGTGCGTCCGGCCACCGTACGGACCGGCGGGGCGTCCTGCTGACCGCCGAGGGGTGAGGTCAGGGTGCTCATCCGCGCGCTCCGCTCCGCTCGTCGCTGGCGCCGAGACTCCATCGGGCGCTGGTGGTGGCGTCGGCCCAGAGCCGCGCGTACGTGCCGTCGGCGGCCACCAGGTCGTCGTGGCGGCCCGTCTCGACCGCTCGGCCGTCGGTCAGCACCACGATCCGGTCGGCGTCCCGGATGGTGCTGAGCCGGTGCGCGATGACCAGCAGGGTGCGTCCGGTGGCCAGGTTCGCCACCGCCTGCTGGATGGCGATCTCGTTCTCCGGGTCGGTGGAGGCGGTCGCCTCGTCCAGCACCACCACCGGCGCGTCCTTGAGCAGGGCGCGGGCGATCGAGATGCGTTGCCGCTCGCCGCCGGAGAGGGTGGCGCCCCGCTCACCGACCACGGTGTCGTAGCCCTGGGGCAGGGAGAGGATGAAGTCGTGGCAGCGCGCCGCGCGGGCGGCCCGGTGCACGGTCTCGTCGTCCAGGTCGGGGCGGCCCAGGGTCAGGTTGGCCCGGACCGTGTCGTGGAACAGGAACGGGTCCTGGAACACCACCGCGACCGTGTCCATGAGCTGGTCGACGGCCATCTCCCGGACGTCGACACCGCCGACCCGTACGCTGCCGGCGTCCACGTCGAAGAACCGGGAGACCAACCGGGCGACGGTGCTCTTGCCCGAGCCGCTGGGGCCGACGACGGCGGTGACCCGGCCCGCCTCGGCGTGGATGCTCACCCCGTCGAGGGCGCGCCGGTCGGGGGTGTAGCCGAACGAGACGTCCGCCAGCTCGACCGAGGCCGGGCCGAGCGGCACCCGGCGACCGGTGTCCGGCAACGCCGGGCTGTTCAGCAGGGCGGCGATCTCGTCGGCGCCGAACCGCACCTGGCGCAACTGCGAGCTGTAGCCGGTGAGCTTGGTCAGCGGCGCGGTGTAGCCGAGGGCGAGCAGCAGGAACAGCAGCAGGGTGGGCACGTCGACCGCGCCGTCGCGATAGAGCCAGAGCCCCACCGGTACGACGACGGCCACGTTGGCCGCCATGATCGTGAAGTACGCGGCCCCGCCGGGCAGGAAGGCCAGCCCCCAGCGGGTCTCCGAGTCGACGTACCGGCGGACCGCGTCGGTGGCCCGGGCCACGGTGTCGGTCTGCCGGTTGAACACCTTGACGGCCTTGATGCCGTGCAGGAACTCGGTGACCGTCTGGTTCATGGCCATTCCGGCGCCGTGCCACTGCGCCACCCACGCACCGGAGCCCCGGGTGGCGTGCCGCATCGCCAGCATGGCCAGCGGGACGACCGCCACCGCCGCCAGCGCCAGCCGCCAGTCGATGACGAAGAGCCAGACGGTGGTGGCCGCGACCACGGTCAACGCGGCGACCGCGTCGGGCAGCATGTGCGCGACGAAGACCTCGATGCGTTCGACGTCCTCCATGGCGAGCTTGCCGACCCCGCCGCTGCCGCGCCGGGTCACCTCGCCCAGCGGCAGCACCGAGACGCGTTCGGCGATGCGCTGGCGCAGCCGGTGCAGCAGCCAGTACGCGCAGACGTGGCTGATCGCCAGGGCTCCGCCCATCAGCGCGGTGCCGGCCGCGATGGCGACCAGTGCGACGACGGCGTACCGGATCAGGGAACCGCCGTCGGGATCCGCCTCGGTGACCAGCTCGACCGCGACCCGGTAGGCCATCAGGTAGGGCACGAGTTGGAACGCCACCGCCGCGACGGCGAGCAGCACGGCCGAGGTGAGTCGGCCTCGTTGTGCGCGTACCAGTGATCGGAGCAGTTCGCGGCCGCCACCACCGGCGTCCGTGTCGGTCCCGGCGGCCATCGCCCACCCCGTCTCGTCGGCGGTCGTCGGTCCCTTGAGGACCTCCCGAGCGGTGTAATGGTAGTCGTTATCGATGTCGTGAGACAGGTTCCCCGCGCGCAAATGTCGCCGACGGTGGGCCGACCGACCGCTCAGGGTGATCGACACCTGTCCGAACGGACCACCCCGGGCAGCGCCTCGACCGTCCGAGCAAGGTTCTCCCGCGCCGATTGAACCGATGCACCGCCGCCACCCGTACGTCTTGGGCGAAGGGAGAGGCCCATGAAGCGCATGACCCCGTTGCTCACCCTCCTCTCGGGGGCGGTGACGGCCGCCGTGCTGTTCACGATGAGTGCGCAGGCTTCCCCGCCGGGAACCCAGCCCGCCGCCGGGAACGGACCACCGGTCGCCGCGCCGGCACCGTCGACCGGGATCGAGGCCGATGTCGAGGACGACGTCGAGGACGAGGTGGACGACCCCGCCGAGCCGGAGGTCGACCCGGACGCCCCGGACGGCGCACGGCCGGGCGTGACCTCGCCACCGGCCGGCCGGGACCCGTCGTCGGCCGGTTCCGAGGTCAACTCGGTGGAGCAGAACTGGATCGGCGAGCTGGAGAACGGCGCCACCATCGCGATCACCGTCAAGAACGGCAAGGCGGAGGCGTACGTCTGCGACGGCCGGGAGATGGAGGTCTGGCTGTCCGGCACGGTCCGCGACGGCAAGATCGAGCTGACCGGCAAGGACGCCAAGCTCTCCGGCGTGATCCGGGGCGACGTGGCCAGCGGCGAGATGATCGTCGGCGTACGCCGGTGGAAGTTCACCGCCCGGCCCGAGCAGAAGACCGACGACAGCCCGGTGGTCAAGTCCGGCTCCGGCACCGCCCCGGCGATCTACCGGGCGACCGAGGACATCCGTGCGGCCGGCATCGACGGTGGCTGGATCATGCTGCCGGACGGTACCCAGATCGGGATCGTCACCTGGAACGGCAAGCCCATCCCGGCACCACCGCTGGACCCGGCCTTCTTCACCACCAAGGTCAACGGGGTCACCATCACCGCCGCGCCGGTCGTCCCCGGAGCACGGTGATGTCCCAGCACCGCCACGGCAGCGTGCGGACCGTGCCCCGCCGCCCCCGGGAGCCGTCCATGGAGGTGATGCGCGACTTCGACGGCCCGCCGCCGAGCGCTCCGGCGCCGCGTCCCTCGATGGTGGTCCCGCTGCTGGTCGGGGCGGGGGTCGCGGTGGCGTTGGGGGTGTACGGCCGCACCCACACCCCGACCGGCATCGCGGTCAACGTGGCGGGGTTCTCCTCGCCGCTGACGGTGAAGGTGTGGCTGGGCACCGGCGCGGCGTTCTTCGCCGTCGTCCAACTGCTCTCGGCGCTGTCCATGTGGGGCCGGCTCGGCGGGTTCTCCCCGTCCTGGGCCGGTGCCGCGCACCGCTGGTCGGGACGGATCGCCTTCCTGCTCACCGTGCCGGTCGCGGTGCACTGCCTGTACGCGCTCGGTTTCGCCGACTTCGACACCCGGGTGCTGATGCACTCCCTGCTGGGCTGCTTCTTCTTCGGCGTGTTCGCCACCAAGATGCTGACCCTGCCCAAGCGTGGTCTCGCCGGGTGGGTGCTGCCGGTGGTCGGCGGAGTCGTGTTCGTCGCCCTGATCGGCGTCTTCCTGACCTCGTCGGTCTGGTACTTCACCACGTTCGGTTTCCAGCTCTGACGGAAAGGCACCTCGGATGAACCACGAGCAGGCCGGCTGCTGCCGGTCGCGACGGGCCATGCTGGCCGGCACCGGTGCGGTGGGCGTGGCCGCGCTGACCGGATGCGCCACGTACGGCCAGCCGACCTCGGCGCCCCCGCCACCGCCGCCGCCTGCCGGGGACCCCAGCGCCGACCCGTCCGCGTCGGGCGCGCCGGACGCCGGTGGCGGCCCGCCGGCCCTGGCCACCCTGGCCGACATCCCGGTCGGTGGTGGACAGATCTACGCCGACGCCGGGGTGGTGATCACCCAGCCGACGCCGGGGACCATCAAGGCGTACTCGTCGACCTGCACCCACCAGGGCTGCACGGTCACCTCGGTGACGAACGGCACCATCGTCTGCGCCTGCCACAACAGCGTGTTCGACATCGCCGACGGTTCGGTGCGCAGCGGACCGGCGGGGTCCCCGCTGCCCGCCGCGAACGTCTCCGTCGACGGGGACGCCATCCGGCTGGCCTAGGCGGCGCGAACACCCAGGACGCGGCCCACTCCAGGCCCGGGCCGCGCGGGGCCGTCCGGAGTGGCGTCGCGACACCGGACGGCCCCTGCCTCACCCGGGGGCGGGTGGGGCAGGGGTCCCGGAGCCTGCGGCGGGCTCAGACCGCGAGCGCCTGCCGTACGGTCGACTCGGCCGTGGCCCCGCCCTCGCCGGCCGAGGTGACCCGTCCCGACTCCAGCACGTGGTAGCGGTCGGCCACCCGGAGCGCGAACCCGAGGTGCTGCTCGACCAGGAGCACGCTGAAACCGCGCTGCGCGATCAGCGCCACGATCCGCTCCTGGATCTCGGTCACCACCGACGGCTGGATGCCCTCGGTCGGCTCGTCGAGCATCAGCAGCCGGGGCCGGGTGATCAGGGCCCGCGCGATGGCCAACTGCTGGCGCTGACCGCCGGAGAGCAGTCCCGCCCGACGGCGCAGCAACGGTCGCAGCGCGGGGAACAGGTCCAGCACCTCGGCGGTGGCCGCCGCGCCGTCACGCCGACCGTCGGCGACCAGCCGCAGGTTCTCCGCCGCCGTCAGGTGCGGAAAGCACTGCTGGCCCTGCGGCACGTACGCGATGCCCCGCGCGACCCGCTCGTGCGGGGCCAGCCGGGTGATGTCCACCCCGTCCAGCTCGACCCGACCGCCGCTGGGCCGCAGCAGCCCGGCGGCGACGCGCAGCAGGGTGGACTTGCCGGCACCGTTGTGCCCGAGGACCGCCGCCACCCCGTCGTCGGGCACCTCGACGTCGACGCCGTGCAGCACCCGGCTGCGGCCGTAACCGGCGTGCACGCCGCGCAGACTGAGCATCATGCCTCCGTAGCCGTCGGGGCTGCCCCGGCGTCGACCGGGTGACCGAGGTAGACCTCCTGCACACGCGGGTCGGCCTGCACCTGCGCCACGGTGCCCTCGCTGAGCACCCGACCGGCGTGCAGCACGGTGACCGTCCGCGCGAAGCGGCGCAGGAAGTCCATGTCGTGCTCGATCACCACCACCGTGCGGTCCCGGCCGACCTTCTCCAACAGGCGACCGGTGGCGTCGCGTTCCTCGTGGCTCATCCCGGCCACCGGTTCGTCGAGCAGCAGCAGCCGGGCGTCCTGGACGAGCAGCATGCCGATCTCCAGCCACTGCTTCTGCCCGTGCGCCAGGGTGCCGGCGAGCTGTTCGGCCCGGTCGGTCAGGCCGATCACGTCGAGCGCCTCGGCCACCTCGTCGGGCACCCCGTGCCGGCGGCGCAGCAGCGTCGCCCAGCTCCGCCGCGCACCGGCCGCGATGTCAAGGTTCTGCACCACGGTCAGCTCCTCGAACACCGTCGAGGTCTGGAACGTGCGTCCCACGCCGAGGCGACTGATCCGGTGCACCGGCCGCCCGAGCAGTTCCCGGTCGCCGAAGCGGACCGAGCCGCCGGCCCGGACCAGCCCGGTGACGGCGTCGACCAGGGTGGTCTTGCCGGCGCCGTTGGGTCCGATGAGGAACCGGATGTCACCGGGTGCGACGTCCAGACTGACGCCGTCCACGGCGGTGAAGCCGTCGAAACTGACCCGCAGGTCGCGCACGGTGAGCCCGTGCAGTTGCCCGGTCACGAGGTCGCCTCCGCCTTCCGCCGCCGCAGCCGGCCGAACCGGCCGGGACGTTCGTCGCCGTCGTCACGGCGGCGGACCAGGCCGACCAGCGACGCCAGGCCGCCGGGCAGGAAGGCCACCACCACCACGAACAACAGGCCCTGCAGGTACGTCCAGGTGCCCGGGAACCGCTCCGACAGGGCGGTCCGGGCCCACGCCACCGCGACCGCGCCGAGGACCGGCCCGAGCAGGGTGGCCCGACCGCCGATGGCGACACCGATGACGAACTCGATGGACGGCACGATCCCGATCAGCGCCGGCGAGATGATGCCGACCGCAGGGACGAACAGCGCCCCGGCCAGCCCGGCCATCCCCGCCGCCACCACGTACGCGACCAGCTTGACGGTGGCCGGGTCGTAGCCGAGGAAACGGACCCGCTCCTCACCGTCGCGGACCGCGACGAGCAGTTCGCCGTAGCGGCTCTGCATCAGGTGCCGGGTCAGGGCCAGCAGCGCCAACAGGGTGCCGGCGATGATGAAGTAGACCATCCGCTGGTTGACCGGGTCGTCCAGGTCGTAGCCGAAGAAGCCCTGGATGTCGGTGAGGCCGTTGGTGCCGCCGGTGGTGCCCTGCTGACCGATCAGCAGAATCACCATGGCGGCGGCGAGGGCCTGGCTGAGGATGGCGAAGTAGGCACCCCGGACCCGGCGGCGGAACACCAGCGACCCGAGGACGAAGGCCACCGCCATCGGCAGCAGCACCGTGGCGGGCAGGGCGAACCACGGGCTGGCGAACGGTCGCCACCACAGCGGCAACTCGTCGAGTTGCCCGTACAGCATCATGAAGTCGGGCATGGTGCCCGGACCCGCGTCGGCGAGCTTGAGGTGCATCGCCATCGCGTAGCCGCCGAGACCGAAGAAGACGCCCTGGCCGAGGGCCAGCATGCCGCCGCGTCCCCAGGCCAGGCCGATGCCGACCGCGACCATCGCCACGCAGAGGTACTTGGCCAGCAGGGAGAGCCGGAAGTCGGAGAGCAGCAGCGGAGCGACGGCGAACAGCAGGGCGGCGCCGAACGCGAACCCGGCGGCGGCCCGGAACCGGTGCCGGGACGGACCGGCGGCGGGGGTGACCGGCGGCGGCGCGGGTACGTCGGCGCTGACGGGATCTCTGGCGACGGTGGTCATGCCAAACTCCTGGTACGCAGCGTGAACAGGCCCTGCGGTCGCCACTGGAGGAACGCGACGATGGCGACGAACACCATCACCTTGGCGACGCTGAGGGTGGTCAGGTATTCGCCGGAGGCTTGGAGCACGCCCAGCGCGAAGGCGACGATCACGGTGCCCTTGAGCTGGCCGATGCCGCCGACCACGACGACCAGGAAGGCGTCGATGATCAGGTTGGTGCCCATGGTGGGACCGATCGGCCCGAGCAGGGTCAGCGCGACCCCGGCGATGCCGGCCAGGCCGGACCCGATGAAGAAGGTCGTCCGGTCCACCCGGGCGGTGGCGATGCCGGAGACGGCCGCCAGGTCGCGGTTCTGCACCACGGCGCGGATCCGGCGACCCAGCGGGGTGAGGCGCAACGCGAGCGTCAGCGCGACCACCGCGCCACCGGCCAGGGCCAGGATGAACAGCCGGTTGTTGGCGACGGTGATCCCGCCGGGCAGCGCGATGTTGCCGGTGAGCAGTTCCGGGGCCCGGGTCTGCACGTTGGGGCTGCCGAAGACGTCCCGGGCGAGCTGTTGCAGGATCAGCGAGACGCCCCAGGTGACCAACAACGTGTCCAGCGGCCGGGCGTAGAGGCGCCGGATCAGCAGCATCTCCAGCAGGACGCCCATCGCGCCGGCCACCACGAAGGCGACCGGCAGCGCCACCAGCAGCGACCACCCGGCCGCGGTGATGACCTGTTGCAGGACGTAGGTGGTGTAGGCGCCGGCCATGATGAACTCGCCGTGCGCCATGTTGATCACGCCCATCTGGCCGAAGGTGAGCGCCAGGCCCAGCGCGATCAGCAGCAGCACCGCGCCGATGCTGACGCCGGTGAAGAGTTGACCGATGAGAACTGTCACGGTGGGTACTCCGAACTGCGGGTGGGGGCCCGGGCGGGACGGGTCCCGCCCGGGCCGTGGGACCGGGGCGTCGGTCAGCTCAGGCCGCCGGCCCAGGGGTAGCTCTTGAGGTACGGGTCCGGCGTGATCGGCTGGCCGGAGTTCCAGACCTCGGCGATCAGTCCGTCCGCGCCGACCTTGCCGACCCGGGCCGTCTTGGCGATGTGCTGGGTCGCGCCGTCCACGGTGACCAGACCCTCCGGCGCCTCGAAGGTGATGCCGTCGGAGGCCTCCCGGACCTTCTCCACGTCGAACGTGCCGGCCTTCTCCACCATCGCCTTCCACAGATAGACCGAGACGTACGCGGCCTCCATCGGGTCGCTGGTCGGCTTGTCCGCACCGAACTTGGCCTTGTACGCGGCCACGAACTTGTCGTTCGCCGCGCCCGGCGTGGTCTGGTAGTAGTTCCAGGCGGTGAGCTGGCCCTCCAGGTACTGGGTGCCGATGCTCTTGACCTCCTCCTCGGCGATGGAGACCGAAACCACCGGCATGGCGGCGGCGGTCAGACCGGCGGACTTGTACTCCTTGAAGAACGCCACGTTGCTGTCGCCGTTGAGGGTGTTGAAGACCGCGTCCGCCCCGGCGGACTTCACCTTGTTGGTGATGGTGCCGAACTCGGTGGACCCGAGCGGGGCGTAGTCCTCGCCCAGCACGGTCATTCCGTTGGCCTGGGCGTACGCCTTGATGATTTTGTTCGCGGTGCGCGGGAAGACGTAGTCGGACCCGACCAGATAGAGCGACTTGGCGCCCTGTGCCTTGAGATACTCCAGGCCGGGAACGATCTGCTGGTTCGTGGTCGCGCCGGTGTAGAAGATGTACGGCGACTGTTCCAGTCCCTCGTACTGCACGGGATAGAACAGCAACGCCTTGTTCTTCTCGAAGACCGGCTTGACGGCCTTGCGACTGGCCGAGGTCCAGCATCCGAAGACGGCGGCGACGCGGTCCTCACGGATCAGTTTCTCGGCCTTCTCGGCGAACGTCGGCCAGTCCGAGGCGCCGTCCTCGCCGACCGGCTGGATCTTCTTGCCGAGTACGCCACCGGCGCCGTTGATCTCCTCGATCGCCAGCGTGATCGCGTCGCGGACGGTCACCTCGCTGATGGCCATGGTGCCGGAGAGGGAGTTGAGCAGGCCCACCTTGACGGTGTCGCCGGAGACGTCGGCGCTGACGCCGGCAGAGGTGTTCCCATCGGTGGTCTTGCTGCCGCACGCGGCCAGTGCGGCTGCGGCGACCAGGGTCATGGCACCCGCCAGGATGCGGCGGCCCCGGATCAGTGTCATCAATGCTCCCTGCTTCGCGCCTGGGCGTGGAGTCAGTGCCCGGGAACGAGCGTCGGTCCCGGGTCGAGAAGTGCGGATTCTGCGTGTGCGGTGCGGTCCGTGAAGTCGTGTCGCGCTGCCCGGCACGGCGGGTGGACGCCGGTCCGGGCACCGATTCGGATATCGGGCAGGGAAAGCTTCGATCCGCTTCGTTGCGCGAATGTTTCCCGATCCTCAATAGACTGTTTCCGCTGGCTGATGCTGATCGCAGGCGCGGATGCAGAAAATGCCGGAGCCCCGCCGCGAGAATCGGCGGAATGGCACCGGCACATGAATATGGACCGCGACGGCGGGCAATTTTCGATCACCGTCGGGTGGGTGGTCGTATCCCGCCCGCGGGCCGGATACTTCACGCAGGAAGTATCTTATGTGGCCGGTGCGCGACCCTGTCAAGGCACGGTCGGGTCACGCCGCCGATCGACCCCCGCCGTTCGCTCGACCGCAGACGGGCAGCCGCCTCACAGCTCGGCGAGGACGGTGAAGTCCAGGCCGTCGGCCTCGGCCAGATAGATGCGCTGGCGTACGTGCCGACGCCGCAGCCGCAGTTCACCACGCGGCCCGTCGTACGACACCACGTCGGCGGACGCCTCCACCGCCCGCACGTCCAGCGTGCCGGCCTTGGCGATGAGGGCGGACAGCAGCATCACGCCCTCGTAACAGGACTCACCGAGGCTGCCCAGCGGCGGCGCCTCCAACCCGAAGCGACGGGCGAACTGGCCGTGGAAGTCGAGATTCTCCGGCGTGACCAGCCCGGCGAAGAAGCCGGCCGTGCTGAACAGGCCCCGCGTGTTCGTCGCGCCGCTGGCCAGCAGCATGTTCTCGTCCATCAGCGTGCTCAACCGCAGGCAGCGCTGGTCCAACCGGGACCGCGCGAAGGCCCGGTTGAACCGGACCGCGTCGGCCCCGACCAGCAGCATCAGCACCGCGTCGGCGTCGCTGCGCTCGATGCGCCGCAACACCTCGACGTAGTCGTGCGTCTCCAACGGCAGGAAGTGGTGCCCGACCACCCGGCCGCCGCTGCGCAGCGCGTACCGGTAGGCGGCCCGGGTGGTCCGGCGTGGCCAGACGTAGTCATTGCCGACCACGAACCAACGCCGGATTCCGAGGTCGGCGGCGAGCACCCGCATCGCCGGCCACAGTTGCGCGTCCGGCGTCTCGCTGGTCAGGAAGACCCCCTCGGTACGCTCCCCGCCCTCGTACAGGGCGGTGTAGACGTACGGCACCCGGTGCGCGATGCGCGGTGCGACCGCCTGTCGTACCGAGGAGATGTGCCAGCCGGTGACGCCCTGCACGGCGCCCGTCGACACCAGCGCCTCCACCTCGGCGGCCACCTCGGCCGGCGGCGCACCACCGTCGACCGGCACCAGCCGCAGCTCGCGACCGAGCACCCCGCCGCGCTGGTTGACCTCCTCCACCGCGAGCTGGGCGCACTGCTCACAGCTCGGGCCGAACATGCCGGCCGGGCCACGCATCGGGTACACCAGCGCGATACTGACCACGCCCCGGTCGACGGTGAGCCAGGACGCCCCGGCGGCGAGCCTCTCCCCCGCCTGCGGACGCCCGTACCCCGGTGCCGGCGCGGACATGAACACATCGTGGCCGCAGCCGAGGATGATGACCAGACCTCCCCAGCAGACGGGACGTCTCGGTACGATGACCCGGCAACCGCCAGGCGGGAGTGCCATGTCAGACCTTCCCGGCTCCGCAGCCGACCTGCTACCCCTGCTCACCCGCGCCGAGCGGCTGCTCGCCCGCCGGGTCGGCACGGTGCTCGCCGTCGAGTCGCTCACCATCGAGGCGTGGCGGGTGCTCTGCCTACTCGCCGACGGTCGGGGGCACCCGATGAGCGAGGTCGCCGTCGAGGCGTCCCTGCCACCGGGCACCCTGACCAAGCTGGTCGACCAGCTCGTGGACCGCAACCTGGTGTTCCGGCGGGTCGATCCGTTCGACCGGCGGCGCATCCGGGCGTACCTGACCGACCGGGGGCGACGCGAGCACGAACGGATCGCCGCGCAGATCCACACCGACCTGTCCGGGCTCAGCGCGTCGGGCGACGCGGACCTGGCCGGGCACCTCGACGACCTGATCGGACGGCTGGAGCCGGACCGCCGCCCGGCCCACACCCGGGTCTGACGCCGCCGTCCCGCCCCGCCCTGACGGCGCATCCGGCCAGCGGACGGTTCACGTCCGCTGGCCGGTGTCGCTGCCGGGTGGAGCTTCTCAGCCGCCGTTGACCGGGCGGAACCGGTTGACGGAGTGGCGGGCCCGTGCCGCGCCGTTGGTGACCGGCCCGACGGCGTCGAACATCGCCCGGCCCAGGGTCGCGTGGGCGCGTACCGCCGGGTGGGTGCCGCCGTAGTTGTCCAGGTCGCCGAGGGAGTCGGCGAAGAAGGCGTAGGTCAGCGTCGGCGCGCCGGTCGCGTCGAACATGATCCCGGCCTCGTGCCGGGCCGCGCCCAGCGTGTCGTAGTCCGCGCCGTACTTGGTGGCCACCCGGCTGCGTTCCGCCGACGACATGTCGCGACGGATCCCGTCGTGGTAGCCGTTCACCCAGCGCAGGATGCCCAGCAGGAAGTCGCACGACCGGGTCGACAGCAGGGTCTTGTTGGCCAGCCGCCAGAGCAGGTCGTGCGTCTCGCGCGGAGTGGTCACCCCGAGGAAGAAGCGGTTCGGGTTGGCCACCGGCTCGACCCGCGTGTGCGTGAAGCCCTTGGCCGCGAGGATCTCGTTGATCTCCAGTGCCGGCACCACCCGCCCGCACATCCGCACCGACGTGTTGTCGGAGACGAGCAGCATCGCGGTGAGGAAGTTCGCCACGGTGATCTCGTCGCCCCACACGGTGTGCAGGAAATAGATTCCGCTGCCGCCGAGGATGATGTCGCCGGTCAGGTCGAGACGCTGACCGAGCGCCAGCTCACCCCGGTCGATCTTGTCCATCACCGCCACCGCGACGGCCAGCTTCTGCACGCTGTACCCGTACGTCACCCGGTCGGCGTCGTCGTCCACCACGGTCCGCAGCGCCCCGGCGGTGTCCACCATCGCTACGTGCGAGTGCCACACGCCGCCCGCCCGCGCCTTCTGCTGCCGATAGGTACGCCCGATCAGCGCCTGCGCTCCACCAGGGCCGGACGCGGCGGTGCCAGCCGGGGCACTGGGCGCGGCAGCGGCACCGCTCGGTGTCGCCACCAGTGCCGCCGCAGCGGCCCCGATCCCGATCGCGGCCCGACGACTCATCTGCTCGGCCATTGCCACTCCTCTGGTCCGGCGTGCCACCGGCGGGATTGCCGGCACCGGACACACCCTGCCATACCCACCCATCTTCCGCTGGACCTCACTCCAGAGTGGAGCGGAACGGTCTTCGGGATGGCCTCACCCGACTCGGGCAATCCGGTCGTCGGCCGGGAACGCCGTCGCCGTTGGGGTCAGGTACGTCCGCAGGGTGTGCGCGTCCGGGGCGGTGGCGGTCCACAGCGTGGCCGGACCGCCGGCCAGCGGTAGCCGGGCGACCGTGCCCCGTACCGCCGGAGGCTCGGCCGGTGCGGCGGGGTCGACCAGGAGCAGTGAGCCGGTGGCGGGAGCACCGCCGAGCACCGCCGGTCCGGCCCAGCCGGGTGCGTCCGGCCCTACCGCCAGCGACTGTCGCAGCAGCGGCCGACCGCCGAGGTCGACCCGGGTGACGACCTCGGCGTTGCCGGGTGCCTCCCGGTGTCGGCCGCAGATCAGTTCGTCGCGCCAGTGCAGGGTGCCGCCCTCGGCGACGTCCACCTGGGCGTCGGCCAGGTGCGCGCAACCCGCCGCCGCGACCAGTTGCTCCGGCAGCCAGTGCAGCGTGGCGTCGGCGGCCACGGTCGCCCGGACCAGCATCCGGGAGACCGCGCCGGGACGGCCGGGCAGGGCGATCGAGGCCGCCACGGTACGGACGTCGACCACCGCACCGGGGCCCACCTCGACGTCCAGCCGCAGGTCGTCGCCGGCGAGCGGACCGGCCGCTCCGCCGACGACGTACACCGTGACGCCACCGCCCGACGCCGGCACCTGCCGCAGCAGCAGCGGGCTCTCCCCGCGCAGTTCGGCCAGCACCGTACGGCCGTGCCGGTCGGCGCGGGCCACCAGCCGGGCGGTGGCCCGCATCAGACCTGCCCGGCGGGCACCGCGGCGACCGGCCTGGCGCCCTCGGGTCCGACCGGAGAAGCGGTCGCGGCCCGGTGGTGGGCCAGTTCGTGCCGGATCCACTCGGCGACCCGGGTGGCCAGGGGATCCTCGGCGATGGACTGGAACACGGTGGGCAGGTCGCCCCGGCGGGCTCGCGCGTCACGGTCCATCACCGACAGGTCGGCACCGACCATCGGGGCCAGATCCGTCTTGTTGATCACCAGCAGGTCGGCGGCGGTCACGCCCGGGCCGCCCTTGCGCGGCACCTTGTCCCCACCGGCCACGTCGACCACGAAGATCTGCCGGTCGACCAGACCTCGGCTGAAGGTCGCGGTGAGGTTGTCCCCGCCGCTCTCCACCAGCACCAGGTCCAACGGACCCAGCGCCTCGGCCAGTTCGTCGACCGCGTCCAGGTTGGCACCGATGTCGTCGCGGATGGCGGTGTGCGGGCAGCAGCCGGTCTCCACGGCCCGGATCCGGTCCGGATCCAGCACCCCGGCCCGCTTGAGGAAGTCGGCGTCCTCGGTGGTGTAGATGTCGTTGGTCACCACCGCCAGCCGCAGCTCGTCGACGAAGGCCCGGCACAGCGCGGCGACCAGCGCCGTCTTGCCGGATCCGACCGGGCCGCCGATGCCGACCCGTAGCGCCCGCGACGCGGCGGGCAGCGGGGCGTGCGGGTCGACTCCGGGCTCCGGGTGGGTGTGGGGAACGGACTCGTCGTGATCGGTCTCAGGACGCAAAGAGACGCACCTCCCAGGTGGCGTGAACTTCGGCATGGATGTCGGCCAGCGGAGCGGCAGCGGCCGGCAGCCGCTCCGGTGGTTCCTCGGCGGCCCGCGCCGCCCGCGCCGCGGTGGCGTCGCAGGCGACCGCGAGCCGCACCAGCAGGGCCTGCACCCGGTAGGGGTCGAGGCCGAGCAGACGTACGGCGGCGCTGGCCGACCCGGTCACCGTCGCGTGGGCGGCGACCGTGGCGACCTGCGCCGGGTCCAGACCGGCGGCGGCACCGACCAGCCCCAGCACCAGCGGCTGGTGCGGGCCGGACGGCACGGCGGGCAGGTCGTCGAAGGTGTCGCCGGGCCAGATCTCGCGTCCGGCCCGTAGCAGTGCCCGGCCCTGCCGTCGGGACACCGCCCGCTGGGCCGGCGACGCGGTGCGGGCGTCCAGTTCGGCGTCGAGCCGCGCCAGCAGGTCCCGACGTCCGGCCGATCGGGCCGCCCGCCGGGACGCCGCCGCGAACGCCGCCGCGACCAGCCCGGCGGTGGCCAGCCGTCCGCGCAGGTACTCCCCCAGCGTGGCCAGGTCGGTCACCCGCCCGGCCGCGACGGCCGCCTCCAGGCCCGACGAGTGGGCGTGTGCCCCGGCCGGGAACCGCCCGTCGGCAAGCAGCAACAGCAGGGTCGGCGCGGTCATCAGAACAGGAAGTAACGCTGGGCCATCGGCAACTCGGTCACCGGGTCGGGGTCGACCACCTCGCCGTCGATGCGGACGGTGAAGGTGTCCGGGTCCACCTCGATGCGCGGCAGCGCACCGTTTTCCGGCAGGTCGGCCTTGCCGCGCGACCGCACGTCGGCGACCGGCACCACCCGGCGACGCACGTCCAGGCGCAGCCCGGCGTCGAGCGCGGCGGGTGCCACGAACGCCAGGCTGGTGGCGGCGGCCGCGACGCCGTACGCGCCGAACATGGGTCGGAGCAGCATCGGCTGCGGCGTCGGGATGGAGGCGTTCGCGTCCCCCATCTGCGCGTACGCGATGAAGCCGCCCTTGATGACCAGGTGCGGCCGGACGCCGAAGAACGCCGGCTCCCACAGCACCAGATCGGCGAGCTTGCCCGGCTCGACCGAGCCGATCTCGTGGTCGAGCCCGTTGGCCATGGCCGCGCAGATGGTGTACTTCGCCACGTACCGTCGGGCCCGGTGGTTGTCGGCGGCGCCGTCACCGGCGAGCGCCCCCACCCGCGCCTTCATCACGTGCGCGCTCTGCCAGGTCCGCAGCACGACCTCGCCGACCCGGCCCATCGCCTGCGAGTCCGAGCCGATGATGGAGATCGCGCCCAGGTCGTGCAGCAGGTCCTCGGCGGCCATCGTGGACGGTCGGATCCGACTCTCCGCGAACGCCAGGTCCTCCGGCACCGCCGGGTTCAGGTGGTGGCAGACCATCAGCATGTCGAGGTGCTCGGCCAGCGTGTTGCGGGTGTACGGGCGGGTCGGGTTGGTCGACGAGGGCAGCACGTTCGGTTCCCCGGCGACGGTGATGATGTCCGGCGCGTGCCCGCCCCCGGCCCCCTCGGTGTGGTAGGAGTGGATCGCCCGGCCGCCGATCGCCCGCAGGGTGTCCGCGACGAACCCGGCCTCGTTGAGGGTGTCGGTGTGGATGGACACCTGCACGCCCGAGGCGTCCGCGACCCGCAGGCACGCGTCGATCGCCGCCGGGGTGGTGCCCCAGTCCTCGTGCAGCTTGAAACCGCCGGCACCGGCCCGCAACTGCTCCCAGAGCGCCTCGGCGGAGACCGTGTTGCCCTTGCCGAGCAGCAGCACGTTGACCGGGAACGCGTCCAGGGCCTCGTGCATCCGGGCCAGGTGCCAGGCATTCGGCGTGACGGTGGTGGCCCTGGTCCCCTCGGCCGGTCCGGTGCCGCCACCGACCAGGGTGGTGACCCCGCCGGCCAGCGCCTCGGTGACGATCTGCGGGCAGATGAAGTGCACGTGGGTGTCGACCGCCCCAGCGGTGAGGATCCGGCCGTTGCCGGCGATCACCTCGGTCGCTGGACCGATCACCAGATCCGGGTGCACACCGTCCATGGTGTCCGGGTTGCCCGCCCGGCCCAGCGCGACGATCCGCCCGTCGCGTATCCCCACGTCGGCCTTGACCACGCCCCAGTGGTCGAGGACCACCGCGCCCGTGACGACCGTGTCCAGGGCGCCCTCGGCCCGGGTGGCCCGGGACTGGCCCATCGACTCGCGGATCACCTTGCCGCCGCCGAAGACCGCCTCGTCGCCGCCGGCACAGTGGTCGTGCTCGACCTCGATCAGCAGGTTCGTGTCGGCCAACCGGATCCGGTCGCCGGTGCTCGGCCCGTAGAGCGCGACGTAGCGCTCCCGCTCCACCAGGCTCATGCCGCCGCTCCGCTGCGCTGCGCGCCGCCGCCACATGTCCCGAACCGATGATTCGCTCGCTGACGCTCACTCATGCTTCTCGTCCTCCGTCCAGCGGGCCGGCGCACTCGCCGCGCAGGCCGGGCACGATCCGCGCGCCGCGCAGTGGCACCAGGTCCACGGTGCGGCTCACGCCCGGTTCGAAACGCACGGACGTCCCGGCCGGTACGGCGAGACGCTGTCCCCAGGCGGCGGCCCGGTCGAAGTCCAGGGCCGGGTTGGCCTCGGCGAAGTGGTAGTGCGACCCGACCTGCACCGGTCGGTCGCCGGTGTTCACCACGAGCAGCGTGGTCACCGGACGCCCGGCGTTGATCTCCACCGGCCGGGGCGCCGGCAGGATCTCCCCGGGGATCACGGGATCGGGTGGTGCACCGTCACCAGCTTGGTGCCGTCCGGGAACGTCGCCTCCACCTGCACCTCCCTCAGCAACTCGGGGATGCCGTCCTGCACGTCGTCCCGGGTCAGGACGGTGCGGCCGGAGGCCATCAGGTCGACCACGGTCGCCCCGTCGCGGGCGCCTTCGAGCAGGAAGGCGGTGAGCACCGCGACGGCTTCCGGGTAGTTGAGGCGCAGGCCGCGCTCGCGGCGACGCCGGGCGACGTCCGCCGCCACGTGGACGAGCAGGCGGTCCTGCTCGTGGGGGGTGAGATACACGGGGTGCTCCCGGTGGGTGTCCGCGCCCCCGGACACCGTCGGCCCGGCGCCTCGACGCGCCGACCGCCGGTCGGGGTTCGCCCGCCGGTCCCGACCGCCACGTGCGCGGGGCCCGGGGTTTCCACCTCCCCGGTCCGCGTGACGGACCACCGGCGGTGTCGGGTCGGATGCGGACCGCACCGCCCACCGCTGAGCAGACCGTAAGGGATCACGCGGGCGGCGGGCAACACCCCGCGTGAGGGTCGTCATAACGGGTGGACGCTGCCCCGTCACCGGCTGCTAGCCTCGGCGACAGGTCAAGAGCGCCAGCGTCAAGCCCCGGCTCGCTGGCCGGCAACCCTCGTCCGCGCAGGGGTGCCCCGGGTGAGGACCAGGCATCGGAGCGACCTCCGGTGCAAGCGTGGCCTGGTGTCCCAGGTCATCACGACCTCGAGGAGAACCATGGCGTACCCCGATCGACCTGTGGCCTGCCTGGGCCTGACCCGGCGCCGGCACGTCGACATGATGCGGGTGTGCAGCGCCGCGTGTAGCTGACCGCGTCGCTACCCGGCCGCCGACCCACCCGGTCGGACGAGCACCTCGTTCCCTTTCCCACCCTTCGCGGTCCGTCCCACGGCGGACCGTCGGCGTGGCACGTGCGTGCCCGCCGTCGCTCGATCAGGAGACACCTGTGCGCTTCCTTCCTGCCCTCACCCGGGCCGCCGCCGTCGGCGTCACCGCCGTGCTCGCCGCCACCGCCCTCACCGCCTGCGGCGCGGACGGTGACACCGCCGACAACCCGTACAACCTGCTCCAGCCGGGGGTGCTGCGGGCCGGCACGCTCACCGACGCGCCGCCGAACGTCTATCTCAAGGACGGCGAGTTCACCGGGTTCGACAACGACCTGCTGGTCGCCGCCGCCGACAAGCTCGGGCTGCGGGTGGAGTTCGTCGGCACCGACTTCTCCGGGCTGCTGGCCCAGGTCAACAACCGCAAGTTCGACGTCGGCAGCTCCTCGATCACGATCACCGAGGCGCGGAAGAAGACGGTCGACTTCGGCAACGGCTACGACTTCGGGTACTTCGGGCTCGACGTGCCCGCCGGCTCGACGCTGGCCAGCTTCGACGAGTTGTCCGGCAAGCGGGTGGTGGTCGTGCAGGGCACCGTCCAGGACGACTACGCCACCGGGCGTGGCCTCGACCCGGTGCGGGTGCCGGACTACAACGGCGCGATCAACCAGCTCAAGGCCGGCACCGCGGACGCCTGGATCGCCCCGGCCGAGATCGGTGAGAAGACCGCCGCCGACAGCGGCGGCAGGATCAAGGTCGCGGCGAAGGAACTCAGCCCGGCACCCACCGCGTACGCCGTGGCCAAGGGCAACGACCCGCTGCGCGAGGCGCTGAACCGGGCCCTGGACGAGGTCATCGCCGACGGCACCTGGACCCGACTCCAGGAGCAGTACTACCCGGGTCGGCCCATCCCGGCCGACTTCACCCCGGGCAGCGGCGACGTGTCGGCGCCGGCCGCCTCCTGAGGTAGGACGACGAGCGAGTAGGGCGGAGGTTGACCGTGGATCCGTTGCGCACCCTGTGGGAGACGTTCTTCGACTGGGAGTCGATGCGCGAGGCGCTGCCCGAGATGATCACCGTCGGGTTGCCGAACACGCTGATCCTGGCGGTCACCGCCGCCCTGCTCGGCTCGGCCATGGGCATCGTGCTGGCCGTCGCGGGCATCTCGCGTACCCGCTGGTTGCGGTGGCCGGCCCGGGTCTACACCGACGTGTTCCGTGGCCTGCCGGCGGCGGCGACGATCCTGCTGATCGGGGTCGGTCTGGCGCCGTTGGGCATGCAGGTGTGGGGACCGAACCCGTACCCGCTGGGGATCCTGGCGCTGTCGCTGATCGCGGCGGCGTACATCGGGGAGATCTTCCGCTCCGGCATCCAGTCGGTGGAGGCGACCCAGGTGGAGGCCGCTCGCGCGCTGGGTTTCTCCTGGTGGGAGGCGATGCGGGTGGTGGTGATCCCGCAGGGTGTCCGGCGGGTCCTGCCAGCCTGGGTGAACCAGCTCATCGCGCTGATCAAGGACTCCAGCCTGGTCTACTTCCTCGGTCTGCTGGCCAGCCAGCGGGAGCTGTTCCGGATCGGGCAGGACTACGCGGCCAACACCGGCAACCAGTCGGCGTTGCTGCTGGCCGGGCTCTTCTATCTGACGCTGACCGTGCCGCTGACGCACGTCGTCAACTGGATCGACCGACGGCTGCGGCACGGCCGCCCGGCCGGACCGGCCGGTGACGACCCCGACGACCTCGACCTGGCGCTGCCCGGCGCCGCCGGAGGCAACCAACGATGAGCACCTCGGTCAGCCTGAGCCTGCGCGACGTACACCTGGCCTTCGGCCGTCACCAGGTGCTGCGCGGGGTGGACCTGGACGTCGCACGCGGCGCGACCGCCTGCGTGATCGGCCCGTCCGGATCCGGCAAGTCGACGCTGCTGCGTACCGTCAACCGGCTGCTCGAACCGGACCGGGGCGACGTGTTGCTGGACGGCCGCAGCGTGCTGCGCGACGACCCGGACGCCCTGCGGCAACGGGTCGGCATGGTGTTCCAGCAGTTCAACCTGTTTCCGCACATGAGCGTGCTGCGCAACATCACCGTCGCGTTGCGGCGCATCCGCAAGCTCGGCGAGGACGAGGCGGTGGCGGTGGCGCGTACCCACCTGGACCGGGTGGGGCTGGCGGCGAAGGCCGACGCCCGGCCGGCGCACCTGTCCGGCGGGCAGCAGCAGCGGGTGGCCATCGCCCGGGCGCTGGCCATGCAGCCGCAGGTGATGCTCTTCGACGAGGCCACCTCGGCGCTGGACCCGGAGCTGGTCAAGGGCGTGCTGACGCTGATGGCGGACCTCTCGTCGCAGGGCATGACCATGGTGGTGGTGACCCACGAGATGGGTTTCGCCCGCGAGGTCGCCGACACCGTCGCGTTCATGGACGCCGGGGTGGTGCTGGAGGCCGGCGAGCCGGCCTCGATCTTCGAGTCGGCCGAGCATCCGCGTCTGCGCCGGTTCCTGTCCCAGGTTCTCTGACGCGAACGCAAGCACTCCAACATCACCCTCCGGCACGGGAGGATGCGCACCGCGTAGCGTCGACCGCCTTCGGAACGCCACAACAGGCTCCTCAGCCTCGATATCTAACGGCCGGTATAGGCTGTCGCTCGAATCTGCAACATCCAACTCAACCGGGAGGTCAGCGTTGAGCGACCGGGTCATCGACAACCCGATCATCAACTCGCCATACGGCCGCCCCACCCGCCACTTCGCCTTCGACCGGGACGGCATCACCGACCGGGTCGAGGAGCAGCGGCGGCCGTCGAGCTTCTTCATCCCGGTGCCGCGACCTCGCAAGCGGGGACAGCAGCTTGAGTTGCAGGTCTTCACCGAAGACGACATCAAGCCCAACAAGCAGGTCAATGATGTCCGGGAACGGGTCGACGCGTGGCGGACGGCGGGCTGGCCCAACGTCACCCCGGTGACCCGCCGCCTGCTGGAGTACTGGAGCGATCCGGAGCGGGACAACAAAATCCTGTTCTGCCAGCGTGAGGCGGTCGAGACGGCGATCTTCCTTGCCGAGGGAGCGACCAAGTGGCAGGGAAGTTGGATCAACAACGATCTGGACGCGCACAACGCTGAGCACAACAACGGTCTGCCACGAGCCGCCCTCAAGATGGCGACCGGCACCGGCAAGACGGTGGTGATGGCCATGTTGATCGCGTGGCAGACGATCAACAAGGTCCATGCGCCGTACGACAGGACCTTCGCGAAACGGTTCCTCGTGGTGACCCCCGGCCTCACCATCCGCGACCGGCTGCGGGTCCTGCTGCCCGAGGATCCGGGCAACTACTACCGCGAGCGTGATCTGGTGCCGGCCGAGTTCGCCGACGACCTCGGCCAGGCAAAGCTGGTCATCACCAATTTCCACGCCTTCCAGCTCCGCGAAACCCGCTTCGGCCGCAACGCGACCGGAAACACCAAGGCACTGGTGGCGCCCGGTCGACCCGACCCGTTCCGGGAGACCCCAGCCCAGATGGTCACCCGGGTGCTGCGCGAACTCGGCGGATCGTCGGAGATCGTTGTCTTCAACGACGAGGCACACCACTGCTACCGGGGACGTGCCGGTGAGCCAGAGCCGGACGCCGACACCGTCGAGGATCTGCGCGGCGACGAGCGCAAAGAGGCTGCCGACCGGGCCGAGGAGGCCCGCATATGGTTCAGCGGCCTGGAAGCGGTCCGCGCCAAGGTCGGCATCAAGAGGGTGTACGACCTCTCTGCGACCCCCTTCTTCCTAGCCGGATCCGGCTACCGGGAGGGCACGCTCTTTCCCTGGGTGGTCAGCGACTTCTCGCTGATCGACGCCATCGAGGCCGGCATCGTCAAGATCCCCCGGGTACCGGTCGACGACGACCGGGTCGCCAACCGCGTGACCTACCTGAATCTCTGGCAGGAGATCCGCGACGCCCTGCCCAAGGGCGGACGCCGATCCCACCAGGACTTCACCGCAGCGGATCTACCTGGCGCGTTGACCGCCGCCCTGCACAGTCTCTATGGCTCCTACGTGTCAGCGTTCGAGGCGTGGGAGAAGTCGGAGGCTGCCGCCCACGGGCAACCGCCACCCGTCTTCATCGTCGTCTGCAGCAACACGACAATCTCGAAGGCCGTCTATGAGTGGATCGGCGGCTACGACCGTGAGCAGGCCGGACATCTGCTGCCGACCGCCGGACAGCTACCCCTGTTCAGCAACGTGGCGGACGGGCAGTGGCTGCACCGGCAACAAACGATCCTGGTCGACGCTGCGGAGTTCGAGTCCGGCAGCCTGTCACCGGAGTTCCGCCGTACCGCAGCACGAGAGATCGCGGAGTTCAAACAGGAGTACGCCGAGCGTTTCCCCGGCCGGAGCGCCGACGACATCGGCGACGCGGAACTGATGCGGGAGGTGATGAACACCGTCGGCAAACCGGGGAAGCTCGGTGAGCCGGTGCGGTGTGTCGTCAGCGTCTCCATGCTGACGGAGGGCTGGGACGCCAACACGGTCACCCACATCCTGGGAGTGCGGGCCTTCGGCACGCAACTGCTCTGCGAGCAGGTGGTCGGCCGGGGCCTGCGGCGACGCTCATACGTCGCCGATGAGAACGGCATGTTCACTCCCGAGTATGCGGATGTCTACGGCGTTCCGTTCCAGTTCATCCCCACGGTGGCGGTGAGCCGGGAACTGCCGATGAAGCCGGTCCGCAATGTGCGGGCCGAGCCGGACCGCGACGCGGCGAAGCTTGAGATCACCTTCCCGCGGGTGGTCGGATACCACCTGGAGATACCCGACGCGCCACTGGTCGGCGATTTCAGAGATCCCGACCTCAAGATGGTCTTGTCTCGACAGGACCTACCGACGAAGACCATGGTGGCGGGACAGGTCGGCGAGGAGGATGTGCACGATCTCGAACGGTTGAAGCGCCTCCGTGGACAGTTCGTCGCCTACCGACTGGCCAGTGAAGTACTGAGGCGCAAGTTGCGCACCGGAGACGGCGACCTGCGGCCGTGGTATTTCCCGCAGGTGCTGGAGATCGCTCAACAGTGGCTCCGTCGATGCGTCGACGTCCGGGACGACCAGGCAGTCGGTCTGATCCTGCTTCGGGAGGCCGAGGCGGTAGAGAAGGTCTGGCAGTCGATCACCTGGCAGGGCGGCCGGCGGGAACGGTGGGTGCTGCCGGTGCTGCGGACGGCGGACCCGGTCGGCACCACTTCGAGCGTCGACTTCCGAACGACCAGGGAGGTCTGGCCGACGGACCCGCGACGGTGCCAGGTCAACCTCGTGACCCTCGACGGTAAGGACGGAAACGCCTGGGAGCGGGCCGTCGCCCAGGCTATCGAGTCGCTGCCGGAGGACCAGGTCGCCGCGTACGTCCGCAACGACCACCTCGACTTCTTCATCCCGTACGAGCACGCCGGGCGGAGCCGGAAGTTCTACCCGGACTTCCTGGTGAGGCTGGCCAGTACCGGCGATGAGATCACCCGGACCCTGATCGTGGAGGTGTCGGGCGGTCGCAAGTCGCAGTCCGAGGCCGCGCAGAAGGCATGGGCCGCCCGCAATCTCTGGGTGCAGGCGGTCAACAACAGCGGCCGGTTCGGGCGCTGGAGCTTCTGCGAAATTCGTGACCCGACCACCGCCAAACGCGACCTTCGACCTGCCATCGATGCGCTGTTCGCCCTGCAAGGCGCGTCGGCGCTCACCGACGCCGCACCCGCCGACGAGGAGTTGGTCTGATGCCCCCGAGGAGTCGCAAGCCCACCGTCAGCAACGTGCCGGTGCAGGCGATCGCGCACCCGACGGAGCGTCGGGTGCATCTGCCGACAGCGGACGGCCAGGAGTTCGTCTCGCCTGACGCCGCCCGGATCGAGCAGGTCAAGAAGGAGCGCGATCCGAGTCTGGACCCGCAGCTCGTCTGGATCGGCAAAGAGGAACAGGACGCCGAGGACCTGGTGGTCGAGGCCCCGCCGATCTACGTCCAGGAGAAGGTCGCCCCGCGCACCCTGGTCGAGGAGTTGCGCAGGGCCAGCGAGAAGTCCCGCCCTCGGGAGAACGAACAGCTCGGTCTCTTCGCCGACGACTACGCAGACTTCGACGGGCTGGACAACTGGCAGTCGGTCGAGTACTACCAGCACGAGGCCAACTGGTCCAACCGCATGATCCTCGGCGACTCGCTGCGCGTCATGGCGTCGCTTGCCGAGAAGGAGCGGCTGCGCGGCAAGGTCCAGATGATCTACATCGACCCGCCGTACGGCATCAAGTTCGGCTCCAACTGGCAGATGTCAGCCCGCAAGCGGGACGTTAAGGACGGCAACCTCGCGGACGTCACCCGCGAGGTCGAGCAGATCAAGGCGTTCCGGGACACCTGGGAGTTGGGCATCAACTCCTACCTGGCCTACCTGCGCGACCGGCTGATCGTCGCCCGGGACCTGCTCACCGAGTCCGGCAGCGTCTTCGTCCAGATCGGCGACGAAAACGTCCACCTCGTCCGCTGCCTCCTCGACGAAGTCTTCGGCCCGGAGAACTTTGTTTCCCAAATTTGCGTAGCCAAGACGGCCGGATCAAGCAGCGAGTTGCTTGCAGGGGTTGCCGATTACATCATTTGGTTCGGCAAGGACATAAAGCACACTTACTATCAACCACTCTACAGCTTGAAGACTCCCGGCGAAAGCGGAGCACTTTCCTACAACTACGTTGAGGAAGCGGACGGAACGCGACGACGTAGAACTGCGAAAGATGCCGACCGGCGCGACCTCCGCGCTCTCACCTTCGACAACTTCACAAGTCAACGACCTCCAGGCAACTTCCCGATTGAATTCCAAGGCCAGACCTATCGACCCACGCCGGGATTTTGGAAAACGGGAGAAGGAGAACCCGTTGAACGGCTTGTGCGAGCTCGACGACTGGCCGTAACAGGAAAGACTCTCCGCTACGTTAGATACCTCGACGATTTCCCCGTCACCACTCGATCTAACGTTTGGACGGATACCGGGACTGGCAGCTTCACTGAGGCGAAGACCTACGTAGTACAGACGGGCACGAAAATCATCGAGCGCTGCGTCCTGATGACCACTCGCCCTGGCGACCTCGTTCTTGACCCGACCTGCGGTTCAGGGACCACCGCATACGTGGCTGAGCACTGGGGTCGGCGGTGGATCACCATTGACACCTCGCGGGTGGCGATCACGCTCGCGCGGCAGCGGCTGGTCGGTGCGAAGTACCCCGCCTACCTGCTCGCCGATTCTGTTGAGGGTCGGGCCAAGGAGCGCGAGCTGTCCGGCACCGAGGCGGCCCCTACACCGCCCGGCCATGACATCCGCAAGGGCTTCGTGTACGAGCGTGTCCCGCACGTGACGCTCAAGTCCATCGCCAACAACCCGGACATCAAGGAGGGCATGAGCCGCAAGGAGATCGACGCGGCGATCGCCCGGCACGCCGAAACCGAACTGCTCTACGACCGGCCATACGAGGACAAGAAGCGCATCCGGGTGGCGGGCAAGTTCACCGTGGAGAGCCTGTCACCGCATCGGTCGGCAAACTTCTCGATCGGCGAGGAGCAGACCGAAGGAGGCGATGTCAACGCCTACGTCAAGACGATCCTGGACAACCTGACCAAGGCAGGTGTACAGAACGGCTGGCGTAACGAGCGGCTGGAGTTCGCCTCGCTGAACCCGTACCCGGGCAAGTTTGTCCACGCGGAGGCCGCGCGACGCAACGACGACGAGGGCACGTCGGCGCGGATCGCTGTGAGCGTGGGCCCTCAGTACGGCACAGTGGACGCCGACTTCGTCAAGTACGCGGCGCGGGAGGCACTCAAGGGTATCGGTTTCGACCTGCTGCTGGTGTGTGCGTTCGGCTTCGATGGGCGGGCCAGCGAGGCAGCCGGCGAGTTCGCTCCGGAGGGCGACGACTTCGCAACGGTGGCGGAGCAGCGGCAGCTCGGCCGACTTCCGATCCTGCTCGTCCGGATGAACGCCGACCTGGCCATGGGTGACACGCTGCTCAAGAAGACCGGAACGGCCAATCTCTTCACGGTCTTCGGCGAGCCGGACATCGCCATCGACCCGGTGCCGGATGGGCTCGTTGTCGAGATCCGTGGCGTTGATGTCTACAACCCCACCACCGGGGAACTGCGGCCGGACAACGGCGTCGGCGACATCGCACTGTGGATGATCGACACCGACTACAACGAGGAAGAGTTCTTCGTCCGGCACATCTACTTCGCCGGGAGCGAAGGCAAGCCGGACGGGCTGGACCCGTACTCTCGGCTGCGCAAGGCGCTGCGCGCGCAGATCGACGAGTCCGCCTGGTCCAGCCTCTACGGCCACCACTCGCGCCCGTTCCCTCGACCCAAGTCACGAAAGATCGCGGTGAAGGTGGTCAACCACTATGGCGACGAGGTGGTCAAGGTCTACGAAGTCTGAGCAGGCGAGTAGCCGTACTCGGCCAACCGATTCCGGGCGATGTCGAGTTCCTCCTCGGTGAAGAGCCCGGCGAACCGGTCTTGCAGCACCACCGCCTCGACTGCGAGGTCGAGTCTGCCCTTCTCCCACAGGGTGGTGAAGCCGCTGGAGACCGAACTTGCCCTGATTAGCCGGCGGGCCGCCTCAAGCCCGCCTACTTGCTGCACCATCTGTAGGAAGTAGCCCGCGTTGTAGTTCAACTCCTTCTTGGCCCTGCGGTAACCATCCAGCATGGCTGCGTGGAACTCGGCGGCCACCTTCGGATCGCGCTCGTTCGCCACCCGTTCGCCACTCGTGGCAGAGCTAAGACGCGGTTCCGGGGCCGGACGCGGCGCCGCAGCCGGCGGAGTTGCTGGCCGATAGGCGGGGTTACGAGTCAGCGCGATGTGGTCGGCCAAGCCGGTGCCGAGACGCTGCGGGCGGGGCATCCCCCTCGCCGGCAGCGCCCGAGTCAGCGCCAGGTAGATGTCGCCAAGCGTCAGCAGTGCGCCGCCACCCGTGACGCCCTGCCGCAACGTACGCAACAACTCGCCGGTAAAAGCGGTGAACTGTGCACCAACAGGGGCAACTGCCGTCTCGTGTGCCGGCGCGGACGCCAGAGTGTAGGTCCCATGGATGTCGAGGTTCCCGCTGATCGCCGGGGCGGTGCCCGACATAGCCTCGGTAGCGTGGCCCGAGAAGCAGCAGTCCAGGATCAGGACCCTATTGCGTGCAGGGCTGTCGGCCAGTGCGGACCGGAGCCAGCTCATCGGAACACCAAAGTAGTGGACCCGACGCGGATCCGGGTCGGTGGATTCAACGGCCAGAAACAGTTCACCGCGCTGGTTCAGCATGCCGTGGCCTGAGTAGTACACCACGATCGTGTCCAGCGCTTCGTTGACGACGGCGTCAATCGCATCCCCGACCTCCTGCGGAGTCGCCGGGTCGATCAACATCCGGCAGCCTGACGGATCTAGGCCACCCAAGTCCGGATCGGTGAGGGAATCAGCCAACGACTGCACGTTGTTGACGGTTGCCGGAAGATCATGCAGGCCGTCGTGCGAGAAGCGGGACGACCCGATCAGCAGGGCGCGCGATCCATCTCGCTCCGGAAGCCTCGCGTTCATGACACCTTCCGGTCTGCCGAGAGCGTGTCGTACAGCTCTTTGACTGCGCCTGCGTTGCCGGCCTCGATCTCGACCTTACGGAGAGTTTCACCCGTCTCCTCGACGACGAACTCCACGCTGATCCGAGCACGCCGCGATTGCAACCACGTGTTGAGCGCACCTGCCAGCACCGCAGCCGCTCCACCACTGCCGAGCGCAACGGAGATGATCTCCATGGCGCCACCCATCTCGTCTGGACCGGGCTGCCGAGACAGCGTCCGCACCCTGCCACGGAGTTCGTCGGTGCGCTGGAGCCAACCAAACAGAGAGTGCAGTTCGCCTGGTCTTCCGTCGAGCAGTGACACTTTGATCAACGCCATGGTATGCATTATCCAATATGGCCGGAGGAAGTCAGCCAGCACCCGACACCAACCTTCCACCACCATCGACACAGCGACCAACTGGGAAGTGAGGGTTTTGCGCGTCCGCGCCATCCATGGACACTGATCAACTCCTAACTCTTCCCGGCTCCGGAAGCTGCGCGTACCGTGAGGTACACGATGTACCCCATGTAATGAGGTGTGGTTCGTGATCAGTGATCAGCAGCTAAAGCCGGGCCAGCGTGTCGAGCGGCTACGTCGTGCCGCCGGGCTCTCCCGTGAACGCCTCGCCAACTTGAGCGGACTATCAGCGACAACGGTGAAGTTCATCGAGAACGGACGTCGATCGTTGACCCTTCGTGCCGCACAGCAGATGGCACCACACCTCGGGGTTCGGGATCTCGGTGATCTCTTCGGACCGTCCGTGGCACTGTCTCTCGATGGTCGGGCCAGCCATCCCGCAGTAACGGAGGTCCGCCATGCGTTGACCGCCTGGCACCTCGCCGTCGACGGCGAACCGGAGAGCACCGACTATCTCCGAGGCGCGGTCGATTCCGCATGGCAGACCTGGCACACATCTCGACACCAGCGCACGGCGGCAGGGGAAATCCTGCCCGGCCTGCTGAATGCCACCCAGCGAGCGGCTCGGTTGCATTCGGGCGATGATCGACGCACGAGCCTCGCCCTACTCGCGCAGACTTACCATCTCGCTCAGGCGTATCTGGCGTGGCATGGCGACCGTGAACTGGTCTGGTTGACCGTTGATCGCGGAATGAACGCCGCCCTGGACGCGGACGACCCACTCGCTATCGCACAGGCGACCTGGTATGCCGCACACCTGCTACGCGCGGTGGGTCGCGGAGACGAAGCGTTGGAGCGACTTCGGGAAGCACGCGGGCTTATCGAACCACGCCTAGCGGATGGCGGCCCCGAATGGGCGGAAGTCCTCGCCGATCTGCACCTTTGCGCAGCCCTGACGCGTTCTCGGATCGGTGACCAAGGCGCGTGGTCGGATTGGGACACCGCTCGGTCGATCGTCGACCGGGCGCTGCCCGAGGGGTTCGTAGGCTTGCGGACCCGCGTGTCGCGGCCCTTGGTCGACGTGTACGCGGTCATGTGCGCAGTAGACCTCGGTGATCCGGACGAGGCGCAACGCCGCGCCCACGCCCTCGACCCGGCATCGATCCCCTCGACAGAGCGTCGGGGTCGGCATTACGTGGAACTGGCACGTTCGGCCGATCTGGAGGGCGCGAAGGAAGCGACCCTTCATCTGCTGACGCGTGCCGAGGCGACGTCACCGGAGACGGTCCGCTACTCGCCTGCGGCGCAGGATCTGATCACCCGGCTGTCCCAAGAGTCGCCCGCCTCAATCCGCGCCGAGGCGGTTGACCTCGCCCGTCGAATGAGTGCCACCGACCTTTAGGTACGCCCCGTCACCGGGTACACCACGTACCCAGACTCGAACGCTCGATTCCTTAGCGTAATCGAGCGGTGACAGCGTGGGCTGGTCTGGACCTTTCCGCTGCCGCCTCTGATGACGAAGGAGTCGGGAATGATCGGCCAGAACGATGGCGGCACGCCAAGCAGGGGCGAGCAGATCCAGGCGAACGAACGGGAAGCGGCGAAGCGGCGGGTGCTCGCCCAGGCCGAGGCGGAGCGCGTACCGGTCGAGGAGACGACCCGGGCGGTACCGGATCGGCGGTGGCGGCGTGGGTGACGAGTTGTTGCCGATCGGTCGGCGGGTGGCTTACTGGCGAGGGCGGCGGCGGATGTCGCAGCAGGTGTTCGCCGATCGGATGGGCAAGTCGAAGAGCTGGGTCGACAAGGTCGAGCGTGGTGCGCGGTCGCTGGACAAGGTGTCCACGATCGCGGAGATCGCCGCCGTGTTGCGAGTCGAGCAGTCGGTGCTGCTGGGCCGCCAGGTCCGCACCGCTGCCGTCAACGAGCGGGCGGCGGGTGTGGAGCGGATCCGGGCGGCACTGTCCGCGTACGACATCGTGGCGGGCCGGTGGGAGCCGGAGCGTCGGGTACCGGCGGCGGATCAACTGGCCGGTGGCGTGGCTTACGCCTGGAACACCTACCAGCATGCCCAATACCCCCAGTTGATCGACCTGCTGCCCGGGCTGATCACCGGGGCGCAGCGCGGTTACGCCTGCGATCCGGGATCGGGGCGCGTACCGCTGGTGGAGGCGTACCGGGTCGGCTCGGCACTGCTGACGAAGCTCGGTGAGACCGAGCTTGCCTGGCTGGCCGCCGACCGGGCGATGGCGCTCGCCACCGGCGATGCGGTGCTGGTGGCGACGGCGGCGGTGCAGCTCGGGCCGGTGTTGCGCGCCGCCGGGCAAGCGGGCGCGGCGGTGTCGACCATGCGGACCACCGCGTACCGGATCACCCCGCCGGACCTCGACGGCAGCCCGTCGGCGTACCTGTCCCTGTGCGGCACGCTGCTCGTGCAGGGCGCGTTGGCGGCGGCCGGCGACGGCAAAGAGCGCGGCGCCGCCAACCTGCTCGATGAGGCCGCCGACCTGTCCGACCAGGTGGGCGACGGCCACGACTACCATCGCACCGCCTTCGGACCCACCGCCGTGGCCGCAGCGCGCACCCTGGCGGCGCTGGAATTGGGCGATGCGGGTGAGGCGCTGGCCTGGCATCAGAGGGCCACCGAAGGCCTCGGCTGGCGGTGGCTGCCTGTCGAGCATCGCGCCGCACACCTGATCGACGCTGCTCGCGCGCACCTGCACGCTCACGATGCCACGAGCGCCGCCCGGACCCTGCGGCAGGCCCAGAGCATCGCACCCGCCGAGGTCCGGCACCGCCCCGCCGCCCGCGACCTGCTTGTCCAGGTGCTCCGGAGCCCGCACGCCCCGACGACGATCGTCCAGCTCGCTGCCGCCCTTGGGGTTCCGGCGACATGACGGCACCGCAGTTGTCAGACGGAGGCGGGTTAGCGCGGGTTCGGTGTAAGGAGGGGACCCCTGCTATGCACGAGGCGTTAGCAGGGGTCCCCTCCTTACACTCAGGTCGGGGTGTCGCGACGGCGGAACGCGCTCAGTCCGACGGCCAGCAGCACGGCGGCCACGGCGGTGAGCACCACCAGGGGCAGGACCGTGAGGTCGGCGGCGGGCACCGACGGCACGTGCGTGAAGGGCGACAGGTTCAGCGCCGCCTGCGGCAGCTCCAGCACCGCGCCCAGCTGCCCGAGCAGCAGGAAGGCGATCAGCACCGCCCAGCTCAGCGCCACCGACCAGCGGGGCACCGCGCCGAACAGGGCGGTCACCACCCCGACGAGCACCAGCAGGGCGGGCAACCGCAGCAGCGCCGCGCCGCCCAACTCGACCGTCCAGCCGACCGCGTCACCAGCCGCCAGGCCGTACCCGAGGCCGGTGGTGAGCCCGGCCAGCAGCACCAGCCACACCGCGCCGAGCACCGCGCCGCACACCTGGGTCCCGAGCCACCGGGTCCGGCTCACCGCCGTCGCCAGCAACGCCTCCAGGATGCCGTCGGACTCGTCGTTGCGCGTCCGCAGCAGGGCCTGCACGACGTACGCGCCGATGGTCAACGCGTACAGGCCGAGGATCGCGGCCAGGTACGCGTCGACGAGTTCCGCCCCACCTCCGAGCTGGGCGATCGCCTCGGCCGCCGCCGGGTTCTCGGCGATCATCGCGTCCACCTCGTGACCGGCCACCCCCATGGAGAGGCCGAGCACCACCACGGCCACGGTCCAACCGGCCAGTGCGCCCCGCTGCAACCGCCAGGTCAGGCCGACCGGCCCGAGCAGCCCCGAGCCCGCTCGGGCCGGTCCACGCCGCGCGGCCAGCAGCCCGGCGCCGAGGTCACGGCGTTCGGCCAGCAGGTACGCCAGCGCGACCCCGGCCATCAGCAGGGCCAGCGGCAGTGCGAGGACCCACCATCGTTCGGTGCCGAAGGCGCGTACCTGGGTGCCCCAGCCGAGCGGCGAGAGCCAGGTCGGCCAGGCGCTGTCCAGCCGGGTGCCGTCGCCGCCACGCTCGCCGAGCACGTCACCGGCGGCGCGCAGCAGGAACGCGACGCCCACGGTGGCCGCGGCGAGCGCGTTCGCGCTGCGGGAGCTGACCGAGACCTGGGCGGTGACGGCCGCGACGCCGGTGAAGGCGACACCGACCCCGCCGATCGCGGCGGCGGCGGCCACCGAGCCGACGACCGGGAGCCCGGCGCCGACGAAGGCCAGGACGAGCAGCGCGGCGGAGGCCAGGTTCGCGCCGACCACCACCAGCAGGGCGGCGGTCAGCAGGGCGTACCGGCCGACGACGTTGGCGCCGAGCAGTTCGGCGCGCCCGGTCTCCTCGTTCTGCCGGGTGTGCCGGACCACGGCGAAGGTGCTCAGCAGCGCGGCGAGCAGGGTGAGGGTGAGGTACGTCTCGGCGACCACCACCGCGCCGAGGTCGGCGCTGGCGATCGGGCCGTTGAAGGCGCGGGCGACCACACTGGACAGCGCGGTCTCGGCGTACCCGAGTCGGGTCTGCTCGTCCGGGTAGAGGCCGGCGACGCTCTCGGCCAGGCCGTAGCCGATCAGCGGGGTGCCGAGGATCCAGACGGCCAGCCGGGTCCGGTCCCGACGCAGCGCGAGGCGGGCGAGTCGCCCGGTGCCGGTGAAGGCGCTCATCGGGCACCTCCGGCGGTGGTCTGCCGCTCGTTGTCGGTCCCCGGCCGCTCGACGTCGGCGCTGTCGCCGTAGTGCCGCAGGAACAGCTCCTCCAGCGTGGGCGGCGTGCTGGTCAGGGCGCGGACCTCGAAGCGGACCAGGTGACCGAGGAGACTGTCCAGGTGCGCCGGCTCCACCTCCAGCTTGACCCGGCCGTCGACCGGCCGGACCTCGTGTACGCCGGGCAGCTCCTCCAGCCCGGTCAGCGGCCGTGCGGTCTCGACGGTCACCGTGGTACGCGCCAGGTGGCGCAGCTCGGCGAGGCTGCCGGACTCCACGGTGCGCCCGTCCCGGATGATGCTGACCCGGTCGCAGAGCGCCTCCACCTCGGCGAGCACGTGGCTGGAGAGCAGCACGCTCGCACCGGCCTGGGTGAGCGTGCGGACCTCCTCCTGGAACACCGCCTCCATCAGCGGGTCCAGACCGGACGTGGGTTCGTCCAGGACATACAGCTCCACGCCGGAGGCGAAGGCGGCGACGATGGCGACCTTCTGCCGGTTGCCCTTCGAATAGGTGCGGCACTTCTTCGTCGGGTCCAGCTCGAAGCGTCGCAGCAGCTCGTCGCGGCGGCGTTCGTCGAGACCGCCGCGCAACGCGCCGAAGAGGTCGATCGCCTCGCCGCCGGTCAGGTTGGGCCAGAGGTTGACGTCACCGGGTACGTACGCCAACCGCCGGTGCAGCGCGACCGCGTCCCGCCACGGGTCGCCGTCGAGGACGCGTACCTGCCCGGAGTCACGGCGCAGCAGGCCGAGCACGATACGGATGGTGGTGGACTTGCCCGCGCCGTTCGGTCCCAGGAAGCCGTGCACCTCCCCCGGTTCCACCGTCAGGTCGAGCCCGTCGAGGGCACGTACTCCGCCGAAGGTCTTGACGAGGTTCTCGATCGAGATCACGGACATGGGTGCCTCCTGTCGCTCGGTGTGCCGACCACCCCACTGTACTGACCGACGGTAAGTGGTTTCGCGCAGGTCCCCGTCCGACGGTCAGGAGGGGCTAGGCTGAACGCCATGACCTGGGAGGAAGTCGACGACACGCGCAGCCGGATCCTGCGTACGGCCCTGCAGATGTTCACCGAGCAGGGCTATCAACGCACCTCGCTACGCCAGATCGCCGAACGCCTGCGACTGACCAAGGCGGCGATCCTCTATCACTTCCCCAGCAAGGCACACCTGCTCAGCGATCTCGCCGAGCCGTTCGTGCGGGACCTGGAGCAGCTGCTCGACCGGGCCGAGGCGCTACCGGCACGGCAGGCCCGGTGGACGCTGCTGGAGGGCTGGGTGGACGTCATGCTCACCCACCGACACTCGCTGGGCATGCTCTATCACGACCTGGCGCTGGTCGGCCGGGGCACCGACTACCAGAGCCTGATGCAGATCGCCATGCGGGCCAACGAAATCGTGGCCGGGCCGAACCCCGGCGTACGGGAACGCGTCCGAGCGGTGCAGGCGCTCGCGATGTGCGGCGACCCGGTGCTCTTCCTCGCCGAGGTGCCCGCACAGGCGCTGCGCGAGGACATGCTCGACGGCGTCCGCCGCCTGCTGGCAGACCCCCCGCCGGCCACGTCGCCGACCGCCCGGTCGACTGCCGCCGACCCCGCCGCGCCCCCCACCGCCGGAAGCGCCCCCACCGCCGACCCCACCGAGGCAAGCCCCGCCCAAGCCAAGGCCGCCAAAGCAGACGGAGGCGGAGGCGGAGCCGCCACCGCCCGTGGTGACACCGTCGGTGGTGACACCACCGGCACTGGTGCGGCCGGGCCGACCACCCCGGCAGCCGGCCCGCGCCCACGAGCCGGCCGACGGCGCCCGGGACGCCCGCGTTCGATGAGCCCGGACCAGGTGTCGGCAGCCCGCCGGATGCACCTGGCGGGCACCCACTCGGCCGACGAGATCGCCGCCGAGTTCGGGGTGTCCCGAGCCACCGTCTACCGCCATCTCGAATCCGACAATGATAGTGAGACGGTTTTGAGCTAATTGCGAGACGCCACCAACCAGCCCACTCCCACCTCCACCCCGCCCCACCCCACCCCGCCCCGCCCCAAACTCCGCGTTGATCAAGAAGTTTGGGCACGATTCACGCGCCCAGGGCGACCAAAACTTCTTGATCAACCGGTGGCGGACGGGGGCCGGGTGGGGGTGGGAGGAGAGGGGGTTAGCGGATCAGGTTGAGGTTTGGGTATGTGCGGGTGTGGGCTGGGAAGTTCTCGTCGGTGTACGGGGCGTAGATCCAGGTACGCAGCGAGTTCGCAGCGGTGTCGATCTCCACCAGTCGGACCGGGTTGGTCCGGGGCGAGTGGAACGTCTGTAGGAACGAGTGGATCCGGTTGCCGTGTAGCCCGGTGTCCACCCGCGACGCGGCGGTCCCGGTGTGTCCGGAGAAGACGAACCGGATGTTGGCGTACCGCCGGATCAGGTTGTCGAAGACGTACTGCGGGCTCGTCGACCCGAAGCCGGCGCTCTGGCCGATGGTGGCGTCGCTCTCCAGGAAGTGGTGGGTCACCACGATCACGTTGTGCCGGGGGTGCGCCTCGACGACCTGCTGCGCCCAGGCGACCGCCGCCCGTCGGGGCCACAGTTCCAGGGTCAACACCAGCCACTGCACCCCACCGGCGCGGTAGGTGGCGAAGACGTTGTCCACCTTGCCCGGCTCGAACCGCCCCCCGGCCACCCCGAAGCGGTCGACGGTGAAGTACCGGTTGAAGGTGGTGGTGTCACGCAGCAACGGCCCGGCCGGGCTGCGCAGCGCGCCGTCGGGACCGAAGACCTGGGTGTCGTGGTTGCCGACCGCCAGGGTGTACGGCAGGCCGGCCGCCTCCAGGGGACGCAGGGCGGCACTGGCCCGGGCGTACTGCACGTGGTCGGGGGTGTCGTAGTTGACCACGTCCCCGGAGTGGGTGACGAAGCGCAGGTCCAGGGCGGTGCGCTGGGCCACCAGCCAGTCGATGCGCTGCCGCATCCGGGTGTCGCCCGCGGTCAGCACCTCCTCCTGGGTGTCCGGCACCACCGCGAAGCCGAACGTGGTGTCGACCGGCCCGGCCTCCTGCGTCCGGGCGTACGCGACGTGCACGTTGCGGTCGCAGGTGGCGGTGAAGCGGTCGTTGACCAGCTCGATGCGGACGGAGTGCCGCCCGTACGCCAGCGGCGCACCGACGAGGTAGCTGCCGTAGTCGGTGTTGCTCGCGACGGTCACCTCGCCGACCGGCTGGCCGCCCACGCTGACCCGGACGACCGGCCAGCCGTCGCACTCGTCGCCGATCGCGCCGAACACCAGTTGGCCGGAGCCCTGCAACACGGTGGTGGCGTGACTGCTGTTGCGCCAGAGCGTGGCGTGGGTGCCCGACGCAGGCACGGGCGTGCCGGTCGACGGGTTGATCGACCCGTTGACCACCGTGAACGGTGACGGTTCCGCCGCGTTCGCCGTGCCCGCGAGCACGCCGGCCGACAACACGACCACGATCGCCACGATGGCCCGCGTGATCCGCATGTTTGCCCCTCCCTGTCCCACACCGGCACCTGCCGGACATCGGGATGCTAAGGCAGACCGACCGGACATCCCGGGAACGCGACACCAACACGCAGTAATGGCGGGCAAACGAAACGTGACCGAAATGCCGACGGTCGCATCGGCGTCCCGGTCAGTCCACGTCGACCCAGTCGAGGGTGCGGCGTACCGCCTTCTGCCAGCCGGCGTAGCCGGTCGCCCGCTCCTGCGGCGACCAGGTCGGCTGCCAGCGACGGCTCTCGTTCCAGTTCGCCCGCAGCTCGTCGGTGTCCCGCCAGAAGCCGACCGCCAACCCGGCGGCGTACGCGGCACCGAGGGCGGTGGTCTCGGCGACCACCGGCCGACTCACCGGCACCCCGAGGATGTCCGCCTGCAACTGCATGCACAGGTCGTTGACGGTGACCCCGCCGTCGACCTTCAGGCACTCCAGGGCAACCCCCGAGTCCTGGGCCATCGCCTCGGCCACGTCCCGGCTCTGGTAGCAGATGGCCTCCAGGGTGGCCCGCGCGACGTGGGCGTCGGTGTTGTAGCGGGACAGACCGACGATGGCCCCGCGCGCGTCGGACCGCCAGTACGGGGCGAACAGTCCGGAGAAGGCGGGTACGAAGTACACCCCGCCGTTGTCGGAGACCTGGCGGGCCAGGTCCTCACTCTGCGCCGCGCTGTTGATGATCTTGAGCTGGTCGCGCAGCCACTGCACAGCCGAGCCGGTGACCGCGATCGACCCCTCCAACGCATAGACCGGGTCCGCTCCGGCGAACTGGTAGCACACGGTGGTGAGCAGGCCCGCCTTCGACCGGACCAGCTCCGTACCGGTGTTGAGCAGCATGAAGTTGCCCGTGCCGTAGGTGTTCTTGGCCTCGCCGGGCGCGAAGCAGACCTGCCCTACGGTGGCCGCCTGCTGGTCCCCCAGGTCGCCGGTGATCCGGACCGGCCCACCGAAGGGTCCGTCGGGCCGGGTGCTGCCGTAGGCGTCCGGGTCGGACGAGGGACGGATGGCCGGCAGCATGGCCCGGGGGATGTCGAAGAACGACAGCAGCTCGTCGTCCCAGTCCAGCGTCTCCAGGTCCATCAGCATGGTCCGGCTGGCGTTGGTGACATCGGTGACGTGCACCCCGCCGTCCGGGCCGCCGGTGAGGTGCCAGAGCAGCCAGGTGTCGGTGGTGCCGAAGACCGCCTCGCCGCGACCGGCTGCGGCCCGTACCCCGTCGACGTTCTCCAGGATCCACTGGATCTTGCCGGCGGAGAAGTAGGTCGCCGGGGGCAGGCCGGCCCGGCGGCGGATCACGTCGCCCCGGCCGTCGCGCTCCAGCGCCGCGGCGATCCGGTCGGTACGGGTGTCCTGCCAGACGATGGCGTTGTAGTACGGCTGACCGGTGCGCGGGTTCCACACCACCGTCGTCTCCCGCTGGTTGGTGACGCCCAGCGCCGCGAGGTCGGCGGCGGCGATGCCGTGCGCGTTCAGGGCGGTGCGCACGACGGTCCGGGTCCGCTCCCAGATCTCCAGCGGGTTGTGCTCCACCCACCCGGCGCGCGGCAGGATCTGCTGGTGTTCGAGCTGGTGACGGCCGATCTCGTTACCGCCGTGGTCGAAGATCATGAAGCGGGTGCTGGTGGTGCCCTGGTCCACGGCGCCGACGAAGTCAGCCATGCGGGGGTCTCCTTCTCGTCGTGGTCGTCGGGCCGATCCTTCCCGATGTCCGCCCCGATGTCCGCAGCAGGACGACGCCGAAATAGGCCACCGACGCCCGGTCGGTGCCTCCGACGAGCTGCCGCCCGGCGGTCGCGGTACGGTCTGGATCCGTCCCGTCGCCCACCGCGCCACCACCACCGGCGGCGCCGACCGGGACAGGGAGCACGCCGATGCGGTACGACCTTCGCGACCGGACGATCCTGATCACCGGAGCGGCCCGGGGCATCGGCGCCGCGCTGGCCCGGGGCGCCGCCGCCCGAGGCGCCCGCGTCGCGCTGGTCGGCCTGGAGCCGGCGCTGCTGCGGCAGCTCGCCGCCGAGCTGAACGGGCACTGGTACGAGGCGGACGTGACCGACCAGTCCGCGCTGGACGACGCCGTCACCTCCACCGTCGAGCGGTACGGCGGCATCGACGTGGTGGTGGCCAACGCCGGCATCGCGAACCTGGGGACGGTCGCGCTCGGGCCGGTCGACGCGCTCGCGCGCACCATCGAGGTCAACCTCACCGGCGTGGTGCGTACCGTCAGCGCCGCCCTGCCGCAGGTGCTCGCCGCCCGGGGTCACGTGCTGATCGTCTCCTCGGCGGCGGCCTTCGGCGCGATGCCCGGGATGGCCGCGTACTGCGCGTCGAAGGCGGGTGCGGAGCAGTTCGGCAACGTCCTACGCCTGGAGAACCGCCGGCACGGCCTCACCGTGGGTACCGCGCACCCGATCTGGATCGACACCGACCTGGTCCGAGACCTGCGCGACGACCTGGCCTCGTTCCGGCAGGCCCAACGCCGGCTGCCCTGGCCGCTGAACACCGTGGTCGGCGTCGAGCGGTGCGCCGAGGAGCTGCTGCGCGGCATCGAGCGCCGCCGCCGCAAGGTGTACGTGCCACGCGCGATCGGCCTGGTCCAGGCGTTGCGGCCGATCGCGCAGAGCCGGCTGGCCGACGCGGTGATCAGCCGCTTCGGCGGTACGACCATGGTCGCGCAGATGGAGGACGAGGTGCGGCTGCTCGGGCGCTCCTTCGGGCGTACCTCGGTGGAGGGGGGCGGCTCGTGACGCTGCGTTTCCGGCGGGCCGGGACCGGGCAACCGCTGTTGCTCGTGCACGGCATCGGGCACCGGCACCAGGCGTGGGACCCGGTCTTCGACCGCCTCGCCGCGCATCACGACGTGATCGCGATCGACCTGCCCGGCTTCGGCGAGTCCCCGGTGCCGCCGACCGGGATGCCCACCGACATGGCGGCCATCGTCGCGACGATCCGGCCGGTACTCGCCGACTGGGGGCTGGACCGGCCGCACGTCGCCGGCTACAGCCTCGGCGGCGCGATCGGCCTGGAGCTGGCCGCCTCCGGACTGGCCGCCTCGGTGACCGCGCTCTCCCCCGCCGGATTCTTCACCGACGCCGAACGCCGCCGGGCGCTGCGCGCCCTGAGCTGGATGCGGGTCACCAGCCACCTGCCCACGCCGCTGATCCGGGCCGCGCTGCGGTCGCCGGGGCTGCGCGCGTGGTGCTTCGGCCCGCTGGTGGCCCGTCCGGCGGCGCTGGACGCCGAGCGGGCCCTGGCCGACGCCCTCGCCCTGCGCCGGTGCGCCGGTTTCGGCACCGTCGCCCGCGCCGCCCGGGGTTACCGGGTCGACTGCGCCGCACTGGGCGCGTGCGCGACACCGGTCACCATCGGCTGGGGTGACCGAGATCGCATCTTCGGCGTCCACCAGGCCGAGCGGGCCCGCGCCGACCTGCCGGGTGCCCGTGTGCAGACCCTGTCCGGCTGCGGGCACGTACCGATGAGCGACGATCCCGAGGCGGTCGCCACGCTGATCCTGGAGACCACTGGCGCGCTGCCCCGCCCGGCCGACCGCCCGGCTACGGCAGGCTGATCGGACCCCGGCTCACCGCCGTCGGAACCCGTTCAGTGCCGGCGGAACAGGCAGAACTCGTTGCCCTCCGGGTCGCTGAGCACGGTCCAGCGCGGCAGCGTACGCCGCACGGTGGCCCCGGCGGCCACCACCGCCGCCAGTTCGTCGTCCTCGGCGGCCAGGTCCAGGTGGATCCGGCCGACCGGCGGCAGGTCCCCGGCGGGGGCGATCCAGATGTCCGGTCCGGTCCCGGCCGGGTCGCTGAGCAGCACCGACTCGGTGGGCCCGAGAGTGCGTTCGGTGAGTTTGACGCGGTCGTCGGGCGCCACCGGCAGACCGGTGACCCGGCTCCAGAACGGGGCCATCAGGTACGGGTCACGGCAATGGATGACGATCGCGGCGAGCTGCGGCATTCGATCATGCTAGCCAGCGCCCGAGCAGCACCCGAACCGCGATGCTTGCTGTTCAGCAAGAGTCGCAGATGCTGGAGGACGACGTAATCTGCCTGCATGAGTAACCTCGCCCAACCGGACGCCGGCGGCACCGGCGGCCCGATGTCGGGGGTCGGCGAGGAGATCTGCCTACTGTCCGAGTCGTTCACTTCGCAGACGGTGACGCCTTTGCGGCACCTGCTCGCCGCGCAGATCGCCGCCGCCGGTCTCACCGGCGACCTGGCCGAGGATCTCGTCCTGGCCGTACACGAGCTGGTCACCAACGCCGTGCTGCACGGCGGCGGCCAGGGGCGTCTGGACCTGATCCGCCGCGCCGACCTGCTCGTCTGCGAGGTCTCCGACCACGGGGACCAACCCGACGCCGACCTCACGGTGCACCTGCCACCCAGCACCACCGCCGGCGGGCGCGGCCTCTGGCTGGCCCACCAGCTCACCGGAGCGCTGACCCTCACCCGCCGCCCCGACGGCATGACCGCCACCGTCACCGCCAGCCTGATCGACCCGCCGGCCGCGCTGCCGGGGCCGCCTCCCGGCGGCCTGCCCGCCGACCGGCGTGGCGGCGACGAGGGGCTGCCGCGCCGGTAGGCGCGGCAGCCGGCACCCGCGTCAGCCGTTGTGCTTCTGCTGACAGGGCACGCAGAACCGGGCGTGCGGCAGGATCTCGAGGCGCTCCCGAGGGATCGTGGTGCCGCACTTCTCGCAGCTGCCGTAGCTGCCGCTGGCGAGACGGCGCAGCGCACCGGTGATCTGCTCCAGGCTCTGCCGGGTGGCGGCGATCAGCGCGGCGTTGGTGTGCGCCTCCGCCGGGTCGCCGGTGTCGGCCGTCAGCTCGGTCAGCCGGGCCGTCTGCGCCTCGAACTCGTGGGTCAACGTCGCCTGGAGTTCGGTGCGCCACTGCTGGTCATACGTACTCGTACTCATCTGCGGTCCTGTCCCTTTCTCGGAAAATAGAAAAGGGCCGAAGCTGTCCGCTTCGCCCCTGGCCGTCGATATGTGCGACGAGATGCCGGGGGGCCCCGACCGGTGGGACGCGGCTGGCCGTGTCCGGCCCGCGCGGACACCCACGCCGGTCGAGTCGCGGCGCACCGCCCCAGCGCAGCCGCCAGCGGCACCGCCGTGGTGACGGCGGCGCGGTCCAGCGATGCGGCGGGATGCATCGGACCACCATAGGCGGCGCGGCACGGCAATCCAATGGCAAATCCGGGCGGTCGCCGCAGCAGACCCGCACGTATGCGTACCAAAGCCGCTAAGGTGACAGATACCGCAGCTTGACCGGCACGTCCGCCGCGCCCTGGGGCGGTCGCCGTCCGCTGCCGCCGGTCCGCAGGAGGTGGTGCGATGTCCGAGGCGGTGCACCACTTCTTCGACGGGCTCGCGCGTAACGGCGGTCGCATGCTGCGCCAGGTCTGCGGCACGGTCCGCTTCGACCTGCGTTACCCCGACCACGTCGACCACTGGCTGGTCACCATCGACCACGGGCGGGTGACGGTCTCCCGGGGCGACGCGGCCCCCGCCGACACCGTGATCGGCACCTATGAGGCCCTGTTCCTGCGGATGGCGCACGGCGAGGTCAAGCCGCTACCCGCCTGGCTGCGCAACGACTTCACCGCGGACGGCGAGTTCCGGTTCGTGATCATGCTTGAGCGGATCTTCGCTCCGCCACCGGGTGCCCGCCATCCCCGGGAGGTAGCCGGTGGCGGCACCCCGGCCCAGGAGCGGACCTGACGTGAAGAAGCTGGTCCGCATCCTCGACGGCAACGTCTTCGCGCTCAGCGGGGACAACGGCGACATGGCGTTCAGCCCCACCAATCCGAGCGGCTTCTTCGCCTTCGACACCCGGTTCCTGTCCACCTGGCGGCTGAGCCTGGACGGGGAGCAGCTGAACCCGCTGGCCGTGCACGACCCCAGCTACTACGAGATCAGGTTCTTCCTGGTACCCGGTCACCCGACCCACTACGTGGACGCCAAGGTGTCGGTGATCCGGGACCGGTGGATCTCGGGCTGCGGGTTCGTCGAGCAGTTGACCGTGCTCAACCACACCGGTGAGGCGGTCGACCACGTCCTGCGCGTCGAGGTGGACAGCGACTTCGCCCCGATCTACAACGTCGTGTGGCCGCGCGCCTCGACGCTGCGCGGCTACCGCGAGGTGTCCGACGGCCGCCTGCGACTGGGTTACCGGCGGGAGAAGTTCCACCGGCTCACCGACGTCTCCTCCAGCGAGCCCGCCGAGGTCGACGAGCGCGGGCTGACGTTCCGGATCCGGGTCGACCGGCAGGGCAAGTGGAGCACGAGACTCCAGGTGACCGGCCTGGCCCCCAGCCCGAACGGCGAGGACATCCGGACCCGGCTGGGCCACCACGGGCACCAGAAGGGTGCGCGGCTGCGCCACGACCTGAGCGAGTGGCTGGCCGACGCACCCCAGCTCACCTGCGACTGGGAACCGATGGCCGTCACCTACCGGCGTGGTCTGGTGGACCTGGCCGGTCTGCGCTACACACCGCTGGCCGCGCCGCACGAGTCCATGCCGGCGGCCGGACTGCCCTGGTCGGCGACGATCATCGGCCGCGACAGCATCTTCACCTGCTTCCAGACGCTGCCCTTCGTACCCCGCCTGGCCACCACCACGCTGCGCCTGCTCGCCCTGAACCAGGGCACGGTGCTCGACGACTTCCGGGACGAGGAGCCCGGGAAGATCCTCAACGAGTTCCGGTACGGCGAGATGGCGGCCTTCGAGGAACGCCCGCAGTCGCCGTACTTCGGCGGGGCGGACGTCACGCCGCTCTTCGTCGTCCTGCTCGACGAGTACGAACGCTGGACCGGTGACGGTGCGCTGGTCCGGGAGTTGGAGGACGCCGCCCGGGCCGCGTTGCGCTGGATCGACGAGTACGGCGACGTACGCGGCGACGGGTACATCTGGTACCAGCCACGCAACGAACGCAGCGGGGCGAAAAACCACTGCTGGAAGGACACCCCGGAGGCGATCTGCTACCGCGACGGCCGGCTGCCCGGGCTACCCCGCGCCACCTGCGAGTTGCAGGGCTACGCGTACGACGCGAAGCGGCGCGGCGCCCGGCTGGCCCGCGAGTTCTGGGGCGACCCGGCGTACGCCGACCGCCTGGAGCAGCAGGCGGCGGAGCTCAAGCAGCGGTTCAACCGGGACTTCTGGATCGACGACGGCGGGTACTTCGCGCTGGCGCTGGGGCCCGACGGCGACCGGGTGGACGCCCTGGCGTCGAACATGGGGCACCTGTTGTGGAGCGGCATCGCCGACGACGACAAGGCCGCCTCGGTCGCCGACCATCTGCTCGGCCCCCGGCTGTTCTCCGGCTGGGGAGTCCGGACGCTCGCCACCGAGCAGGTCAGCTACAACCCGCTCGGCTACCACGTCGGCACCGTGTGGCCGTTCGACAACTCGTTGATCGCGATGGGGCTGCGCCGGTACGGCTTCCTCGCCGAGGCCGGCGTCATCGCGGAGAGCATCGTCGACGCGGCGCAGCACTTCGCCGGGCGGGTACCGGAGGCGTTCGCGGGCTACGACCGGGAGCTGACCCGCTTCCCGGTGCCGTACCCGGCGGCGAACAGCCCGCAGGCCTCCGCCACCGGGGCGATCTTCCTGCTGCTGCGGACCCTGCTCGGCCTGGAGCCGTACGGCGAGCACCTGGTGGTGCATCCGGCGATCCCGCAGCGGTTCGGCCGGATCGAGCTGCTCGACATCCCGGGTCGCTGGGGTCACAAGGACGCGATCGGCAACGCCCGCGCGGGTGCGCCCTGAGCCAATAGAAGTTATTGCTTATATAAGATTCCACTGTTATAAAGTCCTCGTGCATGCCTTCGACGTGCTCGGCGACCCGGTCCGGCGACGGATTCTGGAGCTGCTCGCGAACGGCGAGATGACTTCCGGCGGCATCTGCGAGGTGATCCAGACCGAGTTCGGCATCTCGCAGCCCGCCGTGTCCCAGCACCTCAGGCTGCTCCGCGACGCCGGCTTCACCACCGTGCGGCCGGAGGGGACGCGGCGGCACTACGCCGTCGACCCCCGCCCTTTGCAGGAGGTCGACCGGTGGCTCGAAGGATTCCGCCGGTTCTGGACGCCACCGCTGGCCGCGCTCGCCACCGAACTCGCCCGTGGCAAGCGCGAACGGCGGCGGCAGGCCGAGGGCGACCACCAACAGAGCGAGACAGGGGACAACCATGAATGACGCCAACGCTCAGATCGACGCCGTCCAGCGCCGGCTCGGCAGCCGTACGCTGGCGGCCGGCGAGGCCCGGGTGATGACCATCAGCCAGACGTACGACTCGACCCCGGAGGACGTCTGGGACGCCTGCACCACCCAGGAACGGCTGACCCGCTGGTTCGGACCGGTCTCCGGCGAGCTGCGACTGCACGGCCGCTACCAGATGGAGGGCAACATCAGCGGCACCGTCGAGCGGTGCGACCCGCCGAAGTCGTTCGCGGCCACGTGGGAGTTCGGCGGCGAGGTGAGCTGGATCGAGGTCCGCCTGGACCCGACCGACGACGGACGGACCCGGCTCCACCTCGAACATGTTGCCCACGTCAACGACGAGTTCTGGCTCCAGTACGGGCCCGGGGCCGTCGGTGTCGGCTGGGACGTCGCCCTGTTCGGCCTCGCCTGCGAACTCGCCGGGACGGGCCGCGACGTCCCCCTGGAGCAGGACCCGGAGTGGGCGGGATCGAGTGCCCACCGCGAGTTCGTGACCGCCAGCAGCCAACGGTGGCGCGAGGCGAGTGTCGCCGCCGGTACGGACCCCGAGCAGGCACGGACCGCCGCCGACCGGACCACCGACTTCTACACCGCGCCGCCACAGGGCTGACCGTCGGCACCGCCCCGCCGGTCGAGGTAACGTGCAGCGGCATGACCGGCCTGCCGTACTCGCACTGCTCGTACTGTGGTGCCGCCTACCCGGCGGACGCCGGGTGGCCCCGCATCTGCGCGGCCTGCGGCCAGACGGTCTGGCGCAACCCGTTGCCGGTGGCCGTGGCGCTGCTGCCGGTACAGACCGCCGACGGCCTCGGGCTGGTCGTCGTCCGGCGGGACATCGAGCCGGCGCGCGGCCTGCTCGCGCTGCCCGGTGGCTTCGTCGAACACGGTGAGGACTGGCGCGAGGCGCTGGTGCGGGAGCTGTGGGAGGAGACCTGGCTGCGCGCGGAGGCGGCCGACGCGCGGCTGGTCGCGGTGCACAGCGCTCCGGCCGGCGGCACCCTGATGATCTTCGGTGAGTTGCCGGCCCGCCGGGTCGAGGAGCTTCCGCCGTCGGCGCCGACGGCGGAGGCCACCGAATGGCTGGTGCTGACCGAGCCGACCGAGCTGGCGTTCTCCACCCACACCCGGGTACTGGCCGACTTCTTCGCCGCCCGTCGCTGACGCCGCCCACCTCCGCGCGGATCAGGGCCGTCCGGCCGGCACCGGCGGGGTGGCGAACGGGATGCCGGCGGGCTGCGACACCGCCGGAGCGCCGGCCGGGTGGTGCCACAGCCCCCGCGCGCGCAGGATCGGCAGCACCCCCTCGCCGAACCAGTAGGCCTCCTCCACGTGCGGGTGCCCGGAGAGCACGAACTCGTCCAGGCCGAGCGCGTGGTACTCGGCGATCCGGTCGGCGACCTCGGTGTGGCTGCCCACCAGGGCGGTGCCCGCGCCACCTCGGACCAGGCCGACGCCGGCCCACAGGTTCGGGCTGATCTCCAGGCCGTCCCGGGACCCGCCGTGCAGGTCGAGCATCCGCCGCTGCCCCTCGGACTCGCTGCGGCGCAGCCCCTCCTGCGCGGCGGCGATGTCGGCGTCGGCGATGCCGTCGAGCAACCGCCGGGCCTGCGTCCACGCCTCGTCACTGGTGTCCCGCGAGATGACGTGCAGCCGGATGCCGAACCGGACGGTCCGGCCGGCCTCGGCGGCCAGCTTGCGGATCCAGTCCAGTTTGCCGGCGACCTGCGCCGGCGGCTCGCCCCAGGTCAGATAGACGTCGCTGTGCCGGGCGGCGACCGGGCCGGCCGCCGCCGACGAGCCGCCGAAGTAGACCGGCGGGGCCGGCTCGGGCAGCCGGGCCAGGCGGGCCTGCTCGACGCGCACGTGAGCACCGGCGTGGTCGACCGTCTCACCGCGCCAGAGCGCCCGCACCACGTGCAGGAACTCGTCGGTACGCGCGTACCGGGCGTCCTTGTCCAGGAAGTCGCCGTACGCCCGTTGCTCGTGCGACTCGCCGCCGGTGACCACGTTGACCAGCAGACGTCCCTCGGAGAGTCGCTGGAAGGTGGCGCCCATCTGCGCGGCGAGGGTCGGCGAGAGCAGGCCGGGCCGGAAGGCGACCAGGAACTTCAGCCGTTCGGTGACCTCGGTGAGCATGGCGGTGGTCAGCCAGGCGTCCTCGCACCAGGCCCCGGTCGGGGTGAGCGCGCCGACGAAGCCGAGTTGCTCCGCCGTGCGAGCGATCTGGCCGAGGTAGCCGATGGTGGGCGGACGGGAGCCGCCGGCCCTTCCCGCCGACATGCCGTGCCCGCCGCCGACGATGTCCCGGCTGTCGCCGTACGTGGGCAGGAACCAGTGAAACGTCAACGACATGACTCGATCCTTCTGGCGCGCAGGGGTGGGTCCGGCCGTCCACTCCTGAGAGATGAGACGACCACACGGACAGGCTACCGATAAAACCTATCGGTTTAGTAGGCTGCTGCCGTCACGGACTCGTGTCGATGTCCGGCGATCCCCCTTCGCTGTGTCCAGGAGACCTCATGCGTACCCCTTCCCCACGTCGTGCCCGCACCGCGCTGCTCACGGCGCTCGCCCTGGTCGCCGCGGTCGGCCTCACCGCGTGCGGCGGGTCGGCCAGCGGCGACGACGACACTCCCCGACTGCGCATCGGCTACCAGCGGTTCGGCGGACTGAGCCTGGTCAAGGCGCGCGGCGAGGCCCCGGACGCCGAATGGTCGCTGTTCGAGAGCGGCCCGGCGCTGACCGAGGCGCTCAAGGCCGGATCGATCGACATCGGACAGACCGGGGAGGCACCGCCGATCTTCGCCGCCGCCGGCAAGATCCCGTTCTCCGTCATCGGGACCTCCGAGCCGATCCCGCAGGGCGAGGCGGTGCTGGTCAAGGAGGACTCCGGGATCCGCACCTTCGCCGACCTGAAGGGACGCACGGTCGCCCTGAACAAGGGCTCCAACGTGCACTGGCTGCTGGTGCGGCTGTTGGAGGCGAACAACCTGACGTTGCAGGACATCAACGTCAAGTACCTCAAGCCCTCCGAGGGGCGACCCGCCTTCGACAACGGGCAGGTCGACGCCTGGGTGATCTGGGACCCGTACTTCGCCCTCGCCGAGCGCCCCGGGGTCCGGATCCTGGCCGACGCCACCGGCCTGGCCAGCAACCGCGAGTACGTGCTGGCCCACCCGGACGCGCTGGCGGACAAGTCCCCGCAGATCGAGTCGTTCCTGCGTACCTACCGGACGGTCACCGACTGGGGCATCGCCAACCCCGCCGAACGCGCCGCAGTGCTCGCCCCCGAGCTGAAGATCGCCGAGGACGTCACCAGCCGGGCCCTGGACCGCAGCGCCCGCGCCCTGGCCCCGGTCACCCCCGCCGTCGGCGACGAGTTGCAGGCCATCGCGGACGGCTTCGCCACGCTGGAACTCATCCCCGGCCCGGTCGACATCCGTTCCCGGATCGACGACCGCTTCAACGAGGTGTACCAGTGACCAGGGCGACCGCACCCCCTGTCGTGGCACCGGCGGCATCAGGCACGGCAGATCTCGGTACGCCGAAGCCCCGCGAAGGGCGTCGACGTACCAAGATCTCCACGATCGCCTGGTGGCGGCTGGCCAGTCCGGTGCTGCTGGTGGGCGGCTGGGAACTGGCCGCCCGGGCCGGACTGCTCGCCCCGGAGAAGTTGCCCGCACCGAGCACCGTGCTGGCCACCGGTTGGCGCCTGGCCAGCGACGGCACCCTGCTGACCCACCTGCTCGACTCGCTCAGCCGGGCCGGTGCCGGGCTGCTCATCGGCGGCGGGCTCGCCCTGCTTCTCGGCGCCGTCGCCGGGCTGCTGCGCCTCGGTGACGACCTGATCGACCCACCGGTGCAGATGGCCCGGATGCTGCCGCACCTCGGACTGGTACCGCTGCTGATCATCTGGGTCGGCATCGGTGAGTCGCTGAAGATCAGCCTGGTCGCCCTCGGGGCGTTCTTCCCGCTCTACTTCAACACCTACGCCGGCATCCGGGACATCGACGAACGACTGGTCGAGGCGGCCCGTACCTGCGGGCTGGGGTCGCTCGCCCGGCTGCGGCACGTGGTGCTGCCCGGCGCGCTGCCTGCCCTGTTCCTGGGGCTACGGCTGGCCATCGGCGCCGCCTGGCTCAGCCTGGTGGTCGGGGAACAGGTCAACGCGCAGACCGGCATCGGCTTCCTGATGATGGAGGCCCGCGAGTTCAGCCAGACCGACGTGGTCGTCCTCGGCCTCCTGGTCTACGCCCTGCTCGGACTGCTCTCCGACGTGGCCATCCGCACCCTGGAAAGGAGGACGCTGTCATGGCGACGCGGACTTCGGGCAACCTGACCGCCGGGACGGCGGTGCTGACCGCGACCGGCGTACGCCGTGACTTCGGCACCACCACCGTGCTGGCCGGCACCTCGCTGAGCATCGCGCCGGGCGAGGTCGTCGCCCTGCTCGGCGGCAGCGGCTCCGGCAAGAGCACCCTGCTGCGCGTACTCGCCGGCCTCGACGAGGAGGCCACCGGCGAGACCGTCCTGCGTGGCACCGCCGCAGTCGTCTTCCAGGAGCACCGGCTGCTGCCGTGGAAACGGGTCGCCGACAACGTCGCGCTCGGGCTCTCCGGCCCGGACGTGGCAGGCCGCGTCGACCGGGCGCTGGCCGAGGTCGGCCTCGCCGACCGGCACCGCGCCTGGCCCGCCGAACTCTCCGGCGGCCAGGCACAGCGGGTCGCGGTCGCCCGAGCCCTGGTACGCGAACCCGACGTGCTGCTGCTCGACGAACCGTTCGGCGCGCTCGACGCGCTCACCCGGCTCCGGATGCAGGCGCTGCTGCGTCGACTACGCACCGAACACGGCTTCGCCGCGCTGCTGGTCACCCACGACGTCGAGGAGGCGCTGCTGCTCGCCGACCGACTGCTCCTGCTGGAGTCCGGCGTCATCGCCGAGGAACTGGACGTACCCCTCGGCCCGACCCGGACTCCCGACGACCCGGCCTTCGGCGCACTACGACGCCGCCTGCTCGAACGACTCGGCGTACCCACCTGAGGACAGGAGTTTCGCCGCTCAGGCGGTGAGTCTGCCGCCCTTGACGCCCCGGACGAAGCCGGCCCACTGGTCGGAGCTGAACGACAGCACCGGCCCCTGCCGATCCTTACTGTCCCGCACCGCGACCACGGCCGGGAGATTGTCGGCCACCTCGACACAGTTCCCGGTCGACCCCGACCGGGTGCTCTTGCGCCAGGTCAGGCGACTCGGGTTCATGCGGGTCCTACTTGACCAACTCCTCGGCCAACGCGAGCAGCCTATCCCGAGTGGGCTTCGGTCCCAGAGCCACAGCTTGAAGCTGTTCATGAGCAGTGGCATTTTCCGAGATTTCGGCCGGGAACCGGCGGGAGGAACCGGTTCCCGGCCACGCGTCCGACCCGCCTCAGCTCGTCGAGAAGCCGGCGAACAGCACCGAGGCCAGTCCCAGCGCGAGGACCAGGTTGAACACGGTGGCGGCACCGAAGACCGCCACCGGCCGCCACCCGGCCTGCCGCAGCGCCGCCACCCGCACTTCCAGGCCGATGCTGACGAAGGCCAGGATGAAGAACCAGGTCCGCAGGTCGTTGACGATCGCGATGGTGGCCTTGCCGTCCGCACCGGCGACGTCGAGGTACCAGGTGGCGATCACCGACGCGGCGACGAAGCCGAGGACGAACTTCGGGAACCGGCGCCACAGCTCACCGATCCCCGGACGGGCCGCGCCGGCCCGGCGCTCGACGTGCAGCGCGAAGTACGCGGTCAGCGCCACCGCGACCACGCCCATCAGCGCGTTCTGGGTGACCTTGACGATGCTGGCGATCTGCAACGCCTCGTCACCGGCCAGCGCACCGGCGGCGGTGACGGCGGCGGTGGTGTCGATGTTGCCGCCGATCCAGGCACCGGCCACCGCCGACTCCAACCCGAGCACGTCGGCCAGCCAGGGCAGCAGGAAGATCGACGGCAACGCGAAGACGATCACCAGGCTGGCCGTGTACGCCAGTTGCTCCCGCCGGGCGCGTACCGCACCGGCGGCGGCGATGGCGGCGCTGACTCCGCAGATGGAGACGGCGGAGGCGAGCAGGGCGCGCAGCTTGTCGTCCAGACCGAGCCGCCCGGCGAGCCACCAGGTGAACAGGAACACGCCGCTGATCAGCAGCAACGCCTGGGCGATGGCCGGACCGGCGGCGCTGGCGATGACCGCCAGGTTGATCGACGCACCGAGCAGCACCAGACCGGTCTTGATGAAGAACTCGGTGCGGAACGCGGCGGCGATGCGGTCCCGCAGCCCGGTCAGCGTCACCACCACGTTGCCGAGCAGGCCGAGCAGGATGGCGTACACCGGATATTCGATCGCCCCCGCGACGTCCTCGACCGCCGTGCCCTCGGCCCACGCGGGCACGTTCTGTTCGAGATAGCGGGTCAGCACGGCGAGGACGAGGACGACCAGTAGGCCCACGGCGGTCCAGGCCCAGAAGGAGCCGCCGGGCGGCGGTGTCGCGGCGGGCGGCAGGCCCGCCGGTCCGGCGGGTGCCGATTCGGTGTGTACGGGCGCGCCGGTCGCGCCCGCTGCGGAGCCGTCCGTGGTGGCCGTCGAGCCGGTGGTGGTCCCGGGGTCGACCGGGGCGGTGGAGTCCGCCTCGGCGGGTGCGGTGGTGCCGGTCGCGGGTCGGCTGGCGTCGGTGGTCATCAGGGCACCAGCCCGGCGGGGATGACGCCGATCAGGACCAGCCCGAGCAGGGCCAGGCCGAGGAGGGTGGCGGCCCAGTCCTCGTTGATGGCGAACCGGCTCTCCGGCGTGGTGGGGGTGGGCGGTGGTTCGGGGGCACTCATGGCGGTTCCTCCGGGGGTGTGAGGGCACGGCGACGCCGAGGGCGTACGGACGCGTTTGGTGATCGGATCCGCCGGGTGACACGGGCGGACGGGCTCGATGTCGGGCTCGCGCCGGTCAGGCGCGGCCCGAGCAGGTACAGAGCTCCGAGGCGACCCGCATCAGGTCGACGAACCGGCGGGAGGTGAGTCGAGGATCGGTGACCACCGAACTATATTCCTACCGGCAAAGTAGGAATACAAGGGCTGTCCACGTTTCGGGCGAACCACATGTCCCTCGACGAGGGCCGAGTCGCCGGGCCACGGCGATGGATCGGCACGGTGCCGCGCCGGTGCCCTAGATGCGGGCGCTCACCGTCTCGACACCGTCGCCGGTGATGTCCGCGAGGTAGGCACGTCGGCCCGCGAGAACCATCACCAGCGCCTCCGTCGTCCCCCGGACGACCGGGCCGGCACCGCTGCGGAACGGCCCGTCGGTCGCCTCCCACCGCAGGTCCTTCGCCACGTTGCGACTGTTGACGGCGAAGTTCCTGGACACGAAGAACTCGGCGACCGTGGTGGCCGCCTCGACCGTCGGCCCGCCGGGCAGCCCCAGCGGGCGGCGGATGTCCTGGCCGTGCACGACGACCTCGCCCAGCCACGCGGCGGTGTGCCCCGACGGGGCGGTCGTGGCGGGCACGGCGGCCCGGAACGTCGCCAGCGTGTCGGCGGGCGTGGCACCGAGCTGCTCGCGCAGGCGACGCCGGTTGTGCACGTCCGGGCGGAAACCGGCTGCGGCCATGCTGCGGATCCAGCGGAACGGAGTCATCCGCGCGGCCGAGGTCAGATGCGCCAGCGTCTCCTCGACGGTCCAGGAGCCGCAGAGCGAGCGGGTGGCCCACTGGGCATCGGTCAGGTCGGCGAGATCGTCGGCCAGGGCACCACGGGCAGCGACGATCTGGTCGGCGGTGCGCGCGGAATCGCTGGAGTCGGCGGAGTTCATCGCCGGGCAGCCTACCGACCTGGTCCCGGCGGCCCGACGTGACCTGGCGCACGGGTCGCCGAGAAGGTCCACCGGACCGGAGGGGTTCCGCGCGCCGAGGAGGCCCGCCGGACGGCGGCCGGTCGACGGGGCCGGGTGAGCCTGCGCGACCGGGGCGGCCAGGCACTATCCTTCGCCGGGTGGGCACCTCCGGTGGCAGCGAGCGGACGGTTGTCGCGTCGAACCGCAAGGCGCGGCACGACTACACGATCCTGAAGACGTACGAGGCGGGGATCGTGCTGGCCGGCACCGAGGTCAAGTCGCTGCGGGAGAAGCGGGTCTCGCTCGTCGACGCCTTCGCCCAGGAACTCGACGGCGAGATCATGTTGTACGGCCTGCACATCGCGGAGTACGGCTACGGCACCTGGACGAACCATGCGCCTCGGCGGACCCGGAAGCTGCTGCTGCGCCGGGTGGAGATCGAGCGCATCCTGGCGCAGACCCGCGAGGGCGGGATCACGTTGGTGCCGCTGTCGATGTATTTCTCGGGCGGCTGGGCCAAGGTCGAGCTGGCGCTGGCCAAGGGCCGCAAGGCGTACGACAAGCGGCAGGCGTTGGCCGCCCGGGACGCCGACCGGGAGATCGCCCGGGAGATGGGCCGTCGCCTGAAGGGGCGGACGGGCCGGTACGCCGAGGGGCGCGGGACCGGTCGGTGATCAGCCGGCGAGCAGGTGTTCGTGCGCCGCGCGCAGCCGGTCGAGCGCCGGGTCACCGCCGGCCGGAGCGCGTCGCTCCAGCTCCGCCCAGACCTCGGCGAGCGCGGTCGTCACCGCGCGCAGCTCGGCGGCGTGTCGACGGCCGCTCTGCTCCCGTTGGGCCTCCAGCCGGCGAGCCCAGCCGGCGGTGACCTCGGCGAGCCGGTCGGCGTCGGCGCGGGCCTGGGTGGCGGTGCGCACCGCGCCCGGCGGCACGATCGCGGCGACCGGCCGGGGATCGCCGTCGCGGGTGATCACGGTGACGGTGTCGGTCAGCTCCGCCATGGCGACGAGCTGACTCAGTCGGGTGCGCGCCTCGCGCAACGGCAGCGAGCGCGGCGGGACGGCGCCTGGGGTGAGGGCGGGGACAGCCATGAATACATGGTGGGTGCGGGGTACGACACTTTCCGCAACCGTCCATCAGGGAGCGTGCCGACCGGACGGCCACCGAACCCTGGACATCTACAGTAAACAATCTTAATAATTGTGCATCCGTCGATCGACGGCCCTCGTCCCCCGGGAGGTCCGGATGCGTCGCCCCACCCGACATCTACTGCTCACCGCCGTCGCGGCCCTGGCCACCGTCGCCGCCACCACGCTGGTGGCGGCCACCCCGGCACAGGCCGCCGGCCCCACCGCCAGCTTCGTGAAGACCGCCGACTGGGGCACCGGCTGGGAGGGCAGGTACACCGTCACCAACGGCGGCAGCAGCACGATCACCTCCTGGCAGGTCGCCTTCACGCTGCCCGCCGGGACCACCCTGGGCTCCTTCTGGGACGCCACCGTCAGCAGCGCCGGTCAGCGGCACACCTTCACCAACCGGTCCTGGAACGGCACCCTCGCCCCGGGTGCCTCGGCCTCCTTCGGCTTCCTGGCCACCGGACCCGGATCACCCACCGACTGCCTGGTCAACGGCGCGTCCTGCGGCGGCGGCACACCGACCACCCCGCCGACCACCGCGCCACCCACCACACCGCCGCCCACCACGACACCACCCAGCACCCCACCGCCGACCACCGCGCCACCCACCACGCCGCCGCCCACCACGACACCGCCCAGCACACCGCCGCCGACCACGCCGCCCACCGGCGGGCTGCCCCGACGGGCTCTGATCGGCTACCTGCACGCCAGCTTCGCCAACGGCTCCGGCTACCTGCGGATGGCCGACGTACCGGCCGACTGGGACGTCATCAACCTCGCCTTCGGCGAGCCCACCACGGTCACCTCCGGCGACATCCGGTTCCAGCTCTGCCCGGCCAGCGAATGTCCGGGTGTGGAGAGCGAGGCCGAGTTCACCGCCGCGATCAGGGCCAAGCAGCAGCAGGGCAAGAAGGTGCTGCTCTCCATCGGCGGGCAGAACGGGCAGGTCCAGCTCACCACCACCGCCGCCCGGGACACCTTCGTCCGCTCGGTGTCGGCGATCGTCGACCGGTACGGCCTCGACGGGCTCGACATCGACTTCGAGGGCCATTCCCTGTACCTGAATCCCGGCGACACCGACTTCCGCAACCCGACCACCCCGGTCGTGGTGAACCTGATCTCGGCGATCCGTACGCTCAAGCAGCGCTACGGGTCCGGTTTCCTGCTCACCATGGCGCCGGAGACGTTCTTCGTCCAGCTCGGTCACCAGTTCTACGGGCCGGGCCCGTGGGGCGGGCAGGACCCGCGCGCCGGGTCGTACCTGCCGGTGATCCACGCGCTGCGGGACCACCTGACCGTGCTGCACGTGCAGAACTACAACTCGGGCCCGATCGTCGGGCTGGACGGCCAGTACCACACCATGGGCGGGGCCGACTTCCACATCGCGATGACCGACATGCTGCTCGCCGGCTTCCCGGTGGCCGGCAACCCGGACCGCGTCTTCCCCGCGCTGCGGGAGGACCAGGTCGCCTTCGGCGCGCCGTCGTCGGTCAGCGCGGGCAACGGCTACGTCGCCCCGGCCGGAGTCCAGGCGGCCGTCACCTGCCTGGTGCGGGGACAGAACTGCGGCGGTTACACGCCCCGCAGCGGCACCAACCCGAACTTCCGTGGCCTGATGACGTGGTCGATCAACTGGGACCGCTTCTACCAGTGGGAGTTCGGCCGCAACCACGGCCCGTTCCTCAAGGCGCTGCCCTGACCGGTGGCCACACACGATGGTGGCCCCGAGCGCCGTTGCTCGGGGCCACCACCGGCCCGGGGGCCGGGCCGACGCTCAGCGCGTCGGACGGTCCCGGCGGGACGGAAACTGCGCACCGGGCCGGGCCAGGCTCGACCGGGCGCGCAGCCCGACCGGATCGGGCGCGGTGACCGCGGCCGGTACCGGCGCGGTGGCGGCCGGGTCGCGCAGCGAGTCCAGGTACGCCATCGCCGCCCGGTCCTCCTCTGTCGGGGCAGCGAGCAGGGCGTACACCAGGCCCACCACGCCGAAGATCACCAGCAGGACGATCGGCAGCAGCATGGTGCTGACCGTGGCCCCGGCCAGCTCGGTCCGATGGTCGTGCAGATGCACCGACATCGCGCTCATCCCGGTGAAGTGCATGCCGTTGACCGCCACACCCATCACCAGCGCCGAACCGAAGATCGCCAGCCCGCGACGGACGGTGACCGCGAGCCAGAGCGCCACGGTGGCGGCAACCACCGCGATCACGATCGACGCCGCCACGCGCAGCGGGTCGTAACCGATCTGGCCGTCCAACCGCATCGCGGCCATGCCGCTGTAGTGCATCGCCGCCACACCGAGACCGGTGAACAGGCCGCCGGCCAGGATGCGGACCGCGGACAGCCGGCCGGTGCCCACGATGGCCAGACCGATGCCGACCGCGATCACCGCCAACAGGGCGCTGGCGACGGTGATCGGCACGTCGTACCGGATCCGCGAGCCGGTCACCGCGAAGCCGAGCATCGCCATGAAGTGCATCGTCCAGATCGCGGTGCCACCGAGCGCCCACGCCGCGAGCGTCCCCCACCAGATCTTCTGCCCCGTGGACTGCGCGATCCTTATCCGGCCCGCGAAGATCAGGCCGAGGATGGAACCCAGCACGGACAGGGCGTAACTGATCCCCGGCGTGATCCATCCGTATTCAAAATGATTGATTTCCGCCACAATGGGCTCCCCCCAGAGCTGCTACCAGCGCGTAGCGACGCGCCGAAGACATGATCGGGGAGCACCAGAGCAGGCACAATAGGCGTTCGGGGGCACTTCGCGCCGTGTTGTCGCGCTCACTCAGCGATGCGTCGATTCCCGACGGTGACACTCACGCGGGCGAATGGTAGGCCAGCACTCCCCGGTTCACTGCCGCGATCGCCTGCCGGGCCGTGGCCCGCAACTCGGTCGAGGCGCCACCCGAGTCGGCCAACTGCCCGAGCAGGTCCACCACCTGACGCGCCCACCGGACGAAGTCACCGGCCGGCATCTCGCCGTCGAACTCGTGCCCGCTGGACAGCACCTTCGCCAACGCCTCACCCCGGGCCCAGCGGTAGACCGGCCAGGCGAAGCCCAGATCGGGCTCCCGCGTGACGGCCAGGCCCCGTGCCGCCTCGTCGGCCTCGATCTCGCTCCACAGCTTCAACGTGGCGTCGACCGACTCGGCGACCGCGCCACGCGGCAGCGACGCCCGCTCGTCGACGTCCCGGCGCGCCTCGAAGACCACCACCGAGACCGCCGCCGCCAGCTCGGCCGGGGACAACCCGTCCCAGATCCCGCGCCGCAGGCACTCCGCCACCAGCAGGTCGGTCTCCGTCCAGATCCGCCCCAGCATCCGCCCGGCGTCGGTCACCGCGCCCTCGGCGGTCAGGTAGCCGCGCGCGGTGAGCAGGGCCACGATCCGGTCGAACGTACGCGCCAACGACCCCGTCCGGCCGGAGACCCGCTGCCGCAGCTCCTCGGTGTCCCGCTCCAGCCGACGGCGACGCTCCGCCCAGCGGGCGTGTTCCTCCCGCTCCGGGCAGGCGTGGCAGGGATGCCGCCGCATCTCGGTGCGGAGCTGGGTCAGCCGGTGGTCCTCCCCCGACTGCCGGCCGCGCGCGCCCCGCCGGGAGTGCCGGTCCAATCCGGTGCCGCTGACCTGGGCCGCCAGGTCCCGTCGGGCGGCCGGGTTGCGGTGGTTGAAGTGCTTGGGCACCCGGATGCGCGCCAGTACCTCGGCCGGGGTGGTGAAGTCGCCGGGGCTGATCCGGCCCGCCCACCGGTCCTGCGTGAGCACCAACGGCCGGGGCTCGCTGAACCCACCGGCCGCCGGGTCGAGCACCACGGCCAGACCGGCCCGGCGCCCGGACGGCACCCGGATCACGTCACCCACCCGCAGGCGTTCCAGCGCCGCCACCGCCGCCGCCCGGCGCTGACTCTGCCCCTGGCGGGCGATCGCCCGTTCCCGGTCGGCGATGGCCACCCGCAGCGCGAAGTACTCGTCGAAGTCGCCGTGGTGGCAGGCCGCCTCCGCGCCGTACGCCTCGATGGTCTCGGTGTTGCGCTGCACCTGCCGGGCCAGGCCGACCACCGACCGGTCCGCCTGGAACTGCGCGAACGACGACTCCAGCAGCTCGCGGGCGGGTGCCGCGCCGACGCTGCCGACCAGGTTGACCGACATGTTGTAGGAGGGCCGGAAGCTGGACCGCAGCGGGTACGTCCGGGTGGAGGCCAGCCCCGCCACGTGCCGCGGATCGGTCTCCGGGGACCACACCACCACGGCGTGCCCCTCGACGTCGATGCCCCGCCGCCCGGCCCGCCCGGTGAGCTGCGTGTACTCCCCCGGGGTCAGGTCGACGTGGGCCTCGCCGTTGTACTTGACCAGGCGTTCCAGCACCACGCATCGGGCCGGCATGTTGATACCCAGGGCAAGCGTCTCGGTGGCGAAGACCGCCTTCACCAGCCCCCGGACGAACAGCTCCTCGACGACCTCCTTGAACGCCGGCAGCATGCCGGCGTGGTGGGCGGCCAGCCCGCGCTCCAGACCGTCGAGCCACTCCCAGTAGCCCAGCACCGACAGGTCCTCGCCCGGAATGGCGGTGATCCGGGACTCCACCACCCGCCGGATCTCCGACCGCTCCTCGGGCGAGGTGAGCCGCAGCCCGGCCGCCAGACACTGCTGCACCGCCGCGTCGCAGCCGGCCCGGCTGAAGATGAACAGGATCGCCGGCAACAGGCCCTCGCGGTCCAGCCGGTCCACGATGTCCGGCCGCAACGGCCCACGCCAGCGCGGCCCCCGCCGCCCGGCACCCGGCCCGGCGGACCGCCCCTCGCCCAGGTCGAGGCGGCGCACCGTGTCCCGGGTGTACCGCAGCAGCTCCGGGTGCACGTCGTGCTTGCGGGCGGCGTCCGCGTCGTGGAACAGGTCGAACATCCGCTTGCCGACCAGCATGTGCTGCCACAACGGCACCGGACGGTGCTCGCTGACCACCACCGTGGTCTCGCCGCGCACGGTGATCAGCCAGTCGGCGAACTCCTCGGCGTTGGACACGGTCGCCGACAGCGACACCAGCGTGACCGAGGCGGGCAGGTGGATGATGACCTCCTCCCACACCCCGCCCCGGAACCGGTCGGCCAGGTAGTGGACCTCGTCCATCACCACGTACGCGAGGCCCTGGAGGGTGCTCGACCCGGCGTAGAGCATGTTGCGCAGCACCTCGGTGGTCATCACCACCACGGGCGCGTCACCGTTGATGGCGTTGTCGCCGGTGAGCAGCCCGACCTGCTCGGCACCGTAGCGGTCGACCAGGTCGTGGTACTTCTGGTTGGACAGCGCCTTGATCGGCGTGGTGTAGAAGCACTTGCGGCGGGCGCCGTCGGCCGGCGCCGGCTGCCCGGGGGCACCCCGCAACGCCAGGTGTACGGCGAACTCGCCGACCACGGTCTTGCCGGCCCCGGTCGGGGCGCACACCAGCACCCCGCTGCCCCGCTCCAGCGCCTGGCACGACTCACGCTGGAAGTCGTCGAGGTCGAACCCGAGATCGGCGGTGAACTCTTCCAGCGCCGGGAACTGTGAGGCCTGGGCGGCCCGGCGACGTGCCGCGGCGTACCGCTCGGCGGGGCTCGACATGTCACCAAGATTAGTGCGTGCCACCGACGGCCACCCGACAAGGCCGTCCGACAGGGCTGTCCGGGTGGGTCGGTAGGGTGCACGTCGTGCCGGATCATCCCGAACCGACCGATGCCCTCCCCGGCGTCGACCACACCCGCCGCGAGCCGTCCCGCCGGCCCGTACGGGCGGTGCTGCTCGACTTCCACGGCACGCTCGCGCAGGTCGAGGAGCCCAGGGAGTGGGTGCTGGCCGCTGCGGCGGCGTGCGGCGTGACGCTGGACCGGATGCGCGCCACCTCGTTGGCCGACCGACTGCTCACCGCCGGCCGGGCCGGTGGACCGCTGCCCGGCCGGGTGCCGCCCCGACTGGCCGAGCTCTGGGCCGACCGTGACCTCTACGAGCACGCCCACCGGGGCGCGTACACCGGGCTGGCCGCCACGGTCGACGCCGGGATCGACGGGTTCGCCGACGCCCTCTACGAGCGCGTGCTGGTGCCGGAGGGCTGGGTGCCGTACCCGGACACCGCCCCGACGCTGGCCGGGCTACGGGCGGCCGGCGTACGCGTGGGCGTGGTCAGCAACATCGGCTTCGACCTGCGACCCATCTTCGACGCCTGGGGCCTCGCCGACCTGGTCGACGCGTTCGTGCTCTCCTACGAGGTGGGCCGCTGCAAGCCCGACCCGGCGATCTTCTGGCGCGCCTGCGGGATGCTCGGCGTCGACCCGGAGGAGTCGCTGATGGTCGGCGACACCCCCGCCGACGCCGGAGCCGTGGCCGCCGGATGCGCTGTCCTGGTCCTACCCCCCGCCGACCCCGGCCGCCCCAACGGCCTCGGCTCCGTCCTGGACCTCCTCCCCCACCCCTAACCCCCTCCCCCACCCCTCCCCACCCTCCCGCCTTCCCCGCCGGCACCTGCCCGCCCGGGGGTCCGGTTGATCAAGGAGTTTGCGTCACCCGCCGCCTCTAGGCGCGACCAAACTCCTTGATCAACGAGGCGGGCTCGGGCGCGGGCTCGGGCTCGGGCAGCTCTCGCGATCATGGAGTTGTGGTCGCTGGTTCGCGGCTTTTGTTCGCATTCTCGGCCGCCACAACTCCTTGATCGGCGGCGTCAGCGTGAGGTGCGGAAAGTCGGCGGCGGGCGTGCGACCTGGCGTAGGCAGGGAGTGCGGCGGGCGTGCGGGCCAGGGCGGCCTGACGTGCGCAGGGAAGACGACGGCCGTGCGGACGGGAACGGTCTGACGTGCGCAGGGAGAACAACGGCCGTGCGGACGGGAACGGCCTGACGTGCGCGGGGAGTGCGGCGGGCGTGCGGGCGGGGGCAGCAGGGGCAGAGGGACGAGGGCGGCCTGTGAGAGCGGCCAGGGCGGAGGCGGCTGCGGGGGCGAAGGGTGGAGCGGGGAGCGCAGGGTGAGAGCAGGGGTCAGCGGAGGAGGTGGAGGGCGGCCGGGACGGCGGTGACGGTGACCGGGAGGGGTAGCGAGCGCTCGCCGTCGGCGTACGTGGTGATGTCCTCGGCAGCCACGGTCACCGTGCGTGCGCGGTAGGTGCGTACCAGCGGGTGCTCGACGTGCGTGCCAGCGTAGATGCGCGGCTTGACGCGGATCAGGGTACGACGGTCGAACCGGCCGCCGACCACCACGTCGAGCAGCCCGTCGGTCGGGTCCGCGTCCGGGCAGATCCGCATCCCGCCGCCGTAGCTGGCGCTGTTGCCGACCGCCACCAGCACCGCGTCGACCTCGATCAGCTCGCCGTCGAGGGTGAGGGTGTACCGACGTGGACGCAGTCGGGCCAACTCCACCAGGATCGCCAGGTCGTAGCGGCGGGCGCCCTTCGGCCGGCGCATCCGGTTGGCCCGCTCGTTGACGATCGCGTCGAAGCCGGCCGCGAGCACCGCCCCGTACCAGCGCACCGTGTCGTCGTACCCGGTCATCCTGGCCAGGTCTACCGGCCGGCTGCGGCCCTCGCGCAGTGCCGCCGCGATGGTGTCCGCCGCCGCGCGCGGGTCGCTCGGGAATCCGGTCTCGATCGCGAAGTCGTTGCCGGTGCCAGCGGGTACCGGGGCGAACGGTACCGTGGTGCCGGCCACCGCCTGCATCGCCCGGTGCACCGTGCCGTCGCCACCCACCGCGACCAGCGCGGACACGCCCTCGGCGACCGCCACCCGACAGGCCGCCTCCGCCTCGAGCGCGCTGCCCGCGCGCAGCAGCCGCACCGGGCGTCCGGCGGTCGAGAGGCGATCCACCAGGTCCGGCAGCAGGCCCCGGTGCCGGCCACGCCCGGCGGTCGGATTCGCCAGTACGGCGACAGGCCCGTCGGGGTTCGGGAGGTGATCGTCTGCGGTCACGGCGTGCACCGTACCCGCCATCCGGTCCCCCGGTCAGCGGGGAAAGGGCCGAATTCCCCGGACCGCACAGCACGAACGCCGCCCCGTGGCGGGAGCGGCGTTCGTGGTGATCAGTCCGGTCAGGTCACGTCGTCGAAGCGCCGCTCGATCGGCCTGGGTGCGATGACCGGCTCGGGGGCGTCGATCGGGCTGGACGCCTCCACCCGCGCGCCCGCCTGTACCGGCTCCGGGTCGGTCTCCAGCGGGGAGACCTCGTCGTCGTCGAGACCGGCGTAGACCTCCTTGCCGCGCCCGCGCCGCTTATCGTTGAGGAACGCCACCCCGACGGCGGCGAAGTAGAGCGCGCACAGACACAGTGCCAGCGCGGTCATGCCGAACGGGTCCGGCGTCGGCGTGACCACCGCGGCGAAGGCGAAGAACAGGAAGACGGCGATCCGCCACCAGCCGAGCAGCTTCTTCGCGCTGGCGATACCGACGAAGTTGAGCATCAGCACGATCAGCGGGAACTCGAACGCCACCCCGAACAGCAGGATCAGGTTGGTGACGAACGATATGTAGCGGGTGATGTCCAGCGTCGTGTTGATGTCGTCGCCGGAGACCTGGAGCAGAAACTCCAGGCCCTTGGAGGTGACGAAGTACGCCAGCACGGCGCCGGCCGCGAACAGCGGCGCCGCCAGGGCGGTGAAGACGTACGCGTACCGCCGCTCGTTGCGGTGCAGGCCCGGCGCGATGAACGCCCAGAGCTGGTACAGCCAGATCGGCGCGGCAATGATCAACCCGACCCACAACCCGATCTTCAGGTTGAGCAGGAAGAGGTCCGCCGGCCCGAGCTGGACGAAGTTGCATCGACCGTCGGGCGTCGTACTGCCGGGAAGCTGGCAGTACGGCTGCGACAACAAATGACGGACCGGACCAGCCAGCCAGATTCCGATGCCGAAGCCGACCAGGATGGCCAGCGACGCCTTGAACAGCCGGGTGCGCAGCTCACGGAAGTGCTCGACCAGGGTCATCGAGCCGTCGGCGGCCCGCTCGAAGTTGCTCGGCCCGCGTTTGCGGAGTCCGAAGGCCACGGTGATCGGCCTCCGGAATCAGTTCTCGCGGACGCGCTGCACCGGGTCGGCGACCGGCTGCTGCACGGAACCCTGGTACGGCGGTTGCACAGTGCCCTGGTACGGCGGCTGCTGGGGGGCCTGCTGGGGCTGCTGCGGCGGGTACGGCTGGTAGCCGGCCTGCGCGTCGGCCTTGCCGGCGAGGTCGCGGTCGTCGTCGGCGAGGCTCTTGGTCTCAGCCTTGATGATCCGCAGCGAGCGGCCCAGGGAGCGCGCCGCGTCGGGAAGCCGCTTCGCACCGAAGAGCAGGATCATCACGACCACGAGTACGGCGATGTGCCAGGGCCTGAGGGCACCCATGGGAAACTCCAGTCGCTCTGTGTCGATGAGGGTGTACCGCAGCCCATCGTACGTGCGTCATCGGCTGTTGCCACCCGCCGGGCGAAGGGGCGTCCCGGTGGGTGAAGTCTCGACCACGTACGAGCATCCCGTCAACCACCGAATCGATCATGCGGGGCCGGATCAGGGCAGGTCGGCGCTCAGTCGCCCCGGCGCGCGCGGATCAGGGTCAGCCGCTGCTCGGTCGTCTCCAACCGGCTCTGCAGGCTCTCGGCGCGCTGCTGGAGGCTCTCCGCGGCGGCGCTCAGCGCGACGGCCTCGTCGGCCCGCCGCTGCAACCGCCCGACCGCCCGGCGCAGATGCGGCAACCGGGCCAGCACCGGACGAACCGCCAGCGCGAGGACGACCAACGGCACCAGCACCAGCGCGAGCACGATCCACTTCAGCACGGGCGCCAGCCTACTGCCTGACCGCCTGCGCCGCCGGGTCCGCACCCGGTGACACCGGCGTCGCGTACGCCTCCAGGGCCGCCACGGCCGCGTCCCGCACCTGCTCGGCCAGCTCGGCCGGAGCCACGACGGTGACGTCCGGCCCGAGGCCGAGCACGAACCGGCGGGCCCAGCCCAGGTCGGTGACGCGCAGCGAGACCACCCAGCGTTCGCCGTCGGACTCGATCCGCTCACAGGGGTAGTACTCGGTGATCCACCGCTCCCCCCGCCCGATCCGCAGCGTGATCAGCGGCAGCTCCGACGAGGGCCGGAACACGCCCTCGCTGAGGTCCTGCGGGCGGGCCTGTGGCGGCACCACGGCAGGCTCGGCCAGCTCGGTGACCGCGTCGATCCGGTCGGCCCGGAACAACCGGACCGCCTCGGCCCGGCGGCACCACGCCTCGACGTACGTCCGCCCGCTGACCATCAGCACCCGCAGCGGATCGATGACGCGTTCGGTGGTCTCGTCCCGCGCCGCCGTGTAGTACGTGATGCGCAGCGCACGGCCGCCCTCCACGGCGGCACGGAGCTGCTCCACCCGGCCGGTGTCGCCGGGCAGCCGTACCTCCACCGGGGCCGCCACCTGGTCACCGGCGGCGTCCTCGATCTTGGCGAGGGCCCGTTCGACCGCGTCCCGGTTGGCCACGCCCGGCGTCTCGGCCAGCATCCGCAGCGCCACCACCAGGGCCAGCGCCTCGTCGGGCGTGAGCCGCAGCGGCCGGTCGATCCCGGCGTCGTAGGTGATGGTCACCCGGTCGCCGTCGAAGGCCATGTCGATCAGGTCACCGGGGCCGTACCCGGGCAGCCCGCAGACCCACAGCAGCTCCAGGTCCTCACGGAGCTGGCGCTCGGTGACGCCCAGGTCGCCGGCCGCCTCGGCGATCTCGATGCCGGGCCGGGCGAGCAGGTACGGCACCAGGTTGAGCAGCCGGGCCAGCCGGTCGGCGGACGTGCGGGAGGAGGTCTTCGCACTCACTGAGCTGGCCTTCCGTTCGCGACTGCGGGGCTCGCAAGCTCACTCCTCGCGCTCACCGAACCGACCCTCCGCTCGCGACTGCGGGGCTCGCAAGCTCACTCCTCGCGCTCACCGCGATACCGCCATCTCGTCGTGCCGGACGGCGATCTCCTTGAGGCGCTGGATGACCGCCTCGCGGACCTCCGGAGGGTCGAGCACGCGCACGTCGGGCCCGTAGCCGACCAGGTGCCCGGCCAGGGAGTCGGCGTCGGCGTAGGGCAGGACCAGCCGGTCGCCCTCCGGCCCGACGGTCACCTCCACCGCCCAGCGGCGCAGCCCGGCGGCCCGCCCCGAGGCCACCAGCACGGTGGCCCGACCGGGCCGTTCGGTCGGCCCGAACCAGCGGGCCACGTGGCTGATCAGGTCGACGTCGGCCGGTGGCTGGTAGGCGCCCGAGGAGCCGGTGGCCCGGACCGCACCGGCGACCCGGGACAGCCGGAAGCAGCGGGCGGCGTCGCGGTCCAGGTCGTGGCCGACCACGTACCACCGGCCACGCCAGCAGACCACCCCCCACGGTTGCAGCCGGCGGCGGGTGGGTGCGTCCTGGTCCGGTACCCGGTAGTCGAAGCGGACCTCGCGCCGGTCCCGCGCGGCGGCGGTCAGCGGGGCGAACGCCGGGTCGACCGTCACCATGGGTTCCAGACCGAGGGTGGCCTGCGGGTCCACGTCCACCCCGGCGGCGCGCAGCTTCGCCAACCCGGAGGAGGCGGCGGCGGCCAGCCCGGCGTGCTGCCACAGCCGGGCGGCGATGCCGACGGCGGCGGCCTCGTCCGGTTTCAGGGGAATGTCGGGGAGGGCGTACTCGCGCTGGGCGATTCGGTAACCCGGCTCGGTATCGAAGGCGCTCGCCGTCCCGGTCTCCAGCGGTACGCCCAACTCCCGCAGTTCGGCCTTGTCACGCTCGAACTTGCGCTGGAACGCCTCGTGTTCCCGGGCGTCGTCGGGGTGGTGCTCGTAGCCGGGCACGGTCGCGGCGATCTGCGCAGCGGTCAGGAACCGCCGCGTGGACAGCAGGCAGATCACCAGGTTGACCAGGCGTTCGGTGCGACTTCGCGACACGGCGTAGACGCTAGCAGCCGCGCCGCTTCCGCCACGCACCCGCGCCGCCCCCGGATGCCTCCGGATGTAAGGAGGGGTCCCCTACTAACGCCTCGTGTATAGGAAGGGTCCCTTCCTTACATCCGTACCCGGGCGTGAGCGGGCGGCGGGGTGGGGGTTAGCGTGCGGGGATGGTGCGATGGCGGGCGGGCGTGGTGGTGGCACTGCGGCGACGGTGGACCGGAGCCGTGGAACTCGACGTCGAGCTGACCGACGGCACATCGATGCGCGCGCTGGCGTACCCGGAGCTGGTGGGTGAGCCCGAGCCCGGTGACCGGGTGCTGCTCAACGCCGGAGCACTGCTGATGGGGCTGGGAACCGGCGGGTACGCCCTGGTGGTGGCGATGCCCGACCGGCTGCCGCCGGACCCCCCGCAGTCCCTCGACTCCCGCGACGCGGGCCACCTGGTCAAGGCGCGTTACACCCCGTTGCAGCCGATCCTGCTCGGAGTGGACGAGGAGGCGTCGCCGCACCGCGAGGTGCTGGCCGCGGCCGAGGAGCTGGGCGGTCTGCCGGTGGTGACCGCCGACCTGCACTCGGCGTTGCCGGCGATCCTGGCCGGCATCCGGGCCGACGCGCCGCACGCGCGGGTGGCGTACCTGCTCACCGACGGTGGGGCGCTGCCCGCCTGGTTCTCCCGGACGCTGGCCGGGCTGCGCGACGAGTTGGTCGGCACGATCAGCGTCGGGCAGGCGTTCGGCGGCGACCTGGAGGCGGCGACCCTGCACACCGGGCTGCTCGCGGCCCGGTACGTCCTGCACGCCGACGTCGCCGTGGTGGCGCAGGGCCCGGGCAACCTGGGCACCGGCACCCGATGGGGTTTCTCCGGGGTCGCCGTGGGCGAGGCGGTCAACGCGATCGCCGCGCTGGGCGGGCGGCCGATCGGCTCGCTCCGGATCTCCGACGCCGACCCCCGGCCCCGACACCGGGGCGTCTCACACCACAGCCTGACCTCGTACGGGCGGGTGGCGCTGGCCCGCGCGGAGCTGGTGGTGCCCGACGGCCTGGACCCGGCGCTGACGGCCGAGGTCGACGCCGCGCTGGCGCCGCTGGCCGACCGGCACACGCTGGTACGGGTCGACGACGCGGGCCTGGACGCGGCGCTGCGGCGCAGCCCGGTGCCGCTGTCGACGATGGGGCGCGGCCTGGACGCCGATCATGCCTACTTCCTGGCCGCTGCGGCAGCCGGCCGGTACGCGGCCCGCCTCACGTCGACGACGCCCCCGCCGCCCGCCGCCCCCTGAGGCACCCGATGCCGCCAGCGCATCGTGCTGGCACTCGGCCCGGGAGGCGCGGCGAGACGGATCGCGCCAGCGGCTGCTGGCACCCCACGCGGACGACGCCGTGAGCGGGATTCGCAGAGCGTGTTAGCAGGGGTCCCCTGCTATACCGCAGGCGTTAACAGGGGGCCCTTCCTTACACCTCAGGCTTACACCTCAGGCGAAGATGATCAAGGCTAGCCAGCCGCCGATCATCGCGGCCAGGGCCAGCGCGAGCACCCAGGTGGGGACGGTGTACTCGCCTCGACGGTTGCGCTCGACTTCGGCGCGCACCTTCTCGCGGCGGCGTTCGAGCCAACTCTGCCGCTCGGTGCCGGGGGTGGGGGGTTCGGGAGGAAGCATGGCCCGACCAGCCTACCCGGGCCCGTCCGACGTGCGGACAGGCCCGGGTGCGCCCGGTCACATGCTGGCGATCAACCGCTCCACCCGCTCGTCGTACGCCCGGAACGGGTCCTTGCACAGCACGGTCCGCTGCGCCTGGTCGTTGAGCTTGAGGTGCACCCAGTCGACGGTGAAGTCCCGCCGCTTCTCCTGGGCGTGCCGGATGAACTCGCCCCGCAGTCGGGCCCGGGTGGTCTGCGGCGGCGTCTCCTTCGCCTCGAAGATCTCCGGGTCGGTGGCCACCCGGTCCACGTCGCCACGCCGCTCCAGCAGGGCGTAGAGCCCTCGCCCGCGCCGCAGGTCGTGGTAGGCGAGGTCCATCTGCGCCACCCGGGGGTGCGACAGCGGCAGGTCGTGCTTGCGCTGGTAGCGCTCGATCAGCCGGAGCTTGGTGACCCAGTCGATCTCGCGGGAGACCGGCTCCAGGTCACCACTCTCCACCGCGCTGAGTACCCGACCCCACAGCTCGACCACCCGCTTGGCGGTCTGGTCGCCGCCGCGCCGCTCGACGAACTCGGTGGCCTTGGACAGGTACTCCTGCTGGATCTCCAGGGCGCTGATCTCCTTGCCGGAGGCCAGCCGCACCTTGCGGCGACCGGTGATGTCGTGCGACACCTCGCGGATGGCCCGGATCGGGTTCTCCAGGGTGAGGTCGCGCATCACCACCCCGGCCTCGATCATCCGCAGCACGATGTCGGCGGTGCCGACCTTGAGCAGCGTGGTCACCTCGTTCATGTTGGAGTCGCCGACGATGACGTGCAGGCGGCGGTACCGCTCGGCGTCGGCGTGCGGCTCGTCCCGGGTGTTGATGATCGGACGGCTGCGGGTGGTCGCCGAGGAGACGCCCTCCCAGATGTGCTCGGCCCGCTGGGACAGGCAGTAGACGGCACCGCGCGGCGTCTGCAGCACCTTCCCGGCGCCACAGATCAACTGCCGGGTGACCAGGAACGGGATCAGGACATCGGCGAGCCGGCCGAACTCCCCGTGCCGGGACACCAGGTAGTTCTCGTGGCAGCCGTAGGAGTTGCCGGCCGAGTCGGTGTTGTTCTTGAACAGGTAGATCTCACCGGCGATGCCCTCGTCGTGCAGCCGCTTCTCCGCGTCGATGAGCAGCCCTTCCAGGATCCGCTCACCGGCCCGGTCGTGGGCGACCAGGTCGACCACCGAGTCGCACTCCGGGGTGGCGTACTCGGGGTGCGAGCCGACGTCGAGATAGAGGCGTGCGCCGTTGCGGAGGAAGACGTTGCTCGACCGGCCCCAGGACACCACTCGGCGGAACAGGTATCTGGCTACCTCGTCAGGGGACAGCCGCCGCTGCCCACGGTAGGTGCAGGTGACGCCGTACTCGGTCTCCAGACCGAAGATTCGCCGCTCCATGATGAGACATTAGCCGTACCGGGGCCCAGTTCGTCACTGTCGCGGCCCGTACGCGTCGATGAGGCCAGGTCAGGACGCCCCGGGAAGCCCCGCGCCGGCCAGTCCCGCCGTGTACGCGCGACACGTGTCGTAGTCCGGCAGCAACCCCCGTTGCCGCACCTCGGCGAGGCTCGGCGCGGCGGCGTCACGGGCGGAGAGCTGCGGTGACCCGGTCGGCCACTCGATGCCCAGCTCCTCGTCGAGCGGGTGCACCGCGTGCTCGCCGGTGGGGTTGTAGGTGGTCGAGCAGACGTAGCTGAGCGTCGCGTCGTCGGTCAACGCGCAGAAGCCGTGGCCGAGTCCCTCGGCCAGATAGACCGCGCGTCGGTCCACGTCGTCCAGGCGTACGCCCTCCCAGCGGCCGAAGGTCGGCGAGCCGATCCGCAGGTCCACCACCACGTCGAGCACCGCACCCCGCACGCACGTGACGTACTTGGCCTGCCCGGGCGGCACGTCGGCGAAGTGGATGCCGCGCACCACGTCGCGGGCCGACACGGAGAGGTTGCCCTGTGCCAGCCGCAGCGGATGCCCGACCGCCTCGGCGAGCCGGTCGAAGCGGTACCACTCCAGGAACAGCCCGCGCGCGTCGCCGTGCTGCTGCGGGACGATCTCCCAGGCTCCCTCGATGCCCAGTGGCCGGATCTTCACGGGGTCACCTGCACCGGCACGGTCCGGTCGATCAGGTCGCCGCGCTCGCGGGCGAGCAGGTCGAGCAGGTAGTCGCCGTAGCCGCTCCTGGTCAACGGCTCGGCCAGCGCCCGCAGTTGCGCGTCGTCGATCAGACCGGCCCGCCAGGCCACCTCCTCGACACAGCCGATCTTCATGCCCTGCCGTTCCTCAATGACCCGGACGAACTCGGCGGCCTGCATCAGCGAGGTGAAGGTGCCGGTGTCCAGCCAGGCGGTGCCCCGGTCCAGCACGGTCACCGACAGCTCCCCGGCCCGCCGGTACGCCTCGTTCACCGCGGTGATCTCCAGCTCGCCCCGGGCGCTCGGGGTCAGGCCACGGGCGATCTCCACCACCCGGTTGTCATAGAAGTACAGGCCGGGTACCGCGTACCGGGACCGGGGCCGGGCCGGCTTCTCCTCGATCGACAGCACCCGACCGTCGTCGTCGAAGTGCACGACGCCGTACGCCTGTGGGTTGGCCACCGGGTAGGCGAAGATCCGCCCGCCGACGGGGTCGCCCGCGGCGGCGAGCTGACCGCCCAGGCCGACGCCGTGGAAGATGTTGTCGCCCAGGATCAGCGCGACGGCCTCGTCGGCGATGAAGTCCGCGCCGAGCACGAACGCCTGGGCGATGCCCTCCGGGCGGGGTTGGACGACGTACTCCAGGCGCAGCCCGAACTGGCTGCCGTCACCGAGCAGGCGCAGGAACTGGCCCTGCTCCTCGGGGGTGGTGATCACCAGGATCTCCCGCACCCCGGCCATCACCAGGGTGGAGAGCGGGTAATAGATCATCGGTTTGTCGAAGACCGGCATCAGTTGCTTCGACACCGCCCGAGTGATCGGCCACAGTCGGCTTCCGGTGCCACCGGCGAGCAGGATTCCACGCACCTGCGGAGCGTACCGGGAGGAACCGGCACAGGGCGCGCGGCGCAACCGCTGGTTTGCGGCTGTTTCGCGTAGACTTTCGGATCCGTGAGGATCCTGGTCACCGGCGGCGCCGGATTCATCGGTTCGGAGTACGTCCGGCTGCTGCTGGGCGTGCCGGGCGGCAGCACGCAGGGGGTTTCCCCGGTGCAGACGGCGGGCGTCACCGTGCTGGACGCGTTGACCTACTCCGGCAACCCGGCCAATCTCGATCCGATCCGCGACGACCCACGGTTCCGGTTCGTGCGGGGCGACATCCGCGACGCCGAGGTGGTGGACGAGGTCGTTCCGGGGCACGACGTGATCGTGCACTTCGCCGCCGAGTCGCACGTCGACCGCTCGATCGCCGGGGCCGCGCCGTTCGTCACCACCAACGTGCTGGGCACCCAGACGCTGCTCGACGCCGCGCTGCGGCACGGCACCGGACGGTTCGTGCACGTCTCCACCGACGAGGTGTACGGCTCGATCGCGGACGGTTCGTGGACCGAGGACTGGCCGCTGGCGCCCAACTCGCCGTACTCGGCGTCGAAGGCCGGATCGGACCTGCTGGCGTTGGCGTACCACCGCACGCACGGTCTGGACGTGGTGGTGACCCGCTGCTCCAACAACTACGGTCCGTACCAGTTCCCGGAGAAGGTCATCCCGCTGTTCGTGACGAACCTGCTCGACGGGCGGACCGTGCCGCTCTACGGCGACGGCGGCAACGTGCGGGACTGGCTGCACGTGCACGACCACTGCCGGGGCATCGCGCTGGTGCAGCAGCAGGGCCGCGCCGGCGAGATCTACCACATCGGCGGCGGCACCGAGCTGACCAACAAGGAGCTGACCGCGCTGCTGCTCGACGCGTGCGGCGCCGACTGGGACCGGGTGGTGGCGGTACCCGACCGTAAGGGCCACGACCGTCGCTACTCGCTGGACATCTCGAAGATCAACAAAGAGCTGGGGTACACCCCCAGCATCCCGCTGGAGGCCGGCCTCGCCGACACCGTCCGGTGGTACCGGGACAACCGGTCCTGGTGGGAACCGCTGACCCGGGCGCAGTCCGCGTGAGGGCGCTGGTCACGGGTGCCGGCGGGATGCTCGGACGGGACGTGGTGGAGGTCCTCACCGCCGCGCACTCGGTGACCCCCGCCACCCGGGCCGACCTCGACATCACCGACGCCGCCGCCGTGCACGCCGCGGTGGCCGGTCACGACGTGGTGATCAACACCGCCGCGTGGACCGACGTCGACGGCGCCGAGTCGAACGAGGCGGCGGCCACCCTCGTCAACGGCGCGGCGGTGGCGCACCTCGCCACGGCCTGCGCCGCGCACGGCGCCCGCCTGATCCACCTCTCCACCGACTACGTCTTCCCGGGCGACGCGGACACCCCGTACCAGGAGGACACGCCGACCGCGCCGATCAACGCGTACGGCCGGAGCAAGCGCGCCGGGGAGCGGGCCGTGACCCGGCTTCTGCCCGACGCCGGTCACGTGGTCCGCACCGCCTGGCTGTACGGCACCCACGGCCGCAACTTCGTCAGCACCATGCTCGGCCTGGCGGCCCAGCGCGAGTTCCTCGACGTCGTGGACGACCAGCGGGGCCAGCCCACCTGGTCGTACGCGCTGGCGCGGCAGTTGGTGGCCCTGGCCGAGGCGGCCCTGGCCGGTCAGGCGGCCCCCGGCGTCTACCACGGCACCTGCGCCGGCGAGACCACCTGGTACGGCCTGGCCCGGGCCGCGTTCGCCCTGCACGGGCTCGATCCGGACCGGATCCGGCCGACCACCAGCGACCGCTTCCCGCGTCCCGCCGCCCGACCGGCGTACAGTGTGCTAGGGCACGACCGATGGGCCGCCGCCGGGTTGTCACCCCTCCCGGACTGGCACACCACACTGGGCGACGCGCTCGCCCTCGCCGCTCCACCCTCCCCGTGGAAGGTCGCATGAGGCTCACCCTGGTCACCGGCTTGACCGGCCTGGTCCTGCTGGCCACGATCGTCGAGTTGCTGCGCCGCCGACAGCTCCGCGAGAAGTACGGCATGCTCTGGCTCGGGCTGCTGTTCGTGGTCATCCCCCTGTCGCTGTTCCCCCGGCTGCTCGACGGCGTCGCCGACCTGCTCGGCGTGGCCTCCGGCGTCAGCCTCGTGCTCTTCCTCGGCATCGTCTTCCTCCTGCTCGTCTGCATCCACCTGAGCTGGGAGGTCAGTGCGCTGGAGGAGGAGACCCGCACGCTCGCCGAAGAGATCGCGCTGATCCGCGCCGAGATCGAGGCCGACCGGGCCGCACGGGACGAGTTGGTGTCCCGCGATGGTTAACGGCAAGCGGCTCCTGGTCGTCATCCCGGCGCTCAACGAGGCCGGGTCGATCGCCGACGTGGTCCGCGAGGTCCGTGGCGAGCTGCCCGGCGTCGACGTCCTCGTGGTGGACGACGGCTCCACCGACCGCACCTCGGCAGTCGCCGCCGCCGCCGGTGCCCGGGTCGCCCGGCTGCCGTACAACCTCGGCGTCGGCGGGGCCATGCGCCTCGGCTACCGGTACGCGTACGACCACGACTACGACGTGGCGGTGCAGATCGACGCCGACGGCCAGCACGACCCCCGGTACGTGCCGAAGCTGGTCGACCTGCTCGACGAGCACGACCTGGTGATCGGTGCCCGGTTCGCCGGTGAGGGCGAGTACGCCGTGCACGGACCCCGACGCTGGGCGATGGGGATGCTGTCGATGGTGCTCTCCAGGCTGTCCGGCACCACACTGACCGACACCACGTCGGGGTTCCGCGCCGCCAACCGGCGGATGATCGAGATGTTCGCCCAGTGGTACCCCGCCGAGTACCTCGGCGACACCGTCGAGACGCTGGTGCACACCGCCCGCCGGGGCTACCGCATCCACCAGGTGCCCGTGGCGATGCGGCGGCGGATGGCCGGTACCCCGAGCCACTCCCCCGCCCGGGCGATGATCTATCTCGGCCGGGCGCTGGCCGTGCTCACGCTGGCCCTCATCCGCCGGTGATCGGTCGCCTGCTCCGTCTCGTCCCGCCCGGCACCGTTCCGGTCGGCGCGGGTCTGGCCATCGTGGGCCTGGCCTCGTACGTGCACCTGGCGGTGGCCGGGCACAACCTCACCGCCGGGGACTACTCGTCGCTGTCGGTGCTCTGGTCCTTCGTGTTCACCGTGGGCCTCGGCGTGTTCCTGCCGGTCGAGCAGGAGGTGGCCCGGCTGGTCGCCGCCCGCCGCACCCGTGGGTTGCCGCCCGGCCCGGTGCTGGCGCGGGGCGCCGCCGTCGCCGCCGTCACGCTGGGCCTGCTGGTGCTGGTCTGCGTCGCCGCCGCCGACGTGCTCGCCGACCGCCTCTTCGCCGGTGACACCGGGCTGGTGTGGGCGCTCTGCGGCGCACTCGCCGCGCTGGCCGTGGCACACACCACCCGGGGCGTGCTCTCCGGGCTGCGGCAGTTCGGCTGGTACGGCAGCCAACTCGGGATCGACGGCGGGCTGCGCATCGGGCTGGTGGCCCTCCTCGGCCTGGCCGGGGTCGACTCGCCGATGGCGTACGCGCTGGTGCTGGTCGTGGCCCCGCTGGTGGGCGTCGCGTCGACCGTGCCACCGGTGATCCGGGCGGCCGGTGGCGGCGCGGCCCTGCCCTGGCCGGCCCTGCTGCGCGGGCTGGCCCTGCTCACCGTCTCCAGCCTGCTCGCCCAGGTCGTGGTCAACGTCGGCGTGATCAACGTACGGCTACTCGCCCCGGCCGATGTGGCGACCGCCGGCGCGCTGCTCTCCGCGCTGGTGCTGGTCCGCATCCCGTTGTTCGTGTTCGGCTCGATGCAGGCCGCGCTGCTGCCCGGCCTGTCCACCGCCGCCGCCACCGGCGACCAGGCGGCCTTCGGCACCCTGCTGCGCCGGGCCCTGGCCGTCGTCACCGCGCTCGGCGTGCTCGGCGGCGTGCTGGCCGCGCTGCTCGGCCCGTGGCTGGTCCAGGTCCTCTTCGACGCCCCGGACGTCCTCGGTCACGGCGACTTCGCCTGGCTCGGCGTGGCCACCCTGGCCTACCTGTGGGCGATGGTCCTCGGGCAGGCGCTGCTCGCCCGCGACCAGCACCAGGCGCAGGCCGTCGCGTGGATCGTCGGGGTCGCCGCGCTGGTCGTCGCCACCCTCGCCCCGCTGAGTATCGCGCTGCGCGTCGAACTCGGCTACACGGTGGGTTCCCTGGTGGTCGTCGCGGTGATGCTCACCCGGCTGCGTCGGGGCACCACCCCCACCCCGCCCGTCGCGGTCCCGGTGTCCGCGAGCACCCCCGGAGGCATCCGATGAGCCCACCTCGCGTGACCGCGGTGATGCTCGCCTACGGCCCCGAGCCCTGGTTGGTCGACGCCGCCGACGCCGTCCTGGCCAGCACCGGCGTCGACCTCGACCTGGTCGTGGTGGACAACGGCTGCACCGGCGACGGCATCGACGTGGTCAAGGGCCTGCCGGGGGTCCAGGTGATCCGGCCGGACGAGAACACCGGTTACTCCGGCGGGTGCAACGTCGGCGCGGCCGAGGCCACCGGCGACTGGCTCGCCTTCGTCAACTCCGACGCGGTCGTCGCCCCCGACGCGCTCGCGAAGGTGGTCGCGGTGGCCGCCGAACCGGGCGTGGGCGCCGCGATGGCCTCCATCCGGCTCGCCCACGACCCCGACCTGATCAACACTTCCGGCAACCCGCTGCACTTCACCGGCCTGTCCTGGGCCGGCGGCAACGGCGAACCCGCGAGCGAACACGCCCGCCGGACCGTCGTACCGTCGCTGAGCGGCTGCTGCTTCGTGATCGGCCGGTCCCGCTGGACCGATCTGGGTGGCTTCCCCACCGAGTACTTCGCCTACCACGAGGACACCGAACTCAGCCTGCGGCTGTGGCAACGCGGCCAGCGGTTGGAGTACGTGCCGGACGCCGTGGTGCGGCACCACTACGAGTTCTCCCGCAACGACCTCAAGCTCTACCTGGTCGAACGTAACCGGCTGCTGACCCTGCTCACCGCCTACCAGGGCCGTACCCTGGCGCTGCTGGCACCGATGCTGCTGCTCACCGAGGTCGCCATGCTGGCCGCCGCGCTCGCCGGTGGCTGGTCCCGGCAGAAGACGCGCGGCTGGGGCTGGCTCTGGCGCCACCGCGACTGGGTACGCGCCCGCCGCCGCCGGTTGCAGTCGGAACGCATCGTCGGCGACGGGGTGATCGCCGACCTGATGACCGCCCGGGTGGCCCCCTCGAACGTGGCCGCTCCCCCGGGGATGGGGGTCTTCAACGCCCTCGCCGCCGCCTGGTGGGCGCTGGTACGGCCACTGCTCGCGCGGCGCTGAGCTACGGCGAGTTGCTGGAGCGAGCCCGCGATCGAGGGCTCCGGGGACGACGCGGCGCCCGACAGTTGCGAACTGTCGGGCGCCGGGGAACTCCAGGTCGTCGAGGCTCGGGACGGCGTCAGGCGTCGGGCTTGTCGCCCGGCTTGTCCTCCAGGTCCGCCGAGCCGGCCGACGTGGTCGGCTTGTGCGCCTCCTCGGTCGGCGTGGTCGGGGTCTCCGCCCGGTCGCCCTCCGCCGCCGCCTCGCCCTCCGCGCCGCCGTCGAGCAGGCCGGTCAGCGCCGCACCGGTGATCCGTCGGAAGGTACGCCCCACCCGGTTGCGGTCCAGGACCGCCACCTCCAGTTGGTCGGCGGCGATCGTCCGGGCGGCACCGCCCTCGCCACCGACGCTGCCCAGCGCCTGCACCGCCACCTTCACCGCCTCGCCGAGCGACATGTCCGGCCGGTGGTTCGACTTGAGCACCCCGGAGATGGCGTCGGCCTGGCCGCCCATCGCCATCCGGCCCGGCTCGTCCGTCACCGAACCGTCGTAGGTCAGGCGGTAGAGCGAGTCGTCCTCCGACGTGGCACCCACCTCGGCGACGCAGATCTCCACCTCGAACGGCTTGGACTGCTCGGTGAAGATCGTGCCGAGGATCTGCGCGAACGTGTTGGCCAGCGCCAGGCCGGTGACGTCGCGCCGGTCGTAGCTCAACCCGTTGAGGTCGGCCATCCGCACCCCGGCCCGGCGCAGGTTCTCGAACTCGTTGTAGCGACCGACGGCCGCGAAGCCGATCCGGTCGTAGATCTCGCCGACCTTGTGCAGGGTGCTGGAGAGGTTCTCCGCGACGAAGAGAACCCCACCGGCGTAGCTCAGGACCACCGCGCTGCGTCCCCGGGCGATGCCCTTGCGGGCCAGCTCGGAACGGTCGCGCATGATCTGTTCGGGCGAGGCGTAGAACTGCATGGCCACGGCGGCGGCTCTCCTTCGGGCGCTGTGCTGGGGGAACTGCGTTCAGGTGGGGGCGGGGACGGGCTCAGCCGCCCGGATTCTCCATCCGACCGGCGACCACGCTCTCACCGAGCGCCGCCGTCTCCGCGTCGGTCAGCCGGTACGTCCCCTCCGCCGTCGCGGTCATCACCACCGGGAAGATCCGCCGGGTCAGGTCGGGTCCGCCGGTCGCGGTGTCGTCGTCGGCGGCGTCGTAGAGCGCCTCCACCGCCAGCCGCGTCGCGTCGTCGACGGAGAGCCCGGGCCGGAACCGCTTCTTCAACGCCGACCGGGCGAACAGCGAACCGGAGCCGATCGCGTCGTAGCCGGTCTCCTCGTAGGGGCCACCGGTCACGTCGAAGCTGAAGATCCGCCCGGCCCGCGCCGGGTCCCTCGCCGCCAGGTCGAACCCGGCGAACAGCGGGATCACCGCCAGCCCCTGCATCGCCGCCCCGAGGTTGCCCCGGATCATCGCGGCGAGCCGGTTGGCCTTGCCGTCGAGCGAGAGCATGGCGCCCTCGATCTTCTCGTAGTGCTCCAGCTCCACCTGGAACAGCCGCATCAGCTCGATGCCGATCCCGGCGGTCCCGGCGATCCCCACCAGCGAGTACGCGTCGGCGGGGTGGACCTTCTCGATGTCGCGCTGCGCGATCAGGTTGCCCATGGTGGCCCGCCGGTCGCCGGCCATCACCACACCGCCGTCGGCGACGATGGCGACGATCGTGGTGGCGTGCGGGGCCAGGTCGGCGGCCATGCCCGGCGGCAGCGGCCGACGGCCGGGCAGCAACTCGGGGGCCACCTTGCTCAGGAACGTGGTGAAGGAGGACGTCCCCGCGTTGGTGAACACATCTGGTAGACGCCCGGATGGATCAAAACCCGCTGCCACGTGGTTCCTCTCAGGTACGTGATGGCCCTGGCCAGCCTCGTAGGACTGTCCCGGAACTGGCCAAGACCACCGGTGCAGTTGAAGCAGATTATCCCGCGCACCCACCCGGTGCGATGATCGTGGTCCACAAGTTCCGGATCGGGTTCACCACATACCGCGCAGCGGTTGCGGCACGGCCGGAGAACCGGACACTAGTCCTATTCTCCGCCCTTCTGGACGTACCCCCTCACGAACTCCTCGGCGTTCTCCTCCAGGACGGAGTCGATCTCGTCGAGCAGATCGTCCACGTCCTCGGTGATCTCGGCGTGCCGCTCGGCGACCTCCGGGTTCGCCTCGACGGTGACGTCCTCGATCTCCTCACCCTGACGGGACTTGCCCGTCTGCGACTGACCGCCGCTGTCACGAGTGGCCACTGTTGCCTCCTCCACGATCGCCTGCGATGAACTTACCTCGCGGGAACGACGAAACGCCCGTCGCGCGCCGGTACCGGACCGGCGCGCGAGCACCGAACGAGAGCACGGCCGGTACGGCTCAGCCGCCGGTCAGCGTCTCCAGCAGGTCCTTGGCACTGGCACACTTGTCGAACAGCGCACCCACGTGCCGCCGGGTGCCCCGCTCCGGCTCCATCATCGGCACCCGGACCAGCGACTCCCGCCCGACGTCGAAGATCACCGAGTCCCAACTGGCGGCGACCACCTCGGAGGCGTACTGCGCCAGGCAGCGGCCCCGGAAGTAGGCGCGGGTGTCCTCCGGCGGCTCGGTCATCGCGGCCTGCGTCTCGGCCTCGGGCAGCAGCGTCTTCATCGCCCCCCGCGAGACCAGGCGGTGGTAGAGCCCCTTCTCCGGACGGACGTCGGAGTACTGCAGGTCGACCAGTTGGAGCTTGTGCGAGCCCCACCCGAGCTTCTCCCGCTCCCGGTAGCCCTCCAGCAGCCGCAGCTTGGCCACCCAGTCCAGCTCGTCGGCGCAGAGCATGACGTCGCGGCCGAGCCGGTCCAGCACGTTCTCCCACCGGTCCAGCACGTCGGTGGTCTGCTCGTCGACGTCGCTGCCGTACCGGTCCTCCACGAAGGCCCGCACCCGCTCCAGGTACGCCCACTGGACGTCCAACGCGGTCAGCCGGCGGCCGTCGCGCAGCCGCATCCGGTGGGTCAGCGACGGATCGTGACTGACCGCGCGGAGTTCACCGACCGGGTCGGCGATACCGAGGTCGGGGCCGAGCGCCTTCTCCTCGATCATGGTGAGGATCAGCGCGCTGGTGCCCACCTTGAGGTAGGTGGAGATCTCCGACAGGTTCGCGTCGCCGATGATGACGTGCAGGCGGCGGTACTTGTCGGCGTCGGCGTGCGGCTCGTCCCGGGTGTTGATGATGGGCCGCTTGAGCGTGGTCTCCAGCCCCACCTCGACCTCGAAGAAGTCGGCCCGCTGCGAGATCTGGAAGCCGCTCTGGCCGCCGTCCTGCCCGATGCCGACGCGACCGGCGCCGCAGACGATCTGCCGGGTCACGAAGAACGGGGTCAGGTACGCCACGATGTCGGCGAAGGCGGTCTGCCGGCGCATGAGGTAGTTCTCGTGCGCGCCGTAGCTGGCGCCCTTGTTGTCGGTGTTGTTCTTGTAGAGGTGGATCGGCGCGCTGCCCGGGATGGTGGCCGCCCGGCGCGCCGCCTCGGCCATCACCCGCTCCCCCGCCTTGTCCCAGCGCACCAGGTCCCGAGGGTTGGTCACCTCCGGAGTGGAGTACTCCGGGTGCGCGTGGTCGACGTAGAGCCGGGCCCCGTTGGTGAGGATCACGTTGGCCAGCCCGAGGTCGTCGTCGGCGAGCGCCTCGGCCGGGTCGTACGCGGCCCCGGAGTAGGTGAAGCCGCGGGCGTCCCGCAGCGGTGACTCCTCCTCATAGTCCCACCGGGCCCGACCGCCCCGGTTCAGTTCCGGGCGGGCGCCGTAGGCGTTCACCACCTGGGAGGAGGTGACCATCGGGTTGGCACCGGCCTGACCGGGCACGGAAATGCCGTACTCGACCTCGGTGCCCATGATCCGTCTTACGCTCATCGACCTACCCGCTTCGCTTGCCCGACCGGTCCCCCGTCACGTCGAGCGTAGTCGCCGCTCGCGCACGCGGGGCGGTGCCGGTGGGGTCGGAACGCCACGGGTCGCACCGCTCAGTCCCCGGACCGCTCGACGATCATGGCCTCGACGGTGACCCGCTCGCGTATCCCGGGCAGCGAACGCCGCAGTCTCCTGGCCCGGGAGTGCTCGCCGGAGTCGGTGGCCACCAGGCGGATCCGGCCGGGCGTCGCGTGCAGCATCTGCCAGGTCCGACCCGGTTCGACGACGTCCTCACCGCCGCGCGGAGGTACGCGACGGGGCCCGTGACATCGCGTCACGGGCCCCGGTGGCGCGACCGGTCAGAGGTACTGGCCGGTGTTGCTCGCGGTCTCGATTGAGCGACCGGCTTCGGCGCCCTTGCCGCCGGAGACGAGCGTGCGGATGTAGACGATCCGCTCGCCCTTCTTACCGGAGATGCGGGCCCAGTCGTCGGGGTTGGTGGTGTTGGGCAGGTCCTCGTTCTCGCGGAACTCGTCGACGCACGCGTCGAGCAGGTGCTGCAGGCGGAGCCCCTTGCGACCGGAGGTGAGGAACTCCTTGATGGCCATCTTCTTGCCACGGTCCACGATGTTCTGGATCATCGCGCCCGAGTTGAAGTCCTTGAAGTACAGGACCTCCTTGTCGCCGTTGGCGTAGGTGACCTCGAGGAAGCGGTTCTCCTCGGTCTCCGAGTACATCCGCAGCACCACCGCGTCGATCATCGCCGCGACGGTGGCCTGGGCGTCCTGACCGTGTTCGGCCAGGTCGTCCGCGGAGAGCGGCAGGCCGGAGAGGATGTACTTGGAGAAGATGTCCTTGGCCGCCTCGGCGTCCGGACGCTCGATCTTGATCTTCACGTCGAGCCGACCCGGCCGCAGGATCGCCGGGTCGATCATGTCCTCCCGGTTGGAGGCACCGATGACGATGACGTTCTCCAGGCCCTCGACACCGTCGATCTCGCTGAGAAGCTGCGGGACGATGGTGTTCTCCACGTCGGAGGAGACACCGGAGCCTCGGGTCCGGAAGATCGAGTCCATCTCGTCGAAGAAGACGATCACCGGAGTGCCCTCGCCGGCCTTCTCCCGCGCCCGCTGGAAGATCAGCCGGATGTGCCGCTCGGTCTCACCGACGTACTTGTTGAGCAGCTCAGGACCCTTGATGTTGAGGAAGAAGCTGGTGTGCTTCTCCTCACCCCGCCGCTCGGCGATCTTCTTCGCCAACGAGTTGGCGACCGCCTTGGCGATGAGCGTCTTACCGCAGCCGGGCGGACCGTAGAGCAGGATGCCCTTCGGCGGCCGGAGCTGGTGCTCCCGGAACAGGTCGGCGTGCAGGAACGGGAGTTCCACCGCGTCCCTGATCTGCTCGATCTGGGACTGCAGGCCGCCGATGTCGGCGTAGTCGACGTCCGGCACCTCCTCCAGGACCAGTTCCTCGACCTCGCTCTTGGGAATCCGCTCGTACGCGTACGCCGAGCGGGGTTCGATCATGAGCGAGTCGCCGGCCCGGATCGCACTGCCGATCAGGGTCTCGGCCAGGTGCACGATCCGCTCCTCGTCGGAGTGCGAGACCACCAGCGCCCGGTCGCCCGGGACACCGTCGGGGCCCGCCAGCACCTCCTTGAGCATGACCACCTCGCCGACCCGCTCGAACCCGAACGCGTCGACGATGTTGAGTGCGTCGTTGAGCAGGACCTCCTGGCCGCGTCGCAGCTCACCCACGTCCAGCGAGGGTGAGACGGCCACGCGCAGTTTGCGCCCGCCGGTGAAGACGTCGACCGTGCCGTCCTCGTGCCGGGCCAGGAAGACGCCGTAGCCACTGGGGGGCTGGGCGAGACGGTCGATCTCCTCTTTGAGCGTCACGATCTGCGCGCGAGCCTCCTTCAAGGTGCTCACGAGCCGTTCGTTGTTCTCGGTCAGCCGCGCCAACTGCGCCTGGGTGGCCGCCAGCCGCTCTTCGAGCTGCCGGACGTGTCGGGGGCTTTCGGTCAACTTGCGCCGCACGAGAGCGAGTTCCTCTTGCAGGAACGCGACCTGCGTGGAGAGATCGTGGGCCTCCTTCTCCCACCGTGCGGCGCGCGAGTCCGCGTCGTCGCTGCGTGCCACGTCCCACCTCCCCGGGGGGCTCGAACGTTCTGCCCTAACACTAGCCGCTATGAGCCCGATTCGGTCCTCCGCAACGCGCCCGTCACCGAAGCTTGATCGCCAAGGGTGGGTAGCTGGGCGGGTACGGGCATTCGGGTACCGTCGTGGGGTGGGACGGGAGAACATGGGGGGTGCACCGGTGGTCGAGGTCGCGACCGACCAACTGCAGGTCTGGGTGGATCAGGACCTGTGCACGGGTGACGGGTTGTGCGTGCAGTACGCGCCGGACGTCTTCGAGTTCGACGTCGACGGCCTGGCCTACGTCAAGGGCCCCGACGGCGAGCTCCAGCAGGCCCCGGGCGCCCGGGTGGACGTGCCGGAGCACCTGCGCCTTGAGGTGATCGACTCGGCGAAGGAGTGCCCGGGCGAGTGCATCCACGTCGTACGCGGCAGCGACGGCGTCGAGGTGGCCGGCCCGGACGCCGAGGACTGACCGGCCCGGCCGAGCTACGGCGACGGCCGGGCGACCGGCCGCTACAGCAGTGGCCGGCCGACCACCGAGGCGACCAGCCGGGCGAACTCCTCCAGACGGGCGATCTGCCCGGCACCGCCGTCGTCGAGCGTCTTGCCGAACCGCAGCGCGTCGTGCCGGGGCCCACCGGCGGCCTCCTCGCTTGGCGGTGACTCGTCCAGCGAGGTCAGCAGCAGGTAGACGTCGATGCTGTCGACCCGGATCTCACCGTTGTCGTGGCGGAACAGCCGACGTCGGCAGCCCACCTCGGTGACCGAGGAGACCGGCACCACCCGCAGGGACGAGGTCATCGAACCGGGCGGGCCCTCCCCCGGTGGCACGTCCTCGCCGTGCCAGAGCACCAGCCGGCTGCCGTCGCAGACGACGACCTCCTGCCACACCCCGTTGACCTCGTTGACGAAGCGTTCCAGCGTGAAGCCGAGCACCGAGGCGCCGCGCAGCACGCCGCCGAGTGCCTCCAGGGCCACGTCGGGGTCCCGCAGGTAGGCGCGGGCCGCCGATTCGAGGTCGGTGTAGGGGGACCAGTCCGGAAAGACCGCCGGCAGGTCGCCACCGCCGAAACCGGGACGGCTCATGCCGTCACCCCACCCCGCCGGCCCGGACCGGCAGCACCGGCCCACGTCGACCCGCGTCGAGGATCAGCCCGTTCACTCCGCGCCGCCCCAATCCGCCGTCACGGCCTGTCCGTCTCCTGCGTCGTGTCGGGTTCGGCACCGTCGGTCGGTGCCTGTCGGGCTGCCTCCGCCGCGCGCAGCGCCTGGCGCCGTTGCGCGTACGCCTCGCTGCCCTTGCTGGGCTTGCGCCGGCGGGGCGGGGCGGTGACTCCGGGGGCGAGCTTACGCGCGGAGACAAGGAAGGCGGTGTGGGCGATCATCCGGTGGTCGGGCCGGACCGCCAGCCCCTCGGCGTGCCAGTCCCGCACCAGCGACTCCCAGGCCCGCGGCTCGGTCCAGCCACCCCGCTCGCGCAGCGCCTCGACCAGCTCGGACAACTGTGGGGTGGTGGCCACGTAGCCGATGAACACACCGCCGGGCAGCAGCGCCCGCTCGACCATGTCGAGGTTCTCCCACGGGGTCAGCATGTCCAGGATGATCCGGTCGAAGCCGGTCTCCGGGCACCCGGCCACCTCGCCCACGTGCAGGTGCCAGGCGGGGTGCGGCCCGTTGAAGAACGCCTCGACGTTACGCCGGGCGATCTGGGCGAAGTCGTCCCGCACCTCGTACGAGTGCAACTCGCCGGAGGCGCCCACGGCCCGCAGCAGCGAGCAGCTCAGCGCGCCGGAGCCGGCGCCCGCCTCCAGGACCTTCGCGCCCGGGAAGATGTCGCCCATGGCGACGATCTGCGCCGAGTCCTTGGGATAGATCACCTGGGCGCCGCGCGGCATCGACAGCACGTAGTCCGACAGCAGCGGACGCAGCGCCAGGAAGGCGGTGCCCCCGCCGGAGGTGCTGACCACGCTGCCGTCGGGCAGGCCGATCAGCGCGTCGTGCGCGAGGATGCCCCGGTGGGTGTGGAACTCCTTGCCCGGCTCCAGGGTGATGGTGTGCATCCGGCCCTTCGGGTCGGTCAGCTGCACCCGGTCACCGGGGCGGAACGGCCCGCGGTGCACGGCGGGCGGCTCCGCTTTCTCGGCGGGCAGTTCGGTGCCCGGGGTGGCCGGGCCGGCGGAGTGGGTCACGGTCACGTGTTCATCTTCCGGTGAGGTTCGAGCAGTCGCGCCAGATCCGCGATGTGCAGAATGCCGACGACATCTTCGCCTGCCGTCACGAGGTACTGCGCGGCCGGGTGGGCCTGCACCCCCTCCAGCACCCGTTCCCCGTCGGTCTCGACCGGCAGGGTGGGCAGGTCGGCGATGGAACGCGCCACCGCGTCGACGGCGATCCAGGGGCGGCGGGCCTCCGGCACGGCCGCCGCGGCGGCCGGGTCCACCACCGCCACCGGCCGTCCCGCCGAGTCGGTGACCAGCAGCGCCGCGCTCGACCCCCGCGCCCGGTCGTCGGGACCGACGGCGCTCGACGCTCCGACGTCCGGCGAGGTCACCCCGGTCGCGTGCGGCTCCACTGTCGCGGACCGCTGCGCCGCCGCCTCGGCGGCGCGACGCTGTGCCTCGGCGAGCGGGGTGCCGGTGGGTACGCCGAAGGTCGGTCGGGCCAGCCGGGCCAGGTCGACCAGGGGCAGCCGGCGGCCGATCCGGGACATCCGGATCGACTGCCCGGCGCCGTGCCAGAGGGTGAGCGCGACCAGTGCCGTCAGCGGCAGGGCGAGCAGGCTCAGCACGTCCACCGCGTAGAGCACCGCCACCAGCAGGGCGGTGCCGACGGCGAGGACCCGCCCGGCCCAGCCGGCGATCTCGGTGGCGGCGTGCCGGTTGCGGGTGACCGCCCAGATCACCGCCCGCAGTGCCCGCCCGCCGTCCAGCGGCAGGCCGGGCAGGATGTTGAAGACCGCGACGATGATGTTGCTCGCCGCCAGTTGGAACGCCAGTTGGTCGGCCACGGTGCGGTCGGGCAGGGCCAGCGTGGCGGCGACCGCGATCGCCCCGAGCACCGCGGAGACCGCCGGACCGGCCAGGGACACGTACAGGTCGACCCGGGGGGACGGGGCGTCGCGGTCCATCTCGGTGTACCCGCCGAGCAGTTCCAGGGTGATCCCGCGCACCCCGATGCCGAACCGTCGGGCGGTGAGGGCGTGCCCGAGTTCGTGCAGGAGCACCGAGCCGAGCAGCGACACGACGAACCCGGCGCCGACCAGGTAACCGCCGAGCGGGGAGAGTTGCAGGCGCTGGCCGGCCAGCTCCCCGTAGAGCACGATGATCAGTACGGCGAGCAGCAGGATCGAGGCGTTCAGGTACAGCGGCACCCCGAAGACCCGGCCCACCCGCATGCCGGTACGCCGGCCGGCGCGCGGTCGACTCCCTTGTTCCACCGGCCCGATGCTACGCGGCGGGAGATCACCTCCCGGTGCGGTGCCGGTGGTCCTGTCACACTCGTGCCCTAACCTTCCGGACATGACGGCGGATCCGGTGATCACTCGACAGGCCCCGACTCCGACGCAACCGCCGGCGACGGTGCGCGCCTCACTCTCGCCGTCGCGGGCGGCCGACTTCAAGACCTGCCCGCTGCTCTACCGCTTCCGCAGCATCGACCGTCTCCCCGAGCGGACCACCGTCGAGCAGGCCCGGGGCACGCTGGTGCACGCGGTGCTGGAGCGCCTGTTCGACCTGCCGTCGGCCGGGCGTACCCCGGAGGCGGCCGGTGACCTGGTGGCGCCGCAGTGGGACCGGTTGGTCACCGAGCAGCCGGAGCTGTCCGGGATCTTCGAGGGTGACGACCCGGCCGCCGTGACGCAGTTCCTGACCTCGGCGGCGGCGCTGCTGGAGGGCTACTTCACGGTCGAGGACCCGCGCCGCCTGGAGCCGGCCGAGCGGGAGAGTCTGATCTCGGCGGTGGTCGACGACGAGCTGTTGATCCGGGGCTACCTGGACCGGCTCGACGTGGCGCCGGACGGCGCGCTGCGGGTGGTCGACTACAAGACCGGCGGCGCACCGCGGGAGGCGTTCGAGGCCCGCGCCCTGTTCCAGCTCAAGTTCTATGCGCTGGTGCTCTGGCGGACCCGGGGCGTGGTGCCCAAGGTGCTGCGGCTGCTCTATCTCAAGGACGCCGAGGTGTGCGACTACGCGCCCGACGCCGAGGAGCTGGTGCGCTTCGAGCGCACCGTGGTGGCGTTGTGGCGGGCGATCGAGCAGGCCACCGCCAACCAGGACTTCCGTCCCCGGCCGAGCCGGCTCTGCGACTGGTGCAGCCACCAGGCCCGGTGCCCCACCTTCGGCGGCACCCCGCCGCCCTTTCCCGAGCAGGTCGCGGCGGCGGATCCGCTGCGCGACGCCCGGTCCCGCCCGGCGGCTCCGGGCGCCGACGAGTAGGGACCTCTCCTCCCCAGGGAGGAGAGCAGGTCACCGCAGGAGACGATCTTTCGCCCGAACGGGCGGATAGCGTCGGAGCGTGGGTACGGATCCGAGGGACTGGCTGCGGCGGCACCCGCTGGCCGCGGACGGGCTGCTGGTCGTCGGGCTGGTGGTCGCGGAGGTCGTGCTCACCCTGCTGACGCCACGGGACTTCTGGCCCCGGCCAATCTTCGCCGCGATGGGCTGGAGCCTGGTGTGCGCCGCGCCCGTGCTGGTGCGCCGCACGGCACCGTGGCCGGCGGTGCTGGCCTCGCTGGCGACCCTGGCCCTGCCGCTCACGCTGGAGGTCTCCCCGGCGACGCAGAGCTTCACCTTCGTGGTGCTCACCTACACGATGGCCGCGTACCGGCCGGTGCGCCCGGCGGTGGTCGCGGCGGTGGTGCTCTGGCTGCCGGTGGCGCTGGTGGCCACGCTGACGCCCTTCGAGGCCATGCCGCAGGTCAACTCCGCCTACCTGGTGGCGAACAACCTCCTGATCGGCATCGTGTCGTTCTCGGTGGGCCGTACGGTGCACGCCCGGCGGGCCAGCACCCAGGCGCTGCGGGAGCGGGCCCGGATCGCCGAGGCCACCCAGCGCGCCCTGGCCGAGCAGGCGGTCGCCGACGAGCGGCGGCGCATCGCCCGGGAACTGCACGACGTGGTGGCCCACCACGTGAGCGTGATGGGCGTGCTGGCCACCGGGGTACGGCGGGTGCTGCGGCGTGACCCGGACGCCGCCGAGGAGGCGATCGGCACCATCGAGGAGACCAGCCGGGCCACCCTGCGGGAGCTGCGCCGGCTGCTCGACGTGCTGCGTACCGAGGCGGAGCCGGCGGCCGAGTTGGCCCCGCAGCCGGGGATCGCCGGCATCGAGGCGCTGGCCGAGCAGGTACGCGAGGCGGGTCTGCCGGTGACGCTGACGGTGCGGGGCGCGCCCGCCGCGTTGGCGGAGGGCGAGGCGCTGACCGTGTACCGGATCGTGCAGGAGGCGCTGACGAACGCGCTCAAGCACGCCGGTACGGCCACCGCGCAGGTCCGGGTGAGCTTCGCCGACGACGCGGTGGAGGTCGAGGTCACCGACACCGGTCGGGGCCCGACGCCGGACACCGACCGGGTCGGGCACGGATTGGTCGGGATGCGGGAGCGGGTCGCCCTCTACGGTGGTGTCCTGCGCACCGGCGCGCGGCCCGGCGGTGGTTACCGGGTGCACGCGAGGATCCCGGTGGAGACCCTGCTGGACGCCGGGACGTCCAGGTGACGGCGAACGTGGAGGACGAGATGACCGAAGCGACGCCGTCGCGCCGACCGATCCGCATCCTGCTCGCCGACGACCAGCCGCTGCTGCGTACCGGCTTCCGGATGGTGCTCGGCGCGGAGACCGACCTGGACATCGTGGCCGAGGCCGGCGACGGCGCGGAGGCGGTGGAGCTGTCCCGGCGGCTGCTGCCCGACGTGGTGCTGATGGACATCCGGATGCCCCGGATGGACGGGGTCACCGCGACCCGGGCCATCGTCGACGCACGGCTGCCGGTCCGGGTGCTGATCCTGACCACCTTCGACCTCGACGAGTACGTGGTGGGCTCGCTGCGGGCCGGCGCGAGCGGCTTCCTGGCCAAGGACGTACCGGCCGAGGACCTGGTCACCGCGATCCGTACGGTGGCCGCGGGCGACGCGGTGGTGGCCCCGCGCATCCTGCGTCGGCTGCTGGACCGCTTCGCCGAGGCCCTGCCCGACCCGGCGGCGGCGCCCCCGAAGGGCCTCAACACGCTGACCGAGCGGGAGCGGGAGGTGCTGGTGCAGGTCGCCCGAGGGCTGTCCAACGCGGAGATCGCCCGGGCGCTGACGGTGAGCGAGACCACCGTCAAGACCCACGTCGGGCACGTGCTGACCAAGCTCGGGCTGCGCGACCGGGTGCAGGCCGTGGTACTGGCGTACGAGTCGGGCCTGGTCCGGCCCGGCGCGTAACGCCCGCGTTGCATTGGTCACCTACAGTGACCGCCGGTGGCGGAAACGGGTTGACCCTCACCCGGCGGCACCGTTCACGATGATCTCGCCCGGCCGCGAGGGGGTGGCCGAGTGGCGCGGCGTCGGGGGCAACCCTGACGGCGCTTAGGGGGTACCCGCACCCGGAAATCCGCCTCGTCTCCGCCCGGAGTCGGACGGATCCGCGTCGGGCAGCACAGAAGATGGACTCGTGCCGGACCAGCGGGGGCGGCGCGATTCGAGACCGACGGAGAGGTACGAGACGTGACCGCTACGACAGGCCAGTCGGCACCGGCCGCAGCCCGGGCGAGCGATGTATGGAAGGTGTACGGCAGCGGCGAGGCCCAGGTCGTCGCGCTACGGGGGGTCAGCGCCGAGTTCGAGCGTGGCCGGTTCACGGCCATCATGGGCCCGTCCGGGTCCGGCAAGTCGACGCTGATGCACTGCCTGGCGGGGCTGGACACGGTCACCCGGGGGACGGTGCACGTCGGCGACACGACGGTCACCGGTCTCGGTGACTCGGGCCTGACGAAGCTGCGCCGGGACAAGATCGGCTTCATCTTCCAGCAGTTCAACCTGCTGCCCACGCTGACCGCCAAGGAGAACATCCTGCTGCCGCTGTCGATCGCCGGCCGCAAACCCGACCCGGCCTGGTACGACGTGGTGATCGACACGGTCGGCCTGCGGGATCGGCTGGACCACCGGCCGGCGCAGCTCTCCGGCGGTCAGCAGCAGCGGGTGGCGTGCGCCCGGGCGCTGGTGGCCCGCCCCGAGGTGATCTTCGCGGACGAGCCGACCGGCAACCTCGACTCGCGGGCCGGCGCGGAGGTGCTCAACTTCCTGCGCAACTCGGTGCGTGAGCACGGCCAGACCATCGTCATGGTGACCCACGACCCGACCGCCGCCGCGTACGCCGACCGGGTGGTGTTCCTCGCCGACGGTCAGATCGTCTCCGAGCTGATCGAGCCGACGGCCGACACGGTGCTGGACACGATGAAGAAGCTGGACACGCCCACCGAGGTGGCCGGCTGATGTTCCGGGCGACTCTGAAGAGCCTGCTGGCGCGGAAGGTCCGACTCGTCCTGTCCGGCCTGGCCGTGGTGCTCGGCGTCATGTTCGTCTCCGGCGCCTTCGTGCTCACCGACACGCTCGGGCGCACCTTCGACCAACTCTTCGCCGAGGCGTACGAGGAGGTCGACGTCAGCGTGTCGGCGAAGCCGAAGCTCGCGGTCAACGAGATGGAGGGCGAGCAGGTCCAGGCGCCCTTCCCGGCCGACACGGTGGAGACCGTCCGGGCGGTGCCGGGCGTGGCCGACGCCACCGGTGTGGTGGTCTCCGACGGAGCGCGGATGATCGGCAGCAACGGCAAGGTCGTCGCCTCCTTCGGGCCGCCGCAGCTCGGTGGCAACTGGCTCGGCGAGAGCGACCTGGTGCGGTTGCGCGAGGGGCGCGGGCCACAGGCCGACGACGAGATCGTGATCAACCAGTCGTTGGCGAACGCGGGCAAGGTCGCCGTCGGTGACCGGGTGGGCGTGCTCACGCTGAGCCCACGGCAGGACTTCACCATCGTCGGCGTCTTCGGCTACAGCGGTGACCGGGACTCCCTCGGTGGCGTCAACGAGGTCATGTTCACCACCCCGACGGCCCAACGGCTGATGCTCGGCGAGCCGGACGTGTTCAACAGCATCACGGTCACCTCCGCGTCGGGCGTCACCGACGACGCGTTGCGCGACAGCGTGGCCGCGGCGCTCGGCGACGACTACGTGGTCAAGACCGGCGAGCAGCTCTCCGCCGACGCCGCCGCCGGGCTGAAGGAGGGGCTGACCTTCTTCAACCGGATCCTGCTCGGCTTCGCCGCAGTGGCGCTGCTGGTCGGCACGTTCCTCATCCTGAACACGTTCTCGATCATCGTGGCCCAGCGGACCCGCGAGTTGGCGTTGCTGCGGGCGGTCGGTGCCAGCGGCAAGCAGATCATCGGCTCGGTGGTGCTGGAGGCGATCGCCGTCGGCCTGATCGCCTCGGTGCTCGGCCTGGCGGCCGGCTTCGGCGTCGGCGCGCTGCTGGCGTACCTGTTCAGCTCCGTCGCCGGTGGGCTGGAACTGACCGGGTTGAGCATGCCCGCCTCGGCGGTGATCGGCGCGTTCTCGGTCGGCCTGGTGATCACGGTGCTGGCGGCGCTGCTGCCGGCGCTGCGGGCCGCCCGGATCCCCCCGATCGCGGCGATGCAGGACGTGGCGACCCCGGACCGCCCACTGACCAAGATCACTATCGCCGGGGCGCTGGTGACCGGGATCGGTGCCGTCCTGCTCTTCCTCGGGCTGGGTGGTCACGCGGGCGGCAACACCCTGGCCACCATCCTCGGCGGCGTGCTGTTCGCGTTCATCGGGGTGGCCCTGCTGACGCCGCTGATCAGCAAGCCGGTGGTGGCGGCGCTCGGCTGGGTCTTCTCCGGTTGGGTGCCGGGCAAGCTGGGCCGGCTCAACTCCGGCCGCAACCCGCGCCGCACCGCGATCACCGCCGCCGCGCTGATGGTCGGTATCGCGCTGGTCACCGGCATCACGGTGATCCTGGACTCGGCCAAGAGCAGCATCAGTGGCCTGGCCCGGGACAGCATCAAGGCCGAACTGGTGATCGCCGGGGCGCAGAGCGGTCCCCGTCCGCCCACCTTCGACCCGGCGGTGCTCCAGGAGGCGAAGGCGATCCCCGGGGTACGCGTCGCCGACGGTCTCTACGGCGACCTGGCCATGGTCGACGACGAGCGCACCTTCGTCGGCGCGGTGACCGAGCCGGCCGCCCTGCGCCAGGTCTACAGCCTCAACGCCGCCGCCGGTGACATCGACCGGATCGGTGCGGGGCAGATGCTGGTCAGTGAGGAGACCGCGAAGGCGCGGGGGCTGTCGGTCGGTTCGACGACGTCGGTGCAGTTGGCCCGGGGCGAGCCGAGCACGTACACGGTGACCGGCATCTTCGAGGACACTCCCCTGTTCACCGGCGTGCAGATGGTGCTGCCGACGGAGGTCGCCCGCAACTTCACCGTGCCGCAGCCGAGCCAGGGATTCATCCAGCTCGAACCGGGCACGTCGGTCGCGGACGTCCAGCCGCGCATCGAGACGCTGCTGGCGGACAGCCCCGAGGTGTCGGTGGTCGACCTGAACGCCTTCGTGGAGCAGCAGGCCGGTCAGCTCGACACGTTGCTCACGATGATCCAGATCCTGCTGGCGCTGGCCATCGTGATCGCCGTACTCGGCATCATCAACACCCTGGCCCTGTCGGTGCTGGAACGGACCCGCGAGCTGGGCCTGCTGCGCGCCATCGGCCTGCGACGGTCGCAGACGATGGGCATGATCACCGTGGAGGCGGTGGTGATCTCGGTGTTCGGCGCGCTGCTCGGCGTGGTGGTCGGCACCGGCCTCGGTGCCGCGGTGGTCGAGGCGCTGCGCAGCGAGGGGATCAACAAGCTGGTGCTGCCCTGGGGCCAGATGGGACTCTTCCTCGGTCTGGCCGCGATCATCGGTGTGGTCGCCGCCGTCCTGCCGGCGATCCGGGCCGCCCGGATCAACGTCCTGGGCGCGATCGCCCACGACTGAGCGGCACGTCACGGGCCCCAACACCACGTCACCGTGGTGTCGGGGCCCGGTCGTTTCCGTTGTGCCGGCGTCAGGGCCGGTCGTTCCCGTGGCGCGGGTGTCAGGCCCGCGACCGCACCAGCAGCGCGGCGAGCAGGTCCAGGTCCGCGGTGAGCAGACTCTCCAGTTGGTGTACGCCGTCGCGCGGGCTCAGCGGCACCTCGGCCGGCACGGCCAGGACCGCCGCCCCGGCGGCGACCGCGCTGGCCACCCCGGTCGCCGAGTCCTCGATCGCCACACATTCCTCGATCGGTACGCCGAGCAGCCGCGCCGCCGTCAGGTACGGCTCCGGATGCGGCTTGGTGGAGTCGACCTCGTCACCGCAGACCACCACGTCGAAGCTGTCCCGGCTGAGGGTGTCCAGGGCGATCTCGACCAGGGCCCGGCCACTGGAGGTGACCAGCGCGGTCGGGATCCGGGCCTCCCGGACGGCGCCGAGCAGCGCCAGCGCGCCGGGACGCCACTGCAGGCCGGTGCGGAACAGCTCCAGGATGCGGGCGTTGATCCACTCGGCGCTCACCTGCGGATCCCGGTGCGGCTGCCTCAGGTCGTCGTGCAGGATACGCATCGAGTCGGCCATCCCGGTGCCGACGATCGCGCGACGGGCGTCGGCGGAGAGGGTGCCGCCGTAGCTCTCCGCGAGTTCCTGCAGGGCGACGTCCCACAACCGCTCGCTGTCGACCAGCGTGCCGTCCATGTCGAAGAGCACTGCGGCCGGTCGGGCGCTGCTCACCGGATCCTCCTCGGGTCGGGTACCCGGTCGATCCTTCCAGCCCGCCGGAGCCGCCTGTCGCGCGACGCCCGGCACGGTGACGTTCGTCAACCGAGATCGCAGGCGGCCAGGGAGCGCTCGTAACCCCGGAAGAACATCTCGGAGCGCTGCTCCGGGGTGCCGTGCGAGCCCTCGGCGAACCACGGCTGGCCGGGGTCGTCGCCGACGGCCAGCAGGCCCTCGTTGAACTCGTCCAGGTCACCCTCGTCGAGGGTCAGCGTGCCGGCGCGTACCGAGTCGCCGAGATAGGCCCCGGCCATGCAGTCGGCCTGCAACTCCTGCTGGATGGTGAACTCGTAGCGGATGCCGAGCCGGGTCTGGACACCGTGCGCGTACTCGTGCCCGAGCAGATAGAACACGAACGCGTCGCCGATCTGCCGGAACGCCCGGAACGACCAGTTGACGTCGTAGGCGATGTAGTCGCTGACGGTGCAGTAGACCGCGTTGTTGCGGGGCACCTCCTGCCCGCCGCAGGAGATCTCACCGTCCCGCTCGTACGGGATGATCCGGCGGATCGGCTGGAACGACCGGCCGGAGGCCCGGAAGTACTCGGCCCAGTACCGTTCGGCGAGGCGCGTGGCGTCGGCCATGTCCTGCTCGAACTCCTCGACCGTGTCGGTGCCGTCTGCCCGGGTCACCTCGGTGCTCGGCGACGCCGGTGCCGGTGGCTCGGCGGGCCCGGTCGGTGCGGCCACCGGCTCCACCATGCACGCGGTGGCCGCCACCAGCGCCACCGCCAGACCGGCGAGCCTTCCCCGGCTTCGCTGCCCCGCACCTACCCGCACCCTGTGCCTCCCGCCTCGACGCCGGACCAGTACCCCGACGGTAGGACCGTCACGCCCGTCACCGTCTGGTACGCCGTACCGGCCGGTCCGGTTCACCTGATCCTTAGCGCCGGGCGCGACGTGACCTCAGGGCTGGCAACGTGGCTGCCGCAGGCTGGGCCGCAGGGCTGGCGACGTGGCCGCAGGGACTTTCGGTCTGGCCTCAAGAGTCACGGCGTGACCTCAGTGGCTCGCAGCCTGGCCTCAGGGGCTGGCGGCGAGGAAGACGAAGGCGGCCAGCAGCACCAGGTGCACCCCGCCCTGTAGGAGGGTGGCCCGACCCGGCACCACGGTCAGCACGCCGGTGACCACGGTCAGCGCGAGCAGGGTCACCTGGGTGCCGCCCAGGCCGAGCAGCAGCGGCCCCTCCAGCCAGATCGAGGCGATCGCGATCGCCGGGATGGTCAGCCCGATGCTGGCCATCGCCGAGCCGAGCGCGAGGTTCAGGCTGATCTGCACCCGGTCCCGGCGGGCCGCGCGGGCGGCGGCGAGCGTCTCCGGCAGCAGCACCAGCAACGCGATGATGACGCCGACGAACGCCGGCGGCAGGTTCACCGCGGCCACGCCCGCCTCGATCGCCGGGGAGACCGACTTGGCGTCGCCGACCACGGCCACCAGGGCGACCAGCAGCAGCCCGAGGCTCGCCATGGCCTGCCGGGTCGACGGCGGATCGGCGTGTGCCTCCTCCGGCAACACCTCCCCCTCGCTGCCGACGGGCAGGAAGTAGTCCCGGTGGCGGCCGGTCTGCACCATCACGAACAGCGCGTAGAGCGCGAGCGACACCACCGCCGCGAAGGTGAGCTGGGCCGGGCTGAACTGCGGGCCGGCGCGGCCGATGGTGAACGTCGGCACCACCAGGCACAACGTGGCGAGGGTGGCCACGGTGGCCAGCGCACCGCCGGTTCCCTCCGGGTTGAACACGGCCAGCCGGCGGCGCAGCGCGCCGATGAGCAGCGACAGGCCGAGGATGCCGTTGCAGGTGATCATCACGGCGGCGAAGACGGTGTCCCGGGCCAGCGACTCGGTCTTCTCCCCGCCGCTGATCATCAGCGTGACGATCAGCGCCACCTCGATGACGGTGACGGCCACCGCCAGCACCAACGACCCGTACGGCTCGCCGACCTTGTGCGCGACCACCTCGGCGTGGTGCACGGCCGCCAGCACCGCGCCGGCCAGGAAGAGCGCCACCACGACGACCATCACGCCGGTGAGCTTGCGGTCCCAGGTCAGCCCCAGCACCAGGAGCGCGGCGATGGGCACCGAGACGGTCCAGGTGGTCATGGCGCGGCGCAACGCGAGCATGATCTGGATCCTGCCAGCAATAATGATCATGAGCGGCGAACCGGCGAAGACTCCCCCGACCGCGCCCGGCCCTGATGTTAGGAAGGGACCCTTCCTATACCGGAGGCGTTAGTAGGGGGCCCTTCCTTGCACGCAGCCCTCACTCGACCCGCGCGTCGACGGGGCCGAGCCGCAGCACGCCGTCGGTCAGCGGCGTGCAGCGCACGCCGCCCTTCCCGCGCAGCCCGCGCCACGCGCCGGGACCGATCGTCACGTCCATCCAGGCGCACGGGTGCGCCGGCCGGTTGACCCGGAGCCGGACCGGTCCCTGCCCCGAGTCCAGCACCAGCACCGACCCGACCAGGCCGTCCACGTCGACACCGTGGATCAGGACGTTGCGCCGGACCTGCGCCAGCCCCGCGCCGGGCGGCAACGACTCGACCGCGATGACGGTCACGCTCGCCCCACGGTGCGCCGGCTTGCCGAAGTAACGGTCGCCCACGATGCCCAGCTCCGCGCGTACCCGGATCTCGTCGACCAACTCGCCGTCGGGCGCGGGCGCCGGCCCGTCCGAGGGCCGCCCCACGTAACGGTGCGTGGGCGAGGCCAGCAGCTCGACGATCTCCGGCATGGCACGACTGTACGGGCGGGCGACGCCTACCCGTTGCTGACCGGTGGGTCCGGTCGGGTCGACCGCCGACGTCGGACGGCCAGCACTACACCGGCGACGACACCGGCACCCGCCAGCCCCCACGCCGCCAGTTGGCCGAGTGCGACAGCCCGAGGGCCATACATTCGAGGCGGATCACCGGCCGCCAGGTCCCAGTTCGCCACCGCGGTGCAGGTCACCTCGTAACGGCCTGCCGGCTCGGCGCTGAGCAGCAGCAGCCCGTGCCACAGTATGCCGTCGACCGTCCGCTCGATGTCGGTGTCGAGCAGGCGCAGCTCGGAGTACGCCTCGATCTCCGGACCGCCTGCTGCGGACACGGCACAACTGACGTCCTGCCCGTTCGATTCCACACCACTGCCCCACACCATCGTCTTCTTCGACGAGAGGTGGAGGATTACCGGTTGCCCCACCGCGAACCGCTGTCCCAGATCGCCTCCGGAGTCGGGCAGAAACCTCGACAGGCCGACGACGCCCAGCAGTACGGTGCCGGCGGCGAGGACCGCCGCGACGACGAGTCGACGGTGAGGCCGCCGCGACCCGACGGGGGCGGTGGAAGGATCGGGCAGCATCAGGAGATTATGGCGACACCTGGAACACCACGACACATCACATTGTCGTCGGACTCGACGCGCTGACCCGATGGACGACGCCCCCACCGTCGGAGCTGCCGCCCGCGACCGGGTGAGGTGACCGCGCGGGCCGCTCGTACTTTGGGCCGATCCGGCGGAGCCGTCCCGTTCCTACGATGGATGCGTGTCCGGTCTGCTGCGCTCGGTGTGGGAGGAACCCGCCCCGCCCGGCGCGCCGCGTCGTGTGTGGCGGGACTGGCTGCTGCTCGCGATCCTCGCGCCGGTCGCGCTCGTCGAGGGGCTCGTCCGGCCCGATCTGGCCTGGCGACCGCTGTCGGTGGCCGTGGCGGTGGCGCTGACGGCCACGGTGCTCTGGCGCCGGACCCGGCCGCTGCCGATGGTCGCGCTCGCCTTCGGCATCTGCGGGCTGGTTCCGCTGCTGACCGACCGGGACGCTCTCCAACAGGACGTCCTGGCCTTCGTCCTGCTGCTGGTGTACGCCCTGTTCCGCTGGGGCTCCGGGCAGGAGGTCGTGCTCGGCGGCGTGATCGTGGTGGGCAAGCTGGGACTGTGGACCGCCGCCGGTCAGGCCGGTCTCGCGGACACCGTCGCCGCCTTCGTCGTCCTGTTCGCGGCCGCCACGCTGGGCACCAGCGTGCGGTACCGGGCGCGGGCCCGGCAGCGCGAGCTGGACCAGGTCACGCTGCTCGAACGGGAACGGCTCGCCCGCGACCTGCACGACACCGTCGCGCACCACGTGTCGGCGATGGCGATCCGGGCCCAGGCCGGGCTCGCCGTGGCGGCCACCCACCCGCAGGCGGCGATCGAGGCGTTGCAGCTCATCGAGGCCGAGGCGTCGCGGGCGCTGGCCGAGATGCGCGGCCTCGTCCGGGTGCTGCGGACCGACGAGCCCGCCGCACTGGCGCCCACGCCGCGCATCGCGGACCTGGCCGAGTTCGCGGCGGACGCACCGGACGGCCCGGTCGTGGAGGTGCAGATCGTCGGCGACGCCGGCGGCCTCGCGCCGTCCGTGGACCGCGCGGTCTACCGGCTCGTGCAGGAGTCGGTCACCAACGCCCGCCGGCACGCGCGGCACGCGACCCGCATCCGGGTACGCGTCGAGGTGGACGACGCCTCGGTACGGCTCCGTGTCAGCGACGACGGCGAGAGCCCGGCCGGACCGCTTCCCGGTTCCGGGTACGGACTCGCCGGGATGGCCGAACGCGCGGCACTGCTAGGCGGCAGTTGTGCCGCCGGACCCGGTCCCGAACAGGGGTGGATCGTCGACGCGGTGCTGCCCCGGGCCGGGGCAGCCGCGTGACCCGACCGACCACCGGACGACCGAACCCGTCCGGCGACGACGGCGACCGGCGGATCCGGGTGGCCGTCGCGGACGACCAGGAGATCATCCGGAGCGGACTCACGATGATCCTCGACGCCCAGCCGGGCATCGAGGTCGTCGGTACGGCCGCCGACGGCCACCACGCTGTGGAACTGGCCCGGCGGCTGCGTCCGGACGTGTGCCTGTTCGACATCCGGATGCCCGGTGTGGACGGTATCGAGGCGACCCGACGGCTCGCCGGGCCCCGGGTCACCGAACCGCTCGCCGTCGTCGTCATCACCACCTTCGACCTCGACGAGTACGTCTATGCCGCGCTGCGCGCCGGAGCCCGGGGGTTCCTGCTCAAGGACGCCGGCACGGCGCTGCTGACCCAGGCGGTACGTGCCGCGGCCGACGGTGACGCGCTCATCGCGCCCAGCGTCACCACCCGCCTGTTGCACGCCTTCGCCGACGCCGGACCGGCCGCGCCGCCCCGGCAACCCGTCGACCCGCTCACCGAACGGGAGGAGCAGATCCTGACGGCGGTGGCCCGGGGACGGACCAACAGCGAGATCGCGGGCGAGTTCCACGTCAGTCTCAGCACGGTGAAGACGCACGTGGCGAGTCTGATGGCCAAGCTCGGCGCACGGAACCGGGTGGAGATCGCCATCTGGGCGTACGAGACGCACCGGGTACGCGGCCGGTAGCACTCCCCCGGTCGGCGCGGCCGCCGTAAGTACGAGCATCGGCTCACTCCGAGGACCGACGGGGCCCGAGCCCATGCACCGATGAGTTCGCGCCGTCGCGAACCCAGCATCGATTCATGTCCACGAACCGGTTCCTCCGCAGACACGAGTGGGCGATACCCACCGGCCTGATCCTGCTCGCCCTCGTCCCGGTGGTCGCCGGGGCCGTCCGGACCGTCGAGCTGTCCGGCGATCCGACGGTGACGCCCGGCAACGCCCGCTTCGTCGCCGACCCGGTGCCGGTGCTGGTGCACATCGTCACGGCGAGCGTGTACTGCCTGCTGGGTGCCTTCCAGTTCATGCCCGGCTTCCGGCGTCGGCGACCGGGATGGCACCGCGTCGCGGGTCGGCTGCTGGTGCCGGCCGGGATCCTCGCCGCGCTCTCCGGCATGTGGATGGCCGCGTTCTATCCCCTCATGCCCATCGACGGTGCGTTCCTCATCGGGCTGCGGCTGTTCTTCGGCGGCGCGATGGCCGGCTGCATCGTCCTCGGCCTCCACGCGATCCTGCGGCGGGACGTCAGCCGGCACCGCGCGTGGATGATCCGTGGGTACGCCATCGGTCAGGGCGCCGGCACCCAGTTCCTGACCCACCTGCCGTGGCTCGTGGTCGCCGAACCGCCGGGCGAGTTGACCCGGGCGTGGCTGCACGCCGCCGGCTGGCTGATCAATCTTGCGGTGGCCGAGTGGATCATCCGCCACGGGTCGGCGGCGCCTGCCGGTCCCGGCCGCCCGTCGGCGCCGGCGTCGCCCGCGTCGGTGGACTCCGGGGCGGCGACCGACACGGACCGTGGCGGGCCGAGAACGCCGCTGAGACCGGCCGGCCGATTCAGCCCATGGACTTCGCGCCGTCGATCGCCTCTCGGATGATGTCGGCGTGCCCGGCGTGCTGCGACGTCTCGGCGATGACGTGCAGCAGCACCCGTCGGGCCGTCCAGCGGGCACCCGGCTCGAACCAGGGTGCGGCGGGCAGCGGCTGGCTGACGTCCAGGTCTGGCAGGCTCCGGACCAGCTCGTCGGTGCGGGCCGCGACATCGTCGTACGTGGCGAGCAGGCCGGCCAGGGTCTCGCCCGGCAGCAGCCGGAACGACTGCGCATGGCGCTCGTGGACGGCGGGGTCGGTGTGGTCCGGCGCCTCGGCCGGGCCGTCGACGATGAAGTCGGCCCAGCCTCGTTCGACGTCCGCGACGTGCTTGATCAGGCCGCCGATGCACAGCTCACTGACCGTGCTGCACGTCGCCGCCTGCGCGTCGGTCAACTCCCGCGCGGTGTTGCGCAGGAAGAAGCGTTGCTGACGCAGGGCCTGCAGCAGGTCCGCGCGTTCCGGCGACAGGCTGCTCTCGGGCTGTGGGCTGCTCTCGGGCTGTGGGCTGCTTCCCGCCACGGCTGGTCCCTTCGTCGGCGTCCACCCGACGCTATCGGTGACCACCGACAACTTCCGGGACGTTCGGACGGGCGGGACCGCGCCGCGGCTACCGGCGGCCGGTCAGCACCTCGCGCATCCGGTTGATCTCGACGCCCTGCTCGACGACGACGCTGCTGGCGAACTCGTTGATGATGATGTCGGTGCCCAGCGTCAGGACCTCGTTCGCCATCGCGATGGCGCCCTGGTGGTGCTCGGTCATCATCGTGACGAACATCCGGTCGAACTCGGCGCCACGGGCGGCGGTCAGCCGGTTCAGCGCCTCCGCCGTCTGCATGCCGGCCATCTCGTGCCGGTGCCCGTCGCCGGAGTTGCGGTCCAGCCCCCGGTCGGTCAACCAGGTCTCCAGGGTCTTGATCTCCGGGTCCTGGGCAGCCAGGATCCGGTCCGCGATGATCTTCAGGTTCGAGTTCTCGGCCCGGTCACCGACCAGTTTGGCCATCACCAGGGCCTGCTCGTGGTGCGGGATCATCATGGTGACGAAGCGGGTGTCGGCGTTGTTGTGCGGAGGCCGGGCCATCGGCGACATCTCGTTGGCCGACAGGGTCTTCGCCGGCTCGCCGGGGCCGCCCGGCATCAGCACCGGTGCGGTGGCGTCCGGGATGCCGGGCAGGTCGAGCGGCGGTGGCTCGTTCGTCTGCGCCGTCGGCGCGGGGGGCTCGCTGTCCGGCCACGACACGGCCACCGCGATCCCGACGGCCAGCACCGCGAGCACGGCCAACTCGATCAGCACAAGCTTCCGGGACTGCCGCAGCAGCCCACGGATCCGCACACCTAGCACAACTCGACTCCCGCCGTTCACAGTTGGCCGGGATGGTAGCGCGGGCCTGAGCTGCGACGGGAGGGTTGCGAACGACAGAACGATCGTTTAGCCCCACCTGCGGCAGTTTGCGCCGGGGCATCGGCGGTCGTGTTGCTAAACCGTGACCACATGGCCGACGATCGAGCACCCACCGCAGGGTTAACCTCCGCTAACCCTGCACATCCCTGACGAAGGGTGTTCCTACATGTTCAGACCGACCCCACGAGGGAGCCGAAGGCTGGGAATCAGCCTGGCCGCCACAGGTGCCCTTCTCGTCGCGGGCGTCGCGGTGGCGCCATCGAGCAGCGCCGCCGAGACCGCCGCGAACACCATCCCGGCCGTCGACGAGATCGTCAGCAGCCCGAACCTCACCCAGATCGCCAACGTCCCGAAGTTCGGCGGGTTCGCCAGCGAGGCCGCGTACAACTCGGACCTGGCGTTCCAGGACAACCACGTCATCGCCGGCAACTACAACGGGTTCAGCATCTTCGACGTCAGCAACCCGGCCTCACCCCAGGTGGTCAGCCAGGTCGTCTGCGTCGGAGCGCAGGGTGACCCGTCGGTCTACGGGAACCTGCTGTTCCTCGCGGTCGACTCGCCCCGCAGCGACGACTCGTGCAGCAGCAACGCCGGCTCGGTGGCCCAGCAGAGCGCCTGGGAGGGCGTCCGGATCTTCGACATCAGCGACAAGGCGAACCCGCGCTACATCAAGTCGGTCCGTACCGACTGCGGGTCGCACACCCTGACGCTGGTGCCGAGCAAGGACGACAAGAGCGTCTACGTGTACGTCCAGTCGTACAGCCCGTCGAACAACGCGTTCTACTGCAAGCCGCCGCACGACAAGATCTCCATCATCGACGTGCCGCTGGACAACCCGACCAGCGCCTCCGTGGTCGCCACCCCGGTCCTCTTCCCGGACGGCGGCAACACCAACACCAGCGGCTGCCACGACATCACCGCCTACCCGGACCTGGACCTGGCCGCCGGCGCCTGCATGGGTGACGGCGTCCTGATGGACATCTCCGACCCGGTGAACCCGGTGGTCCTGAGCCAGGTGCGCGACACCAACTTCGCGTTCTGGCACTCGGCCACGTTCAACAACGCCGGCACCAAGGTCGTCTTCACCGACGAGCTCGGCGGCGGCAGCGGTGCCATCTGCACCCCGGCCTACCGGGCCAACCAGGGCGCGAACGCGCTGTACGACATCGTCGGCTCCGGTGCCGACCGTCGACTGGTCTTCAAGAGCTACTTCAAGATCCCGCGGGAGAACTCCGCCCTCGAGAACTGTGTGGCGCACAACGGCTCGCTGATCCCGGCGATGGGCCGCGACATCATGGTCCAGGCGTGGTACCAGGGTGGCATCTCGGTCATCGACTTCACCGACTCGGCCAACCCGGTCGAGATCGCCTTCTGGGAGCGGGGCCCGCTGTCGGACACCCGTCGGATCCTCGGCGGCGCCTGGTCGACGTACTACCACAACGGTTACATCTACTCCAACGACATCCAGAAGGGACTTGACGTCCTCAAGTTGGACGACCCGCTGACGAACAACGCCCGCGCGGTCGTCGCCTTCGACGAGCTGAACGTGCAGACCCAGCCCAGCTACCCGGAGTGCACCACCGTCCTGCGCGGTCGGCACAACGGCAGCATGACGATCTCCTCCGGCATCACCTGCATGGACGGGGTCACCCAGAACGGCGCCATCAAGGTCAACCCGGGTGCCGGTCTGATCGTGTTCAACTCGAACCTGAACGGCGCGATCCACGCGCACAACGCCTCGGTGGTCTCGATCGTGGAGAGCCGGGTCAACGGTTCGGTGAACGCCATCGGCGCGACCATCCGTGACACCAAGGTCAACGGGTCGGTGCGGACGAGCTGATCCGCACACCCCGTAGGCAGCACCACCTCCGGCCCGGCGGTCTCCGCCGGGCCGGAGCCCGTCCCAGCCCGGGGACGGCGGGTGACCTACCGGACCGGGCCTGTCGGAGCGGCCTGTTACGGTCTCGCCGCCATCGCGGTCAGGTCGGAGGTTGAGAGTGTTCAGAACGCACGTGTCGTCGTTCGCCGGGCTTCCGGTGCTCCCGTTCACATCGGGAATGGAGGTGCCGGCGGATCCGTCGGCGGTGGCCTGGCGGCTGGAGGTGGGGGAACTCGGCGACGAGCCCGAGCCCGAGGAGTTCGTCGCCCTGGTCGAAGCGATGCTCGAGGAGGTCCCGGCCGAGTCGGTCCGCGCCGTCGTGGTGGGCGAGTGGGGGATGGCCTACGAACGGCCGCTGCCGGTGGAACTCCTGGTCGACGCGGCGTCCCGGTGGACCGGGCTCCGGGCGCTCTTCCTCGCCGACCTGCTCTCCGAGCAGTGCGAGCTCTCCTGGCTGACCCACGACGACATCACCGGGCTGCTGGCGGCCTACCCGCAGTTGGAGACGCTGTGGGTGCGCGGCGGCGAGGGCCTGCGGTTGGAAGCCGTCAAGCACGCCGGCCTGCGGGATTTGCGGTTCGAGTCCGGTGGTCTGCCCGGCGCGGTGGTGCGGGCGGTCGGCGAGTGCGACCTGCCGGCCCTGGAGCGGCTGGACATGTGGCTGGGCCGATCGGACTACGGCGGCGACGCCACCCTCGACGACCTCGCCCCGCTGCTCGCCGGTGCCGGAACGCCGGAGCTGCGGCGGTTGGGATTGCGCAACGCCGAGATCGCCGACGTGGTCGCCAGAGTGGTCGCCACCGCACCGGTGGTGCCCCGGCTCTCGGTGCTCGACCTGTCGATGGGCAACCTCACCGACAAGGGTCTGGAGGCGCTCCTGGCCGGGCAGCCGCTGACCCACCTGACCGAGCTCGACCTGCACCACCACTACCTGTCCGAGCAGGCGCAACAGCGGGTCGTCGCGGCCCTGCCCGGCGTACGCGTGGACGTGTCCGAGGGACGTACCCCGGACGTGTTCAACGGCCGCACCTACCGCTTCACCGCAGTCGGGGAGTGAGCAGACATGACGTTCTCTTCGCACGTCGCCGAGTTCGCCGGCCGTCCGGTGGTCGAGTTTCCGCTTGAGGGGCCGCTGCCGACCGTGACCGGCCCGGTCTCGTGGCGCGTCACCCATCCGGAGTTCGACGACGACAAGGAAGGCGCGCTCTCCAAGGAGTTCGCCGCCACCTTCGAGCGATTCGTCGCGCAGGTCGGCGACACGGTGGAGTCACTGGTCATCGGCGCCTGGGGGTACGCGGCCTTCAACCCCGCGCCGATCGCACAGATCTGCGCGGCGGCCGATCGACTGCCGGCACTGCGGGCACTGTTCCTCGGTGACATGATCTTCGAGGAGTGCGAGGTCTCCTGGATGAAGGTCGGCGACGTCAGTCCGCTGCTGACGGCGTTCCCGGACCTGGAGGTGCTGTGGGTGCGCGGGGGCGAGGAGTTCAACTTCTCCCCCGTCCAGCACGCCAACCTCCGCGAACTGGTGGTGCAGAGCGGCGGGCTGTCCCGCGAGTTCGTCCGCGCGGTGCTCGACTCCGACCTGCCCGAGCTGGCCGACCTCGAACTGTGGCTCGGCACCGACGACTACGGCGGCACCACCGAGCTGGCGGACCTCGCCCCGCTGCTGGCCGACGAGCGTTTCCCGGCGCTGCGCCGCCTGGGCCTGTGCAACTCGATGATCACCGACGACATCGCGGTGGCCCTGGCGACCGCGCCCGTGGTGCGCCGCCTGGAGGTGCTGGACCTGTCCAACGGCACTCTCGGCGACGAGGGGGCGGAGGCGCTGCTCGCCGGTCAGCCGCTGACCCACCTGACGGTGCTGGACCTGCACCACCACTACCTCTCCGCGGAGGTCGCCGCGTCGGTGGTCGCCGCCCTGCCGGACGTCCGGGTGAACGTCTCCGACCCGCAGGAGGCGGACGAGGAGGACGACGGCGAGAGCTACCGCTACACGGCGGTGTCGGAGTGACATGCGGTTGACCGTGGTCGGCAATCCCGGCAACCGTCGGGTGTCGATGTTCACCGACGCGGTGCTGGCCGCCGGTCTGCCCCGGCCCGAGGTGCTGCCCTGGGTCGAGGTGCTGACCGGGGCCGCACCGCCCCCGGCCGGCACGCTGGTGCGGGTGGACTCGCCCGGGGAGGACGCCCGGGTCGACCAGTTGCTGCGCCGGTCGGCCACCGTCGCGCGGCACGGCGAACTGGTCGGCCTCGCCGACGCGTACGCCGGTCTGGTGGACGGCATGGCCCGGGTGTCCGCAGGCGGCGCAACCCTGCTCAACCCGCCGGAGGACGTCGCGGTGCTCTGCGACAAGCGGCGCTGCCACGCGCGGCTGGCGGCGGCCGGGGTGCCGGTGCCGGACGCGCTGCCGCAGGTCGGTGGCTACGCCGAGCTGCGGTCGGCGATGGCGCAGGCCGGTTGGGGCCGGGTGTTCGTCAAGCCGGCGCACGGCTCCTCGGCCGCCGGGATCATCGCGTTGGCGGTCGGCACCGGCCGGGTGCAGGCGGTCACCACCATCGAGCACACCCCCGAGGCGCTGTTCAACTCGCTGCGGTTACGCCGCTACACCGACGAGACGCAGGTCGCGGCCATCGTGGACCGGCTCGCGCCGGAGGGTCTGCACGTGGAGCGGTGGCTGCCCAAGGCCGGGATCGGTGACCGGGTGGTCGACCTGCGGGTGCTGGTGATCGCCGGTCGGCCGGACCACGTGGTGGTCCGGGCGGCGCACGGGCCGCTGACCAACCTGCACCTGGGCAACGCGCGCGGTGATCTCGACGAGGTACGGCGGGCGGCCGGGACCCGGCAGTGGTCGGCCGCGATGGAGACGTGCGAGCGGGTGGCCGCCTGCTTTCCCGACTCGCTGCACGTCGGCGTGGACCTGATGTTCCTGGTCGGTTGGCGGCGGCACGCGGTGGCCGAGGTCAACGCCTTCGGTGACCTGCTGCCCGGGGTGCTGGCCGACGGCCGGGACAGCTACGCCGCTCAGGTGCACGCGCTGACCGAGGGCGGGTGGCGTCCCGGGCGGGCGCGCACGGTCTCGCCGGAGGTGGTCGGATGCGGAGCCTGATCGGTGGCCACGACCTGCTGCTGGTCACCCTCGACACGCTGCGCTACGACGTGGCGGCCGAGCTGGCGGCGGCAGGCCGGACGCCGCACCTGACGCGGGCGTTGCCGGGCGGCCGGTGGGAACGCCGGCACTCCCCGGCCAGCTTCACCTACGCCGCGCACCACGCCTTCTTCGCCGGTTTCCTGCCCACGCCGGTGCCCCCGGGGCGACACGAACGGCTGTACGCGGCGGCCTTCCCGGGCAGCGAGACCTCCGGTGCCGACACGTGGGTGTTCGACGCGCCGGACCTGCCGAGCGCGCTCGCCGACGTCGGCTACCACACGCTGTGCCTGGGCGGCGTCGGCTTCTTCAACCGACGCAGCCCGCTCGGGGCGGTCCTGCCGGGGCTGTTCCGCGAGGCGCACTGGGAGCCGGAGTTCGGCGTCACGTCGCCCACCTGCGTGGACGCCCAGCTCGACCGGTTGGCGACGGTGGTGGCCGACCTGCCGCCGACCCGGCCGTTGTTCACCTTCCTCAACGTGGCCGCCCTGCACCAGCCGAACCGGCACCACCTGCCCGGCGCCGAGGAGGACGACCGGGCCAGTCACGCCGCCGCCCTGGAGTACGTGGACGGCCGGATGGAGCGACTGTTCGGCCTGGTCACCGGCCGAGGGCGGCCGGTGTTCACGATCATCTGCTCCGACCACGGCACCGCGTACGGCGAGGACGGGCACACCGGGCACCGGATCGGCCACGACGTGGTGTGGACCGTCCCGTACGCGCACTTCACCCTGCACCCTGGAGAATGGTGACCAGCACCGACGCGAGTCTTGACGGCTCGCCGTACCAGCAGTATCTCTACGCCTACCCGCACAAGACCTCGTACCGGGCGTTGCACCCCCGCCCGTCGTTGACCGACGTGTGGCGGGACCAGGCACGGGACGCCCTCTTCCTCTATCTGCACGTGCCGTTCTGCGAGATGCGCTGCGGCTTCTGCAACCTGTTCACCCGGGCCAACGCACCCGCCGAGCAGGTCACCGCCTACCTGCGGCAGCTTCGTCGGCAGGCCGAGCAGGTCGCCGAGGCGCTCGGCGGCTCGACCGGGTACGCCCGCGCGGCCTTCGGCGGCGGCACCCCCACCCATCTGACCGCCGACGAGCTGACCGAGCTGTTCGACATCGCCACCACGACCCTCGGGGCGCGGCTGCCCGGCGTACCGCTGTCGGTGGAGACGTCACCGGCCACCGCGACGCCGGACCGGCTCGCGGTGCTGGCCGCGTACGGCACCACCCGGGTCAGCATCGGGGTACAGAGCTTCCTCGACGTCGAGGCCCGCGCCGCCGGTCGACCGCAACGGCGCACGGAGGTGGAGAAGGCGCTGGCGGCGATCCGCGACGCTCGTGTCCCGGTGCTCAACATCGACCTGATCTACGGCATCGACGGGCAGACGGCCGACACCTGGCGGGAGAGCCTCGACGCGGCGTTGGCCTGGCGTCCCGAGGAGCTGTACCTCTACCCGCTCTACGTCCGGCCGCTCACCGGTCTGGGCCGGCGCACGCACGCCCGCGCGGACTGGGACGCGCAGCGCCTCGCGCTCTACCGGCAGGCCGTGGAGACGCTCGGCGCGGCCGGCTACCGGCAGGAGTCGATGCGCCAGTTCCGCCGGGCCGACGTGCCGGCCCCGGACGGCCCCGACTACTGCTGCCAGGACGACGGCATGGTCGGTCTGGGGTGCGGTGCCCGCTCGTACACCACCGCGCTGCACTACTCCTTCGACTACGCGGTCAGCGTCTCGCAGGTGCGCGCGGTGCTCGACGACTACCTGGCCCGACCGGCCGACGACTTCCGGTACGCCGAGTTCGGGTACCACCTCGACGGCACCGAGCAGCGCCGTCGGTGGCTGCTGAAGTCGCTGCTGCGCGTCGACGGGGTCGACCCGGACGCCTACCGGGCCCGGTTCGGTCGCCTGCCGGGTGAGGACTTCCCGCAGCTCGACCGGCTGGTCGAGCGGGGCTGGGCCACCGACGGCGGGCTCCGCCTCACCCCCTCCGGGCTGGCCCGGTCGGACGCCGTCGGCCCCTGGTTGACCTCCGCCGAGGTGCAGCACGCAATGGCCGGGTACGTGCTGCGATGAACCTGGCGATCCTCTACCGTGGCCCGCTGGCGAGCTGCAACTACGACTGCCCGTACTGCCCGTTCGCCAAGCGCCGTGACCCGCCGGAGCTGCTCCGCGCCGACCGGGAGGCGTTGGCGCGGTTCACCGACTGGGTGGGCGCGACCACCGACGTCCGGCTGTCGGTGCTGTTCACGCCCTGGGGCGAGGGCTTGACCCGGCGCTGGTACCGGGACGCGATGGTGTCGCTGTCCCACCTGCCGCACGTGGAGCGGGTGGTCATCCAGACCAACCTGGCGGCCCGGGTGGACTGGCTCGCCGAGGCCGACCCGAGCGCCGCCGCGCTCTGGACCACGTACCACCCGGGGCAGGTCACCCGGGAGCGGTTCCTGCGACGCTGCGCCCGCCTGTCCGAGCTGGGTGTCCGGTACTCGGTCGGGGTGGTCGGGCTGCCCGAGCACCTGGCCGAGGCGCGGGCGCTGCGGTCCCTGCTGCCCGACGAGGTCTATCTGTGGGTCAACGCCGCCGAGGGACGTCGCTACGACGCCGCCGAGGAGGCGACCTGGACGGAGGTGGACCCACACTTCGGCTACAGCGTGCGTCCGCACCTGTCCCTGGACCGGCCCTGCCACGCCGGGGAGACCGCGATCTCCGTGCGCGGCGACGGCACGGTCCGCCGCTGCCACTTCATCGACACCCCGATCGGCAACCTGTACGACGGGTCGTGGCGGACCGCGCTGGCACCCCGGCCGTGCAGCAACGCGATCTGCGACTGCCACATCGGCTACGTCCACCTCAAGCCGCTGGGGTTGCGGGACGTCTTCGCGGGCGGGGTGCTGGAACGTATCCCGGCCGGGTGGCCGGGAAGGCCGGCCGGGTCGGTCTGACCAGGAACGTCACCGCCGACGGTGCACACTCCGGAGCGCCGCTGCGATCAGGGTCGGGTCGCCATCCGGCGGGTCAGTTCGGTAGCCCGGAACGCCGCGACCTGACGGGCCTGTCCCGCCACGAAGCGCCGCAGCAGCAGCGGGGCACCGGCGGTGACCGACTCCCGGATCCGCGTACCGCCGGTCTCGGCCGTCAGGTCGACCACCGCGCGCAGCCAGACCCACCCCGGGCTCCGCACGTCGCTGACGATCTGGCTGCCGGGCCGGGTCGCCACCATCCGTACCCGGATGGGGTTGTCCCAGCGCAGCGGGCCGACCATCCGAAACCGTTCGACGGCGACGTAGTCGGTGACCGCGCGGCCGTCGGCGTCCCGGTCGGTCCGCACGTCGGAGACCGCCACGATCAGCGGCGACAAGCCGATGTAGCTGTGCGGGTCGGTCAGGTGGCGGTAGACCTCGTCCGGCGACGCGGCGACGACACAGCTCGTCTCGAACGTGATCGACGGTCTCCGATCATCGGGCACGCCTCATCCTGCCACGCCCTCACCCGGCGCGGTCGCGCAGGATGATGTCGCGCAGGGAGCCCATCCCGTACCGGTCCTCGTCGCTGGACATCGCGGCCACCTCCGCCAGGACCGGATCCACGTCGATCCCGGCCCGCCGGGCCCGGTCGCACATGGCCTGCAACGACATGATCTCGTCGCGGGTGTCGGCACCCTGGTCACGGGCGGAGAGATGGACGAGGTCGTCCCGGAACTCCTCGGCCGTCCGGCAGTCGGTGGGCAGGTGCGCCGCCCAGCGGAACGACGGGTACCGGTCGAACATCCGCCGGATCTCGACCCGGGCGGTCTCGTCGGCGGCGTACCTGTCGACGATGGCGCGGAGCACGCGCTCGGCGCGGTCCTGTACACCCAGCGCTGTCAGCTCCGCGTCGACGGCGGCACCGAGCTCCGCCAACCGGTCCAGTGCGGTGACGTCGACCGGCTTGCTCGCCACCGAGCGGTAGCGGGCGTCCAGGTCCGCCATCTCGGTCTCGATCTCCGCCATATCCACGGACACCGTTATATCGCACCGACGCCGTCCTCCTGCCGGCAGCGCACACCGGTCGAGGTGCGGACGACTGGCATACTCGACCCGACCAGGTGGGGACCGGACAGTGTGGTGGTCAGGTGCAGTTCCGCATGTTGGGACCGCTGGAGGCCGTCCGGGACGGGCACACCGTGCCGCTCGGTGGGCCGAAGCAGCGGGCGCTGCTCGCGCTCTTCCTGCTGCGCCCGAACCGGTTCGTCGCCACCGACTGGCTGGTCGACGCGCTCTGGGACGGACGGCCGCCGGCCAGCGCCGAGATGACGCTGCGCACCTATGTGGCCGGACTACGCCGCGCGGTCGAACCGCAGCGCAGCCGTCGCGAGCCGGCCCGCGTGCTGCGCAGCCACCCCAGGGGGTACGAGCTGCGCGTCCGGCCGGAGGACGTCGACGCGGTCCGCTTCCAGCGTCTGGCGGCGTACGCGACACACACGCTCGCGGCCGGCGACGCCGTCTCGGCCGAGCGGGGCTTCGCCGAGGCGCTGGCACTCTGGCGAGGCGAGCCGCTGACCGGTGCGGCCGAGCTGACGGCGGTGCGTCCCGAGGCCGCCCGGCTGACCGAGGCACGCCTCGGTGCCGAAGAGGGACGGTTCACGGCTGCCGTGGCGGCCGGACGGCACGCCACCGTACTCGCCGAGTTGCGCCACTTCGTGGCCGCACACCCGGTCCGCGAGACCGCCCGTGCCCAGTTGATGCTCGCGCTCTACCGGTCCGGGCGACAGACCGAGGCGCTGGCCGCCTTCGACGAGGGCCGTCGGGTCCTGGCCGGCGAGTACGGCATCGACCCGGGCGAAGAGCTGCGCGAGCTGCACGGCCGGATCCTGGCCCAGTCCGTGCCGCCGCCGGCCACGCCTGTCACCGCTGTCGCGCCGGACGCTACGCCGACCGGGGTGGCCGGCCCGTCCGCGTCCACTCCGGCCGGCCGGGCCGGTCCGGTCCACCTGACGACCAGCGTGGACGGGCCGGCTCCGGCGGAGCGGACGGACTCCCTGGTCGGCCGGGACGCCGAACTGACCGGGCTGATGACGGCGCTGACCGAGGCCATCACCGGCGGCGGTGGCCGGATCGCCGTCGTGGTGGGTGAGCCGGGGATCGGCAAGACAACGCTCGCCGCCGCGCTCGCCGGGACGCGGGGCGTACCGGCGGTGTGGGGTCGCTGCCCCGACGTCGGGCAGACACCGCCGTTCTGGCTGTGGAACCAGGTGGTGCGGACGCTGGCGGCGATGCCGCAGGCGGGCACGACCGGATCGACGCGCCGGTTGGACGGCTTCGCGGCCGGACCGGCGGACGGGTCGACCGGCGATGCGGCACCCGACCCGACGGCGCGGTTCCGCGCGTACGAGGCGGTGGCGGACCTGGTCCGGACGGTCGCCGATGCGGACGGCCTGCTGGTGGTGCTGGACGACCTGCACGCCGCCGACCCGGACTCGCTGCTGCTGTTGCGGTTCCTCGCCACGACCCTGTCCGACGCCCGGGTTCTCGTGCTGGCCACGATGCGCCCCTACGAGCACCACCCGGCGCTGGTGGCGACGGTGGCCGACCTGGCCCGTGGTGCGGGTTTCCGCCACCTGCGGCTGACCGGGCTGACCGACACCGACGTGGCCGACCTGGTCCGCCGACGCACCGGCACGCCCCCGCAGCGGCAGGTGGCGGCGCGCCTGGCCACCCGGACCGGGGGCAACCCGTTCTTCATCACCGAGCTGCTGCGCGCCGGCACCGACCCGGCCGACGCGGACCTGCCGCCGAGCGTCCGGGACACCGTCCGGCTGCGCCTCGGTGCCCTGCCCGACGCGGCCCGCGACTGTCTGGAACTGCTCGGCGTGGCCGGACGCGACCTGGACACGCAGACGATGGCGACGGTGCTGGAGGTGTCGGCGGCGCACATCACCGAGGGGTTGACGGCGGCGTACGCGGCAGCGCTGGTCGCCGAGGCCGGGCCGGGTGCGGTGCGGTTCCGCCATCCGCTGTTCGCCGAGGTGGCGTACACGCAGTTGCCGCCGCCCCGACGCGCCGCGCTGCACGCCCGGCTGGCCCTGGCGTACCAGCGGGTCGGCGGCGTCGCCCCGGCCGAGCTGGCCCACCACTTCGGGCAGGCGATCGGACTCGGGCACGGCGAGGACCATCTGCGCTGGTCACTGGCGGCGGCCGACGACGCGACGCGGCGGTTCGCGTACGAGGACGCGCTCGGCCACCTGGACCGGGCGGCCCGGCGACTGTCGCCGCTCGCCGGCACCGCACCGTCGGCGGCGGGCACCGAACTCGCCGTCCAGTTGCACCGGGCCGCCCTGTTGCAGATGACCGTCGGCGTCGGCGCCGACGCCGTCGACGAGGTCTGCGCCCGGGCCCGGGAGCTGCTGGCGCTCGTCGGAGCGGAGACCGACGTACGGCCCGCGTTGTGGGCGCTCGGCGAGCTGGCCGCCAACCAGGCCGACTACGCCGGCTGCGGGGAGTTGGCCGAGCGGCTGGTCCGGGCCGACGACGGCACCGGGCTGATCGCCGCGGCCGGAGAGTACCTGCGGGGTGTGGTCGGCTACTTCACCGGCGCGCTGGTCGAGGCCGACCAGCGGCTCACCGCCGCCGTCGATCGGCTGCGCACGGTCGACCCGGATCTGCTGGGCCGCCAGGTCGGTCGGTTGCCGGTGTTGGCCGCGTACAACTTCCGGGCCCTGGTCCGGTCGCTGCGCGGAGCGACCGAGGACGCCCGGCGGGACATCGCCGAGGCGGAGCGGCTGGCCGAGCGGCTCGCCGACCCGTACGGCCGGGCGAACGCGGCACTCTTCGCGGCCTGGATGGGGATGCAGGAACGCGACGTGGCGGCGGTACGCGCGGCGGCGCACCGGTGCCGCGAGATCGGTGCCGCCAACGGCATGCCGCACTTCGTGACCACGGGCGGCTTCTTCCTGGAGTGGGCGGCCGCGCGGGGCGGCGAGCACGACCGGCTCCCGGCGATGCGGGCCGCGGTGGAGGGCATCTACCGCCCCGGGCTGCGGGCCACCCGCACCGTCACGTACAGCGCGATGGCCGAGGCGTACCTGGCGGCGGGTGACACCTCGACGGCGGCGGAACTGGCCGACGAGGGCCTGTCGGTGGTGGACCGCCTGGGCGAGTCGGTCCTCGCGCCCGAACTGCACCGCATCCGCGGCATCGCCCGCCGCGACCCCACCGCCCTGGCCACCGGCGCCCGCCTGGCCGCCGCCCAAGGCAACACCCTTCTACAATCCCGCTTCCCCACCCACCCCCACCCCTGACCACCCCACCAAGCCCAAGACCAACCAGACCAGACTCCCGACAGGCCAAGCCCCTTACGCCAGCACCCACCAGATCAGAATTTCCACAGGCCGAACCGTCCGCCCCAGACCCACCGAATCAGAATCTCCGGCAAGCCGAGCCGTCCGCCCCAGACCAACCAGGTCAGGTTTCCGGCAGGCCAAACCATCCACCCCAGACCAGACCAACCAGGTCAGGTATCCGGCAGGCCCGACCCGCGCAGGGATCAAGCCTGACCGCCCGGAGCGGGTCGGGCCTGCCGGAAACCTCACCGCAATTCCACAGAACCTCCACACGCACCCGCTCTGCTGGACCACGTACAACAGTCCCCGCCCGGAGGCTCCGGGCGGCCAGGTGGTGGAGGAACGAGATGAACCCGGCCCAGTCGTCGTCGCCCGGCGAGGTCCAGGAGGTCGACGTCGTCATCGTCGGGTGTGGTCCGGTCGGTGCGCTGGCCGCGAACCTGCTCGGCATGCGGGGCGTCCGCACGCTCGTCGTGGAGCGGAGCACGGAACCGCACGGGCAGCCGCGCGCGTTCTCCTGTGACGACGAGGCGCTGCGCATCTATCAGCAGGCTGGCCTGCTCGACCGGATCGTCGGCGACCTGCACCAACCGGTACGCGCCGACTACGTCAACGCCGCCGGCCGGCGGTTCGCCACCATCGCCTTCGACGAGGTCGACTTCGGGTTCGGGCACGCGCCGCTGAACTTCTTCGACCAGCCGTTGCTGGAGCAGGCTCTGCGTACCGGGCTGGAGCGGTTCGCGCACGTGACGCTGCGGCTGGGCACGGAACTGGTCGACCTGCGGCAGGACGAGGACGGCGCGGATCTGGTGGTGCGGGACGTGGTGGCCGACCGGTCGTACCCGGTGCGGGCCCGGTTCGTGCTCGGCTGCGACGGTGCGCGGAGCACCACCCGCACGGCGGTACGGATCCCGCTGGCGGGGGCGAGTTACGCCGAGCCGTGGCTGGCGGTCTCCGGTGACGTGGCCCCGGACGGGATCCGCACGCCGCACACCACCTTCGTCTGTGACTGGCGACGTCCGGCGTTCGTCTCCCCCGGGTCGCGGGGCAGCTATCGGGCGGAGTTCATGCTCCAACCGGGCGAGACCGAGGCCGACATGCGGGAACCGGCGAAGATCGCCGAGCTGGTGTCGCCGTACGTGGACCCGGACCGTTTCACCGTCACCCGCGCCGTGGTCTACACGTTCCACCACCTCATCGCCGCCAGGTGGCGGGAGGGACGGGTGTTCCTGCTGGGCGACGCCGCCCACCAGATGCCGCCGTTCCTCGGGCAGGGGCTGTGCAGCGGACTGCGGGACGCGGCGAACCTGACCTGGAAACTGGCACTGGTGCTGTCCGGCGGGGCCGCCCCGGCGCTGCTCGACACGTACGAGACGGAACGTCGGCCGCACACGGCGGCGATGGCGGAGACGAGCGTCCGTCTGGGTCGGGTGTTCCTGGCCCGCAGTCGGCGGGCCGCGTGGGTCCGCGACAGCGTGCTGCGGGCGGTGCAGACCGTGCCCCGGGTACGCCGATTCGTGCGGCACTTCGAGTTCAAGCCGCTGCCCGCGTACGAACGTGGACTGTTCGCCGGTGGCCGGCGCGACGGTGCCGTCGGGGCGATGTTCCCGCAGCCCCGGGTGGCTGTCGGCGGCGATCCGACGCCCCGCCTGCTCGACGATCTGCTCGGCGACGGCTTCGCGCTGGTCGGGCGTGGCCTTCCGGCGGAACTGCCCGGGCTGCCGGGGCCGGCGCGGTCCGTCGTGACGCATCCCGCCGGCACCGATCCGGCGCGCCTGCCGGCGGGCGACGCCGCCCAGGTCCACGTCGTCGACCTGGACGGGACCGTCGACGCCTGGCTGCGGCGGCACCGGGCGGACGCCGTCCTGCTGCGACCGGACCGGTTCGTCTTCGCCGTCGCAGGAAGCGACGGCCTGGACGAGGTGACCCGCACGCTCGCGGTCGACCTCGGTGTAACCGCTTCCCGCCAGCCCACCGGTTAGGCCACCTGACGGCACCGGACGCAGGCGGCGCGCGGGCTGCGGGATCCGTCGCCCGCGCGCTACTGCCGGTCGGTGTTCCGGGAAGGGGCGGTGACGTGCCAGGATGCGGCCATGCGTGCCGTGATCTTCGACGAGTTCGGTGTCCCGCCGCAGGTCCGCGATCTGCCGGACCCGACGCCACCGGCCGGTGGCGCGGTCGTCCGGGTCGAGGCGACCGGATTGTGCCGCAGCGACTGGCACGGCTGGCAGGGACACGATCCGGACGTCGTCGTGCCGCACGTACCCGGGCACGAGTTCGCCGGTGTCGTCACCGCCGTCGGCACCGGCGTGCGGGGCTGGCGAGCGGGTGACCGGGTCACCGCACCCTTCGTCTGCGCCTGCGGACGCTGCCCGTCGTGCCAGGCAGGCGAGCAGCAGGTCTGCGAACGGCAGAGCCAGCCCGGCTTCACGCACTGGGGTTCGTTCGCCGAATACGTGACCGTCCACGACGCCGACGTCAACCTGGTCCGGCTCCCCGACGAGCTGGACTTCCCGGCCGCCGCCGCGCTCGGCTGCCGGTTCGCCACCGCGTTTCGGGCCGTGGTCACGCAGGGCAGGGTCGCGGCCGGCGAGTGGGTGGCCGTGCACGGCTGCGGCGGGGTGGGGTTGTCGGCGGTCATGATCGCGCAGGCGTGCGGGGCCCGGGTGGTGGCGATCGATATCGCCCCCGGCGCGCTCGACCTGGCCCGGAGCCTCGGCGCGGCGGTCTGTCTGGACGGACGCGCCCTGGACGGCCCGGAGGCGGTGGCCGAGGCGGTCCGGGAGGCGACCGACGGCGGCGCGCACCTGTCCCTGGACGCGCTGGGCAGTCCCGCCACCTGCACCGCCTCGGTCCGGAGCCTGCGTCGCCGGGGACGACACGTGCAGGTCGGGCTCCTGCCCGCCGCCCAGGGACACCCGGCGGTGCCGATGGACCTCGTGATCGCGTACGAGTTGGAGCTACGCGGAAGTCACGGCATGCCGGCGCACGCCTATCCGGAGCTGCTCCGGCTCGTCACCGCCGGCGTGCTACGTCCGGCCGCACTGGTCACCCGCACCATCGGCCTCGCCGACGCGCCGCACGCGCTGGCCACCATGGACGGTCCGACCGGTGGCGGGATGTGCTTGATCCGGCCATGATCCCGGCCGGTTCCGAATCACCGGCGCAGGCGGTCACCGGGGCGGTGGCGACGACGGCGACCCGCCGCTCGCCGAGAGTCAGCACGACCACGGCGCCGAGCAGCACCGCCGATCCGACGGTGGCCGCCGGGGTGAGACGCTCGTCGAGGAACAGCACCGCGATGACCGCAGCGGTGACCGGTTCGACCAGGGCGATCACCGATGCGGTGGTGGCCCGGACCGAGACCAGAGCGGCGAAGAACAACGCGTACGCCAGCGCGGTGGGCACCGCCCCGAGATAGGCGAGCAGACCGAGCACCCGGCCGAGGTCGCCCGCCGTGGGCAGGATCCCTTCGAGCAGCGCCAGGGGCAGCAGGCAGAGCATCCCCACCGCGAAGCCGCCCAGGGCGGTGGTACTGGCGGCCCCGCCGGTGCCGTCCCGGCCACGTCTGCGATGCAGCAGGGTGACGAGGGCGTACCCGGCGGCGGAGAGCAGCGCGCAGGCCAGGCCGAGCAGCGGCGCGGACCCCTCGCCCGCGCTGCCGCCGCCGACGAGCAGGAGCAGCCCGACCAGCGCCGAGGTCACGGTGAGGATGCCGGTACGTCCCAACCGCTCCCCCATCGTCAGCCGGGCTCCGACCGCGATCAGCACCGGTCCGGAGCCGAGGGTCACCACGGTGGCGACCGCCAGTCCGGCGTACCCGACGGCGGCGAAGTAGGCGGTCTGGTAGACGGCCAGGCCGACGCCGGTGGTCACCAGCGCGCTCCAGCGGTCACCTGGTCTGGCATCGGGGGCCTGCCGGGGCGTGTCGCCCGATCGGGCCGGACGCCGGTGGCGGAGCACCAGATGCCCGGCGGAGAGCAGCAGGACGCCGCCCGCGAACCGCCAGAAGGAGACCGCGACGGGCCCCATTCCGCTGATGTCGTAGAGGATCGCGGCGACCGCTCCACCGGTCCCCCAGGCGACCGCCGCGATGAGGATGTACGAAACTCCCCGTCCCACGGACGGGGGCATGTTGATGTGCACAGGATTCTCCGTTGTCGTCACCGCCCGGGCAGCACGGACACCCCCGGGCTCGAAAAGGTCAGAGCCGGGTCGGCGATAGCGCCGTTACCGGGTGGGTGGTGGCGACACGACGGAGAAGGTCACCGGGGCAGCGTACCGGTCCGGACACGGGCCGGTACCCGCGGTAAGGGAGCTGCCCGGCACCGCACGACATCGCCGTACATCTATTGACAAACGTCCTTAACAATCAGAGTCTGAGAGAGCGCTCTCTCACGCCGTGTCACCACCGAACGGAGGAGTACCCGTGGTTGTCCGAAGAAGACTGCTGGCGGTCGCCGCCGCTCTGATCACCGCCGTCCCGACCGCGCTCGTCGCCGCCGCGCCCGCCCAGGCCGTCGGCCCCGCGTTGCTGCCCGTCACCGTCACCAACAACACCGGCCGGTCCGGAGCCGTCCACGTGTACGTCATCGGCGTACAGCTCTCCTCCGGCCGCCTCGGCTACGTCAACCAGGCCGGCACGTTCATCCCCTGGTCCGGTGGACAGATCCCGCCGTCACCCGCGCCGGACGCCTCGATTCCCGGACCGACCAACGGCGCCAGCGCCACGGTCCGCTTCCCGCGTGGCTTCTCCGGCCGGGTCTACTTCTCCTTCGGCGAGAAGCTCAAGTTCTTCCTCACCCCGACCGGCCTGGTGCAGCCCGCCCCGTGGGCGGCCGGCGACGCCAACCGCGACATCCTGTTCGACTGGAGCGAGTTCACCTACAACGACGCGGGGCTCTGGCTCAACAGCTCCCAGGTGGACATGTTCGCGGTGCCGCACGCCGTCACCGTGACCGGCGCCAACGGCGTCACCAAGCGGACCGGCGACGTCGTCGCCAACGGCCGCACCGCGATCATCAACGGCGTACGGTCCCAGTCCGGCTGGGCGAACACCGTGTACACCCGCGCCGACGGCACGGTGCTGCGGGTGCTGGCACCGGGCAAGGCCGCCGGGGCGGGCCTGTTCAGCAGCACCTACCTGGACTCCTACATCGCCTCGGCGTGGAACGCGTACACCAGCCGTACGCTGACCGTGGTGCCGTTCGGCGACCGGCCCGACGTCCGCTACTTCGGGCGTACCTCAGGCCGGGTGATGACCTTCACCAACAGCGCCGGACAGGTCGTCGCCTCGTTCAACCGCCCCTCGTCGGCGAGCGTGTGGGGCTGCGACGGCGACCTGCCCGCTCCCAACGACCAGGTGGTCGGGCCGATCTCCCGTACGCTCTGCGCCGCGCTGAACCGGGGCACCCTCGGCACCATCCACACCCAACCCAGCACCAACGCCGCCGAGTTCTACCGCAGCAACCCGACCAACCAGTACGCCCGGATCATCCACGCCAACATGCGCGACGGTAAGGCGTACGCCTTCGCCTTCGACGACGTCGGCGCCTTCGAGTCGCTCGTGCACGACGGCGACCCCCGCGCCGCCGGCCTGGTACTCAGCCCGTTCTGACCACGGCGACACGCCCGTCGGGATGCCGAACCGGCATCCCGACGGGCGTGCACGGGTGCGGACCGTAGCGGTCAGCCAACGCCGCCCCGCTCCTCGCACGTCGCACGTCGCCGGGGCACGAAACGCTGGTGGCGGGAGGCGCACCCGCCTTCTGTCAGGTTCGCGACGCTCTGCGCGCGACGACCCGGTCCGGACCGGAGCACACCCCGCCACATGCCCTTTGAGCTGGGAAAACTGGCAAGCTTTCACCAGTCCCGCCCCCTGATCGAGGGGCGGTTCGAGTGTTCCGCCGGTCATCCACTCGGTGCAGGGGCATCAGGCACGCGCTACAGGCAGGAACCGCACGACCGCCGCCCCCTCTCTCCGCAGTGGCCCATCGTCACCCGAGAGGGGAACCTCCATGTCCCTGGCGCACCGTCTCCACCCACGGGCGGCCTTCGCCGTCGCCCTGGTCATGCTCCTCAGCCTGCTCGTCGCCCCCACCCCGGCCTCGGCCCGGCAATCGCACCGCTCCGCACCACCGGCCACGGTCTCCACCGCGAACAGTCGACCGCTCGCCGCGCCGACCGACACCCTCGCCCCAGAACCGAGACCTCCGGGGGCACCGGCCGCCCCCACCGCCACCCGCTTCGGCAGCACCGCCACCGTCACCTGGAAAGCACCGCCCTCCCCGGGCGGCGCCATCACCGGATACACGGTGACCAGTTACCACAACGGCAGCAAAGGCCGGTCGGTCTCCTTCGACGCGTCGAAGACCAGCCGGACCATCTCCGGGCTGTCCAAGCAGGGCACCCACCGATTCACCGTCACCGCGAAGAACGCCGTCGGAACCAGCCCGGCCAGCCCCCGCTCGAAGGCTGCGAAGCTACTCGCCCTCCCGGGCGCGCCGACCGTCATCGCCGTCACCGCCGACACCGCGTCGGCGTTGCTGAGCTGGACCCCCGGACCGGACGGCGGCTCACCGATCACCGGCTACGAGGTGACTCCATGGGCGGCCGGGGTACGACAGGCCACCCAGACTTTCGGCCCGGCCACCACGAACACGGTCACCGGCCTTTCCCCGACCACCACCTACACCTTCACCGTGGCCGCCCGCACCTCGGCGGGCACCGGGCCACAGTCCGCGCCGTCGGAGGCGGTCACCGCCAACGTCTCGCCGACCCTGCTGTTCCCCGCCCCGACCGCGGCCACCGTCGGAATCGCCTACACCGCGACCCTGAACGTCACCCACGGTGTGCCACCGTTCACCTGGTCGATAGCCTCCGGCACGCTCCCGCCGGGGCTGATCCTCAACGCCACGTCCAGCAGCATCTCCGGGGTGCCGACCACCGCCGGCGAATACCCGGTGGTGATCCGGGTGGTCGACTCGGCGGCCCGCTCCGGCACCCGACTGATCGTATTGACGGTCAACCAGGTGCCCACCCTGGTCTTCCCGGCGCCGCCGCTGGCCGAAGTGGACGCGGCCTACGCCTACCTGCTCACCGTCGTCGGAGGCACCGCGCCCTTCGTCTGGAACCTGGCCGACGGCTCCCTACCGCCGGGCCTGACCCTGGACCCGGCCACCGGCCTGATCTCCGGCCGACCCACCGTCGCCGGCGCCTTCCCGGCCACCGTCCGGGTCACCGACGCCAACGGATTCAGCGCCACCAAGGCCATCCGCCTGTTGGTGCAACCACACAGCGTGGTCACCCTGACCGCCTCCACCAACGCCACCACCTTCGGCACCCCCGTGCACTTCGAGGTGGTCGTCGGGCCGGGCCAGGCCGACGGGACCGTGACGCTGATCGAGCTGTCGCCCAACGGCGTCGAGACCCGGCTCGGCACTTTCCCGCTGGCGCTCAACAGATCCTCGTTCGACCTGCAACTGCCGGCTTTCGGCTTCAACCAGTTCCGAGCCCAGTACGACGGGGTCAACCCCAACGCCGACGCGGTCTCCAACACGGTCGAGATCGAGGTGTCGGCCGTCCCGGGTCAACTGCTGATCGAGCAGTTCGCCCAGTCCGGCATCGGTGGACTCACCGACCAGTACGTGTCCGTGACCAACACCACGGCACTCGACCTGCCGATCGCCGGTTGGCGGATCGAGGCGCCGGGCGGGGTGGTCGTGCCGGTGCCGGGCAGCGCCCGACCGCTGCCGCCGCGCCGCGGCTTCCTGGTCGCCGCCACCGGATACTCCCTCACCAACATCCAGCCCGACCTCGTCGTGCCCACCCTCGGTCAGGGCGGCCTGCGGCTGATCGCGCCGGACACCGCGAACACCCGGGTGGACGCGGCCGGCTCCACCGTCGGCTTCTCGGAGGGCACCCCACTGCCGGCCTTCGGCAGCCCGCCCTTCGTGCCGCACGCCTGGAACCGATTGACGGTCGGCGGCAAGCCACAGGACACGGTGAACAACACGGCCGACTTCCGACTGGTGGCGACCGTGCTCGGCCCGATCAACGGGGTGCCGTCGGCGTTGGGTACCCCGTCACCCCAGAACAGCCTGGGCACCTATCAGCAGAACACCGCGATGCAGTCGACGCTTCTCGACCCCGGCGTCGCCCAGAGCGCGGTGCCGAACCGGGTCCGCACCGCCGGCAGCCCCGGCACGCTGGTGATCCGACGGACCATCACCAACCGGTCCAGTGTCCCGATCACCCAGGCCCGGGTCCGGATCACCAGCCTCAGTCAGGAGAACGGCGCGCCGTTGCCCGGCGGACCGTCGCCGGCCGTGCACTCTCACCTGCGGCTGGTCAACCCGGCCAATCCGACCAGCTCGATAACCGTCAGCAACGGTCAGACCCTGCTGGTCCGGAACCTCTCGATGGATCCGCCGGCCAGCAACCCACCGGGCGGTGGTCTGGCCACCACCCTGACTATCCCGTTCGATCTCGGCGGTCTGCGACCCGGCGGACAGGTGCACATCGCCCTGACCTTCGCCATCGACACGCCGGGGACATTCTGGCTCGCCTATGACATCGACGCGCTCGGCCTGGGTGACACGCCGAACTCGGCGAGCAACGCCAAGCAGGCCAAGGCGACCAAGGCCACGTCGGCGAAGCAGCGGGCGCTGGACGCCCGCCGGCTGGCCGAGTCCAAGAAGCTGAGCGTGGTCACCGGCACCGTGCGCTGAGCACGGGTTCGCCGGGGTGCGGGTGGCGCCCCAGGGCAGCGCCACCCGCACCGTCTCCGCAGCGACAGTCGTTGATCAGGTCATGACCGGGGAGACCATGGGCACGACCGGACGGTCCGTCTACGGACTGTGCGTACACGGGCTGGACGACGTGCGGGAACTCCCACCCGTCGACCTCCTCCGAACAGGCCAGCCATCGGTGTTCGTCCGGCAGACCACCGCCGAGGCGCCGCCGCTGGTGCCGACCGACCTCGACGGTGGGGTGCGGCTGCTCGCCGACGGGCGGACACTCGCCGTCGAGCGAATCCGGGGCACCGCCACCTTCCACGGCCCCCCGCTCGCCCCTGATGTGCTGGCACACCCCTATCTCGCACCGGTGGTCACGATCTTCAACCGCTGGCTCGGGCGGGAGACCTTCCACAGTGGCGCCTTCGTACACGCCGATCGTGCGTGGGCGGTGATCGGTCCGCGTACCGCCGGCAAGAGCAGCCTGCTCGCCGCGTTGGCCGCCCGGGACGTCCCGGTGGTCGCCGACGACATCCTGGTCGTCGACGACGCCCACGTGTACGCCGGTCCACGCTGCATCGACCTGCGACGCCCGGTGCCCGGGGTGTCACTGACCACCCGCCTGGCCCGGGCCGGCGACCGGCGACGTGTCGCGCTGCCCCCGACGGCCGACCGGACCCCACTGGGCGGCTGGATCTTCCTCGGCTGGGGCCGGACCCTGACGATGTCCCGGCTCGCCGGCCACGACCTGCTCACCCGGCTGGCCGCCCGCCGGTCCTGGCAGCACCTGCCCACCGACCCGAGCGCGCTGCTGAGCCTCGCCGCGCTGCCGTCGTGGCAACTGACCCGGCCGCGCGACTGGGCGGCCCTCGGACCGACTTTGAGGCTGGTCGAAGAGACCCTGACCGCCGTCACCGAGGCAGTGGCGGTCCCGCAATGACCGCCACGCCGAGAGCTGCGGGTGCCTTGTGGCACCTCGCGCTCGACTCGACGGCCGTGACGACCTGTGCCCGGCTGGCCGAGCGTGGGGTGCCATCCGTCCTGCTCAAGGGTGCCGGGCTGGCCCGTCGGCTCGGCACCGAGGGCCACCGGGTCTACGCCGACGTCGATCTGCTGGTCGCACCGGACACCTTCGACCTCGCGGAGCGCTCGCTCGCCGCATCGGGCTTCCGCAGCCGGCTACCCGCGGGGCGCCCCGATCACCGGCTGCTCTGGTACGAACGGCCGTGGCGGGCCCCCGGTCCGGTCGACATCGTCGTCGACCTGCACCGAGGCTTCCACGGAGTGGCCAACCCCGAGGAACTCTGGACGCTGGTGTTCGGGTCGGCCGAACGAATCGCGCTGGCCGGCGGAGAAGTTCTCGTCCCGGACGCCGCCGCGGCAGCCCTGCTGGTCGCGCTGCACGCCGCCGCGCCGGGACGCTCCCACCGGCCGTACGCCGACTTGCTGCGTGCGCTGGAGGTCCTCCCGCCGCAGGTGTGGCAGGCGGCGGCCGGGCTCGCCGACCGGACCGGTGCGGCGCCGCTGTTCGGCTTCGGGCTGCGTCTGACACCGGACGGGGCGAAGCTGGCGAACGACATCGGGCTGCCTGACCGATCGACCCCACTCCAGTGGATCCGGGTACGTCGCGTCGCCGGGCCGGCGCATGTGCTGGCGCAGCTCGCCGAGTTGCCCACCCACCGGGGCCGGCTCCGGCACCTGTGGCCGTACCTCTTCCCGCCGCGCGGGGTGATGCGACACACCGACCCGCTGGCCCGGTACGGTCCGGCGGGTCTGCTGGCGGCGTACCTCCTCCGGATCGTCCGGCACGTCCGCCGTCTGCCCCAGGCGGTGACGGAGTTGCGGACCGTGGCTCTACTCGCCCGACGGTCGAATCGTGACTGATCGACTACGATCCGCGCCGAGGGCCGTGGGGCGGACTCTGCGTCGTGGTGGCGTGCCGGCGCTGCGGACCGCCCTGTGGGCAGGATGGGCGGTGCGCCGGGTACGGACACAACTCCCGCAGTGCGGCATCGACGACGTCCGGTTGCCGATTCCGCCTCCCGACGCCGCCGCACACCACGCCGTGGTGCTCGGCGTTCTGCGCCGGACAGAGGCCAACTGCCTGGAGCGGGCACTGGTGCTGCAACGCTGGTACGGCAGCCAACGGATCGCCCGGACGATCGTCATCGGGGTCACCGCACCCAGCGCCGGCTTCCACGCCCACGCCTGGCTCGACGGCGACACCGACGCCGAACGCGAGGCGATGGTGGAGATCCTGCGCCGCCCCACTCCGCCGGCCTGGCTTGCCGGCAGCCCCTGAGGGCCGGTCAGGGACGCGGCAACAGGCCGTGTCCATGCAGTTCGTCGAGGAAGGCCGAGACATCGGCCCGCGCCTGGGCCGGGTCAACCGGCTCGTCCTGCACCAGCGCGGCGACCAGGTCGCTGTGGGTCGCGCCGTCGACCAGGCGGTGCCACAGCAGCGCGCCCGGACGGGCCAGTCCGAAGTAGACGGACTGGGCGGTGTCCAGCACCACCACCTCGTCGCCCGCCGCCCGCCAGACCACCCGGGTGGCGTCCACCCGATACACGTTCTCCTGCTGGTTCACGAGGTGACCTCCGTGTCGGATCCGGATCGGGTCGGCGGGATCGGCGGGGTGGGGCTGGCCGGTGTGGCCTGTGGCGAGTACCGAGGCGGGGGTGCCGGAGCCGTCGTCATCCAGATCTGCTGCACCAGGGCCGCCGTACCGCCCGGGATCGGCCAACGGGACCAGATGTCCCGCAGCGCCGGCACGTCGACCAGGTCAGGGTCCACCCCGGTGCCGTCCCAGGACTGGACGAACTCCCGGGTGGTCTGTCGAAGGAAGACATCCCGGAAGCGAGCCTTGGGCCGGGGCGCGATGATGTCGGGCGGCAGTGCGATGCCGACGATCTCGGCCAGCAGGTCGTCGCGGGTGCATCGACGGCGGCGTCCGGCCATCGCCGTCAACGCGGCCAGGAATCCGCAGTCGAGCAACGGGTGCAACGGAGTCACTTCGTGATCACCGGCGACGGCGGCGAAAGCCGACTGGGTGATCACCAGGTCACGACGGCGCGCGTGCCAGGCGGTACGCGGGCCGAGGCGGCGCGGTTCCGCGCGCTGCTCCGCCCGTAGCGCCCGGTGGGCCTGTCGCGCCACGTCCCCATGCAGCCAGGGAAACAGCAGTTGCGCCGGTCGGTGCCGACGCGGCAGTTCGCGGACGAGAGCACGGATCCGTGCCAGGCGGGCCCGGGTGGGACGGGTGGCCGGTCGCCGCCAACCCGACAACATCTGGTCACCGCCCAGTCCGGTGAGCACGCTGCCGCCCGTGGCCAACTCCACCACCGGCAGGTGCAGATGCAGGTTCACCGGGTGCTGCAGCCCATAGTGGTGCAGGAGGCGACCGGCAATCGGGCCGATCAGGTCCAGGTCGTCGTCAGCCCGGAGGATCTGCCAGGTGGCGCTCAAATCCAACGCTGCGATGATCCGCTCCTGCCAGGAAGACTCGTCGGCCCCGGGCGCGCCGGTGAACCGCCAGGTGACCGGCACGGGCTCGGGGAGCCCGTGCCGCCGGGCCACCCGGACGGCCACGGCAAGGACCAGCGACGAGTCCAAGCCACCGGAGAAGCTCACCACGCACGGTGGGCGACGCAGCGCGGGCAGCACCGCCTGCTCCAGTGCGGCGAGCGGATTCTTCGCGACCGGGGGCACGGACCAGAGCCTCGGTGGTGGACCCACACCCAGCACGGTGCCGGTCGCGATGTCGAACGGGGTTGGCTGGAGCATGGCACCTCAATCGCGAGTCAGGGTTCCCCGGGTCGCGGCGATCCGCAACGCGCGCCCGAAGGCCCAGGTGGACAGCGGCAGCAGCAGCACGGACACGGCCAGCAGGGTCAGTACCGAGGGAGCCCAGGCACCGCCGGACAGTGCGGCACGCAGACCGTCCAGGGCAATCCGGCTCGGCAACACGGCGGTCAGCACGGGCAGCACGCCGGGTAGTGCGGTCACCGGGAAGTACGTCCCGGACAGAAAGGACAGCCCGACGACCAGCAGCCGGGCAGCGGCCTCGCCGTGCCCGACGGCGACGGCGAACGCGCTCAGTCCGATTCCGACCCCCATCATCGCCCCGCTGCCCGCCACCAGCACGGCGGTCACCCCCCACCAGTCGGCCCGCTCGGTGTGCAGGCCAAGCACCGTGTGCAGGAGGAGCAGGTAGACACCGGCGCGCATCAGCGCCAGAAGGAACGGATGGCCCGCGAGACCGACCGCCAGGGCGGCCGTCGGCACCGGCTGGGCGGCCAGCATCTCCAGGGTGGCACCCCGCTGTTCCCGCACTACCCGGCCGGTGAGGTGCGTCATCGCGGCCTGGAGGACGAGCATGAAGATGATGCCGACCGCGACGAAGTCGAAGTAGCTCGTCCCCACGAACGGGTGCTGCGCACCCCCGGGGGTCAGCACCCGCGAGATGAAGAGGAACACGACCAGGTTGACCAACCCGAACGCCAGGTCCAACAGCAGTGGCACCCGGAACGTCTGCCGATCGCTCAGGTCCCGACGGATCAGCGCGAGGACCGCGTTGGCGCCGCCTCGGGCGGGTCGGTGGTGCGGGGCGGTGCGCGCCCGCACGGGCGTCGGGCGGGCCTGGGCGGGTGGGTGGACCGATGGGGTCATCGGACCGGCTCCAGGACGAGGTGCCGCTGGCAGCGGCTCCGGTCATCGGCGTCGTGCGAGGCGATGACGCAGGTCAACTCCGCCCGCCGGTCGATGGCCTGCCACAACAGGTGCCGGGCGTTCTCGTCGAGGGATCGGGTCGGCTCGTCGAGCAGCAGGAGATCGGGGTCGGCGACGAGGGCGCGGGCGATGCTGACCCGGGCGCGTACCCCGGCAGAGCAGCGGGCGACCGGCACGCCGGCGTACCGGGTGATGTCGAACTCCTGCTCGATCCCGGCGACACCGGGGCGGACTGCGCGGCGCGGCATCCGCATCCGGGCGACGAGAGCGATGTTCTCGTGTGCCGTGAGTTTCTCGTAGAGGCCCTGTTCCGGGGCCAGACACACCCCGGTGGCGCGCCGGGCGGCGGGCGAGCCGACCGGGTGGCCGGCGACGGTGGCCTGTCCGGCGCTCAGGGCGAGCGTCCCGGACAGGCACCGCAGCAGGGTGGTCTTGCCTGAGCCGTTGGGTCCGCCCAGGAACACCCGCTCACCGGCCGCGACGTGGAGGTCGAGGCCGGTGAAGACGGGACGTCGACCGAACCGCCGTGCGGCCTGTCGGAGGTGCAGCATGGGAATCCGGCGTCCGCCGTAGGTCAGAGCGAGCCGTCGCCCTGACCACCGAGCCCGTCGTCGGGACCGACCGTACCGCCGCGGGTCAGTTCGGCCAGGGTCCCCAGCCGGGTGATGGTCGGGCGCTGGTAGCCGGTGACGACAGGGGCGCCTGATGTCTCGTCCACGTGACGGGAAGACTTCATGCCGTTTCCATTCTCGAGTAGATTTCTCCGCTGGCCCGTGCCGTGCCACCTGGCCTGTCATCGAAAGAAGACTTGCAATCAACGGCAGGCGGCGCTGCTTTTCAGCGCGCGCACCGCGGACAGCACACCGGGGCTGCCAGAACAACGTCCGGGCAGCATCAACAGTTACTAGCCCGGGTCGACCGCCAGTCGACCGAATCGCCGAGACAATCACCATCACCCCGGAGCCGCCACGCAGGGTGTGCGACCGATGCCACCGGAGCGCGCCACGGCAACCCTTGCAGCTACGGCGCTCCCGTCCGGACCATCTGTCCACAGTGCTCCGTAGGTGCCGTCCGGCAGGAGCGGTCCCAAACCGAGCCACCGGTCGGACAACCGGCTTCCCATCGTGAGTGAAGTGCACTTGCGGCAACCACACGCTTCGTTTCCGGAAACGCTCCAGCCGGCGCGGCAATGCCAGGTTCTTATCATCAGGACAGGACGATGCTTCGCCTTTTTGAACCTTGCTGCGCGAACCGGAAGGCATCCGGCGCACAAAGGCACTGTGCGATGCGCGGGCACTTCTCCGTGGCCCACCCGGTTGTTTATAGTGCGACATCAGTCGACATCGCCAGGAAGGGCCAGCCCGATGTCGTGATCGCGGGGAGGCACCCGATGGCGGAATATCGACCGCCGAAGGCACGGCGAGAATCGGTGATCCCTTCTCAGCCCACCGACACCGCCGTCGGGACGGGACCGTCGCCGTGGCGACGGCTTGCCATCACCGGCGTGGACGAGGTGCACGCCTTCTTCGCAGCCACCTTCGCCAACAACAAGATTCTCCTGTCGGACACGAGGTCCCACACCGCGCACCTGCGGGGGATGGGGGCAACGCTCGACGACATCGTGTTGACCGGTTTGCGGTATCCGGTGCTCACCCGGATGGAACGCCTGTCAGACGACCTCGTCAACTTCATCCACATCCGCACTGGACGGCTCACCGTCACCGACCGCCATGACGACGCCCATGTGACGCCTGGTCACACGATCGCCTTACCGACGGGCCTTCCCCTGCAGGCAGAGTTCGAAGCGGTCGAGTCGTTCACCGTGGGGATCCCCCAGTCGCTGCTCGACGAGATCGCCCGAATCCACTCCGGAGGCGTCGTCGGGAAGGTGCAGTTCGAGCAGCAGAGTCGACCGTCGCCCGAGCTGGAGCGCCACTGGCTCGGCACGCTCGGGTACGTACGGCAGGTGGTGATGGCCGACACGGAACTCGCCGCCAACCCGTTGATCATCGGTCAGATCCGGCAACTGCTGGCCTCGGCGGCGCTGGCCGTGTTCCCGAACACAGCCCCCGAACTCGCACGCAGAGGCCCCGGCCACGTCTCGCGAACGGTGGTGAGTCGGGCCATGGGGTACGTGGAATCCCACGCCGACCGGTACGTCTCGCTCACGGAGATGGCGGACGCGGCCGGCGTGTCCGCCCGAGCGTTGCAGTACGCGTTCCGCCGCCACGAGGACACCACCCCCGCCCGGTACGCCCGCCGGCTCCGGCTCGAACACGCCCACCGGGAACTACAGACCAGCGATCCGACCACGGGAGCCACGGTGACCGCCATCGCCGCCAGATGGGGGTTCGTGGACGCGAAGAGGTTCGCCACCGACTACCGCGCCGCCTACGGTCACCCCCCGAGTCAGACCCTGCGCAACTGACCGGGCCACGAGTGCGCGGTGCAGCCAAGGATGGGTGGATCTGGTGTCGCCCCAACGACAACAGATCCACCCACCGGCGCTCAGTCGGCGTCAGGTGCGGGCACCTCGCGCAGGCCGTCGCCGTCGAGACGCAGCCACCGTCGTACGCCGATGTCGTGCAGGAAGCGCTCGTCGTGGCTGACCACCACGAACGCGCCCCGGTAGGCGTTCAGCGCGTTCTCCAACTGGCCCACGCTGACCAGGTCGAGGTTGTTCGTGGGTTCGTCGAGCAGCAGCAGGTGCGGGGCGGGTTGGGCGTAGAGGACACAGGCGAGAGTGGCCCGCAGCCGTTCCCCGCCGGAGAGCACACCGACCGGCAACTGGGCCCGGGCACCCCGGAACAGGAAGCGGGCCAACAGGTTCATTCGCTCCGACTGCGGTCGCTCCGGGGCGTACGCGGCGAGGTTCTCCGCCACCGTACGGTCGAGGTCGAGCAGGTCCAACCGCTGCGACAGGTACGCCATCCGGCCGTCGGCCCGACGGACCTGCCCGCCGTCGGACGCCGTCTGGCCGGTGAGCAGCCGCAGCAGGGTGGACTTGCCGACGCCGTTGGGGCCGGTGAGCGCGATCCGCTCCGGGCCCCGGATGGTCAGCTCCAGACCGTCGCCGGGGAACAGTGGACGGCCGTCGTGGCGCACCTGCATCCGCTGACCCTCGACGAGCGTCCGACCGGCGGGTACGTCGGTCTCCGGCAGGTCCAGCGTGAGCGCCTGGTCGTCGCGCAGCGCCCGGCTGGCCTCGTCCAGGCGGCCCTGGGCATCGCTGACCCGGCTGGCGTGCGCCTGCTGGGCCCGTCCGGCCGACTCCTGCGCGCTGCGCTTGAGCCCACCGGCGACGATCCGGGCCAGGCCGGCGTTGCCGAGGTTGCGCGCGGCGTTGCCGGCCCGGCGGTCGGCCCGCTCCCGGGCCTGCTGCATCTCCCGCTTCTCCCGCTTGACCTCCAACTCGGCGCTGCGCACGGTGCGCTCGGCCAGTTCCCGGGCGGCCCGGGCGGCCTCCTCGTAGGCGGTGAAGTTCCCGCCGAACAACCGGAGCTGCCCGCCGTCGAGTTCGGCGATGCGGTCCATGCGGTCCAGCAGCATCCGGTCGTGGCTGACCAGCAGCAGGCAGCCGGACCAGTTCTCCAGCACCGAGTACAGCCGGTGCCTGGCGTCGACGTCGAGGTTGTTGGTGGGTTCGTCGAGCAGCAGCACGTCGGGGCGGCGCAACAGTTGGGCGGCCAGGCCGAGGGAGACGACCTGCCCGCCGCTGAGCGTGTGCAGCGGCCGGTCGAGCGCCACCTCGTCCAGACCGAGCCGGTCGAGTTCGACGCGACTGCGTTCCTCGACGTCCCAGTCGTCGCCGACGACGGTGAAGTTCTCCTCGCTGGCGTCACCGGCCTCGATCGCCCGCAGCGCCGCTATCGCCGGTGCCACGCCCAGCACCTGCGCGACGGTCAGTTCACCGGCGAGCGGAAGGTTCTGCGGCAGGTAGCCGAGCACCCCCTCGACCGTCACGGTGCCGCCGGTGGGAGTCAGCTCACCGGCGATCAGGCGCAGCAGGGTCGACTTGCCGGCGCCGTTCGGGGCGACCAGGCCGGTGCGGCCGGGCGGCACGGTGAAGGACAGGTCCCGGAACACGGGGGTGTCGTCGGGCCAGGAGAAGGACAGGTTGGTGCAGACGACGCAGACGTCGGACATGGCAGTGAGACCTCGGGAGGAAGGCCGGGACGCGACCGGCGCCCCGGTCGGACAGACAGGGCGGTGACATGACAGGCCGCCTGCGGCAGTGGCCGGTCGGCGGCGGGGCCGCTCACCCCGAGATGTCGTCGTCCCCCGACAGCATGTCGCGCTCCTCGTCGCAGATCGCGCGGCTGACCCGCGCGCAGCCAGCCTAACAACTGCACGGCATGGTCGCGCACGTCAATTCCGCAGCCGTCGGGCCGTCAGCGGTGAGAGCCGACCACCGCCACCGGCGGGCCGCGCGAGGCCGCCGGTCAGTCGGATCGGCGGCGGTGCCGGGGCGATGGGGCGTTGAGGTGGCTGGTGAGCACCACCAGCAGCTCGAAACGGGTCGCCGGGTCGTCCAGGTCGGCGCCGTAGAGGTCGCGTAGGCGCTTGAGCCGGTAGCTGACCGTCTGCGGGTGGACGAACAGTTCGGCGGCGACCTCGGCCCGCGAGCCCCAGTGCCGCAGCCATGAGTGCAGCGTGACCAGCAGGTTGTCCCGCTGGGCCGGGCGCAGGTGGGCCAGTGGCGCCAGCCGGCGGGCGGTGAGCACCGCCAGGGCCCCCGGTTCGCCGCGCAGGGTCAACGGGATCAGGTGGTCGTCGGCGAAGACCGGGCCGGGGTCGGGGCCGACCAGGCCGGCGGCCAGCTCGGCGAGGCGTACGGCGGCCGGCACCTGGGGCCAGTCCAGTTCCGGGCCGACCACCGCCCGCCGACCGGCCAGCGCCTCGGCCAGCGGGGCGCGGGCCGCCCGGGGACCGGCCCGCAGCAGCAGCACCGCGTCCCGGCCGCGCTCGATGACCAGGCCGTCGACGCCGTAGCGGAACCGGGCGTCGCGGGCCTGGTCGGGCGGCAGGAGCACCGGCACCACGGTGTCCAGCTCCGGCCAGCCGATCCGGGCGGCGGCTGCGGCCACCGCACTCGGCATACCGTCGCCGCGCAGCAGCAGTTCGGCGAGTTGCCGGCGGCGGTCGCCCTCGCCGGCCTGCTCGCGCACCTGGAGGGCGTACCCGTCGGTGCTCGCCGCGGCCAGCTCGGCGACGTACGCGCTGACCGCGTCGGAGAGGTCGATCAGTTCCTCGGTGCCGACCGGGCGGAGCCGGGCCAGCGACTGCGAGGCGGTGCGCAGCAGCAGCCGGGCGGCCATGCGCAGGGCCGCGAGCAGGGCCTCCGGTCCCCGGTCCTCGCGGGCCTCGGCGGCACCGAGGGCGACGAAGACCTCCCGGATCCGGGGCGGCAGCGCGGGCTCGTCGGTGCCGACCAGGTCGAGGAAGCGGTCGAGGGCCACCTGCACGGCGGTGTGCACGTCGCGGGCGAACTTGTCGTCGGCGATGCCGGCGAAGGCGGGCGTGGCCTCGGTGACCGCGCCCGCCACGGCGGCGACCGTCGACGGCAGGTGCGGACGCATGGAGGCGGCCAGGTCGGCGGGGAGACGCCGCCAGGGGGTGGCGGAGACGGGGGCGCTCACGGGACCGATTTTGTCACGGCGGGATAAAAGAGCCGCCGATTCTCGCTGCCGGCAGGACGGTGTTTCGACCGGTACGCCCGGGCGAGGATGGAGCCCGCCGCCGATCCGACCGAGGAGCCCACCGTGCAGCACCGACTCTCCCGACAGCACGTGGTCGACATGTGCCGGACGATGCTCGCCCGGGGATATCTCAAGGCCACCGAAGGCAACGTCTCGGTACGGGTGCCCGGCCACCGGCTGTACGCGGTGACCCCGAGCAACTACGACTACGACCGGATGCGGGTCGAGGACATCTGCCTCGTCGACTTCGACGGCAAACACGTGCCCGACGGCTCCGGTGCCGACCTCAAGCCGTCCATCGAGTGCGGGATGCACGCCAACATCTATCGGGAACGCCCGGACGTCAACGCGATCGTGCACACCCACCAGCCGTACGCGTCGGCGCTGGCCTTCCTGCGCAAGCCGATCCCGGCGCTCACCGACGAGCAGGTGCGCTTCCTCGGCCGGGAGGTGGCGATCATCGACTACGCCCCGTCCGGCACCGGGTTCCTGGCGCGCAACGTGCAGAAGAAGGTGGCCAGCGGGGACAACGCCTTCATCATCGCCAACCACGGCGTGGTGGCCGTGGGCACCGACCCGGACCGGGCGGTGTTCAACATGGCGTTGCTGGAGAAGGTCTCCATCGCGTACCTGCTGGCGTTGACCAGCGAGACGGGCAAGGTCTACACCATCCCGACCGCGATCCGCGAGATCGCCTTCGGCAAGCTGCGCGCCGACGAGAAGCGGATCGCCGCGCAGATCACCGAGGCGGTCGAGCCGCTGCGGGTACCCGCCGACGAGGACCTGCCCAGCGCCGACGCCACCGCCGCCGCCCAGGCCGCCGACGCCCAGACCGCCGCCGACGCTGAGGCCGACGCCGGGACCGCTGCCGACGTTGAGGCCGGGACCGTGGACGCCCCGGCCGCCGCCGAGGTCGAGGTGCCGGGGGCGGAGTCCGCCCGACTCGGGTACGCCATCAGCGAGTATCCGGACGTCGACGACGTGATGCACCGACTCAAGGCGCTGACCGCCCAGCCGCTGCGCGGGCTGCGCCACGACGCGATGCTCGACGTGCTGAACTACTTCGAGACGAAGTGCCGGGCCAGCAGGGAGATCACCGACCGGGCCAAGCAGCGCATCCCCGGCGGGGTGCAGCACAACCTGGCCTTCAACTACCCGTTCCCGCTCGCGATCGAGAAAGCCGACGGGGCGTACCTGGTCGACCGGGACGGCAACACCTACATCGACTTCCTCCAGGCCGGTGGGCCGACGATCCTGGGCAGCAACTACGGCCCGGTCAACGAGCGGGTGGCCGAGGTGGTCCGCGCCTCCGGGCCGGTCACCGGCCTGTTCCACGAGTACGAACTCAAGCTCGCCGAGATCATCCATCGGTACATGCCGCACGTGGAGATGTACCGCTCCCTCGGGTCCGGCACCGAGGCGGTGATGGCGGCGGTCCGGGGTGCCCGCGCGTTCACCGGCAAGAAGATGGTGATCAAGGTCGGCGGCGCGTACCACGGCTGGTCCGACACGATGGTGTACGGGCTGCGGGTGCCCGGCACGTACCGGATGAACGCCAAGGGCATCCCGTTCGGCGCCACCAGCCGGACCCGGGAGGCGTTCCCACACGACCTCGGGCAGCTCAAGCGCAAGCTGGTGGAGAACCGGCTGCGCGGCGGCACGGCGGCGGTGGTGGTGGAACCGGTCGGCCCGGAGTCCGGCACCCGGCCGGCTCCCCGCGATTTCAACGCCGGGGTCCGCGAGCTGTGCGACGAGTTCGGCGCGCTGCTCGTCTTCGACGAGGTGGTCACCGGTTTCCGCCTCGGGTTGGGCGGCGCGGCCGGCTACTTCGGCGTGACCCCGGACCTCACCGTGCTGGGCAAGGCGGTCTCCGGTGGGTACCCGATGGCCGGTGGGGTCGGCGGACGCTCCGACGTGATGGCGGTCTTCGGCTCCGGGCTGGACGGCAAGAGCGGCGCACACATCCAGGTCGGCGGGACGCTGTCGGCCAACCCGCTGTCCTGCGCGGCCGGGTACTTCGCGATCGAGGAGATGGCGCGCACCAACGCGCCGGTGATCGCCGGCCGCGCCGGTGACCGGCTCACCCGGGGCCTGCAACGGCTGATCGACACGTACGGCCTGCCGTACGTCGCGTACAACCAGGGCTCGATCGTGCACCTGGAGTGCAGCGGCGTGATGCTGCTGGACATGCGCAACCCGGTGAAGCTGCTGCGCGAGAACAAGGCCCGCAAGCGGCTCATGGAGCAGATGGGCGCCGCGTACACCGCGCACGGGATCGTCACGCTGGCCGGCTCCCGGATGTACACCTCGATGGCCGACACCGACGCGGTGATCGACGACGCGCTGGCCCGGTTCGACCGGGTCTTCGCGCAGGTCGAGGGGGTCTGAGGCGGGTGGCCGCCAGCGCGCCGCAGATCCTGGCGATCGACCTCGGCACGTCCGGGATGAAGGCGGCCCTGGTCGCCGCCGACGGCACGGTGACCGGGTGGGCCGAGCGGCCGGTACCGCTGCACGTGCTGCCCGGTGGCGGCGCCGAGCAGGACCCGCTGGCCTGGTGGACCGCGCTCGGGGAGGTCGCCGCCGAGTTGGGCCGGGGGCATCCGGAGCAGATGCGGGCGGTCCGCGCGGTGTGCGCCTCCACGCAGGGCGAGGGCACCATCGCGGTGGACGCCGCCGGGGACCCGCTGACGGCGTGCATCAGTTGGCTCGACATGCGCGGTGCACCCCACCTGCGTCGACAGTTCGGCGGCTTCCCGGCGTACCAGGGGATGTCGGTGCACCGCATCGCGCGGTGGCTGCGGCTCACCGGCGGGATGCCCTCGCCCACCGGCAAGGACCCGGCCGCGCACATGCTGCTGGTCCGCGACGAGATGCCGCAGGTGTACGCGCGGACCGCGTCGTTCCTCAACGTGCTCGACTGGATCAACCTGAAGCTGACCGGGCGGACGGTGGCCACCGTCGACTCGATCCTCACCTCGTGGGTGACCGACAACCGGCGGCCCGGCGACATCCGCTACTCCCCCGCCCTGGTCGCCGACTGTGGCATCGACCGCGACAAGCTGCCCCCGATCGTGGCCTGCACCGACGTCATCGGCACGCTGACCCCGGCCGCCGCCGCGCACCTCGGGTTACCGGAGTCGGTCGAGGTGGTGGCCGGCGCGATCGACAACACCGCGGCGGCGATCGGCGCGGGCACCACCGGCGACCACGAGCCCCACCTGTATCTCGGCACCTCGTCCTGGATCGCGGCGCACGTGCCGGGCAAGAAGACCGACGTGACGGCGGGCATCGCGTCGGTGCCCTGCGCGATCGGTGACCGCTACCTGATGACCGCCCTCCAGGCCACCGCCGGGGCCAACCTGACCTGGCTGCGGGACAAGATCGTGGAGTACGACGACCCGCTGCTCGGCGCCGGGCACGTCAGTCGGGACGAGGGCACCATCTTCGACGCGTTCGACGCGATCATCCCGACCGTGCCGGCGGGCGCCAACGGCGTGCTCTACACCCCCTGGCTGTACGGCGAACGCGCCCCCGTCGACGACCCGAACCTGCGCGCCGCGTTCCTCAACATCTCGCTCGACACCAACCGCTCCGACCTGCTGCGGGCGGTCTTCGAGGGGGTCGCCTTCAACACCCGCTGGCTGGCCGGCGCGGTGGACCGGTTCCTCGGCTCCCGGGTCACCTCGATGGCGATCACCGGCGGTGGCGCGCTGTCGGACTCCTGGTGCCAGATCTTCGCCGACGTGCTCGATGTGGAGATCCGGCGCGACGCCCAGCCGCTGGCGGTCAACGCCCGGGGCGCGGGCTGGATCGGCGCGGTCGGCACCGGACTGCTCACCTTCGCCGACATCCCCGCGCTGATGCGGACCGACCGGGTCTTCGCACCGGACCCGGCGCTGCGGGCCACCTACGACGAGATCTTCACCGACTACCGGGAACTACACAAACGGCTCGCCCCGGTCTACCGGCGACTGAACCGCCCCGACCGGCTGCGCTGACCTCGTCTCGCCTCGCCTCGCCTGATCGTGGCACTCCAACTGTCCGACACGCCGGGCCGGCGCCAGCCACAGTGCCACGATCAGGCCTCTCGGTCGCAGCTTTTGCGGTATGCCCGACGGCGTCGGGCGTGCTCGGTGAGACTGACGCCATGGGCGACGTCAGGCGTTACGTGGCCGAGTTCCTCGGCACATTCCTGCTGGTGTTCCTCGGCGTGGGCAGCGCGGTCGCGGCCCGCGTCGAGGGTGGCGTGGTGGTGGTCGCGCTGTCGTTCGGGTTCGTCATGCTGGCGCTGGTCTACACCATCGGGCAGCTCTCCGGCAGCCACGTGAACCCGGCGGTGACCCTCGGCGTCCTGCTCACCGGCAAGATCTCACCGGTCGGGGCGGTGGCGTACTGGATCGCGCAGTTCGCCGGTGCCGCCCTGGGCGCGTTCCTGCTCTGGGTGCTGGTCCGCTGGGGCGGCGTGACCGACCAGACGGGTGTGCTGGGCGCCAACGGCTACGGCACCCACATCAACGCCGGTGGCGCGATGCTGTTGGAGACCGTCCTGACGTTCCTGTTCGTCCTGGTGGTGCTGGTGGTGGGCAAGCGCAGCACCGACCTGTCCGGCTTCGCCGGCCTGGCCATCGGGATGGCCCTCGCCGTGGCGAACCTGGTCGGCGTGGCGCTGACCGGGGCGGCGGTGAACCCGGCGCGGGCTTTCGGTCCGGCGATCTTCGAAGGCGGGCTCGCCCTCCGTCAGCTCTGGGTGTTCATCGTCTTCCCGCTGCTCGGCGGGGTCCTCGCCGCACTGGTCGCGCCGCTGGTCGAGCACGGATCCGGCGTCAGCCGGGTCGGTACGCCCCGACCGGCGGGACGCTGAGCGTCCGCCTCACCGGTCGGCGCCCATCGGCGCCCGGACCAGGGCTCCGTCGATGTAGCAGTACCGCCAGTCCTCCCCCTCCTCCAGCGACCGGATCAACGGGTGACCGGTCTGCCGGTAGTGCTCCTCGGCGTGGTTGTTGGCCGAGTCGCTGCAACAGCCGACCGCGCCGCAGGTGAGGCACATCCGCAGTTGCACCCAGTCGTCGCCGGTCTCCAGGCACTGCGGGCACGCCTCGGCGTCGCTCTCGGTGATCTGGATGCGGTCCAGGTGGGTGCAGGCGGTGCTCATCGTCTCCTCCCGCACATACCGCCAACTGGCGTGCAGCAGCCGGTCCGGGATGATCCGGGCCAGGTAGCGCGAGTTCGCCGCGAGCAGCGGACTCGCCACCGCCAGCACCAGCACGTACAGGGCGATGAACGGGCCGAGGCGCTCGTCCAGACCGGCGCCGAGGGCGAGGGTCGCCAGGATCAGTGAGAACTCGCCGCGTCCCAGCACCGTCAGGCCGACGTTGGCCGCACCCCGCTGGTTGAGCCCGAACAGCCGCCCGGCGATCAGACCGGCCAGCACGTTGGTGACGATGGTCAGCGCGACGGCCGCCAGCACCGGCAGCGCCACCGAGCCGAAGTCGCCCACGTCGATGCTCAGGCCGAAGACCACGAAGAAGACCGCCGCGAAGACGTCCCGCAGCGGCAGCACCAGGCGTTCGGCCCGTTCCCGGATGGGGGTACGGGCCACCACCAGACCGATCATCAGCGCACCGATGGCGTCGGAGACGCCGATCTCGGCCGAGATGCCGGCGACCAGCACCACCAGCCCGACCATCAGGACCGCCAGCAGCTCGTCCTCGTGGCTGTCGATCACCTTGCCGACCAGGCGGGCACCGAACCGGGCGACCGCGAACAGGAGAACCAGGTACGCGAAGCTCAGCCCGATGCGCAGCGTGAGTTCACCGGCCGACCCGGCGCCGGAGAGCAGCGGCGACAGCAGCGCCAGATACAGCGCGAGGAAGAGGTCCTCGATCACGATGATGCCGAGGATCACCGGTGTCTCGGCGTTGGCCAGCCGGCGTAACTCGATGAGCAGTTTGGTGACGATGGCCGACGAGGAGATGCCGAGCGCCCCGGCGATCACGAACGCCTCGTAGCCGCCCCAGCCGAGCGCGTACCCGAAGAGGAGCCCCGCGCCGACGTTCAGGGCGATGTACGAGGCGGCGGCGACGAACAGCCGTTTGCCGCTGCCGAGCACCTGCTCGACCGGGAACTCGACGCCCAGGTGGAACAGCAGGAGCACCAGACCGAGGGAGGCCAGCAGGCTGAGGTCCTCGGGGTGGGCGACCAACACGGGCCCCGGGGTGCCCGGCCCGAACAGGATGCCGGCGAGCATGAAGAACGGCACGGTCGGCAGGTTGATCCGGCGGCCGAAGCGGGCCAGCAACCCGGCGATGAGCACAAGGGCGCCGAAGCCCACGAGGTCAGCGTGCACGGTGAGGACTCCTGGAGCGGGCTAGAGGGAGCGGAGCGGGCGGCGCGCCGGTTACTCGGAGAAGTACGTGCCGGACAGCAGGGCGCCCACCTTGCGGGCCTGCTCCTCGGACATCTCGATCACGGCCACCGGATCGTCCGCGCCGGCGGCGAAGACGTACAGGTCGCGGTTGCCGTCGCGGCGTACCACGATCGAGATCCGCTGGGTGTTGCTGCCCAGGTCGACGTCGTACCGCTTGCCGATGCCCGGCAGTTCCTGCACGTAGATGCCCTTGCCCATGACCCCTCCCCGCTGTCCTGTCCACGATCCCGGGGCAATCGTACGAGCCCGCCGGCCTCCCGTGGCACATAGACCGCAGGGTGGATTCACCACCTGCTCGTCCGCCGCGGCGAGCCGCCGGCCCCGGCGCCGTCGTGGCGCCGGGGCCGGCCCGGGTCACTGCCCGGTCAGGACGTCAGGCGGAAGGTGGCGTCGTTACGCGCCTGGGTGTCGCCGACCGGGTCGAGCCGCAACTGGTAGTCGTAGTGCCGGATGTAGCGGTCGGGGTAGTTGTAGGACTGGAATGAACTCCAGGACGCGTTGCCCAGCCCGGCGACCTGCCGGAAGGTGGCGTCGGCGGCGAACACCGCGCTGCCGTCGTTGGCCGCCAGCACGAAGTCGAAACCGTAGTGCCGCAGGTAGTACCCGGGATGGTTGACGGACTCGAAGGAGACGTGTCCGGACGCGTTCGCCAGCCCGGGCACCACCCGGAACTGGGCGTCCTGGGCCGGGTTGACGTTCGGGTCGATGCGGACGTCGTAGTTGACGTGCCGCACGTACCGGTCCTGGTGGGTGTACGCCTGGATCCGGTTGACCGGCGTGCTGGTGCCCCAGCGGGCGAGCACCCGGCTCTCCTCGGCCGCGGTCAGGTTGAGGATCGAGCCGTGTCGTTTACGGGTGCCGCCCATGGCGTAGTCGGTGCGGGTCCGGAAGTTGCTGACGCTGCCCAGGTTCGTCGAGGTGATCGGCAGGTAGCCGCGCCCGGTGGCGTACTGGTCCAGCCAGAGCGCCCACTCGTTGCGGCCGTTGAACTGGGCCCACATCGGCCCCTCCACCACGTTGCCGCCGCCGGTGCCGTTGGAGATGCCGAGGTGCGACAGGTTGCCCAGGGTGGTCCACGAGCCGAGGATCGAGTTGCTGGCCTCGATGGTGATGTGCCCGTCGGCGGAGGCGCGGTAGTAGCGGTAGCCGCCGACGCTGTTCGGCACCTCGACGATCTGCGTGTCGATCAGCCCCTGGGTGCCGGGGCGTTCGATGTAGAGCTGGGGTGCGGTGAAGCTGCGGAAGTCGGTGGTCCGCACGTACCAGATGCGGTGTTTGGTGACGCCGTTTCGCGCGGAGTTGGTGGCCCAGTAGACGACGTAGTCGCCGGTGGCCTGGTTGTAGATCGCCTCGGGTGCCCAGGCGTTGCCGGCGCCGGGGATCGCCCCGGCGACGTTGATCAGCCACGGGGCGGACCAGTTCACCAGGTCGCGTGACTCCCACACGACCAGGTTGGTGCTGCCCCGGTTGGCCGCGTCGCTCCACGAGGTGCCGCTGGCGATGCGCAGGTCGGTGGCGACGATCCAGTAGCGGTCACCGGCCGGTGAGCGGACCAGGGCGGGGTCCCGCACGCCCCTCGTGCCGATCGTGGAGAGCAGGACGGGCGCGCCATTGTTCAGGTCGCGCCAGGTCAGCCCGTCGCGGCTGTGGGCGAGGTAGAGCTGTTCCCCGTTCGCCGACTCCCCGATGAAGTGCGCCATCAGGTACCCGGTGAACGGGTCGAGTGCGGCGGCGTCGGCGCGCGGCGCGGGCGCGGCGGACACCATCAGCAGGAAGGCGGTGAGCAGGGCGCTCACCCGGGCCAGGACTCTCGGCATCGGCGACTCTCCTCGGACGCACCGGATCGGAACGACTGTTAGCGCTAACAAGCCCCTGGAAACCGATCGGCGAGAATCACTGTTTCGGGCTTGTTTCGAAGTCTCGACGCCCCTTCGTCGACTGTCAAGACGGGTGTCGACTCGGTCGTGCGCCGCGCCCGACACGGCGGTGTGAGCGTGCGCCACAACGCCCGCTCCGCACCCGTTGGACCGCCCCGAGATCAGATCGCGTCGGCCCGCCGCGCAAGCGGGTGTGCCGACCCGGCCCGGCCGCTCTTGGCACACTGCCGGCATGTCGCACCCGAGCCCGCAGGAGCAACCCGACGACCGCGTCCGCCCGAACGAGACCACCGTGCCCCTGCTGCCCTGCACCTCGGCGGAGGAGATGCTCGCCTTCTGGCGGGCACTCGGCTTCACCGTGACGTACGAGCAGCGCAAGCCGTACGTCTATCTGGCCTTCCGGTGGAGCGGCTTCGAGCTGCACTACGGCCCGGCACCGCGCGGCCTCGACCCGGCGGCCGAGCACACCGGCAGTTGTCTGGTGCTGGTCGACTCGGTCGCGCCCTACCACGCGACGTTCACCGAGGCGATGCGTCGCACCTACGGCAAGGTGCTCTCCCGAGGGCTGCCCCGGATCACCCGCTACCGGCCCGGCGCGTCGCGGTTCAGCATCGTCGACCCGTCCGGCAACACCGTCATCTTCATCCGACGCGACGAGCCGGCGGAGCTCGACTACGGCGGCGCGAAGGAGCTGACCGGACTGGCCCGGGTGCTGGACAACGCGCGGATCCTGCGCGAGTTCAAGCGCGACGACCGGGCGGCGTTCCGGGCGCTCAACTCGGGGCTGCGCCGGCACGGCGATGCCGCGCCACCGGTGGAGCAGGCGGTGGCGCTGGCCTGCCTGATCGAGCTGTCGGACGCGCTGGACGAGCCGGAGCGGGTACCCGAGCGGGGCGAGCGGCTGCGGTCCCTCCGCCTGACCTTGGCGGAACAGGAGCGGGTCCGGCAGGCCGTCGCGGCACCGGACAGCCTCGACCCCTGGCTGTCCGAGCCGCGCTGAGCGCTGGAGCCGCGTCCGGTGTTAGGAGGGGTCCCCTGCTATACACCAGGCGTTAGCAGGGGACCCCTCCTAACATAAAGAGCCGCCGCGCTAGAGCCGTTCGGGGGCGTCGATGCCGAGCAGACCCAGGCCGGTACGCAGGGTGTCGCCGGTGAGGCGGCACAGCGCCAACCGGTTGCCCCGGTACGGCGGCTCGGCCCGCAGCACCGGACACCGCTCGTAGAACGTGGTGAAGCTCTGCGCCAGCCGGTGCAGGTGCCCGCAGAGCCGGTGCGGCTCGTACCCGGCCACCACCTCGTCGAGGACGTCGGCGAAGGCGTCCAGGTCGAGGATCAGCGCGCGTTCCGCCGGGTCCAGCGCGACACCCGGGTCGACGGTCTCGTCGGCGCCGTCGGCCCGGGCCAGGATGGAGCGCACCCGGGCGTGCGCGTACTGGAGGTAGACCCCGGTGTTGCCGGTCAGCGCCAGCATCCGGTCCGGGTCGTAGGTGTAGTCGCGGGTCCGGCTGGTGGCCAGATCCGCGTACTTGACCGCACCGATGCCGACCTGCCGGGCCCGTTCGTCGCGCGCCGCGTCGATCAGGCCGGGGTTCTTGGCGGCGACCACCTCGCGGGCCCGGTCCACCGCCTCGGTGAGCAGGTCGACCAGGCGGACGGTGTCTCCGGCCCGGGTCTTGAACGGCCGCCCGTCGGCGCCGAGGACCGTGCCGAACGCGACGTGGGCGGCGGGCACGTCCGGTGGCAGCCAGCCGGCCCGCCGGGCGGTGTCGAACACCATCCGGAAGTGCAGGGCCTGCCGGGCGTCGACCACGTACAGCAGCCGGTCGGCGTGCAGCTCGCTGACCCGTTGCCGCAGCGCGGCGAGGTCGGTGGCGGCGTACCCGAACCCGCCGTCGCGCTTGCGCACGATCAACGGCGTCGGCTCGCCGTCCGGTCCGCGTACGTCGTCGAAGAAGACGCAGAGCGCGCCGTCGCTGGGCACCGCCGTCCGCTTTGCGGCGAGGTCGGCGGCCACCCCGGGCAGTGCGGCGTTGTACGCGCTCTCCCCCACCGCGTCGGCGTCGGTCAACCGCACGCCGAGCAGGTCGTAGACCTCGGTGAAGTACCGGGTCGACTCGGCCACGATCTGCCGCCACGCGTGCGTGGTCTCCGGGTCGCCGCCCTGCAGGGCCACCACCCGCTGCCGGGACCGCTCGGCGAACGCCGGGTCGGCGTCGAACGCCGCCCGTGCCCGGCGGTAGAGCAGGGCCAGCCCGCGCATGGAGGAGTCCTCGGTGACCGGAGCGGGATGCTCGGACCGGTACTGGATCAACATCCCGAACTGCGTGCCCCAGTCGCCGACGTGGTTGCGTCGCACCACCGTCCCGCCCAGGTGCTCCAGGATCCGCACCAGCGCGTCGCCGATGATCGTGGAGCGCAGATGACCGACGTGCATCTCCTTCGCGATGTTCGGCTGCGAGTAGTCGACCACGGTGACGACGCCCGCCTCGGGGGTGCCGACGCCGAGCCGGGGATCGGCGAGCCGGCCGGCGACCTGAGACAGCAACCCGGTGTCGGTCAGACCGAGGTTGACGAAGCCCGGCCCGGCGACCTCGGCGGTGGCCACCAGACCACCGGCTGGCAGGGCCGCGACGATCTCCGCCGCCACGTCCCGGGGGTTGCGTCGCAGCGCCCGCGCCGCCGCCAGCGCCCCGTCGGCCTGGAAGTCGGCCCGCTCGGATCGGCGCACCAGCGGGACGAATCCCGGCAGCTCGGCGGCGGCGGTGGTGACGGCGGCGGACAACGACGAGGCCAGCGAAGGCACGGTCACGGGGACTCCCGGTGGGGATCGAGCAGGATCGTCACGAGACACGTCGCGCGCACGCGCGGGGGCGGGCACGACGGGAGGAACGCGCGGAGAGGCGGACGACTATCGTCGTCGCAGGCGCGAGCGGCGGACGGTGACCAGCACCATGTCCATCACCGCCTCGCGCGAGGGCCGCGATCCGCGGCCAGGTGCCGACCAGTGTACGCGGCGACGGTCACGCCATCCGTCGCGACCGGCGTGCCGGTCACGCCGACCGGGGATCGACCCGCCGTCCCGTGCCCATCTCGCCCGCCTCGTCGTCGGTGACGACGGCGACGACACCCGGCGGCACCCCGTCGAGGGCGGCGACCCGGCGGGCGGCGGTGAGCAGCGTCGCCTCGTCCGCGCCGGTGACGAAGAAGACGTATGCGTCCCCGAACTCCTCGCCGTCGTCGTACACCTCGATGCCGAGGTCGTCCTCTAGGTCGACGAGGAGATCGTCGACCTCGTCGATCCACGGGAATCCGTCCTCGTCGGCACGGCCGGGCGCCGCGACCAGCGGCACGTGGATCTCGACGATCATCGTGGACACCTGACGATCCTCACACGTCGGCGCCCCGCTGTCCGATCACCGAGCGCCGACGTTGGCGCAGGTCGCGGCCACCTTTCGGCCGGACGATCCGGCCGTTCGACGGGTACCGGCGTCAACCGACGAGGTCCGGCACCGCCACGACCTCGTCGTCGGCCCACCCTATGCAGTGCCCGATTCCGTTGCGGTGGCGGGAGATCGGGGTGGACGGGACCGCAAACCGTTGTCGGGAAAGCGATCCGGTCGCCTTCCCGGCAGTGAGAAAACGAGCAACGCTCATACTCCCTGCGGGAAGTGCTCCTGCCACGAGAGGACAGCATGCGAGTCAGCACCATCACGCGCCGGTTCCTGGCCGTCGCGACCGCGATCGCGCTGGGGGTCGCGTCGCTGGCCACACCGGTGACGGCGGCACCGGCCGTCGGCGGTACGGATCCGCTCGCCCGGGCCGCCGCGAGCACGGCTCCGGTCACCCGGCAGATCGTCGGCGCGGTCGCGGTGGGCGACAGGTATCCGTACGTGTTCGTCATCGGGACCGACGGCAACCTCTGGATCAACTGGCAGGACCAGTCGGAGCAGTGGAACTGGTCGAACATGGGCACACCGCCGGGGGTCGGCCTGCGGATGCCGATCGGCGTGACCGTCGTCGACGGCTTCAGCCGCCCGTACGCCTTCGTCCTCGGCACCGACCAGAACGTCTGGAGCCTGTGGCGGTCGGCGACGAGTTGGCAGTGGCGCAACCAGGGCAGCCCGCCGGGGGCCAACTTCGTAAGCTGGCCGAGCTTCGCCGCCGTCGCCGTGGACGACACCAGCCCGTACCTCTTCGTCCGCAGCGACGGCGACGAGACGGTGTGGGTCAACTGGTGGAACGGTGCCGTGTGGAACTGGACGAACATCGGCTCGCCGCCCGACGGCATCGCGGCCACCGGCCCGGTCGGTGTGCTGCTGGAGAACGGCACGCCGCAGGTCTACACCGTCAGCAACTACGGCCGGCTCTGGACCACGCGCTTCGACGACACGGCCGCGCCCTGGGTCGACCTCGGCCAGCCGCCCGGCGTCTGGCTCACCGACGCGGGTACGCCCTACGGTGCCCGCAGCGCGGTGCAGGTCGCGCCGGACGCCCGGCCGTACCTGATCGCTACCGGCAGCGACGACAACGCCTGGCTGCGCTGGTGGACCGGCACCCAGTGGGAGTGGCACAACCTGGGCTCACCGCCGGGGCAACTGGTCCCGGGCACGCTCGGCGCCCTCTCCGTGAACGGCACCTCGCCGTTCTCCTTCTTCGCCACCGACGGGGGCGGGCTGTGGATCAACTACTGGGACGGGCTCAACTGGTACTGGAGTGACCAGAGCCCACCGTTCCGGCCCGCCCTGAACGGCGCCGCGGTCCTCGCGCCGCAGAACTCCACCCGGCCGGCGATCTTCCTGCGGGACACCGCCGGCAACCTGTGGAGCCGCTGGTGGAACGGCAGCTACTGGAGCTGGACGAACCGCAGCCTCTGAGCAGCGGCCACGCCACCGGCACCACGGGCCGGCGGCGTGGCCGGCGGACCAGCGGCGGGACAGCGGGCCGGTGGCGGGTCAGCGGCGGGTCAGCGGGCCGGTGGCGGGTCGTCCGCGACCGGTGCCGGGCCGCCGTCGGTGCCGAACCCGTCGAGCGCGGCGCGCTCGTCGAGGGTGCGCAGCTCCTGGAAGACGGTGATGTGCAGGTCGGCGGGCGCGTCGAGGCGGGCGTTGACCGACTGCCAGGGCGTGGTGGTCGGCGGGGCCACCTCGGCGGCGCCACCGTCGACCAGCCGTTGCGTGGTGGCCCGGGCGTCGTCGACCTCGAACGCGATCCGGATGCGGGGTGCGACCTGGCGGCCCACCTCGACGTCGTCGATCATCCGCTTCTGCGCCGGGTTGGCGATCTCCAACGTGGCGCGGCCGGCGTCCAGGATCACCACCTCGGCGCCGTCGCCGCCGGAGTACGCCGCCTGCTCGGGCAGGCCCAGCACGTCGCGGTAGAACCGGACGGCCGCCTCGTAGTCGTCGGCCTCGATCACCAGCCGCAACTGGCGTACCGGTGGCACCGCACCCGGACTCGTCACGGTCGTCCCCCTCCGCTCCGGCGCGACACCGCACGCCACGACACCCGCCCGACCATACCGGCGAGCCCACGGCACAGGCCCGGCAGCGAGGGGCGGGCCGGTAGCAGCGAGCAGGGCCGGTGCGGTAGGCCGGTGCCCGCGCTGCCGCACCGACCCGGGCAACGTCGGTGCTGGGCAACGTCGGTGGGACGTGGCACCATTCGGCGGGTGACCAGCAGCGCCACCGAAGCGGCCCACCTGCGCGATCTCGCGCGACTGCGCCGCGTCCGGGACCGGATCGACCGCGAGTACGCGCAGCCGCTCGACGTCGAGGCGCTCGCCCGGGGCGTGAACATGTCCGCCGGGCACCTGAGCCGCCAGTTCCGCCTCGCCTACGGCGAGTCGCCGTACGGCTATCTGATGACCCGGCGCATCGAACGCGCGATGGCGTTGCTGCGACGTGGCGACCTCAGCGTCACCGATGTCTGTTTCGCGGTCGGTTGCGCCTCGCTGGGCACCTTCAGCACCCGCTTCACCGAGCTGGTCGGTGTGCCGCCGAGTGTCTACCGGCGCGAGGCGGCCCAGGCGACGGCGGGCATCCCGGCGTGCCTGTCGAAGCAGGTCACCAGACCGATCAGGAATCGAGAAGCACAGGTCAGGCAGCCGCAACTAACGTGACCGGCATGGACATCACCATTCACGCGAGCTTCCTCCCGCAGACCGACCCGGAGGCCGCGTTGCGCTTCTATCGGGACACGCTCGGCTTCGAGGTCCGCAACGACGTCGGGTACGGCGGGATGCGCTGGATCACGGTCGGTCCACCCGACCAGCCCGGCACCTCCATCGTCCTGCACCCGCCGAACGCCGACCCGGGCGTCACCGACGACGAGCGGCGCACCGTCGCCGAGATGATGGCCAAGGGCACCTACGCCGGCATCGTGCTGGCGACCAGGGACGTCGACGCCACCTTCGAGCAGTTGCAGGCCGGCGACACCGACATCGTGCAGGAGCCGACCGACCAGCCGTACGGCATCCGCGACTGCGCCGTCCGCGACCCCGCCGGCAACCTGATCCGCATCCAGCAGATCGCCTGAGACGCCGTCCGGCCGGGAGCCGACGCTCGACGGCCGGGAACGGGATGCGTCACGGCCGCCGGTGCGGTGGGACAGCCGCCGGTCGGTGAGACAGAGGGAGACACGATGAGCACGGTCCCGAAGAGCCGCTCGCAGGCGGGCGCGGCGCACGTCGCCGACAGCCACGACCTGATCCGGGTGCACGGCGCACGGGAGAACAACCTGGCCGACGTCAGCATCGAGATCCCCAAACGCCGGCTCACGGTGTTCACCGGGGTCTCCGGGTCGGGCAAGAGCTCGCTGGTGTTCGACACCATCGCCGCCGAGTCGCAGCGGCTGATCAACGAGACCTACAGCACCTTCGTGCAGGGCTTCATGCCGACGCTGGCCCGGCCCGAGGTGGACGTGCTCGACGGGCTGACCACCGCGATCATCATCGACCAGCAGCGGATGGGCGCCGATCCCCGCTCCACGGTCGGCACCGCCACCGACGCCAACGCCATGCTGCGCATCCTGTTCAGCCGGCTCGGGAAACCGCACATCGGCTCGCCCAACGCGTTCTCCTTCAACGTCGCCTCGGTCAAGGCCAGCGGCACGATCACCGTCGACCGTGGGGCGGGCAGGACGACGCGGCAGACCTTCACGCGTACCGGTGGGATGTGTCCGCGCTGCGAGGGCCGGGGCTCGGTCTCCGACATCGACCTGAGTCAGCTCTACGACGACTCCAAGTCGATCGCCGAGGGGGCCTTCACCATCCCGGGCTGGAAGTCGGACAGTTGGTGGACGGTGCGGACGTACGCGGAGTCCGGTTTCCTCGACCCGCACAAGCCGATCCGGAAGTTCACCAAGAAGGAGATGCAGGACTTCCTCTATCGGGAGCCGACGAAGGTGAAGGTCGAGGGGGTCAATCTCACCTACGAGGGGCTGATCCCCAGGGTGCAGCGCTCGTTCCTGGCCAAGGACAAGGAGTCGCTCCAGCCGCACATCCGGGCCTTCGTGGACCGGGCGGTCACGTTCGCCACCTGCCCGGACTGTGGCGGCACCCGGCTCAGTGAGGCGGCCCGGTCCTCGAAGATCAAGGGTGTCTCCATCGCCGACGCCTGCGCGATGCAGATCAGTGACCTGGCGCAGTGGGTCCGTGGACTGGCCGAGCCCTCGGTGGCTCCGCTGCTGGCCGCCCTGGGGCACACCCTGGACTCGTTCGTGGAGATCGGGCTGGGCTATCTGTCGCTCGACCGGCCGGCGGGCACGCTCTCCGGCGGCGAGGCGCAGCGCACCAAGATGATCCGCCACCTGGGTTCCTCGCTCACCGACGCCACGTACGTCTTCGACGAGCCCACCACCGGGCTGCACCCGCACGACATCGCCCGGATGAACGACCTGCTGCTGCGGTTGCGGGACAAGGGCAACACGGTGCTGGTGGTGGAGCACGAGCCGGACACCATCGCGATCGCCGACCACGTGGTCGACCTCGGTCCCGGCGCGGGCACGGACGGTGGCACGGTCTGTTTCGAGGGCACCGTCGAGGGGCTGCGGGCCAGCGGCACCGTCACCGGTCGACACCTGGACGACCGGGTCGCCCTGAAGGAGTCGGTCCGCAAGCCCACCGGCACGCTGGAGATCCGGGGCGCGAGCGCGCACAACCTGCGGGGCGTCGACGTCGACATCCCGCTCGGCGTGCTGGTGGCGGTGACCGGGGTGGCCGGCTCCGGCAAGAGTTCGCTGGTGCACGGCTCGATTCCGCCCGGTGCGGACGTGGTGTCGGTGGACCAGACGCCGATCCGGGGTTCGCGCCGCAGCAACCCGGCCACCTACACCGGCCTGCTCGACCCGATCCGCAAGGCGTTCGCCAAGGCGAACGGCGTGAAGCCCGCCCTTTTCAGCCCGAACTCCGAGGGCGCCTGCCCGGCCTGCAACGGCGCCGGGGTGCTCTACACCGACCTGGGGATCATGGCCGGTGTGGCCACCACCTGCGAGGAGTGCGAGGGCCGACGGTTCGACGCCTCGGTGCTGGAATACCAGCTCGGCGATCGGGACATCAGCGAGGTGCTCGCGATGCCGGTGAGCGAGGCCCGGGAGTTCTTCGGCACCGGTGCGGCGCGTACCCCGGCCGCGCACACCATCCTCGGACGGCTGGTCGACGTCGGCCTCGGCTACCTCAGCCTCGGGCAGCCGCTCACCACGCTCTCCGGCGGCGAGCGGCAGCGGCTCAAGCTCGCCACCCACATGGGCGACAAGGGCGGCGTCTGGGTCCTCGACGAGCCGACCACCGGCCTGCACCTCGCCGACGTCACGCACCTGCTCGGCCTGCTCGACCGCCTCGTGGACGCCGGCCGGTCGGTCATCGTGGTGGAGCACCACCAGGCGGTGATGGCGCACGCCGACTGGATCATCGACCTCGGTCCGGGCGCGGGCCACGACGGCGGCCGGATCGTCTTCGAGGGCACCCCGGCCGACCTGGTCGCCGCCCGCTCCACCCTCACCGGCGAGCACCTGGCGGCCTACGTGGGCCGCTGAGCGTCAGTAGCTCAGCGGGGCAGGTGGGTGGGCATGCTGGTCACCACGATGCCGGGGTGCCGGCGCAGGGCCCGGCGCAGGCGCTGCTCGGTGCGATAGTGCAACAGCCGCTGCCAGGGGTGCTCCACGACCACGTCCGGCACCACGACGGTCAGGGTCAGGTCGGGACGGCTACGCCGCAGCGCGCTGACGTACCCGGCCAGCGGCGGGATGATCACGCGGTGCGGCGACAGGATCGTCTCCAGCGGGACGTGGTCGCCCCAGGTGGCCCACTCCGCGCGGAACCGGTCCGCCTCGACCCGCTCCGGGCTGACGTGCAGGGCGAGCGCCGGTTGGCCGAGCGAGCCGACGTAGGCGAGGGTGCGCAGTGCCGCCTGGTTGAGCCGGGCCACCGGGACCAGGAACAGGTGCCGGACCTGCTGCGGGACGATCGACGGGGGCTCGTCCCCGGTCGGTCCCGTGCCGCCGGTCTGCGCCACCGGGTGCAGCCCGAGGGCCTGCTGGACGTGGTCGTAGTGGCGGCGGACCCGGCGGAACAGGTGGATCAACAGCGGTACGGCGAGCACCACCACCCAGGCACCGGCGGTGAACTTCGTGACCGCGGCGGTCACCAGCACCAGCGCCGACAGTGCCGCGCCGATGCCGTTGAGGGTGGCGCGCCGCCGCCAGCCCGACTCGCGGTGTCGCCGCCAGTGGCGGACCATGCCGGTCTGGGAGAGCGTGAAGGCGAGGAAGACACCGACCGCGTAGAGCGGGATCAGCGAATGGGTGCGACCCCCGAAGGCAACCAGGAGCACCGCGGCGGCGACCGCGAGCACGATCAGCCCGTTGCTCAACGCCAGCCGGTCCCCCAAGTGCAGGAAGCGGCGCGGGACGTAGCCGTCGCGGGCCATGAAGTACAGCAGGCGCGGCAGGTCGTTGAAGGCGGTGTTCGCGGCCAGCAGCAGCACCAGGGCGGTGGCGGCCTGCACGAGCGCGTACCAGGGGCCGGTGGGAAAGGTGTGCCGGGCCAGTTGGGACAGCAGCGTCTGGTCGGCGCGGGGCGTCAGGCCGTTGAGGTGGAACAGCACCACCAGACCGACGAAGATCACGATCAGGATGCCGACCATCCAGGTGAGCACGGTGCGGGCGTTGCGCCACTCGGTGGGACGGAAGACCGGCACCGCGTTGGAGACCGCCTCGATGCCGGTCATCGACGTCGCGCCGGAGGCGAAGGCCCGCAGCACCAGGAGCAGCCCGAGCCCCTCCACGGCCGGTGTCGGCGGTGGGGCGACGACGGTGAACCCGTCGGCTGCGGCGCGCACCAGCCCGACGGCGACCAGCCCGAGCACGGCGACCAGGAAGAAGTACGTCGGCGCGGCGAACACGTTGCCGGCGACCCGGATGCCGCGCAGGTTGCCGGTCAGCAGCAGGCCGATGACGACCAGCGCGAACGGCACACTGTACGGCGCGAGGGCGGGCAGCGCCGAGGTGATCGCGGCGGCACCGGCGGACACCGACACCGCGACCGTGAGCACGTAGTCGAGGACGAGACCGGCCGCCGCGCCCAGGCCCGCGCGAGGCCCGAGGGTGTCGCTGGCCACCAGGTACGACCCGGCGCCGTGCGGGTACGCGTACACGGTCTGCCGGTACGACGTGCCGACCGCCAGCATCAGCACCACCAGTCCCGCCGCGATCGGCAGCGACAGTCCCAGCGCGCCGCTGCCGGCGAGGACCAGCACGGTCAGCATCGCCTCCGGCCCGTACGCGACCGAGGAGAGCAGGTCGGAGGCGAGCACCGGCAGCGCGAGGAACTTCGGCATCCGCTCGCGCAGGATCGCCCCACTGGTCAGCGGCGGCCCGAGCAGCAGTCGACGCAGGCGGCCGAGCGCTCGCCCCTCCACGGTGTCCTGCCGTTCGGCGGTGGGGGTGGCGGTGAGCCGACCCGCCTCGTCCGGCACGAACAGCACCCGGTGCCGGCCCGCCCCCTCGGCGGTACGCACCTCGTCCGCCTGCGGGTCCACCGGCAGCGCCCGTACGGTGTCGTCGACCCGCCACCGCGCGCCGAGTCGCCGCAGCACGTCGAGGTCGGCCGGAGACGGCGGCGGCAGTTCCGCGGACGGGCTAAAGGTCACCGACCCCACGTCCTGCTCCGGGTCCTGTCCCGACCTGCCCACCGTGCCTCCGCCTCGTGCCCGCTGCCCGCACCGTCGACCATTCCAGGAACACGGTGCGGGCAACGCCGATCGGCGGAAGCCGCACCGCCTCGTGGCGGGTCAGGCGGTGGCGGACCGGACGGCCACCGCGTTGGCCGTCACGACGACGGCGATGCCGAGCCACTCGTGCGGTCGGAGCACCTGACCGAGCAGCAGCAGACCGGCGAGCGCGGCCAGCACCGGGTGCACGCTCATGAAGACGCCGAAGAACCGGGCCGGCACGGTGCGCAGCGCGACGAGGTCGGCCGCGTACGGCACCACCGAGGCGAGGACACCGGCGGCGACGGCGAACAGCAGCGCGGTGCCGGCCAGCCGTCCCTGGGCGAGCAACGACACCGCGACCGGCAGGGCGAGCAGCGCGGAGACCAGGCTCGCCGCGGCCGGGGCCTGCAACCCCGGCAGCCGGGCCCCGACGAGCCGGTTGAGCAGGATGTACGACGCCCAGCACGCCGCCGCGAGCAGACCCAGCGCCACCCCGAACAGGTCGCTGCTCGGGCCCGGCAGGACCAGCACGTAGACGCCGAAGCACGCGCCGAGGGCGCAGAGCAGGTCGCGGCGGGTCCGGGAGCCAGCCAGTGCGACGGCGAGCGGGCCGAGGAACTCCAGGGTGACGGCCAGGCCGAGACCGATCCGGTCGACCGCGCTGTAGAGGCTGAGGTTCATCGCGGCGAAGACCACCCCGAGCAGCAGCGTCGGCCACCACTGCGCCCAGGTGAAGCGGCGCAGGTCGGGGCGTACGGTCGGCAGCAGCACCGCCGCCGCGACGAGTTGCCGGACGGCCACCACCCCGGCGGGCCCGATGGCACCGAAGGCGTGCGCCCCCAGGGCCGCCCCGACCTGGTTGCTCGCCGCGCTGCCGGTCATCGTGACGATCCCGCGCACCAGCGGACCCCGGCCGACACCGGCCACCGGGCCGTCGCTCCGGGTGACGTCGTCACGCCGCACTGTCCCCACCGTCATGAGAGCAGTGTCGAGCGCCCCGACTGATACCGGAAATGCATGGACCGCGTCACCTATACGCTCAGCGTATGGATGTGCAGCTACGCCAACTCCGTACCCTGGTCGCGGTGGTCGACGCCGGCACGTTCACCGACGCGGCGGTGGTCCTCGGGGTCTCCCAGGCGGCCGTCTCCCGATCGATCGGCGCGCTGGAGGCCACGCTCGGTGCCCGGCTGCTCCAACGGACCACCCGACACGTCTCGCTCACCGGCACCGGCACCCGGGTCCTCGCCGCCGCGCGTCGGGTTCTCGACGACGTTGCCCACCTGCACCGGATCGTCGAGGAGTCCCGCACCGAACTGCGCTTCGGCTACGCCTGGGCGGCGTTGGGCAAGCACACCCGACGGCTGCAACGCGCCTGGGCCGCAGCCCACCCGCAGGTGCCGTTGATGTTCGTGCACTGCAACACCCCGACCGCCGGGCTCAGCGAGGGCAGCGCCGACGTCGCCGTGGTCCGGCGGCAGCTCACCGACCCCCGCTTCGACAGCGCCCTGCTCGGGACCGAGTCCCGCTACGCCGCCGTGGCCACCGACAACCCGCTGGCCCGGCGACGGTCGGTACGCGTCGCCGACCTGACCCGCTATCCGGTCGCCATCGACAGCCGCACCGGCACCACCACCCCCGCGTTGTTCCCGCCGGGTGCGGCACCCGGCACCATCCGCACCACGCACAGCGTCGACGAGTGGCTCACGCTGATCGCGGCCGGTCAGGCGGTCGGCATCACCTCGGAGGCCACCGCCAACCAGAATCCCCGCCCCGGGGTGGCGTACCGGGCCGTCCGCGACACCCCGCCGATCCCGGTCTGGTTGGCGTGGTGGAAGGACGACCCGCCGGCCCACCTCACCGAGCTGGTCACCCTGGCCTGCGAGGCGTACCGCAGCGGCCGACCCGCAGCGGAGCAGGCCGGGTAGCCCTCAGGAGCCGGGCGGCGGGAGCGGCAGCTCGACGGGGGACGCCTCGCCGACCCGCGTGGCGGAGTGCGCCGGCGGCTGCATGTCGGTGCGCGGCAGCCGACTGTGCAGACGTCCGCCGGTCGGGTCCGTCCGCCCGGACACCTCGCAGGTGACCATCAGGATCGGCGGCGGCGGAGCAGTGAACCGGCCGGACCCCCACCGCACCCACAGCGGCACGCGCCCGGCGTCGGCCTCGGCGAGCAGCTTGTCCCAGGTACGCCGCCGGGTGCCGTGGTCGACCTCGACGACGACCGGCGGCCCGTCCGGGCGGGCACACGCCACGTCGAGGACCGACTGCCGGTCCGACATCGGCGGCGGCAACGGCACCACGCTGGGCGCGCGCCGATAGACCCGCCAGCCCCGCTCCCCCGCCCAGTGCACGACCTCGTCGATCAGCCGGGCGGTGACCTGGTCGACGGTCAGGTCGGTGAAGGTGACCGCGTCGAGCCGCACCGCCAACGACGCCGCCAACCGTTCCGCGTCGTCAGCCACCGCCGCAGGGTAGCGGTCGCGGCCGACGGGCCGCACCGGCGGCCCGGGGTCCGGGGTCCGGGGTCCGGCCGGACGTCAGCACCGGCGGCCCGGTGCCCGGACGGCGACCGGCCCGGCGTCACCGGTCCGACGAACCACCGCGCCGGCCCTGGAGGAAGGCGATGACGCACCAGACGACGAATCCGAGCAGCGCCACGGTGATCACCACAGCGGTGAGGTGCCAGGGCTTCACGTGGTCCTCCTCTGTCGCCGACTGTCGCACACACAGTAGTCGCCGATGTCGACCACGGGTTCGCGGATCACTGCTCGACGACCGCCGGGCGGAAGGTCGCCTGGTTGCCGCCCGCGCGTTTCGCCGCGTACATGGCACGGTCGGCCTGGGTGAGGGCGTCGCCGACCGCGTACACCGGCCCGCTGGCCACACCGACGCTGACCCGGGCGCGCCACACCGCCATCCCGGCCACCGCGTCCACGGCCCGCCGGGCGACCTTCGTGCCGTCGGCGGTGTCGGCGTCGGGCAGGATCGCGACGAACTCGTCACCGCCGAGCCGGGCCACGAAGTCGCCCTTGCGGACGCTGGCGGTGAGCACCTGCGCGACGGCGCGCAGCACCTCGTCGCCGGCCGCGTGGCCCAGCGAGTCGTTGATGTGCTTGAACCGGTCGATGTCCACCGCCAGCACCGCCACCAGCCGGTCGGCCGGGGCGCCCGAGGCGGCCAGGGTCCGCAGGAAGACGTCGAGTCCCCGCCGGTTGGCGACGCCGGTGAGCGGATCGGTCTGCGCCGCCCGTTCGGCCTGCTCGTGCTGCCACCGCAACACGTCGTACGACTGCATGGTCATCGCCGTGTGGAGCCAGCGGTGCCGTTGCCGCCAGAGCAGTTCGGCGAGCGCGTCACCGTAGGTGAGCCCCGGTACGGCGTCCGACGATCCGTTGATGGTCAGCAGCACCGCGTGCGTCCGGTGCAGGGCCGCCGAGATCAGCCAGTCGGTCTCGACCGGCAGGGCGGACACCGCCTGCTGGATGACCCGTAGCGCCTCACCCGGTCGCCCCGAGCGGCGCAACGCGACGGCGTGGAACGGTCGGCACAGCAGCAGTTCCTGCTGTTGCCGCAGGCCGGATTCCTCCAGCAGGGCCGCGTACCGGGGAATGTCGGCCGCCGCGCCGGCCGGGTCCTGGCGGTCGGCGCGGGCGCAGGCGGCGTAGAGCAGCGCCAGCAGCCGCCACACCCGCGCCTGAGGGCCGGACGCCTCGGCCGCCGCGCGGGTCGCGTGCGCCTCGGCGACGGTGGTGTGCCCCTCCGCCACCGCGACCTGACCCACCTGATACAACTCCAGCGCCCACAGCAGGTTGAGTTCGGCGAGGTTGCACAGCCACATGGCCCGGTTGCCGTTGTCCGGGTAGTCCGGGTGCCGCGTCGTCTCGTAGGCCGCCTCGAACTGCGGTGCGGCCAACTCGTAGAGCCGCAGTTGGGCGTAGCCGATGGCGATCCCGGTGTGCGCGTTGCCCATGATCACCGGGTCGGGTTCGTCGACGAGCAGGGCGGTCTCGGCGCTGACCAGGTCCCGCAGCACCGTCTCCACGTCGTACTCGGAGATGTCCTTGTCACCGACGCGCAGCCGCCGGGTGGCGCGCAGCGACAGCGCGCACGACCGCCATCCGGCGCTGCCCTCGCGGTCCGCAGCGGCCAGCATCAGGTCGGCGGCGGCGACGGCGGCCCGCAGCTCACCGAGCCGGGTCAGCGCCACGACCCGGGCGAAGTGCAGCGCCGCCGGTCCGTCGGCGATCTCCCCGGTGGCCTCGCGCAGCGTCGTCTCGGCGGTCGCCAACGCCGGGGCGGCGGCGCCGGTCTGGGCCTCCTCGACGAGTCGCAGCGCCCGGAGGGTCACATCGTCCATGCGGTCCTCCGCACCGCCCAGGAAAGAAACAGGACGATGTTACGACATGAATCCGCCATCACGATTCGCCGCCGTTCGGTGTGCGATCACGGATCGGGGTTGTACGAGGTCATCCGGCTTGATGGTGCTCGTCCCGGTCGGGTTCGGCTGGAACGGTTGCTGTACTTCGCTGCTGTGCGTCCGGCGGCTGTCGGGTCCAGCCGATGAAGCGGCGGTGCAGGGTGCCGGCTGGTGCCCAGGGCATGTCCTCGGCGGCCTGGATGAGGTAGGCCCCAAGGTAGAGGGCCAGCGACACCGGCGCGTCCGCGTACTCCGCGCGCAGCTCCCGCCGCCGGGTCGGACACGGCCAGGGAAGGTCACAGCCGCCGCAGCTCCAGATCGGCATGACCGGGCCGTGGGCGGTCACCGCGCACCGCCCAGAAACCAGCCGTCGCGTCCGCGAAGGTGACCCGCCAGAATCGCCAGCTCTGCGCCGCTGGTCACCGCTCACCGGTCCCGGGCCAGTGGCCGCGCTCGATCGGGATTCGGTGCTGGGCCTGGCAGGGCAAGTCGGCTCCGCACCGGCAGACCCGCCGCCATCGCCGCCAACACCAGATGTCGGCTCCGCCTGAAAACTGACCCCGTGGTTCCGGTTGAATTTTGACCCCTTCCGGAAGCATCGGGAGGTGCTGAGCGTGGAGGACTGGGCGG